>NZ_JYFN01000013.1 GCF_000948395.1 Frankia torreyi | reverse complement strand
CATCTCTACCTGACGAGTCAGACATCAATACCGGAGGCGGCGTAAAGCTGATATAGTCCAACTATCGCGTGTCCGTGAAACGGGCAGCACCTCACCTCCACCTACTGGGTCGGCCGGGTCCGCTGACCCTGTCCCGGCGCAGAAGGATCGGACCCATGGCCTGCCAGCCGACCAGCTCCCCGTCAGGCAGACTGGACCCGTGAGCGCCCGGCCCCATGGAAAGACCACCGCTGCCGGGCTGCCGCTGTTCCTGCTCGCCGTACCCGTCCTGCTGGGCATTCTGCTCATGCATGGCGGCCTGTCCGCGCACCTGGCGCACGGCCTGCACGCCGACACCACCGACCAGATCGGGTCGTCGGTGATGTACGGGGCGGACATGTACCCCCCACCGTCGGCCCTGCCGGTGAGCCACCCCGATCCACGGCACGTCATGACACCGCCCGCAACAGAGATGGATCACGACGGGCACGGTGGTGCGATGTGCCTGGCGTTTCTCCGCCTGACGCTCCTGCTGGTCATCGCGTTGCTGCTCACCCGGCTGCTCTCCTCGACGTCGGTGAGACGTGCAGTCCTACGCGCAGCGTCCCCCCACCGCGGGCGGGCGCCCCCAGATCGCTCGTTGCTCCACCGACCCTCACTCGCCTCGCTCTGCGTGCTCCGTCTGTAGACCGACACGTCCTGCCCGGGCCACCCGGGCTCCTGCGACGTGCGCCGAACTTCTTCGGACTACAGACCTCCGGCAGACGAGGAACCAGCATGAGACGACTGACACTGCTCATCGCGGCGGCCCTGGCCGCGATCGTTCTCACCGCCTGCGGCAACGACGGAAGCAACGGCAGCACGAGCACCGGTGCCGCCGATCACAACGCCGCCGACGTCACCTTCGCCCAGAACATGATCCCCCACCACCGACAGGCCATCGACATGGCCGATCTGGCCGAAACCCGCGCCAGTCACCCGGAGGTGAAAACCCTCGCCCGCCAGATCCGCGCGGCGCAGGCCCCGGAAATCGCCACCATGGTCGGGTGGCTCAACGCCTGGAAGCAGCCCACAGTGCCCCCCGGCGGCGACAGCGGTTCCGGGCACGGTATGGGTGACCACGGCTCGACCACCATGATGCCGGGCGGCACCATGACCGGGATGATGCCGGGCGGGCCCATGGCCGGCATGATGAGCGACGATGACATGGCGAGATTGAAGATGGGGACCGGACCCGCCTTCGACAAAATGTTCCTCACCATGATGATCGCGCATCATCGAGGTGCCATCACCATGGCGAAGACGGAAACCCGCGACGGACTTTACACACCGGCGAAACGACTCGCCGAGAATATCCAGAACACCCAGAACACCCAGATCACGACCATGCAGACCCTGCTCACCAAGGTCTGACGCCCACGGAGGTGGTGGCGCGCACCATGAATCCGCGCCACCACCTCATCTCCGTGGACTGCACTCGCGGGGTTACTCGGCAAGGTGCTACTGATAGCCAGGTGCGACACGGTGGCAGCCGCCGTCACACCGCATTGATCGTTTCCGGCTACCGCCGAGACATGCACACCGGTCAAGGTCATGATCTCGGCACGCATGCCCACGCCCACGGCCGCTCTGATCACACCCGGCCTGGTGGGTTTCGTCGGGAACGAGATCGTGGCCTGCAGCCGTCTCAAGGTAGGCCGCCAGATCGGTTCGGACGCACTCGTCGCCGCTGGGCTGCACGCCCGAACGGATGGATTCACCAGCCTCGCGGTCCTGCTCGGCGTGTCCCGCCCAGCACCATTCCGCCGCCCCTCGGCCCCGTAAAGCAGTGCGATCCGGTCAACGCCGCCAGCACACAGCGCAAAGATGATCGTGATCGCTTCAGTCTGCGTTTCTGATCATCACATCGCCAGCAAACCGGCCACCGTACACTCGGATTCCGATATCGGTTTCATCACTGCCGGGCCGGCGGCGTGGAGGCGGGTGGGGTGCGGGAGTTCCAGCGAGGCGCGGTGCGGCTGCACATCCTTCATCACGCGGCCGAACAGGAGATCCACGGTGCGTGGATGACCGAGGAGCTGGCCCGGCACGGCCATCACATCAGCCCCGGCACGCTGTATCCGACGCTGCACCGGCTGGAAGCCGACGGTCTGTTGGCTTCCGAGCAGCGGGTGATTGACGGACGCACCCGGCGAATGTACCGGGCGACCGAGGCCGGGAAGCGTGCTTTGGCTGAAGATCGTAGAGCGTTGGCGGAGCTGGCCCGTGAGGTCCTCGGCCGCGACACTTCTCCCTGACGGCGCCAGAGATTGGCGTCGCGCCGAGTCCACTGGACGGGGTGACGCAGCGTTCCTGTGCAAGGAGGCCCCGTCGGGTGCCCGCACGTCGGGTGCCTGCGCGTCGGGTGCCTGCGCGTCGGGTGCCTGCGCGTCGGGTGGGGCTCTATGTCCGCGTCTGGGCGATGGTGATCCGGCGAATGCCGTAGGCGGCGGCGCCGACGACGAGCACCGTGGCCCCGGAGACCACCGAGGACAGTGGCAGGGCGAAGGCCAGGGTCAGGCAGCCGGCGAGCCCGACCGCGGGCACGACGCGCGGTGGACGCCCTTCGTCCGGGGTGAGGGTCCAGGCACTCGCGTTGGCGATGGCGTAGTAGCCCAGCACGCCGAAGGAGGAGAAACCGATCGCCCCACGCACGTCCGTGGTCGCGGTGAGGACCGCCACCACAGCGCCGATCAGAAGCTCAGCACGGTGCGGCACCGCGAACCGGGGATGGACCGCAGCCAGGGCATGAGGCAGGTGCCGGTCACGGGCCATCGCCAGGGTGGTGCGCGAAACCCCGAGAATCAGCGCGAGCAGGGAACCCAGCGCGGCGACCGCCGCACCGCCCCGGACGATCGGCGCCAGCCAGCCGACGCCTGCGGCGCGCACCGTGTCCGACAGCGGCGCGGTGGCCTCCGCCAGCCGCTGGGGACCCAACACCATCAGGGCCCCGACCGCCACAGCGGCATAGACGGCCAAGGTGATGCCGAGGGCGGTCGGGATGGCGCGGGGGATGGTTCGGGCCGGGTCACGGACCTCCTCGCCGAGGGTGGCGACGCGGGCGTATCCCGCGAACGCGAAGAACAGCAGGCCAGCCGCCTGAAGCACCCCGCCGAACGTGGCGTCCGCGCCGATGTCCAACCGGGCAGCGTCCGACGTGGCCGAGGTGACGGCGGCGACCACCACCGCGGCGAGCACGGTCAGGACGACCGCGACGATCACACGGGTGAGCCAGGCGGACTTCTGTACCCCGACGTAGTTCACCGCGGTCAGCGCCACCACCGCCACCACCGCCACCGCATGGGCCTGGCCTGGCCAGACGTAGAAGCCGACGGTGAGAGCCATCGCCGCACAGGAAGCGGTCTTTCCGACGACGAAAGCCCACCCGGCCAGATAGCCCCAGAAGACACCGAGCCGTTCACGGCCGTAAACGTAAGTGCCGCCCGAGGCCGGATAGCAGGCTGCCAACCGTGCGGACGACGTCGCGTTGCAGTAGGCGACCACTGCGGCGAAGGCCAGCCCGAGCAGCAGCCCGGATCCGGCCGCCTGCGCCGCCGGTCCCACCGCGGCGAAGACCCCCGCGCCGATCATCGCCCCCAGGCCGATCATCACCGCGTCGAACATCCCCAACCGCCGCTGCAACTCCTGCGGCATCGCTGTCGACGGCACGCTCATGGCCACCCCTCCGCGGCACGCGGCAAACTTACGTCTGCCGATATCGGCAGACGATATGCCATTCGGGGGTGGGAGCCGCCATGCGACGGCCCCTCGAACTCGGCCGGGAAAGCCGTCACCGGATGGTCGAGCGGCGGCCCTCGATTCACCGACCATGCAGATGCCGATCCAGATGCTGTCCGTCGACCGGTAGCGCCCGCCGGGGCGTGCACGGCACCCGGCCCGTCCCAGCGCCCACTCGCAAGAGAGATGCTCACCCGGGCGCGCGGCACACGGGAAATCCTCCGGGCCCGACGGTAGCGGTGTACGCAGCGCTGTAGCTTCGCGAGGAAGTCGTCCGTCCAGAGCGGCCTGCTGGACGGTCATCGTCCAGCAGGCCGATTCCACAGACCGGGGGCACACCGGTCGCCGTCTCGCCTCAGCACGTCCCTTCGGTGTTCGTGGCGCACGCTCAGTCGCACACACGGCGTTGGCGGGGCTCCGGCCGCACGTCGGCGGAAGCGTCATCAAACCGACGCCTGCCGGCGTATGGCAACGGAAAGTACCACCGAGGTCCCCTTCTGATCCAGCCACGGACTGATAAACGGCGGGGTGGCCGAGTTGAGCCACGTGGCCTGGTACTGGACCTGGAAACTGCCTCCGGCGCTCGGCGACCAGACTCCCGACAGATACACCTGCCTCCACCGAGCGCGCGTAATGTCGCCTTGTGAGCCACCTCGTGCGGACAGTGGCCGGACCTCGTCGCGAGCCCGCTGTCCCGCCCCCGGAACTGCGCGATGCCCTGTCCGCGGTGGACGGCGCCTGGACGCAGTGGGAGGCGCAGTCCACCTCCTTGCGGGGGCTTTACATCGCCTGGATGGACGGCTCGCGGCTCGGCCCCGTGCGCCGCCGCCGAGCCCGGCGGACCGCCGAGTACGCCGCCCGTGGCACGCTCGAACGCTCCTTGCAACCCGCAACCGGTGGCGCCCGCGAGCACCTGATCGGCGGAGTTGTCGCCGCGCTCTTCGCTGGCGCCGCCGAGCTGACAGCCGGTGTTGTCGGCGACGAAGTCGAGGATCCCGGCCTCGCCCCCGCCGTCATTCTCGTCACCGCGGTGATCCTCTTCTGGATCCGCCGGTGCCGGCAACGAGCATGTGGCCCCAGCGCCGAGGGCACCTGACCGAGCACCGTCTGCGGACACCCCCGGTGGATCTCGCCACGTGGCCGCGTCGCTCTGCCGCGTCGCCGCAGCGGCCCTCGGTCGCCGGCGCCCAGCCTCGTAGGTGTTAACAGTCCTTCCGAGCGCAGTGCACTGCGCTTGACGAACGAGTGTGGCGTCCGTAATCTGCATACGTCGGACGGAGTGCGCAGGTTCGGCCCGAAGCGAACACCGACACCAGCCACGCGCAGCGAAGGCGCCGCAGTGGGCCGTCGAGGCTGCCCAACGCGCCCAAAAAAGCCGTGCCCCGGGCGGCATGCATAGCAGAGGCGTGCCCGGGGCCTACGAGGTCCACTCTACCAAGCACCGCCCGGCCGCGAGCCGTCGATCCGCGGGAGTGTTCCATGATCACCGAACAACCTGACTGGATCCACCGCCTGCTTTCGCCCCCACGACTGCGTTCCTACTTGCATGCGACCGACGGTTCGTCGGACGCGGCGATACGCCTCTACTGG
The DNA here is from genome assembly GCF_000948395.1 of Frankia torreyi. Classification (GTDB taxonomy): domain Bacteria; phylum Actinomycetota; class Actinomycetes; order Frankiales; family Frankiaceae; genus Frankia; species Frankia torreyi. Next base: position 139,809 of record NZ_JYFN01000013.1, on the reverse strand, counting down.
TGGAACGCGGCGGTCTCCGCTGCTTTCTACGGGCCCTTGCACTGCCTGGAGATAGGGCTGCGGAACGCGCTGCACGGCCGGCTCTGCACGCACTATGGGCGACCCGACTGGTGGTCCGTCGCGAAACTTGCCGACGAGGACGCTCGTAAGGTCAGGCAGGCCGGTGACAAGCTCCGCCGGGCAAACACCCGACCGCCGACTTCCGACGATGTCGTCGCCGCCCTGACATTCGGCTTCTGGGTCGCGCTGCTGAGCCGCGGCAGGTCGTACGACCGGACGCTGTGGGTCCCGGCTCTCCACCAGGCGTTCCCGTACTACACGGGAAGGCGCGATGAGTTGCACCGAAATCTGGTGACGATGCTCTATCTCCGAAACCGGGTCATGCACTACGAACCGATCCATCACCGGGATCTCGGCGCCGACCGCGCGAAGATCTACCGCCTGCTGGGCTACCTGTCGCCCGAGGCAGTGCGAGAGGTCGAGCTGCTTGATCGCATACCCGAGATCCTGGCCCGCCGGGACGGAATCTGGAGTGGGGACGATCATGTACGGTTCTGACCACCGGGATGGGTCTTACGGACCGCGTAGTAGAGGCGGGCCACCTGAAGCTCCGATCAAACAGTGCACGCCCGGATGGGACTTCGGTGCGCAGTGACCGGATCCGTGCGCCTCGTCACGGCCGCCGAGATCGCCCGGCTCGCCGAGGTGAAACCGGCGGCGGTCAGCAACTGGAGACGTCGGCATCCGGATTTTCCCGCGGCCGAACGGCGTATGGGACGGGAGGTCTACCCCGCCCCAGAGGTAGCCGCCTGGCTCGATCATCGGATCGTTGCGGAAAAAGATCGACAGCCTACTGAGGATGCGGGGATCACCTATGGGATCCGGTTCCGTCGAAACCTGGGATCGCCCGAGCGGGTCGCCCCTCCCCCGGATACCGGTCGACGGCTCTGGCGGGCGTTCGCAGCCTACCGCAACTTCGGCGGGATCAATGGGACCGAGGCGTCGATGTTGGCTTTCGGGCTGCTCTACCTCCGCTTTCACGACGCGTCACGATGGTCGGAGCTCAGGGAACTCAGGTACGCCCCCGACCGTGACCTGCCCCGACGAGCGGATGATCTGGTCAACAGCGCGCTGTTGGCAGGCGGGCATGAACCGCTGCCGCGGCATGCGTGGACCACTGGCGGGCCCTCTGCCGACCACGCAGATCTGGCGACGGCCATCCAGATCCTAGATCGTCTGGATCCGTCGTCGGGGCCGGATGGCATCCGAGACGCGCCGATCGCCGGCTGGCTCGCCGATGATCTGCTGTCCCGGTTCGCGGCTGCCGACGGCCGGCGGGGGCATCTCACGCCGGACTCGGTGGTTCGGTTGGCAGTTCGCCTGACGAACCCGATCGGCGGCGAGCGAATTCATGATCCATTCTGTCATCTGGGCGAGTTCCTCGTAGGCGCCGTCGACCATGTCCGGACCCGGTGCGGAGCGCCCGCGAAGCTGAAGGTCAGCGGTGGCACGGTTGGCCACCTGGGATGGCTCGCGGGGATGAACCTGACGCTGCACGACATCGCTACCCGCGAGGTGCGGGTCGAGCCGCCCCTGTACCGCTGGGACACACAGCGGCGCTTCGATCTGGTGCTGACCAATCCACCGTTCAACATGTCGGACTGGACTGACGGTTACCACGTCGGTGACCTGCGCTGGCGATATGGCATTCCGCCGCGACACAACGCGAACTTCGCCTGGCTGCAGCACGCCTTGGCCCTGCTCACCGAGGGCGGCCGTGCCGCCGTCCTCATGCCCCACGGCGCCGGATCATCCGAGAACTCCCGGGAGCGGGCCATCCGGGCCGCCATGGTCGAGGACGGTGTGGTCGATGCCGTCATCGCGCTGCCACCTCAACTGTTCCACTCCACCGCGATCGCCGTGACGCTCTGGCTGCTGCGGGGTCGGGGGTCGGACGGTGACGACGATGTCTTCTTCGTTGACGCTCACGCGGCCGGCACCATGGACGGCCGCAACCATCGGGTCCTGCGCGAGGAGGATCTGGAGCGCATCACGGCGGCGTACCGCGATCGATCGACGTTCACCTCGGGTGACGTGCTGTCGCGGGCCGTGGCCCGAGATCGGCTACGAGACGACGGATACGTGCTGAATCCCGGCCGCTATCTGATCGCCGCCTCGGCTCCCGTCGATCTCGATCGGAACCGGGCCGACGCCGATGACCTGCGCCACAGCCTACGCAACCTGCTACAGCGGTCGATCGACTCGCACGAGCGGGCGGAACGTCAGATAGATACCGCCGCCGATCTGCTCTACGGGACTCCCGCCGGTTGGAGCCGGTGCCAGTTGGGTGAGGTGTGCGACGTGCTCGCCGGCCCTTCCGGCGCGGTGAGCTCCGGGGGAGGGAACTCCTCCGATGTTCCCGTCATCAAGCCGAGGAACATCAGCGAGAACCGGATCGTGCGGGATCACCTCGACTTCGTCGATCCGTCAGTGGCCGAGACGCTGGATCGTTACCTGCTGGCACCGGGCGACGTCGTATGTACCAGAACCGGCGAGATCGGCCGGTGCGGGCTGGTGACCGAGGAGCACGACGGCTGGTTGCTCGGCACGTCCTGCCTGCGTCTGCGACCGGACGCGTCCCTCGACCCGAGCTATCTGGTCTTTTATCTGGGACATCCCCGCGTACAGCGGTGGCTGGTCGGCAATGCCGGCGGCTCGACCGTTCGATCGCTGACCGCCGCGACCATGCGCGCCCTGCCGCTCCTCCTTCCGGACACCGACCGGCAGCGGCGCATCGGCGCGGCGATGGGCGCACTGGACGAACAGTTGGCGATCCACGATCGGATCCGGCGCACCACATCGGCGCTGCGGGAGTCGCTGGTACCGCTGTACCTCCAGGACACGCTCCTTGACGAGGCGCCCGAGGAGATCTGAGTCCGCTGCTTTCGGCCACCGGCATCGCGGCAGATCGTCCCACGGCTGCCACTGCGCGCAGAGTGGCGCACCGGCCACAGACCGGCGCGGACGCGAATACAATCACCAACCTAGGTGCATTATTTTCACCTTTGGCTGCCGGCAGCCGCGGACGAGTATCGGAGACCCATGACGCAAGGCGACGCCCACCCACATCCGTTGGCACAGGCGAGCAGCCAGCCGCCCGTCGACTGGGCCTCGGAATGAGATGAGACGATCGCGGCCACATCTGTTCATATCACTGGGCGTACCGATGGCAGTTTACGGCTGCATCGTGCTCGTGATTCGACATGAGCTCCTTCTGGGCTCCATGCACTGCGCGTTCGGACTCTCCCTCCTCTTTCAGGGAACAAGAGCGAGGAACAGTTCGCACCCACGAGGCCCGGCTTCGTAAGGATGGCCAAACGGTTGGACACCAGGAAACGCGCCAGAATCTGCGGCACACTTCTCCTGCTACTCACCGCGGTCATAGTCTCCTTCGAAATCTTTGCGTTCGACGACACGAGGTCCGCCATCACCGCCGGCAGCTCCGGGATTCTTGCGTGCACCCTGATCTTCAAAGCAGCAAAATCACCAACCAGATAGGTCGAAGCTCCAGCGGACTGTGCGGTGGTAGGACGCCTGGTCGGGCGGGGGAGGACGTCACGGTGAGACGAGCGACGGGCGTGCGGGCGAGGTGGTGGGCGGCCGGGCCGGTTCGCGCAGGTCGTAGGTGACTCCGGTGAGCCGCTCGGACTCCTCCCACAGCCGGCGCTGCCGGCGGACGTCCGCAGCGCGCGCGCTGGCCTCGGTGACGACGGGCAGACCGGTGCTGCCCAGCAGTCCGCCGGGGCCGTAGTACTCGCCGCCGCGGGCACCCGGATCGACCGCGGCCCGGACCGTCGCCAACGCGCCGACCCGCGGACCCTGGATGAGCCAGGACATCACCGGTGCCATGCGCGCGCCCAGGAACACCCGGGCCGCGGGCGTGAGACCGCGGCCCAGTTCGGTCCGGGCGATGCCCGGATGCGCGGCCACCGCGATGGTCGACCCGCCGGCCTGCGCAAGGCGGCGTTGCAGCTCGAAGGTGAACATCACGTTGGCGAGCTTCGAATCCGGGTAGGGCCGACGGGAGCGCCTGCGACCGCCCGGCCGCTCGCCCGACGGCAGCCGGCGCAGGTGATCGACGTCGATCCGCCCGTACCGGTGAACGAGGCTGCTCACGGTGACAATCCGCGATCCCGCCGTCGCCACCAGCCGGTCGAGCAGCAGGCCGGTCAGGGCGAAGTGACCGAGATGATTGATGCCGAACGTCGGCTCGAAGCCGTCCTCGGTGCGCCCCGGGGGCGGACACATGACCCCGGCGTTGTTGATGAGCAGATCCAGGCGCGGGTGTGCCGCCCGGATCCGCTCGGCCGCCGAGCGCACGGAGGCAAGGGAGGCCAGATCCAGCTGTTCCACCCGGACATCCGACGCGGGAATGCCGACCCGGATGCGCGCCGCGGCCAGTCGGGCCCGCGCCGCGTCGCGGCAGACCAGGATGACGGTGGCGCCATGCTCGGCGAGCACCCTCGCCGTCTCGAAGCCGAGGCCGGAGTTGGCGCCGGTGACGATGGCCGTGCGTCCACGCTGATCGGGCACGTCGGCCACGGTCCAGCGCGGGTTGTCGGTGTGGAGAACCTTCCTCACTCCCTCGGTCTCACGCTGTCCACCGGAACCCCGGGCAGCGTACGGTTCGGCCGGTCGATCAGCTCGGTTCCAGCAGGACCAGCGGGATCACCCGGTCCGTCCTCGACTGGTAGCCCCTGTACCAGCGGTTGTCGGCGATGACGCGCGGCCACAGTCGTTCGCGCTCCGCCGGGGTGGCCGCCCGGGCCCGCATCGGCCGCCACGGGCCGCCCCCGGCTCGCACCGTCACCTCCGGGTTCGCACAGACATTCAGGAACCAGTCCGGATGACGGTCATCGCCTGCCCGCGACGCAACCAGGACGATGGTCGATCCCTCGCGCAGCGGCGAGGTCACCAGGAGGGTGTGGGGGTGGCCGCTGCGGCGGCCCGTGGTGGTCAGTTCCAGGACGGGCATCCCGCCCGCCCGCCAGCCGAGCCGGCCACGGGTGACCTTCACGAGAGCCCGGTGCACGGTGTTCAGCGTCTTCAGCGTCCGAGTGGTCGGCATGCCTCGCCCCTCGTTCCGTCCTCGTCCTGTCCCGGCCTTCCGGACCCGGCGATCCTGCGCACGTCCGCCCGGATGTCCACCTGGCGCCCGGATGTCCGCCTAGCGCCCGGATGTCCATCTGCGCGAGAGCATGCCGTCTCCGGGGGACATCGTGCACGAACCGTCGTGAACCGGACGGCAACCGCTGATCATTTTCCGTGTGCACTCAGCCACTCGACGACTCCGCCGACGGTGTCCCCCGGTATTCATGGGAGTAAGGCGCCGGGTCGGGCGGCAGAGGGCGAGGACATCGACGTGGCAGAGCTCACGAACGAGATCATCGTCGCTGCGCAGGCCGGCGGCGGGCACGATCTCGCCGCCGCTGACGTGGCCGCTGCGCGCTACGAGCCGGACTGGGTGCAGACGTTGTTCACCCTCCCGGAGCTGCTGCGGGTGCTCGACCTGACGCCGGCGCTGCCCACGACGGCGGCGCGGTGCGTGCCGAGCGGGCACGGGGGTGTCCTCGGCGCGCAGCAGCTCGGCCAGCAGGTCGTCCTCGCCGAGCGGCTGGCGTCCGGCAAGCGGCTGCACACCCTGCAGACGGTCTTCATCCATGGCGGCCGCGCCGACCTGCCGCTGGAGATCGACGTGGAGCGGCTCGCCGGAGGCCGGTCGGTGGAGTCGTTCGCCCTGTCCCTGCGCCAGGGCGGCGACCAGCTCAGCCGGGCGCAGGTGATGCTCACCGGGGACGCCCCCGACTTGCACCGGTTCGACTCCCCCGCCGCGGACCTCGGACGCCCGGCCGACGCCGAACCCGTCCGCCGCGCGCTGCTGCCCTGGGAGGCGGCGATCATGCCGCGCCGGGCGCCACGCCAGCTCGACCTGTGGACCCGCATCGCCGACGCCCCGGAGGACCCGACCTTCTGGCGGGCCCTGATCGCGCACACCGTGGAAACGCTCGCCATCGCCGACGGGATGCTCCACGGCGGGATACCGCTGCCACCCCGCGCCGAGCTGCAGGCGGTGGTCCTCACGCAGACCGTCACCTACCTCGACGACCTCGACGTCCGCGACTGGCACCTCTACCGGGTCCACACTCCGCAGGCGGCCCGGGGACGGATCCTCGGCCGCGGCGAGCTCTACGGCGCCGACGGCGGGCTGCGGGCGGTCTTCGAGACCGTCAACCTCGTGCGGCCCGCCCGAACCCGGCCGGGTCAGGCAGGGCAGGCGGGTCAGGCAGAGCAGCCGGGTCAGTAGCGACGGTTGGTGTTGCCCTGGTCGACGGGCAGGACGACGCCACTGATCCAGCGGGCCTCGTCGCTGGACAGGAACACCACGGCCTGCGAGATGTCCTCGGGTTCGAGCCACGGCCGGCCCATCGGCATCGACGCGGCGAAGCCCTCCCGGCAGTCGTCCACCGTCGGGTTCGGCAGGTCCGGGCGGAACAGGTGGAACTGCTGGGTGTTCTCGGTGACCATCGGGGTGTTCACCGTGCCCGGTGCGATGACGTTCACCCGGATCTGGCGGTGGGCCACCTCGTTGGCCAGTGACATCGCCATCCCGATCACGCCGTTCTTCGTGGTGACGTAGTCGGACAGGTTCGGGACGCGGTTGAGCGCCGCGCCCGAGCTGATGACGATGATCGACCCGCCCCTGCGCCCGGCGAGCAGGTGCGGGACGGACGCGGCGAGGGTGTGGAAGACGCCGGTGAGGTTGATGCCGATCACGTCGTCCCACTGCTCCGGCGGGATCTCCCACAGCCGGCGCGCGGGCGGGGAGATTCCGGCGCTCGCCACGACGATGTCCAGACCGCCGAGTTCGCGCACGCCGGTGGCGAGCAGATCCACGATCGCCGCCCGGTCGCGCACGTCGCCCACCCGGGCGATGATCCGCCGGCCGGCCTTCTCGACCAGGGCGACGGTCTCGGCGAGCTCGTCGGCGGTGCCCAGCGGGTAGCCCATCGTCGCGACGTCGGCGGCCCGGTCGATGCCGATGATGTCCGCGCCCTCGCGGGCGAGCGCGACCGCGTGGGAGCGGCCCTGCCCGCGGGCGATTCCGGTGATGAAGGCGACCTTGCCGGCGAGGCGTCCCGCGGCGGCGGGCGCCGTCACCGCCGCGCTCCCGGCCAGGTCGTCGCCGCGCGTCCCATCGTCATGGTGTCCTCCCGCTTGCGTCGTCACCGGGCCGTTCGCGTCGCACGCACCCCTCCGATAGTCATATCGTTTAAACATTCGCCCGTCACCCGAAGGAGCCCCGGCGGTGGAAGAACCCAAGTTCGTCCGGGTCGAGATCGCTGACCGCATCGCCACGGTCACGCTCGCCCGCCCCCCGCGCAACGCGCTGAGCGCGCCGATGATGCGCGAGATCGGGCAGGTGTTCACCGAGCTCGGTCGGGGGGATGAGGCCGCCGTCGCGATCCTCGCCTCGGACTTCGAGCGTGTCTTCTGCGCCGGCGCCGACATCACCGAGTCCGAACGCCGCTACACCCGCCGGGAGCTGCTGCCCGAGGAGAGCCTGACCGACCTGATCGATCCCGGCTCCGTCGTGCGCGGCTGCCTCGCCGGCATCCGCGACGGCGGGCTGCCGGTCGTCGCGGCGGTCGGCGGCGCGTGCGTCGGCGCCGGGGCCGCCCTGGTCGGCTGCTGCGACCTGGTGGTCCTCGCCGAGGAGGCGTTCTTCTCCCTGCCGGAGATCGACGTGGGCGTCCTCGGTGGCACCCGGCACGTGCAGCGCCTCGTCGGGCCGATGAAGACCCGCGAGATGGCGCTGACGGGCCGGCGCGTGCCCGCGGCCGAGTTCTACCGGCTCGGCGCCGCCGCCGCGTTGGTGCCCCGCGCGGAGCTCGCCGCCACCGCGCGCGCCCTGGCCGCGGAGGTCGCGGCGAAGAGCCCGCTGGCGCTGCGGCTGTCCAAGGAGTCGATGAACCGGGTCGAGGACCTCCCCCTCGACGAGGGCTACCGGCTGGAGCAGGACTACACCGCGCGGGTCAGCCGCCTCGACGACGCCGGGGAGGCTCGCCGCGCCTACCTGGAGAAGCGCGAGCCGCACTGGACCTGGCGCTGACGCTGTTCGCCGGGCGGCGCCGCGGCAACGTCGGCGGCGCCGCCCGGCGTTCGGTCAGGCGACGTGCCAGCCGGTGTCCGCGGCGATCCTGGCGGCGTTGACGAGCACGGCGGCGTCCGAGCACAGCCAGACGACGACCTCGGCGATCTCCTCGGGGCGGCTGAGCCGGCGGATCGGCTGGGCCTGCTCCATCGCCCGCAACTGCTCCGGCGTCAGGTACTGGCGGGCCCGCTCGACGATGCCGGTGTCCACGTTGCCGGGCGCCACGGCGTTGACCCGGATGTTGCGCCGGGCGTACTGCAGGGCGGCGGCCGTGGTCAGGCCCACCACGCCGTGCTTGCTGGCCGTGTAGCCGATGTCGGCGACGTTGCCCTTGTAGGTGGACTCCGACGCCACGTTGACGATGGCCCCGCCGCCGCGCTCCAGCATCCGCGGGATCTCGTACTTCAGGCACAGGAAGACGCTGGTCAGGTTGGTGCGCAGGATCCGCTCCCAGAGCTGTTCCGGGTAGCTGACGACCGGGTCCTGGGACTCGACGATGCCGGCGTTGTTGTGGGCGTAGTCCAGGCCCCCGTAGGTGGCGACGGTGCGGTCGACCATGTCCCGCACGGCGTCCGGCTCACCGACGTCGGCGTGGACGAACGTCGCCTGCCCACCCGCGGCCCGGATCAGCTCGACCGTCTCCGCCCCCGTGTCCGGGTTGATGTCGGCGACGACCACCGCCGCGCCGCACTCGGCGAACCGCCGGGCCGAGGCCCGTCCCATCCCGTAGCCGCCGCCGGTGACCAGCGCGACCTTGCCAGACATGTCGATGTGCACCGTGGCCGTCATCGGGGTCTCCTTCTGCTGGTCAGGACCGGCTCACGGCGCCGGACGGGTCGAAGTCCAGCTCGGGCAGGGGGGCGCCGGTGATCGCGGCCGGGTCGAGGTCGTCGGCGAGCGGGGGGAACGACGCGGGACGCTTCGCCAGGAAGCTGTCGATGCCCTCGCGGAAGTCCGGGCCGACGGCGGCGGCGGCCATCGCCCGGTAGGTGCGGCCGAGCGCCGCGTCGAGCTCGCCGGTGCTGTCCGTGCGCAGCTGGTGGCGGATCAGCGCCAGCGACACCGGCGAGCAGTTCGCCGCGATGTCCGCGGCATAGGCGCGCGCGGCGGGCAGGAGCTGCGCGGGCTCCACGACCCGGGTGACGACGCCGAGCTCGCGGGCCTCGTCGGCGTCGAACACCCGCGACGACAGCAGCAGGTCCGCCGCCCGTTCCTGCCCGATGAGGCGGGGCAGCAGCCAGGTGATGCCGAACTCGCCGGCCAGCCCGCGGCGGGCGAAGGCGGTGGTGAACCGCGCACCGCGGGCGGCGAACCGCACGTCGCACAGCAGGGCCTGGACCAGGCCCATGCCGGCGCAGGCCCCGTTGACAGCGGCGATCATGGGCTTGCGCACCGACCAGGCCCGCACCGGTGAGCGGCGGCCGGTGGTGTCCATCGGCTTGCCGGCGATCTGGCCGAGCCGGCCGGTGTCGACCCCCGGGCAGAACGTGGTGCCCGCGCCGGTGACGATCAGCACGCGGATCGCCGGGTCGCGATCGGCCTGCGCGAGGACGTCGAAGTACCGGTTCTCCATCTCGGGGTTCCAGCCGTTGCGCCGCTCCGGCCGGTTCAGCGTCACCACCCCGACGCCGTCGCCGCCCACGTCGAGCAGCACCGGCCCCTCGGCCACCACCGACCGGTCCGCCGCCGCCTCGCCCGCCGCCGCCTTGTCCGCCGCCGCCTCGCCCGCCGCCGTCTCGCCCGCCGCCGTCTCGCCCGCGGTCGTCTCGCCCGCGGTCGTCGTCGATTCCGTCGTCACCGCCGCCTCCCACCTGTAGCTGTAGCGCGAGGGCCAGCATTTCCCGTCGACGGGCGCAGTGTCGAGCGATGCGCATAATTCACTACATTCTTTAGCGATCGAGTCCCATCGGGCCTCCCCCGGCCCCCTCCCGGGCCGCCGCCATGGGCACCGCCTCGGCCGGTCGGCGGCGATCTCTCGCCGGCCGGTGGGCCCCGTGCGCCGCCTACGATGGCGTGATGATCAGTTATCCGTCAGCGGGGCACCCGACCGGCCCGCCCGCACTGGTGGGCGAGACGCACGCGTGCGCCGACTGCGGCTTCTCCTACCCGACGCGCACCGTGGACGATGTCCTGGCGGAACTCGCGACGCTGCCGGCGCGGGTGGCGCAGGCCGTCACCGCCGCCGGCCCCGATCTGCTGCGGCAACGGCTCTCGCCCGGCACGTGGTCCGTCCTCGAGTACGCCTGCCACCTGCGGGACGTCCTCGCGACCTCCACCATCCGGCTGCACCGGGCCCGCACCGAGGTCCGGCCCGTCGTCGAGCCGATGCTCAACGACCTGCGCGCCCGCCGGTTCCGCTACAACGAGCTCGACCCGGCGGCGGTGCTGGCCGAGCTCGCCGCCAACGCTCAGGGCCTGCGCGACGAAGCCGGCCGGGTCGAGCCGCAGGACTGGGAACGGACGGTGGCGCGCCTACCCGGCGAGGAACGCACCGCCCGCTGGCTGCTCCGCAACGCGCTGCACGAGGGGATCCATCACCTGGCCGACATCCAGCGGGGGTCAGGGGCGGCGTAGCGCGTCGATGGCGACGTCGAGGGCCGCCTCGAGATGGGTGGTGCTGCCGGTGGACAGCAGCATGAGCACGCCGCCCTGAATGCCGGCGATCAGCGCCGCGGCGTGGCGCTCGGCGTCCAGCAGCGGGGAGATCTCGCCTGCCCGCGCCATCGCGCGGATGCCGGTGGCGATCTGCGCCTGCCACTGGTTCATCAGCTCCGTGACGACCGCCTGAGCGCCGGGGGTGCTCCGCCCGAGCTGCGACACCAGGACGCTCAGCGGGCAGTGCCGCCCCTGCTCGCGGTAGCGGGCGACGACCTTGTCCCGCCACACGAGCCACGCCGGCCACGAGGTGAGCTCGCCGAGCTGGGGCTGCTGGTCGGCGAGGACCCGGTCGGCCTCGAAGCGGGCCACGGCCAGCAGTAGCTCCTCCTTGCCGGTCGGGAAGTAGTGGAAGAGCTGGCTCTTGCTGGTGCCGGTGCGGGCGCGGACGTCGTCCAGCGTGGTCGCCATGACCCCGCGCTCGCGGATCTCGGCCGCCGCCCCCTCGATGATCCGTTGCCGGGTCGCGCTGCCCTTCGACGTCAGCCTGGTCGGCACGTCCGCTCCTCCCGCCAGCCATTTCTGGACTTGCGGGTCCAGTTTATCCCGGGCAGATTGGGCCGCGCACCAGCCGACGCCCACGACCTGCAGCGGTGGAGCAGACCACCGCCGGAAGGAACCCCGAATGTCGATCACACCCCTGGCCGGACGCAGCGCTCTCGTCACCGGCTCGACCGACGGCATCGGCGCGGCGATCGCCGCCGAGCTCGCCGCAGCCGGTGCCCACGTGGTGGTCAGCGGTCGTGACGCCGGGCGCGGCGCCGAGGTCACCCGGGCGATCTGCGCGGCCGGTGGGCGGGCCACGTTCGTCCCCGCCGACCTCGCCGCCGGTGCGCCCGCCGTGCAGGCGCTCGCCGACGCCGCCCGCGACGCCGTCGGTGGCGTGCCGGACATCCTCGTCAACAACGCGGCTATGATCATCTCGCCGAAGCCCACCGCGGAGGTGGGCGAGGCATTCATCACCGCCGCGCTCGCCCTCAACGTCACGGCGACGTTCCTGCTCACCGGCGTCGTCGCACCCGCCATGGCGGCCCGCGGCAGCGGAGCCGTCATCAACATCGGCTCCATCAACGGCCTGGTCGGGATGGGCGGGTCGGCCCTGTACAGCGCGACGAAGGCGGCCGTGCACTCGCTGACGAAGTCGTGGGCCGCCGAGTACGGTCCGGCGGGCGTGCGGGTGAACACCGTCGCACCCGGCCCCACGCTGACCCGCCGCATCGAGCAGTACGCCGACCGCATCGCGCCCCTGGTCGCGCGGGCGCCCTCGCGGCGACCCAGCAGGCCGGCGGAGATCGGCCGCGCGGTGGTGTTCCTCGCCGGCGACGACGCCGCCAACATTCACGGGGCGACGCTGAGCGTCGACGGCGGCTGGTCNGCCGTCTGACGATGTGCACCGCAGGAAATCTGACGATGTGCACCGCAGGAAAGAGGAAGCCTCCGCGGCGGAGGGGATCCACGGAGGCTTCGTGATGCCGCGACTCCCGGACGGAAGCAGGCCGCGGTCCGCGGCGGGCTACCGGGAGGAACGGAGAACCGGAAAAGCGAGGTCGGGCCTGACGGTGGGCCTTCTCCGGCGCAGCGCTCAGGCGGAGTGCTCAGGCGGAGCGGAACGACCCCGCGTCGGCGTGCTCGCGCGACGCCCCCCCGCGCCGCTGCGACGGAACGGCGACGGAAGTCCGAACGTCCTCGTCGCGGGTGAGGATCGCCACCATCTCCTGACGGGTGGACGGCGAGAGCTCGGGGTCGGACAGCAGCATCGCCACTTCGCGACGCTGGGCCCGCGCAGCACGGTGCGAGGTGAGCGACGTACGCAGGGAGGAAACAACGGAATTCTGGGTACGCATGAAGAACTCCTTGAAGTTATTGCCACGGGAGGGTGGGCCACTGTCACCCTCCGGCTTCCATTGTGCGCCCGCTGGGCGACTTTCGACAGCGCCGTGGACGTGATCTGGACTGCAGTCCGACACTTCCGGACAGCCGCTATGACCCGGCCCACAGTAATGGCGCTCACAATCGCTGCGATTCGTAACACCGGTCACACCCATTAAGGCAGGGACAATGTGTCCGCGTCGCGCGGGTCACAATTCCCCCCTCGGCCGGGCCGGTCGGCATCGCACCGGCCGGCCATTCGGCTCGTAGTCCAGGTCACATTCCCCCACACCGGAGCAACCTTGCGACCGGGAATCGCGTCGGGCCTTCTTGACCGCAAGCAGCCAGCCGGACGCCTGGCGGTCGCCAGCACCAGGGATCGGTGCTGCGGCACCAGGCCGGCGTCACAGCACCAGGCCGGGTGGTGCGAGGGTCCTGGCCGGGCCCCGGCGGCCCCCGCCATGCCCGGAAAGCCCGTCGGCGGCCGAGCCGGACAATCACGAACAAATGAATGAAGACCCGGGTCGTGCACTGCACCCCGAAGACGCCCCACCGGCCCGTCCCCGCACCTAATGCCGTGACGGCGAAAGGCGGTCGCACCATGGATGTCCGGGATGCGCGAAGGCGAGCGCGTCAACGAGCCATCGGCGCCGCGCCGCGGTGAGGACCGGCGGCGCCGCGACCAGGTCGCGCTCGCCCTTCGGCTGCAGTGCCGCCGCCTTGTAGAACAACTGCACCTCGGGGGCGAGATAGGGGGCGAGGTAGAGAATGCCGTCCGGGGTGACGTTCCTCAGCGCTGCGACCGTACGGCGGACCCGCCGGTCACACCGGCCTTCCCAGTAACCGTCCCGCGCCGCAGGACGGCCACGTCGATATCTCCGTGCTCACGGAGACCCCGGCCGACCGCGCTTTGAATCGCGTAGCCACCCGCGATCCACCACGGCTCGGCCAGCACCGCGAACAGCACCGTCACCTCCGGCGGATCCGTCGGCTCCCATCGCCCCCAGGGGCCCTCGGTGCGCATCCGACGATCCCGCGCTCCAGGCCCGCCGTCCGCTCCGGGCCCGCGTCGACGGCACCGGCCGGTCGGACTCCCCCGCACCGCACAGCGCCGCGGGTGAGGCAGGTGCGACGCGCCACCGAGGAGGATCACCAAGAGATCAACCGGTGACGCCCGCCGCGACGATCAGCCCACGCCTCCATAGACTCTCGTGCTAACGTCCCTCTGCAGGGGGCCTCGTCAACCCATGATGGGGTGACGAGGGCGGGTCGGTAGCACTGCAGTGATCTTCGTACGCAGCGTTACCCAAGAAGATCATCTTCACCCGCGGAGATCATCGTTACACGCGGAGCACGCGGAGATCGTCGTTACCCGAGGAGGTCGTCCGATGCTCACGTCCGGCACGATGACCGAGTTCGACCGGGGGGCGGGCAGTCTCTGTCTCGACTTCGTCGCGACCGTGCGCGACTGGCCGGGGCGCCGCGTCGAGCTGCTCGCCACCCCGGCGGAGCTGACCGGCTGGTTCGAGGAACAGGGGCTGCCGGCCGCCGCCGGCGGACTCACCGAGCCGGACCTGCTCGCCGCACGTGACCTGCGGGGGGCGGTGAACGAGACCACCCGCGGTCTGATCGCCAGCCGGCCGCCCACCCCCGAGGACATCCGGCTGATCAACGCGGCGGGCCGGCGTCCGACACCGGTGTTCCTGCTCGGCCCGGGGGGCCGGACACGGACCCCGGTCCCGGAACCCGACGCGGGCGCCGCGCTCTCCGTCATCGCCCGCGACGCGATCAACCTGCTCACCGGGCCGGATCTCGGTCGCGTCCGGGCCTGCGACAGCGACGGCTGCGCGACGCTGTTCCTCGACCGTTCGCCCTCCGGGCGGCGGCGCTGGTGTTCGATGCGCCGCTGCGGGGGCAGGGCCGCCGCAGCGAACTACCGACGCCGGCGCGCCGCACGCTCCCAGCCCTGACCGTCGACCCCGAACCGACTCCCTCTCGGAGGTTCTCATGTCCACGCCGCCCGCGGACAGCTTCCATCAGCGGCTGCATCAGGTCACGCCCGCCGGCCTGTCCAACCGGACCTCGCAGACCGCCGGGATGAGCCGGGTCGAGGCGTTGTCCGGGAAGACCGTCGGGTCCGTCGACCTGTGGATGGGGCAGACCCACGTCGCCGCGGCGACCTCCTCCGCAAACCACCATCACGGCCGCTCGGAAACGGGCATCTACGTCGTCTCCGGCCACCCGAGCTTCGTCTTCCTGGAGCACGAGGAGGAGATCCGGCTCGACACGAACCCGGGCGACTACATCTACGTGCCGCCGTGGGTGCCGCACCGGGAGGAGAACCCGGACCCCGACGAGGAGGCCGTCGTCGTCATCGCCCGGACCACCCAGGAGGCGATCGTCGTGAACCTCCCGGACCTGCGTTGGGTCGGGCCCGTCGCCACCGGCAACGTCGGCCCCGCCCGTCGGAAGTGGCACACCTACTGACCGCGGTTCAGCGGGGGGTGCCCGTCGCTCGCGACGGGTCGGCGGCGGGCGCGCCGCCGGGGAAGGGCGGCTCGGCCGCGGGCTTGTCCCGGCCGCGGCGGATCGCCGCGATCTGCGCGAGCAGGCGCGTGCGCGCCTCGTCGGCGGCCAGGCCGAACAGGTCGAACGACACCACGCCGCCGAGCAGGCCGGGCCGAGGGCAGTCCTCCACCCGAACCGGGACCAGCCGGCGGGCGAAGCCGGCGGGGTCCGCCTGGTACGCCCCCTCCCACTCGGCCTGCCCGTAGACCGAGCGCAGGTAGGCGCGGGACAGCACCGCCAGGGTGCGGGCACAGGCGCGAATGCCCTCGTCCATCCGGCTCGCCCAATGGCTGCCGGGCACGAAGTCCCAGGCCTGCACCAGCACCGTGTACCCCGCGACCTCGAGGTGCCAGGCGATCCACTCCGCCCACTCCCGGTCAGCGGCGGTGTAGGAGATGAAGAAGTCCCATCGCGCCGCGGATTCGGTCGACTCCGCATCCATACCGGACGGCCGTTCGCCGCCGCGTCCAGGCGCATTCATCGCACAATCTTGCCACGATTCGTCACCACGCCCCAGACACGCTGGTCGCCGTCGTCAGCACCCCGGTTGCGGCGGGTCGACGGCTCTGCGGCTTCGGTTTCCCGACCGACATGGCGCATCGACAACGATTGGGTGTCAGTTGAGCTAAAAGCCTGCGCCGGGATGGTCAAGGTCGATGTGCTGTGACAAAGGCGGCCCGCCCGGGCCGCCCGGACGGGGGCGGGCGACATGACGGTGAAACGGTCCCGGGACGCGGTGCGCACCGCGATGGCCAGCGGGTGGCGGCGGATCTGTCTGCTCGTGGCGGGGCTGCTCGCGCTCGTGGTCACGCAGCCGGGCACGGCGCGGGCCGCGGACACCATCGGGTTCACCGGCGACGCCGGCCGGGGCAACGGTGTCGCCGTGCCGTTCGAGGGGTTCACCGACCGGCGCGGCGGCCCCGTCCCGATCGGCGGCGCGGTCGGCGTCGACCTGGTGCTCGGCTCGACGGCCCGGCCCTACCTGCCCTGCCAGCACTACGACCCGCGGACCCGGACCGGGGACACGTTCGTCAACGCCTGCCAGGAGCGGGGCAGCTACGCCACCTACACCCGGTTCCCGGCCGGTGGCGGGCTGGTCTTCCCGGCCGGCTACTTCATGGGCAACGTCCAACCCGACCTGGTCCGCGGGGGCGGCCTGTCGACCGGCTGGGGGTCGCGCACGGCGGGGCTGTCGTTCGAGTTCTACCCGGAGCTGCGTCGCGACGGCGACTACGTCCACTCCCGGTTCTACCTCGACCGCTTCACCCACCGGGCCAACGGCTGGGCCTACTCCGCGGCCGTCGGTCGGATCGCGCTCACCACGCTCGCCGACCCGGGCACTGCCCGCCTCGGCGGCCGGATGACCGTCGGCGGCCGGGCGCCCGCCCCCGGCCGGGCGAAGGTCGTCATCTTCGGCGGGGCGGCCCGCTCGTCGACGGGCTACCCGATCTCCTCGTTCGCCGTTCACACCGGCAGCGGGGCGCCCACCTGGATCTCCAGCCCGCTCTACGCGGGCAACCAGCGGATCACCGTCACCGACACCACGACCGGCCGCAGTTGCGTCCTGGATCGCTACGGCGTCCGCGGACCGAACAACGTCGTCGACTTCGACCTGGCCGCCCCGGGCTTCGGCCACCCGGACAGCGTCTGCACGTCCTGACCGCCGCCCCCGCCCGCCGACTCCGCCCCCCGCCCCCAGGCCCCCCGTCGTCCCACCGGGTGCGGGTCACCAGGTGACCGGCAGCGACCGCAGGCCGTAGACCACGGAGTGCGGGCGGAACTCGACCTGCTCGTACGGCACCGCGAGCGCGAGCCCCGGAAACCGGCGCAGCAGCGCCGGCAGGCCGACGCGCAGCTCCAACCGGGCCAGCGGCGCGCCGAGGCAGTGGTGCAGCCCGAAGCCGAAGGCGACATGGCCGACGGCACCGCGGGTGATGTCGAGGCGGTCGGGATCGTCGAGGAACGCCGGATCCCGGTTGGCGGCCGGCAGCGACAGCAGGACGTGATCGCCCTTCGCGATCGTGCGCCCCGCGATCGTCACGTCGGCCCGCGCCGTGCGTGGCGCGCCGGCGTGCACGATCGACAGCCAGCGCAGCAGCTCCTCCACGGCCGGGCCGACGCGGGCCGGGTCGTCGCGCACCACGGCAAGCTGGTCGGGATGGCGCAGCAGGGCCAGGGTGCCGAGCGCGAGCATGTTCGCCGTGGTCTCGTGCCCGGCGATGAGCAGCAGGTTGGCGATGCCGACGAGTTCGGCGGTGCTCAGCTCGTCGCCGTGCTCGCGCACCAGCATGCCGAGCATGTCCTCGCCCGGCGCGTTACGGGCCCGCGCGACGAGGTGGGCCATGTACTCCCGGTTCTCGCCGATCAGCGCGAGCCGCTGCGCGGCGGGCAGCGACGCGTCGAGCTGACGGCGCGTGCGGCCCTGGAACTGCGCCCGGTCGGCGTACGGCACGCCGAGCAGCTCGCAGATCACCAGGGACGGCACCGGCAGGGCGAAGGTGGACACCAGGTCCGCCGGGCGACCGGCGCGTTCGGTGTCGTCGAGGGCACCCTCGACGATGGCGGCGACGCGGGGTTCCAGCCGGCGCATCCGCTGGCCGGTGAACTCCGGCGTCAGCATCCGGCGCAGCCGCGTGTGGTCGGGCGGATCGTAGGCGAGCAGGTGACCGGCGCGCAGATCCGCCAGCCGCTCCCCGTGCGGCCCGCGCCCGGTGTGCTGGCCGGCTTCGGCGACGGCGGCGGCCGCGGCGCCGAAGACGCCCGTCTCGGCGTTGCTGAACCGGGACGCGTTGGCGAGCACCGCGCGGACGTCGTCGTACCGGCTCACCAGCTCGGCGGACAGCCCGAACGGGGTCATCACCGGGCAGCCGCCGCCGGCGTCCCGGGAACGAATGATCTCGGGATNGGGATCGANCCCCNCCCGCCGCAGGTAGAGCGGCGCCGTCTGCTGATCGGTCATGGTGATCGCGTCCCCCCCACGGTCCGTCGACTCCAGGCCTACTACCCTCGGTACCGACGCAGACACCTCTCGCGTTCGGGACGGTGGGGGCGTCACCCGTCCAGACGGCAACCGGGTCGACGTCGGGCCGCCTCCAGAGGGCTCCTCGCAGGCGCCCAACGATTCCTGTCCACCACCTCAGTCCAACCCGTCTTGAGATCTGCAGGTCTAACCCATTCGAACCCTTACCAGCACTCCTCGCCCCTTGGACCCGATCGAAGCTCGACGACGCGAGTCGACAGCCTGACAGCGAGATAGTCGACGTCATAGGCTGCTCAGTGCAGAGTTTCTGCGTAGAGTCGCTCACGACGCGACCAGCGACCGTGTCAGCCGGGAGGGTGACCATGCTCCTCCACTTTCGAGTGACCAACCACCGGTCGATCCGCGACGAACACGAGCTCTCCTTGATCAGCACCGAGTTCAACGAGGGCACGGCGCGCGCCACGCCGCTGCGCTCCCAGGGACGGTCGGTGAGCGTGCTCCCCGTTCTCGGCGTCTTCGGGGCCAACGCGTCCGGGAAGTCGAACCTCCTCAACGCCTTCCGCTTCATGCGCGAGGCGGTCCGCAGTTCGGTCGCCGACTGGGCGAAGGCTCCCGGGGCCGTCCCGCGTGAACCGTTCGGACTCGACCCGAGTTGCCGAGAGGAAACGAGCCTCTTCGAAGTGGATCTTCTACTCGGTAGCGAACCCATCCGCTACACCTATGGATTCGAGCTGTCCGACGAGCGCGTAGAAGCCGAATGGCTCCACGCGTACCCGCGAGGGAAGCGCAATGTCTGGTTCGACCGAGAAGCCGGGCGGGCCGACGACGGCGGGGAGGAATTCGTTTTCAAAGGAAGCGGATTCAAGGGCACGCGTGATGCCCTCGTCCAGTTCACCCGCCCCAACGCGCTTTTCCTCACGGTCGGGGCGACTCTCAACGATCCGCAGCTCTCGGCGCTGTACCGCTGGTTCACGGACAACCTGTGGCTGGTGACACCGGGCGCCGACATCGCCGCACGTACCCAGTGGACGCAGCGCCTACTGACCGACGCGAAGAAGTCCGCCAGCTACCGAGATCGGATCATTCGCCTGCTGGCCGTGGCGGACCTCGGCCTCACCGGCATCGACGTCGACCGGGATAGCGGGAAGGTGAGTCTTCGTCATCGCGCGCCGCACGGCGGTGAGGTCTCGCTGGACTTCCTCACCGAGGAGTCGCTGGGGACCCACGCCTGGTTCGCCTTCCTCGGCCCTCTGCTGACCGTCCTGGACGAAGGAACGGTGCTTTTGGTCGACGAACTGGACTCCAGCCTTCATCCGACGTTGGCCGCCGAGGTCGTAAGGATCTTCCAGGATCCCGAATCCAACCCCCGCGATGCCCAGCTGATCTTCACGACGCATGACGCGACGCTGCTGGGTAACGCGGTGCTGGACCGCCCCCTCGACCGCGACCAGGTGTGGATTACGACGAAGCGACGCTCCGGAGAGACCGAGCTCTACGCCCTGACCGAGGCCAAGCCGCGCAAGGAGGAGAACCTGGAACGCGGCTATCTGCGCGGCCGGTACGGTGGGACTCCGCGGCTCACAGCGGGAGAGTTGATGCGTGAACTGGCCCGGCAGGAGGCGAGGGCGTCGGCGTGAGTGCGCGAGGTGGGCGGGGTGCCCGTCACGCCGGCGGAGCGTCGCAGCGGCGGCGCCGACGCGGGTCAGTCGACGACGAACGCTCTCTGGATCGCGGACCGGGTCTCAGGTCCCGGCGAGTCCGGGTCATCTACGTCGCTGTCGAGGGAGAGTCCACCGAACCCGGCTATCTGGACTATCTGAACAAGGAGTTCGGAGACGGCGACAAGGACCGCCCGCCCTTCCGCATCCAACCGATCTGGCAGCGCAACGGCATGCTGCCCACCGCGACGGTGGCAGCGGCCCGTCAGCATGCGGAGCCGGAGGACGAGGCGTGGGTGCTCTTCGACCGGGACGGCACCGACCGTGACGCCGACATCCAGCGAGCCTTCCAGGACGCCGCCGAGGCCAAGGCCGAGATCGGTTTCTCCCATCCGTCCTTCGATCTCTGGCTGCTCCTGCACTTCCAGCCGTTCTCCGGCGCACAGAGCGGCAGCAGTAAGATCGTGGTCGAGAAGCTACGCAGCGCTCTGGGCGCCGAAGCGTTCCAAGATTACGACAAGCGAAACGATAAGAGCATCACGTCTCGACGGCGCGATGCCCTTCGCGGCAGAGAGCGGGCAGCGGTCGCCAACGCGCGAGCACTCGTCAACGCCTGTGCGCACAGCGGTTGCAGCGCCAGCCAGGCAAGCGTCGACCGGGTGGATCATGGTTCTGCCGGTGCCCCGCCGCTGGCCTGGCCGGCGTGGTCTGCGCGTTCCGGCCACGCTCTGGACTGTCCGCCGCTGCGACAGGACCCGTCGACCGGTGTCTGGCGGCTGCTGGTCTCGCTCGGCATCGTCCCCGCTGCCCGCTGACGAAGGCCACGGGTGGATGGCATACCTTCGCGGACGGTCGCCATCCGGACTCGTCAGAGCCCCCTCTGTTCAGAAGTGATCAGCCAAAGGACATCGCGCGTGGTTCTGCTCACTCTCCCCCAGCTGGAGCGCCATCTCTTCGGTGCCGCCGACGTCCTTCGCGGGCGCATGACCGGCCCGGAGTACCGGGACTACATCTTCGGGATGCTCTTCCTCAAGCGCAGCTCGGACGAGTTCCAGGAGGAGTACGAACGCCGCTACCAGAAGCGCCTCGAAGACACCGGCTCCGCCGAGACAGCCAGGAAGCACGCCGAGCGCCACTCGACCTACCCGGATCACTTGTTTGTGCCGGCGAGGGCACGGTGGTGGGCAGGGCCGAAGTCTAAGCATCCGGCCCTCTACGAGACCCGGGGCGGTTCAGTGTCGACGTACTGGCTGGCCTGGAGGGTGAACAGTTCGCGGTAGATGCCGGGTCGGGACATCAGCTCGGCGTGATTGCCCTGGTCCGTGACGAGGCCGCCGTCGAGGACGTAGATGCGGTCGGCGGTGCGGACGCTGGCGAGGCGGTGGGTGATGAGCAGGACGGTGCGGTCCCGGCCCAGCTCGCGGATGAGGGTGAACAGGGTCTGTTCGGCGCGGGCGTCGAGGGCGGCGGACGGCTCGTCGGCGATGAGGACCGGGGCGTCCCGGTAGACCGCCCGCGCGCAGGCGATCCGCTGCCACTGGCCCCCGGACAGGTCGTGGCCGGAGTTGTACTGGCGGGCCAGCGACGTGTCGTAGCCGTGCGGAAGCTTCTCGATCACCTCGTCGGCCTCGGTCGCGCGGGCCGCGGGGATGACGCTGTCCGGGCCGTCCGCGAGGAGCCGGCCGATCCGGCCGACGGCGATGTTGAGCCGGGCCGACATCGGCCACTGCGTGTAGTCCTGCGGGATCACGGAGATGCTCTCCCGGACGCTGTCCGGGTCGACGCCGGCGAGGTCGACGCCGTCCCAGCTCACCGTCCCGGTGTCCGGTTCGTACAGGCCGGCGAGGATCTTCGCCAGGGTCGACTTGCCGCTGCCGTTCACCCCGACGAAGGCGACGACCTCGCCGCGGCGCAGCTCGACGGTGACGCCGCGCAGGGCCGGGGTGTCGGTGCGCGGGTAGGTGTAGGCGACGTTCTCGGCCCGGACGACCGCCGGCCGCGGCGGCGCCGCATGGTCGCGCGGCTCGGGCACCAGCCCGCTGGCCTGCGCGATCCAGGCGCGATACTCATCGAAGTAGAGGAAGTTCTCGTACGCGGTGTTGAGGGTGGTCAGCGCCGAGGCGAGTGCGCTGCGGCCGGTGCGGATCGCGAGCACCGCGGTGCCGCCGGCGGCCAGTGGCATCACCCCGGCGTTGAGCAACAGGATCAGCGTCCCGTAGACGACGCCGAGGGCGAGCCCGGACACCGCCTCCCCGGTCAGCCGGTACCGCGCCTGTCCGCGGCCCACGCGGACCTGCTCGGCCTCCTGCTCGCGGGCAAGGATCGTGTACTCGTCGAGCAGGAAACGACCGAGCCCGAACGAGCGGATCTCCGCGGCACACTCCCGCGCGGTCATGTGGTACCGGAGCATGTACTGGCGCCGGACCTGGCGCAGCCGGCCCAGCCAGGAGGCGTGGGCGAGCCGAGCCGAGCGCATCGACGCCCAGCCGTCCGGCAGGATCGACAGCACCAGCAGGGGCAGCAGCACCGGGTGCAGCACGCCCAGCACACCTCCCGCGGCGGCGATATGGACGGCGGACGTCAGCATCTCGATCGCGTTGTCGACGAGCTGGCGCCCGCTGGCGGCGCCCCGCTCCGCGGCGTCAAGGTCGTCGACGAAGCGCGGATCGTCGAAGGCCATGATCGACGTGCGGGTGGACAGGTCGAGCAGCCGAACGTGGCAGACCCGGTCCACCCGGGGGCCCAGACGGACCCGCACCAGGTTGGTCGCCGCCGCCAGGCCGCTGCGCAGCGTTCCGGCGGCGACGACGAGGATGAGGGCGGGCAGGGCGTCGTGCAGCCGCTGCGGCGTCGGGCCGTCGCGCAGCACGGCGGTCAGCACGCCGGCGACCGCGAGCAGGCCGGCCGCCTCGATCACCCCGGCGAGCACCCGCAGGACGACCATGACGACGAGGCCGCGCCGATCGGCCTCCCAGGCCAGCGACCAGGCGAGCCGCAGCAGTCCGGGCAGCCGCCGGGCCATCGTGCGCACCCCGGTCTGCGCCATCGTCCGGTCGTGGCGCGCCCACGGCCGGACCCCGTCGTCGTCCTCCTTGCCGTAGGTGAGCACCGGATCGTGTTCGGCGGCGAGCGGCGCCGACGGTGCCTTCCGCTGGGTGGGAACCGGGCCGTTCTCGGAAGTGCGTTCCACATCCGCGAGGGTCGCCCTTCCCGCGCCCGCTCACCCCCGCTTTGGAGGGGATCGGCGTGTCTTCGCGTGGATCGGCGGCTGTTACGCCGAGCCGGCCCGCCTCCCGGTGCCGATACCCCGAACGGGCGGCACCGCCGAGCATTTCGCCGGTGCCGGATAATGAAGCGATGGACGGGCCGGACGAGCGGGCGCTGGACGCCTACGAGCGGCTGGCGGCCCGCTGCGCGCGAACCTGAACACCGGCGCATGGCCACGAGAATCGACAGGCCATGGCTTTCGATCGCCCGCCGGGGCTGCCAGACCGGCACGATTGTGGAAGCCTGATACCGGCTGACTAGACTTCACCAGAGGCAGCCTATGAAATAGATTTATGCGCGCCCGACAATAGCAGGGATGGGGCCGGTTTGTCAACAGATGACATTGCATCCGAGCAGGCATACGTCTCTGCTCTCTACGATCGGCTCGACGGGATTCGCCGGCGCACCACGTCCCGGCTGCGGACGGTTCTCCGGCACTCCGAGAGCCTGCCCCGGGCCCGGTTCGAGCGGGACGCGGCCAGCGCCGAGTGCGCGGCGACGCTGGCCCGGATCACCGCCGCGGAGAACGGCCTGTGCTTCGGCCGGCTGGACCTCGACGGCGGCGAGCGGCGCTACGTCGGCCGGATGGGCATCTTCGACGAGGACGCGGACTACGAGCCCCTGCTGATCGACTGGCGCACCCCGGCCGCCCGGCCGTTCTACGTGGCGACCGGGGCCGCGCGGCTCGGCGTCCGGCGCCGGCGGCACATCACGACCCGCCGCCGGGAGGTGACCGGCCTCGACGACGACGTCTTCGAGCTGGCCGTCCGGGAGCCGAGTGCCACCGAGCTGGTCGGCGAGCCGGCGCTGTTCGCCACCCTCAACGCCGCGCGCACCGGCCGGATGAGCGACATCGTCGAGACCATCCAGGCCGAGCAGGACCGGATCATCCGCTCGGACCACCGCGGGATCCTCGTCGTGCAGGGCGGGCCGGGGACCGGCAAGACCGCGGTCGCCCTGCACCGCGCCGCCTACCTGCTCTACACCCACCGCGACCGGCTCGCCCGCAGCGGCGTGCTGGTCGTCGGGCCGCACCCGACGTTCCTGCGCTACATCGAGAACGTGCTGCCGTCGCTGGGCGAGACCAGCGTGGTCAGTGCGACGGTCGAGGCGCTCTACCCGGGAGCGCGGGCCGACCGGCCGGAGGAGCCGGCGCTGGCCGAGCTCAAGGGCCGGGCGGTGCTGGCCGACGTCCTCGCCGCGGCCGTCCGCGACCGACAGCGGCTGCCCCGCGGGCAGACGCTGGAGATCCACACCGAGGAACGCCTGCTGCTGCTCGAGCGCAGCACCTGTGCCCGGGCCCGCGCGCTCGCCCGGGAATCCGGTGAGCTGCACAACCAGGCCCGGACCATCTTCGTGCGGGCCGTGATCGAGGCGCTGGCCCGCCAGGTCGCCGACGGCTACGCCGCCGAGACGATCACCGTGCAGGTGCTGGAGGCGGACCCGGAGGCGCTCGACCTGCTGGCCCCGGCCGGCTTCGGCGGCACCAGCCTGCTCGACGACGAGGACCTGGCCCAGTTGCGCCGGGAGCTGCGCGCCGATCCGGCCGTGCGGGCGGCGCTGGACGAGCTGTGGCCGGTGCTGAGCCCCGAGCAGCTCGTCGCCGAGCTGTACGCGGACCCCGGCACGCTGGCGTCCGCGGCGCCGGAGCTGACCGCCGCCGAACGCCGCCTGCTGCACCGGCCGCTCGCCGAGGACGGCACCGACCCGGACGACGCCTGGCTGCGCGACCTGCGCGACGCCACCGCCGGCGCCGCGGCGTCGACGGGCCCCGGCGCGGACGGCACGACCGGCGCTGACCCCGGCGCGGACGGCGGACCCGCGGCCGGCACCGGCACCGGCACCGGCACCGAGAGTGTCAGCGGCGATGTCAGCGGCGACGGCGNTGAGCCCGGCCCCGGCGAGGGGCCGCGACCGGCCGGCGGTTGGACGGCGGCGGACATCCCGCTGCTCGACGAGGCGGCGGAGCTGCTCGGTGAGGACGACCGCGCGGCCCGCGCCGCGGCGCTGCGCGACCGGCTGGCCCGGGTGGCCTACGCCCAGGGCGTGCTCGACATCATCTCCCGCGACGTCGAGGACGACCCCGAGATCATGATGGCGACCGACCTGATCGACGCGTCCCGGCTCGCCGACCGGCACGAGGACGCCGACCTGCGGACGATCGCCGAGCGGGCGCTGGCGGACCGGACGTGGACGTTCGGTCACGTCGTCGTCGACGAGGCGCAGGAGCTGTCGCAGATGGCGTGGCGGATGGTGATGCGCCGCTGCCCGACCCGGTCGATGACGATCGTCGGGGACATTGCCCAGACCGGCGACCCGGCCGGCACGACGTCGTGGGAACGGGTCCTCGCCCCCTACACGGCGTCGGGCCCACGTCCGCGGCAGGAGTCGCTGACGGTGAACTACCGGACTCCCGCGGAGATCATGGCGGTGGCCGCCGACGTGCTCGCGACGCTGCGACCGCCGCAGCAGCCGCCGCGGTCGGTGCGCGCGCTCGGCCTCGAGCCCTGGCGGCTGCGGGTCAGCGAGGGTGAACTCGGCCCGGTACTCGCCCGGACGGTCCTGGCCGAGTTGGACCGGCTGACCGCCGGCCAGCTTGCCGTGCTGGTGCCGGCGGGGCGGCTCGCCGAGCTGACCGCCGCGGTGCGGGCGGCCGTGCCGGACGCCGAGACCGGCGGCGGCGCCCGGTTGTCCGCGCCGGTCGTCGTGCTCGGGATCCGGGAGGCCAAGGGGCTGGAGTTCGACACGGTGCTCGTCGTGGATCCGGACCGGATCCTCGCCGAGTCCCCGCGCGGCGCGCACGACCTCTACGTCGCGCTGACCCGGGCGACGCGGTCCCTCGGCGTCCTGCACACCAGCGAGGTGCCGGCGATGCTTGACCGCCTGTCCGCGGCTGGGCCGCCGCCGGACCTGCCGTCACCGGGGCTCGCGACACCGGAGCTGGCGACACCGGAGCGGCGTGCGTCCACGTCCCCGACGGCGGTCCCGGGCCGCGGGGACGTGGACGCCTGAGCGCCGGCTATCCCGTCGGAGCCGACCTGCGCCCGCGGCGAGCGCCCGACGCGGCCGGTGACGCCTGCTCGACGGCGGCGGTGTCCTGGCCGTCGAGTGCTGTCATTCCGCGTGCCGGCGTGTCCCAGCGCCGACCCGGGCCCTGGTCGGCGGGTGCCTTGGCCCGGGCATCCGCCGGGTCGACGAAGCGTCCGGTCTCCTCGTCGAGGACCGAGATCTGTGCGGCGCCGATGTCGAAGTACATGCCGACGAGCTCGAGCGTGCCGTCCTCGAGGGCCCGGCGCACGGCCGGATGCTCGCGCAGGTTGTCGAGCTGCTGCGCGACGTTGGCCCGGCCGAGGCGCTCGACCGGCGCGAGGTCCTCCGTCCCCGCCGGGGGCGTGCGGGTCAGCGACGCGGCGGCGTGGGACAGCCAGCCGGCGAGCGCCGACTCCGGCTGACCGTGCAGCGCGCCGGTCAGCAGCGCGTTCATGGCGCCACAGCCGGAGTGGCCGCAGACGACGATCGCGGGTACCCGCAGCACGTCGACGGCGTAGTCGAGCGCGGCCGTGACGGACAGGTCGCCGGACACCGGCAGGCCGAAGCGGAGCCCCGAGGCGGCACCGGGTGGCAGTTCCACCCCGGGCGCGATGCTCACGCCGGCGGCCATGCCGACGCCCGAGGCCATGCCGACGCCGGTGCCGGTCGGGCTGGCTGAGGCGAGTCGGCCCAGGTCGCGGGCGAGGGGCCGGCCAAGCGGCGGACGGTGACTCGCGTGCCGCGGAACGATGTTGCCGACGTTGCGGACGGTGAACAGGTCGCCGGGCCCGCTGCTGGTGATGATGTTGGGGACGATGCGCGAGTCGGCGCAGGTGAGGAACAGCGCGGAGGGCTGCTGTCCTTCGGCGAGGCCGTCGAAGGTGCCGCGCAGCAGCGGCGCGGCGCGGCGGTGGAACTCGTTGACGCCGACGAGCATCGTGCCGACGTGGTCGACCTGGACCGCCGCGGACGGCGCGTGGTCGGCCGTCCCGGCCTCCTGGTGGTCGATCTCGTCCAGCTCCTGCCACTGCGACCAGGGGGCGAACCAGCGCGGCAGGTTCGGCGTCACCGAACGGCGCCGTTCGGTGTGGTCGGACCGACGGAACCAGACCTGGCCGATCTCGTCGATGCTGACCACTCCGCCGGACGCCTCGTGGTTGGCGCACCAGCCGCGCAGGTGCTCGAAGGCGGCGTGGTCGAGGTAGTCGACGATGAGCTCGATCGAGACGGGTGCGCCGAGCGGGATCCGGCCGAGGACGCGGGCCAGGCGCGGCAGCGACAGGAAGCTCAGCGTCCCCTCGACCTCCACCTGCCACAGCTCACCGGAGCGCACCAGGCGGACGCTCGACCACAGGACCCGACGCAGGACCAGCCCCAGCGCGGTGACCAGCCCGAGCGCGACACCCTGCAGCAGGTCCAGCGAGACGACGCCGACCAGCGTCACCAGGTAGACGGGCAGCTCGCCGTGCCGGCGGACATGACGCAGGTGGGCCACGTCGACCAGGCGCAGCCCGACGACGACGAGCAGGCCGGCCAGGGCCGCCAGCGGAATCCACTCCACGGCGAACCCGAGGAACAGCGCGAACGCCAGCACCCAGAGGCCGTGCAGGATCGCCGAGGCGCGGGTGCGCCCGCCGGAGATGACATTGGTCGAGCTGCGCACGATGACGCCGGTGATCGGCAGACCGCCGATGAGGCCGGAGACGAGGTTGGCCGTGCCCTGGCCCAGCAGCTCGCGGTCCAGGTCGGCCCGCGGCCCCCGCCAGCCCTTCGAGGTCGCGAGCTGGTCGACGGCGACGGCGGACAGCAGCGACTCCACGCTGGCGACGATCGCCACGGTGAAGATCCCCAGCGCGATGCCGGACCAGTCGCCGTGGGGGAACTCGGGCAGGGCTATCGAGTCGAACAGGGAGGCGGGCAGCTCGACGCGTGGGACGTCGAAGCCGACGGCGGCGGCGAACGCGGTGCCCACGACGACGGCGACGAGGTAGGCCGGGATGCGGCGGAGGGCACCCGGGACGGCCTGCGGCAGCCGCGGCCAGAGCAGGATCGTCGCGATCGTGACCAGGCCGACGACGGTCGCCGGGCCGTGCGGGCTCATGATCGCCTCGGGTATCGCCCGGATGTTCTCCAGGGCGTGACTGTCGGCCTTCCCGCCGAGCACGACGTGGATCTGGCCGAGGACGATGGTGAGGCCGATGCCGCCGAGCATGCCGTGGACGATGGCGGGTGAGACGGCGAGGGAGGCCCGGGCGACGCGGCACAGGCCAAGCAGGATCTGCAGCAGGCCGGCGGCCGCGGTGATCATGCAGGTGACCCGCCACCCGTAGGTGTTGACGAGATCGGCGACGATCACGGTCAGACCCGCGGCGGGCCCACTGACCTGCAACGGGGCGCCACCGAGGGCCCCCGCGACGATGCCGCCGACCACCGCGGCGAGCAGGCCGGCCGCGACCGGGGCACCGGAGGCGACGGCGATGCCCAGCGACAGCGGCAGGGCGACGACGAAGACGACGAGGGAGGCCTGCAGGTCGGGACGCCACCCCTCCCGGCGGGCCGCCTCCCGCCGCGACCGGCGCGAGCCGCGCGGCGGGGTCTTCCGGCTCGCCTCGACCGGCGGCGAGTGGCTGTGCCGCGACGGCGACGGCGGGGTGACCGGTGGGGTCATGTCCAAACTCCTCGAGGATCGGCGCAATGAAGGGGGTCACCCAAACGGGCGGCCCGAGGGTGGCGTCGTAGCCGATGGTTCTCGTTCTGGTCACTACCAGCAGTCAGCGGTGCACGACGCCCACCTGGTCTACCGCGGATGGTGACGGGGTTTGCACTGAACCCAACGATCCGGACGGCGGACGAGTTTCTTTCTGTGATGGTCCACCCAGTCGCGCGTAACCATTGGACAGCAACGCCCGGCGCTGTCCCAGGGATCGGGCGGACCGCCGTCATAGGACATCAGGTATATATTTCCCAAGTAGGAACGTATGGGACATATATGACAGAAGGCTATAGAAGTCGCCGCCCTCGGCGGGTTCGCGCCGCCCGAAATGGGCGGGTCCGGGTCCCCACCTGGCGACCGATCCGTCGCTGTCGCCCATACTTGTCGTGACATGGGTGAGAATTTCGCCCCGGACGGCAGTCTGCGCGCCCGCCGGGGCGCGGGCGGGGGACGTCGCGCATGCATCGTCGTGGCCGGCTCGCCCGGCTCCTGCTCGTGGCGGGGTTCGGCCTGCTGCTCGCGGCGTGGGTCGGCAGCAACGCGCCGGGCTTCGGGCCGGACGAGCCGGCGAACTTCGTCAAGGAGGTCGGCGCCGGCACCGGCCAGTGGTCGGGCACGCCCGGGCGGCTCGCGCATCCGGCGTTCGGGGCGCAGCCCGGGGCCCCGGAGCGCATCGACTGGATCAACCGCAACAGCCGGGTCTTCCGACTGCCGGCCGGGCTCGACCCGGGCCGGGCCGGTTTCCCCTGCAACCTGTTCCGCAACTGGCTGTCGGTGAGCTGCCTGGACCGGCCGCACCCCCGCCCACCGGCGACGCGAGCCCTGAGCTATGTCGGGACCTACGAGCCGTATGTCTACGCCGTCCCGGGCGCGGCGATGGCGCACACCGACACGGCGCTCGGCGCGCTCTACACCGGGCGGGCGGTCACCGCCGCCCTCGTGGCCGGGCTGCTCGCCGTCGCGGTCGCCGCGGCGTGGAGCGGGCCGGCCGGCCCGCTCTCGGTCGCCGGGGTGCTGCTGGCCGCGTCGCCCATGGTGCTGTTCATGGGCTCCGTGCTCGGCACCAACGGCATCGAGATCGCGGCCTGCACCGCGCTGTTCGCGCTGGTGCTGCGGATGGGCCGCGCGACGGGTCCGCCCCGCTGGGCCTGGCCGGCGGTGGGCGTCGTCGGCGCACTGCTGGCGCTGTCGCGACCCACCGGACCCGCCTGGGTGCTGCTCGCCCCGCTCGTCGGCCTGGTGCTCGCCCAGCGGCGCGCGGGCCGGTGGCGGAGCGCGGACCGGTGGCGGAGCGCGGACCGGTGGCGGAGCGCGACCCGGTGGCGGCGGGCGTGGCCGGTGCTCTGGCTGGGGCTGGCTGCCGGCGGCGTCGTGGCGACGGCGCTGTGGGAACGGGCCGTGCAGCCGCATCCGGGGATCCGCCGGGCGCTGGTCGTCGAGGGGCTGCATCGCCTGCCCCACGACGCCGACGCCTGGGTGCGGCAGTGGGTCGGCGTGTTCGGCTGGGCGAGCCTGCCGATGCCCACGTACGCGTACCGGATCTGGTGGCTCGCCGTCGTCGTCCTCGCCCTGGTGGCGCTGGCCACCGGTCCGTGGCGGGCCCGGCTGGGGTTCGTGGCCGTGCTCGTCGGCGCCGCGGTGGTGGCCGTCGGCCTCGACGTCGTGGTGCTGCGCCAGACCCGCTTCCCGGTGTATGGGCGTTACCTGCTGCCCCTCGCGGTGTTGCTGCCGCTCGCCGCCGGGGAGATCGTCACCCGGCAGGCGGCCCGGCTGCCGGGGGCGGTCCGCCGGCTGATCCAGGTCGCGGTGCCGCTGGCGGTCGCCGCGGTCCACCTCGTCGGGCTGTGGGCGAACGCCCGCCGTTACGCCGTCGGCACGGGCGGACCCGTCTGGTTCCTCGGCCGGTCGCAGTGGAACCCCCCGGGCGGCTGGTCGCCGTGGTTCGCGCTCGCCGCGGCCGGAACCCTCTGTCTGGTCGCATTCGCCCTGACCGGCCTGCGCGCGACCCCGGCCACGCCCGGGGCGCAGACCGCCGGCGGGCCCGACACCGGCGACCTCACCGCCTACCCGACCGAGACCGGCGACGGCCACACAAGCGACGACGGCTACGCAAGCGACGACGGCTACGCAAGCGACGACGGCTACGCAAGCGACGACGGCTACGCAAGTGACGACGACTACGCAAGCGACGACGGCTACGCAAGTGACGACGACTATTCGACCAACGACGGCTACGCAGGCGACGACCACCGAGCCTCCCGTCACGAGGACGCGGCCCGAAGGGCATCCGGTGCGGAGGTGGCGGGCACCACCGGCCGAACTGCCCCGGGGAAACCGACCGACCCCGGCAGGCACCGAGCCTTCCCGACGGGCGACGACTGAAAGCAGGATCGACGTGGACTACCGGACGATGGGCCGGTCCGGCCTCAAGGTCTCCCAGGCGTGCCTCGGCGCGATGAACTTCGGCGCGGTCGGCCTCGCGTCCTGCGACGAGACCGAGGCCACCCGGATCATCAATGCCTTCCTGGACGCCGGGCACAATTTCATCGACACCGCCGACATCTACAGCGGCGGGCAGTCGGAGCAGATCGTCGGACGCGCCATCGCCGCCCGCCGTGACGAGGTCGTCCTCGCCACCAAGGGACACATGCCCGCCGGCCCCGGCCCGAACGGCCGCGGCTCGTCCCGGGTGCACCTGACCCGCGCCCTGGACGCGAGCCTGAGCCGGCTCGGCACCGACTACGTCGACCTGTACCAGGTGCACCAGCCGGACGACGAGACGCCCATCGAGGAGACGATGGCGACCCTGGACGGATTCGTCCGCGCCGGCAAGGTGCGCTACCTCGGCTGCTCGAACTACAGCGCCAGCCGGATCGTCGAGGCGCAGTGGGCGGCCGAACGCATTCACGGAACGGCGTTCGTGAGCCTTCAGCCGCAGTACTCCCTCGTCGCGCGCGGCATCGAGGCCGAGGTCCTGCCCGTCTGCGCCCGCCACGGCGTGGGCACCCTGATCTACAGTCCCCTGGCCGGCGGGATCCTCGCCGGGCGCTATCGCCGCGGCGCAGATCCGGACGCCGACACCCGCGTCGCCCGCCTGCGCGCGTGGGGCGCCCCGGCCGCCCGGCGTTTCGCCGATGGGATCGTCACCGAGCGCGGGCTGGGCATCGCCGAGGCGGTGGCCGTGGTCGCCGCCGAGCTCGACACGACGCCCGCGGCGGTGGCGCTCGCCTGGGCCGCCGCCCGTCCCGGCGTCACATCGGTCATCATCGGACCGCGCACCTTCGCACAGTACGAACAGAATCTCGCCGGATTCGACCTTGCCCTGCCCGAGGAGCACGCCGCCCGCCTCGAGGAGATCTCCGGTCCCGCGCCGGGCCCGCTGGACGGCCGCGACGCCGACCGCTGAAACGCCCGGCCAACCGGCCGCACCGCCGGCCGCATCGCCGGCGTGGTCGCCGCCTGGCAGATCGGCGACGGTGGGCGGCGGCCGGACGTCGGCTCAGAGATGGCCGGCGTCCGTCGGCTCGGGGTGACCGGTGCTGAGCTCGGTGCGAGCGTGCGCGAGGGTCTCCTGGACGTGCCGTTCGATCTCGGCGGGGTCCAGGCCGAGGGCGCGGCCGATGTGCACGGACCAGATCTCGGCGCGCAGGTTGGTCTCGAAGTCCAGATCGGCGCGCAGGTTCTGCCGGGTGGCCTCCCGGTTCTGGCTGACCATGACGAACGTCGACAGGAAGATCGCCTCCAAGCTGACGATCATCGTGAGGAGGCCGAACGGGTAGCGGTCGAACACCGCGCCGTCACCGAACACGCCCTCGTTGAGCAGGATCCAGCCGGTGAACCAGACGGCGTGCAGGTACACGAAGGGCAGCGATCCGGCGAACGCCGTGATCAGGTCCGCCGCGCGGTCCTGGGGGGAGCTCATCCGGGTGAAGACGACCCGCTCGTTGCGGATGCGGGCGCGGGAACGGGAACGGCCGGCAGCGCCAGGGTGTCGGTGCTGGTCGTGAGCGTCGGCGGGGGAACTCATGGCCTCCATGCTGATGTCCGACCGGCCGGACACCGCCCCCGGCCCCGCGGCGGCGGCCGGGGGGCGCCCGGCCTCCCGCCGCGGGGCCCGCCCGGGCACCGATGCCGACCCGTGACCGGGCGACATCGCCAGGTTGCGGAAGGTAATGATCACTCCTACAGTTCAGAGGTGCCGATCGGCCGAGGCGGATATCGACCTCTGTATTCGGCCGACCTTTTCGCCCGGCGCGGTCCGGAGCCGGCCGGTGCATCGATCCGCGCGCGCGTCGCGCACCCGAGCGATCCGAACGGAGCCAGATGATGAGCACCGGCAGCGGACTGAACGCCGCCGACCTGGCCCGGGAACAGGCGGAGCTGCTACCCGACCGCCTCACCCTCGCCGCCGTCGAGATCAACCGCAACGAGTTCGATCCGAGCAACTACCCGGTCAATTCGCCGGGCAGCAACAACTCCTACATCGAGAACCACAGCGAACCCCAAATCGCCTACAGCAGCGGATCGGTCGTCGAGTCCATCGTCAACAGTTGGAGCCAGGTCAACCAGTGGTGACACTGTCCACCGACGCGCGTGCCGGCCACAGTGCAATTAAACCGTACGCAGATGACCGCGTGACACGCCCGGCTGAAATCCCCGCCGCCAGGTTCTCGTGCGGCTAGCGTGCCACCCGTCCGAGCAGTCATAAAGACTGGATCACGACGGGGGAAGAATGCGCTATAATTCACCTGATGGGCTCGGCGTGGAACACCCGGAGTTCATCCTGGAGAAGGCGGAGCTGCTACCCGAAAGACTGACTCTGGCGGCCGTGGAGATCGGCCGCCGGGAATTCGATCCCACCTTTTTCCCGGTCAACTCGCCCTGGTCGAACATGGCCCACATCGACGCGCACGGCGAACCACAGATCCTCGGCGGGATCCTGCCGATCCTCATCTCGCTGGTACCCAGCATCAACATCATCTTCCAGTTCGACAAATCCTGACCAACCTGCGACGACGGACGGCCGAGAATGACCGAGATCCGCCCGCTGTCCACGCCCGGCACGGTGCCCGCCCGACCGTGCCGGGCGGACGGCCTGGCCCTGCTCGGCGAGTTCGCCGGCTCCGGCCTGGACCGACCGGTCCAGCTCGCCCGCCGCGGCGACGGCCAGGTCGTCGCGCTCACCGAGCTGCTCGCACACATCCTGGCGGCGGCCGACGGCACCCGCGACATCGAGGCGATCGCCGGCCGGGTGGCCGCGCGCGACGGGCGAACGGTCAGCGGGGCCGACGTCCGCTACCTGATCGCCGACCGGCTGATGCCGCTGGGCCTCATCGCCGCCGCGGCCGGTGCCACCCCGACGCCCCGGGCGGCGGCGATGTTCACCCTCGCCGGACGGCGGACCCTGCTGCCCGCGCCGGTGGTGACCCGGTTGGGCGGGGTCCTCGCCGTGCTGTTCCGGCCGCCGGTCGTCGCCGGACTGCTCACCCTGCTGGTGGCGGCGGACGGCTGGATGCTGCGCCGGCACAGCGTCGCCGACAGCGCGGCCACGGTGCTGGCCACCCCGACGCTGATGCTGGCCGTCGTCGGGCTGACCCTGGCCGGCGCCCTGGTCCACGAGTGTGGGCACGCCGCCGCCTGCCGCTACGGCGGCGCCCGGCCCGGGGTGATCGGCTTCGGCATGTACCTGGTGTGGCCGGCGTTCTTCACCGACGTCACGGACTCCTACCGGCTCTCCCGGCGTGGCCGCCTGCGCACCGACCTCGGCGGCATCTACTTCAACGGGCTGTACGCGCTGATGCTGTGCGGCGCGCTCGCGGTCAGCCACGCCGAGGTCCTGGTGACCGCGATCGTGCTCGCCCACCTCGACGCCGCCCGCCAGCTCGCGCCGTTCGTCCGACTGGACGGCTACTACATCATGGGCGACCTCGCCGGCGTCCCCGACCTGTTCAGCCGGATGATCCCGGCGCTGCGCTCCGCCCGGCCCGCCCGGCGCCGGCCGCCGTCCCCCGGAGAGCCGGCCGGCGGCAGCGCCACCCCGGCGGGCGGTGCCAGCGGTGCCGGGCAGGCCGGCGGCGCGGGGTCTGCCGGACCGGGCGGCGGTGCGCGGTTGACCGGCCTGACCCGGCGCGCTCGGCTGGTGGTGACCGCCTGGGCGCTGCTGGCCGCGCCCGCGATTCTGGTCAACCTGGTGCTGCTCCTCGTGTCGGTGCCGTTCGTCGTGCCCCGCACCGCGCGTGCCGTCTGGGCGCAGCTCGCGCCGGCGGGTTCGGCACTCGGTGACGGGCAGGTGCTGACCGCCGTCGCCGACGCCGCAGCCGCCGTCATCCTGGCGCTGCCGGCCGCCGGCATGCTGTTCGTGCTGTTCCTGCTCGGCCGGGCGGTGGCCCGCGGCCTCGCCGCGCACCACCACCGTGGCCGCGATCGCCGGCCCCGCAGGGTCAGGCGTCGCGGCGTTGCAGGCAGCGACAGGCGGCACCGAGAAACAAGGCCAGCCACGCCGCGACCACGGGCACGGCGACACCGGGCGACAGAAAGCCGGCGTCGTCCGACCCGGTCAGGGAGAGGCTGTCGCTCGCCGGGCCCGGCAGATAGCTGAGCACGTGTGCCGCCCACCAGGCCGGAAGCAGCCCGCCTGCGATCGCGGGGGCGAACAGCAAGGCGAGCACCGAGGTGAGGGCCCCGGCCGCGCTGCGGGTGAGGACTGCCAGGGCCAGCCCGATCAACGGAAAGACCGGGGCCAGCCCGATGGCCGCGGCGAGCGTGCGCACCTCGCTGCCGGCGGCGAGGTCGGCGTTGGTCACGTACGGCAGGCCGTAGGCGTGAAACACCGGCTGCGCCGCGAGCGCCGCCAGCGCGGTGACGGCCGTGAAGCCCACCCAGCTCGCCACCGCGATCACGACGATCTTGGCCAGCAACACCCGACCACGGCGCGGCGTCACCGTGAGGGTCAGTCGCACCAGCCCCGCCCGGTACTCGCAGGCGCCGGCCCGCACCCCGAGAACGACGAGCAGGACGCCACTGACAATCCCCGAGACCAACGGGAACAGGACGGGGTCGAACTCGGCGCGGTCCTGCTCGGACCAGCCGTCCGACTCGAGGCCGACCGCGACGGCGAGCAGCACGCACAGCGCCGTCCCGAGGATCGGGCCGAGACAGGCGATCACCAGGGTCCCGCGCATCGCGCGCAGCTTAAGCCATTCCCCGGCGACCGTGGCCGTCCACCGCGGCGGGGCGGCGGGGGCCCGGCTCATGGTTTCTCCCCCCGGCGGCCGACCTCCCGGTGACCGGTCCCCTGGTGGTTGACAACTCGCCGGTCGACGGCTTGGTACTCGACGGTGTCGTCGGTGAGCTCGATGAAGGCGTCCTCCAGCGTTGCCCGCCGCTCGGTCAGCTCGTGCAGGGCGAACCCGCGGCCGGCGGCGAGATCGCCGATGGCCGGCGCCGTCATGCCGGTGACCAGTAGCGCGCCGTCGGCGTCCGGTGCCGGGGTCACCGAGGCACCGGCTGCCCGCAGCGCCGCCGCGAGCTCGGGGGCACGCGGCGATGCCACCCGGATGTGGGTGCCGGCACCCGCCCGGGTGATCTCGGTGACGCTGCCATGGGCGAGCAGGCGGCCGCGGCCGAGGACCAGGACCTCGTCGGCGGTCTGGTCCATCTCGCTGAGCAGATGGCTGGAGACGACCACGGTGCGCCCCTCGGCGGCGCAGCGCCGCAGCAGCCCGCGGACCCAGCGGACGCCGTCGAGGTCGAGGCCGTTCACCGGCTCGTCCAGGATCAGCACCGCCGGGTCGCCGAGAAGCGCGGCGGCGATGCCGAGCCGTTGGAGCATGCCGAGCGAGAACCCGCCGACACGGCGCCTGCCGAGGTCGGCAAGGCCGACCTCGGCGAGCACCTCGTCGACCCTCCGGGCGGGCACGCCGCCAGCCCGGGCGAGCCAGGCCAGGTGCTGGCGGGCCCGCAGGCCGGCCGGCGCGGCCCTCGCGTCGAGGAGCACCCCGACCTCGTGCATCGGCGCGGCGAGATCGCGCAACGCGCGGCCTCCGATCGTCGCCCGGCCGCTGGTGGGCCGGTCAAGGCCGACTATCAGGCGCAAGGTGGTTGACTTGCCGGAGCCGTTCGGGCCGAGGAACCCGGTCACGACGCCAGGCGTCACGTCGAAGGTCAACCGGTCCACCGCGACCGTGTCGCCGTGCACCTTCGTCAGCTCGCGTACCTGGATCACCGCTCGGCGTTCCCGTCCCACGGGTCGTCGCCGTCCGGCGCGGGAGAACCCGACGCCGGCAGCGTGGGAGAACCCGGCAGCGTGGGAGAACCCGACGGCGGGGCGGACGGGGCAGGCAGCGCCGGTCCGGGGGACGCGTTCGGAGCCGACGGGCCGCGGGGCGCAGGCGAGTGCCGGCCGGCGGAACGGTCCGCCGACCTGCGGTGCCGGCTGTACTCACCGAACGCGGCGGCGAGCACGAACAGCCCGAGCAGGGCGATCCGCACCGGCCGGAGCGCGTCGAAGGTTCCGCGGACCCAGTCGGGCGGCTCGATATCTGGCAGGTCGATCGCGGGCAGGCCGACGTGCGGCAGGTCGCCGGCCAGCCTGGGCAGAATGTTGACGGCGGCGACGAGCAGCCCGACCACGACGGCCGAGGCGACCCTGGCAAGCCGCCAACGCGCCCAATCGGCCGGGCGACCGAACCAACCGAGGCCGCCCGGCCGCGGACCGTTGGCAGTCGCAGGCGGGTCGACCGATCCTGAACCGGCAGGCACGGGCGGCACGGAACGCACGGGCGGCACGGCAGGCACGGGCAAGACGGCTGGCACCGGCTCGTGGGCGGCGGGGTCGTCGGGTTCGTCCATGCTCGGGAAGCTAGATCCACGGTGGTCCGGGCACATCCGCCGCAGGTATGGACCTGCCTCCTACTACAGTCGCAGTCCGCCGGTCGGATGCCCCGAGGCGCCGGGCCGCTCGGGCGAGGTCGCCCACGGCCGGTCGCCCACGGCGGGTCAGTTCGGCCGGGGGCGCACCAGCCCGTGGTCGTAGGCGAAGACGACGGCCTGTACGCGGTCGCGCAGGCCGAGCTTGCGCAGCACGGCCGACACATGCGTCTTGACGGTCGCCTCGGTGAGCACGAGCTCGGCGGCGATCTCGGCGTTCGACAGGGCGAGCGCGACGAGCCGGAGCACCACCGCCTCCCGCTCGGTCAGTTCCTCCAGCCCGATCCGGATCCGGGCGCCCCGCCCGGCTTCCCCGCCGACTTCGGGCGGGGAGACCGCACGGACCGGGCGGTCGAGGGAGCCGGCGCCGGCGCGGCGGCGCCCGGCCGGACCGTCGGGAGACGGGGCATCGGCGACGGACGGCAGCGTCTGCGCGAAGCGGTCGAGCAGCCGCCGCGTCACCGTGGGCGCGAGCAGCGCGTCCCCACGGGCGACGACGCGGACGGCGTCGACGAGCTCGGCGGGCCGCACGTCCTTGAGCATGAACCCGCTGGCGCCCGCCCGCAGCGCCGCGAAGACGTACTCGTCGAGGTCATACGTGGTCAGGATGATGACCCGCGCCGCGCTGCCCGAGGCGGCGATGCGCCGGGTCGCCTCGACGCCGTCCATCGTCGGCATCCGCACGTCCATGAGCACGACATCGGGTGTGCTCCCGCCGACGAGCTCGACCGCCTCGGCCCCGTCGCCGGCCTCACCAACCACCTCGATACCGGGCCGCGCATCGAGGATCATGCGGAACCCGCCTCGGACAAGCGCCTGGTCATCGGCCAGCAGCACCCGAATCGCCGGGGTCGCCTCGGTCGTCATACCGGTCTCCCGCCGAGTTCGGTCGGCAGCGGAAGGCTCGCCCGGACCCGGAATCCGCCGCCGTCACGCGGGCCGACCTCCAGGCTTCCGCCGAGCATGGCCGCGCGTTCCCGCATGCCGATGATGCCGTGCCCGCCGCCCCTGCCTGTCGGCGCCGGCGCCGTCGTGATCGTCGCGGCGCGCCGGCCGGCGCGGACGACCGGTTCAGGGCCGCCTTCGGAACCAGCACCGGTGCCGATGGCCGCACCGGTGCTGATGGCCGCACCGGTTGCGGCACCTGTGGTGGGCCACGGGGTCGGCGCGCCTCCGCCGGAGAACCCCGTGCCCGGCGTGCCGACGCCGTCGTCGACGATCTCCAGGTCGAGGGTGGCCGCGGTGTAGGCGAGAGTGACCTCGACGTGGGACGCGCGTGCGTGGCGCAGGGTGTTGGTCAGCGCCTCGCCGACGATGCGGTAGGACGAGACGTCCACCCCGGCGGGCAGCGGGCGTGCCGCGCCGATCACGCGAATCGCGACCTGCAGCCCGGCGGCGCGCAGCGGCTCACCCAGCTCGTCCACCCGGGCCAGGCCGGGCTGCGGGCGCACCGGGCCCACCTCGTCGCCGCCGGGACGGACGACGGCGAGCAGGCGGCGTAGCTCCGCCAGCGCATCCCGCCCGGTGGTCTCGATCGAGCGCAGGGCGCGGCGGGCCTGGTCGGGACGGGTGTCGAAGACGTCGTCGGCGGCCGCTGCCTGCACGATGATCACCGACACGCTGTGCGCGACGACATCGTGGATCTCCCGGGCGATGCGGGCCCGCTCCTCGGCGACCGCCCGCCGGGCCTCCCCCTCGATGGCGGCCCGGCGATTACGGGCGATCTCTCCGATGGCCCAGGCGGCGATGGCCAGGACGATCGTGAAGTACGTGTCCTCGCGGCTGGCGGAAGCGAAGTCGACCGCGCACACGCCGAGCAGCGCTGTCAGCGCGGGCAGGGATCGCAGTGGCGGTCGGGCGGCGGCGAACGAGCTGATGGCGATCAGGGCCGCGATCGGGATCACGACCGAGGGGACGAGGATCTGGATGATGAGGCCGCCGACCAGCGCGGCGGCGAGCGTGGCTCCGGGCCGGGTACGGCGCCAGTACAGCGCGAGCGACTGGCCGACCCCGAGCGGCAGGCCAAGGACGATCAACAGCGGCTCACGGGTGCGGTCGTGCTCGTCCAGCACCACCGCGACCAGGAACAGGCCGATCAGGAGCACGATCCCGACGTCGGTGGCGCGCCGCAGCCGCCCGCGCCATCTCCCGCCCACCGTCCGATCATGCCCGACGCTCCCGCCGGCGGACACGGTGTCGCGCCGTGGCTTGAGACCCGCCGCGGCTTGAGACCCGCCGCCAGCGAAAGCTGGTCACCGTCGATCGCGAACCGACGTGTCGGAACGGCTCCACTCAGTAGGTGTTCTGGGAAAGCATGGCGGCGACCTTCTGCGCGCCACCGAGATGCACTCGGGGCACCTCGAAACGCCATGCCGTCCCGTCGTGAAGGTGAATCTCGAACACGCCGGCCACCTTTGCCTTGTTGAGCTGGGCGAGTCGCACTGCGGGTCGCGGCGCCGCCGCGATCATCGTTTCGGTGGGCTTCGGCCGGAAGGCGCCCCGCTTGGCGGCAAACAGGATGACCTCGCCGGGGAACACTCCGAGGTAGCCGATCTGGCCTCGGGCCAGCATCGCGCCGTCCGCGGAGCCGCTCGCGGCCACGGCCGCGCCCACGGCACCCCCGATCGCGCCGCCCACCGCCGACCGGACCATGCCGATCGGCTCGACAAACGTGCCCACGATCGCCACCCGATGATTCGCCACAACAGCCCTCCTGTTTCTCGTCCTGATGCTCGTCCGGCCGAGGCCGCGCCTGACGGCCGTCGCCGACCGGTTCCGACCTCGGCCGTCGTCCGTCTGGGCGTGCCGCGGATGTGCCACGGGTGTGCCGCCGCCGGCGCGTCGCGCTGACGACAGGGCGATCCACGGGCGCCCGGGCGTTCCTAGGATCGGCGGGAGTGGCCGCGTTCGGCCGCGTCGGCGTGCTGCGCAGGGGCATGGTGGGGAGAGGGCGACGTTGGCACTGGACCGCCTGGGCGCCGCCGTCGTGCTGTCCCACCCCGCGCTGTCCCAGCCGGTGCTGCCCCAGCCGGTGCCGCCCCAACCCGTGTTGCTCCGCCCGGTCGCGCGTCCCGCCGACGAGAACCCGGCCCGGGAGCCGGGCGCCGCGGGGGTGTTCGTCGGACGCCGGGAGGAGTTGGCGCTGCTGGCCCGGCTCGCGGCGCGGGCGGCGGCGGGGCGGCGTCAGGTCGTCGTCGTCTCCGGCGAGGCGGGGATCGGCAAGACGTACCTGTGCGAACGGGCCGCCGAGCAGGCCGAGCAGGCCGGTCTGCGGGTCGAGTGGGGACGCTGCTGGCCCTACGGTGGCGCGCCGCCCCTGTGGCCCTGGCCTGCGGTGCTGGCGGCGGTGAGCGGCACGCCGGGCGGCCATTCGCTGGCCGAGGGACTCGGCGGCGAGGCGGCCGCCCCGGAGCGGTTCACCCGGTTCCAGGCGGTCGCCGATCTGGTGGCGCGGCGACTGGCCGGCCGGCCCACCATGATCGTGCTGGACGATGTGCACGCTGCCGACGCCGACGCCTTGCTGCTGACCCGTTTCCTCGCCCGGGCGCTGGACCGGGTTCCGCTGCTGCTGGTGCTCACGCGCCGCCCCGACGACCAGGGCGACCCGGCGCTGGCCCGGCTCGCCGCCGACGTGGAGCGCGAGGCGACGGTCCTCGCCCTGCGCCGGTTCACCCTCCCCGACGCGGAGGACTACCTCGCCGCGCACGGCCTGCACGACCTACGGGCGGCCGACGCCCCTCCGGTCGGCTCCCTCGACCTGATCAGTGCCGGCGACCCGATCAGTGCCGGCGACCCGATCAGTGCCGGCCACCGGGTGGGTGCCGGCGACCCCGCCCGTACCACCGGTGCAGGCGGCGGGGGGCACCGCGCGGGACAGGACCTGGCCCGGACGGTACTCGCCATCACCGGCGGCAATCCGCTGTACGTCAGCCGGGTCGTCACGCACGGCTCCCCGCAGTCGGGCCTCGCCGGCGTGGAGCAGGCGGTGGCGGACAGTATCGGCCGGCTCGGCGCGGACAGCCGCCGAACGCTGGCCCTGGCCGCCGTGCTCGGCCGGATCGTGGCCATCCACGACGTCGCCGCGCTGGCCGATCGGCCCGTCCCCGCCGTCCTTGACGCCCTCGCCGACGCGCGGCGGATCGGGCTCGTCGAGCCGGCGGGCACCGACCGCTTCCGGTTCGGGCACGACGTCATCCTCGGCGCCGCTGCCGCGACGCTGCGACCACGGGAGCGCCTGGACGCCCATGCCACCGCCGCGGCTCTGATCGGCGCGTCGGACCGGGCGGACCGGCTGGCGCTGCGTGCCCATCACGCGTTGCGGGCGGCCGCCCGCTCCGGCGAGGACGCGCAGCGCGCCGTGGGCGCCTGCCGGGCGGCGGCCCGATCCATGCGCCGCGGCTCCGACTATCAGCAGGCCGCGGCGTTGCTCGACGCCGCCGTCGCCGTGTCCGATCCGTGGCCGGCCGTAGCGGGGCGGGCCGCGCTGCTGGTCGAGCGGGCCGAGGCGATCCTCGCCTGCGGTCGGCTGTCCGCCGCCCGCGACGCCTTCGCCCGCGCGGCCGAGGCCCTCGACGGATCCGACGACCCGATCCTGCTGGCCCGCGCGGCGCTGGGCCTGGGCGGCGTCTGGCTCAACGAGCACCGCGATCCCATTGACCGTCGACGCGTGCTGGCCCTGCAACGCAGCGCCCTCGACGCCCTGGCCGCGGCCGTCCCCGCAGCCGGCGCGTCAGCCCGCTGCGCGACCGTGACGGCGCACGGCGGAGCAGCGGTGACCAGTGGGACAGCGGTGACCAGTGGGACAGCGGTGACC
Organism: Frankia torreyi; assembly: GCF_000948395.1. Lineage (GTDB taxonomy): Bacteria > Actinomycetota > Actinomycetes > Frankiales > Frankiaceae > Frankia > Frankia torreyi. The sequence continues at coordinate 97,116 of NZ_JYFN01000013.1, read as the reverse complement.
AGTGGGACAGCGGTGGACGGCGCGGCGACGGGTTCGGGGGCGGTGAGTGACTCGTCTCTGCGGCAGGTGGTGTCGCTGCGGGGGCGGCTGGCGGTCCGGCTCGCCGCCGAGTCGGTCTACGACGGCGCGACGCCCGCGCGGGCGCTGGCGGAGCTGGCGGCGATCCGGGCGACGGGCGACGCCCCGGCCCTGGCGGAGGCGCTGTCGCTGACCCATCACGCGATGCTCGGACCCGAGCACAACCCGGTGAAGCTGGCCCTCGCGCAGGAGCTGCTCACGGTCGCCGCGAGCACCGGGGACGGCATGCTGGCGCTGCTGGGACTGCTGTGGCGGACGGTGGACCTGTTCCACCTCGGCGACGCGCGGGCCGAGCGGTCGCTCGCCGAGCTGCGGGCGCGGGCCGACGCCCTGGCCTGCCAGAGCGTCCTCTACATCGTCGCGGCGATGGACGTCATGCGGCTGGTGCGCGCGGGCCGGCTGGCGCAGGCCGAGGCCGCGGCCGGCACCTGCCTGGAGCTCGGCCTCGCCGTCGGGGACGCGGACGCCGAGGCGTTCTACGGCGCGCAGCTCGCCAGCATCCGCTGGATGCAGGGCCGCGACGGGGAGCTGCTCGATCTCGCGGCCGAGGCGGCCGCCTCCCCGACGCTGGCCGCGGGCGACTTCGCCTTCGCCGCCGGCGCCGCGATGATGGCGGCCCGCGCCGGCCGACTCGACGAGGCCCGCGCCGCGCTGCACCGGCTCGTAGCCGGCGACGGTGGGCTGGCCGCCCTGCCCACGTCCAGCAGTTGGCTGACCGGGATGGTCGCCGTCGCCGAGGCCGCCGGCCTGCTCGGCGAGCGGGCGATCGCGGAGCAGGTCCGCGGGCTCGTGGAACCGTTCGCCGACCTGCCGGTCATGCCGTCGCTCGCCGTCACCTGCTTCGGCTCCACCGAGCGGGCCCTCGGTCTGATCGCCCTGGCACTCGGCGACGCCGACGGGGCCGTGCGCCACCACGAACGCGCCGTGGCCGCGAACCGGCGGTTCGGCAACCGTCCGGGCACCGCTCTGTCCCGCGTCGACCTCGCCGCCGCCCTCACCGCCCGGGCCGGCTCCGGGGACCGCCCGCGGGCACGTACGCTCCTGGCCGCTGCCCACGCCGAGGCGGAGGCGATGGACCTGCCGGTCCGCGCCGCCCAGTGGGCCGCCCTGCTACGCGCGGCCGACGCCTCCGCCGACGCCGACGCCAAGCCCGCCGACGCCAAGCCCGCCGACGCCAAGCCCGCCGACGCCGAGGCCGAGGCCGAGGCCGCCGAGACGACCGCCGGGTCGTCGATCCCCACGGCCGAGGCGGGGCGCACCGGTCGCACGGGGACGCTGACACGCCAGGGCGACGGGTGGACGCTGGCCGCCGACGGCCGGCGACTGTTCCTGGCCGACCTGCAGGGGCTGCACCATCTCGCGGTGCTGCTGGAACGCCCCGGCGAGGGGGTGACGGCGCTGGCCCTCTGCGGCGCGGCGCCGTTCGACGCCGGCCACCACGAGGTGGTCGACCGGCAGGCCCTGGACGCCTACCGGCGGCGGCTGCGCGAACTCGACGAGGAACGTCAGGACGCCGAGGCCGACGGCGACACCGACCGAGCCCGCACACTCCAGGCCGACTGGGATGCCCTGACCGACCACCTGCGCACCGTCGCCGGCCTCGGCGGGCGCAGCCGGGCGTTCCGCACCTCGGCCGAACGCGCTCGCACCGCCGTGCGCAAGACGGTCAGGCGCGCCCTGGACGCGATCACCGCCGCCGATCCGGACCTCGGCGCCGAACTGCAGGCCACCATCACCACCGGCCTGACCTGCCGCCACATCCCGACGACGACCAACCCCCGCCGCTGGACCGTCCGCCGCTGACCGGGACCGCATCGCAGCACACATCCGGACGTGTCGCGGGCCCTGCCGGTCAGGCCTCGTCCGCCGGGGAACCTCCGCCCACCTGGCCGTTCCACTCGCGAAGATTCTGCACGACCTCCTCGTAGAACTTCTCCAACGTCTCCGTCACGGACGTGACGAACGTTCCCTTCCCGACCCCGCGTTTTGTCCCGAGCGGAGCGCTCAGGGAAATGCGGAAAGCACGTATCTCGCGCCCGGAGTCGGAAATCATGATCTCCGGCTTCTGGCGGACGAGGGCGAGCAGCTCGGCGCGGGCCGCCTCCCGCGAGCCCTGTTCGAAGGACTCGATGCGCAGGTTTCCATTCGCATCGCCGAGCTGTCGCAGAATCCACCTGATCCGTGTCGTCGGGCGACCCTGCCGTGGTGCGTCGATGTTCACCGCCCAGACGAGCCGACCGGCCCGCAGGTCCGCGCTGACCGCCAGCGGACCGACCGTTCCGGGAATCCGCAGCGCGGCGGAGAGCGTTCCTTGCCGGCACAGCTCGTCAGCCAGCGCCTGCCGCCGCACCGCGGCGTCGGCGCGACGGCCCGCCTGCGGAAGCACCTCGACGCCGAGCAACCCGCCGAGGTGCAGACACAGGAAGTGGACAAGTTGATCGAAGCGTTCCGCGACCGACGGCAGACCCCGATCGGTCGGCAGCAGCGTGCCCGCCGCCACACTGTCCCGCACCGGCACCCACGAAGATCCCATGTCCTCAAACGTCTGCGCGCCGGAGCGGGCGTGGTCCAGATAGCGGAAGAATTCCCCCAGAACATACTCCTGGGTGCGATCCGCCACCAGGTCGTTTTCAAGGAGAAGCTGACAGCGGAATCGGATGTCGGCCCATGAGAGGTGGTGCACCGCCACCTTTCTGGTCCTGCGCCCATCGATGCCGACCGGATGCCTCTCATCCGCGGTCGTAATCAGGTTCGAGATGGTGATCACCGCGTCGAACTGCTGGTCCCGGGCGATGTCGAGATACGCGCCGACCTGATCCGCGGTGAGTTCGCCGGCTCCGGTCTTGACCTCGACCAGCGCCGTCCAGCTCCGCTGGCCTCTCGTGACTCTGATCAGTCCATCCGGAATGTAGGGCTTGTCATCCCGATTGAAGGGCACCTCGATGAACGTCGTTATCTGACCGGCGGGCGCACCGAACCGCGTCGTCATCGAGCGTCCGAACTCCCGGACCGAGCCGATCACGGCAAGCAACGCGGAGGTCGCGCGCCGTTCCTGCTCCGCAGCCCCCCCGATGCCCGCCACCGGAAAGAGCCGGGCGGGCTGCCACCGGTCCTCCGAACCCGCCTCGAGGGCCCGCCGTCCCTTGGAGGCCGACAGTCGACGAGCGGGCAGTCGCTTACGCGTCGTCACCGTGTGGGCGCGACGTCCTCCAGCCCGCGTCTCCCGCGCCGCGGCGGCACCCGAGTCGACCGGACCCGACACGCCGGCGATCTCTCGCGGCTCGACGACTGGAGGGTCCACCGGGGCCGGATCCGTGCGGCCCGCGCCCGGTTCGCCGCCCTCGGCCACGCCACCGTCGCTCGCCTCGTCCTCGGTGTCGACCTCGACGCCGTATTCCGTGACGAGGGTACCGAGCCCGGTGTCATAGCCCTGTCCCACCGCGCGGAACTTCCACTGCCCGGCGCGGCGGTAGATCTCGCCGAGAACGAAGGCGGTCTCCCGATGGGCAGCCGCGACAGTAAAACTGAGCAGCTCTACCGCGTCCGAGCCACGCAGCATACGAAGTCGGAGATAGTCGAGTTCCTGAATGGACCCCTCGGCGCCGTCGAGGCTCGCCGCAAGCAGTACCCGCTCGACGCTGTCGGGCACGTCGTCCATGTCGACGTCGACAATGTCGGAGTACGCCACCGAAGGACCTTCCGGGGTCCGGGTCTTGCCCCGCAGCCTGACCGCACCACCCGCCCCCGACGGCTGATTGTAAAAAATCAGATCGTCGTTGGAACGAACCTTGCCATCATCCCCCAGCAGGAGAACGCTGACATCGGCATCGAGCGGATACTCCGCCCTGATGGCCCATTCCAGGATGACCGAGATGGAACCGAGTTCGTCGGCCAGGGCACTGAGGACAACGTTTTCCCCCTTGCGCGTGGCCGCAACCGTCGCAGCGCACATGTCGGGATGTTATCCCCGCAGCAAGCGAGACCGGCATTGTCATCGCAAGAACAACGGACCACCTCGGTCATCTACGGTTGGCCACGCACATCGCACCCGATGGGGGTTGTCCGGAATCCGACCGACGTCAACGTCAGAAGGCCGAATGTGAACCGATTAGGACAATTCGGNCATTCACCGCACCTGCTCGGTGGGGCGGATGAGGATCTCGTTGACGGCGACGCGGCGGGGGCGGGTGACGATGTAAGCGATCGCGTCGGCGATGTCCTCCGCCTCGAGTTTCTCGACGTCGGTGAACACGCGCATCGCCGTCTCGCGGATCTCCTCGCGCAGGTGGTCGGCGAGCTCGGTGACGGTCGCGCCGGGCTCGACCACGGACACCCGCACGTGCCGTTCGGTGACCTCCTGGCGCAGCGACTCGGTGAAGGCGTTCACGCCGAACTTGGTGAGGTTGTAGACGCCGGAGTTCGGCGTCGCCCGCCGGCCCGCCACGGAGCTGACGTTGACCAGGTCCGCCACGTTGCGGGGGCCGGAGTCGGCGGCGGTGAGCAGGTGGGGCAGCGCGGCGTGCGCGACGTACAGCAGCCCCTGCAGGTTGAGCGCGACCATCCGGTCCCACTCCGCGGTGGGGGCGTCGACGATCGGGCCGAGCAGCATGACCCCGGCGTTGTTCACGACGGTGTCCAGCCGGCCGAGTTCGGCGACGGTCCGCTCGACCGCGTCGATCGCCTGCCGCTGGTCGGTGATGTCGGTATCGAGGACGAGCGCCTTCCCGCCCTCGCCCTGGATCTCGGCGGCGAGCTGCTCCAGCCGCTCCTTGCGGCGCGCGACGAGCGCGACCGCCGCACCCCGGCGGGCCAGCTCCCGACCGGTCGCGGCTCCGATGCCGCTGCTCGCCCCGGTCACGAGTGCGACGGTGCCAGTCAGATGTTCAGCCATCATGTCCTCCTGCGCCTGCTCGCTGGCACGAATGCGTGCTCGGTGAGGACGCTATTGATTCGAGCGCACGCCAAGTCAACGCAGGCAAAGACGCTGTGCGCCGAAAAGAGCCATGCGTACGTCACGTCATTGCGGGCGGCGGGCCTCGATGAGGAAGCGGGTGGTACGGGCGGTGAACGGGCCGGTCGTGCGGATCCGCTCGTGCAGTGCGGCGAGGCGCTCGCGGTACCGCTCGATGGTGAATCCGGGAACGATCCAGATCACCTTGCGCAGGAAGTAGATGACGGCGCCGATGTCGCGGAACTCGGTGTGCAGCGACTCCATCCGCAGGTCGACGACCTCCAGTCCGGCGGCGCGGGCGGCGTCGCGCGCGCCGTCAGGATGGCGCCGGCCACGTACGGCGGCCGGCTGGGGCCCGAGGAAGTACTCGGACAGCTCGCCGACGCTGGCCGGGCCGACCTGCTGGGACAGATAACCGCCGCCGGGGCGCAGCACCCGGGCGATCTCCGACCAGCAGGTGGCCACCGGGTGCCGGCTGACGACGAGATCGAACGTCGCGTCGGCGAACGGAAGGGTGTGATCACTGTCCGCGGCGACGAGATGGACGCCGCGGGGGCGTAGCAGCGCCGCCGCCCGGGCGATGTTCGGCGGCCAGGACTCGACGGCGACCGTGTGCCGCGCCAGGTGCTCGACCCCGGCGAGCACCTCACCGCCGCCGGTCTGCACGTCGAGGGCGACATCGGCGCGGGCCATCCGCTCGCCCATCAGGCGGGCATACCCCCACGACGGCCGCTGCTCGCTGGCCCGGCCGTCCAGCCAGGAGAAGTCCCACCCATCGACGGGCGCTGCGGCGGCCTCGTCGACCAGCTCCTCGAACCCGCGCGGCATCGCCCGATCATGGCAGACAGGTCGACCGCTGACGACCGAGTTTCCGCCGGTCACCGGTCACGCCATGCAGCGGCCCACGACCACGACCACGCCCCGGCCACGACCATGGCCGGACCGGACCGGACCCACGAACCGGCGGTTCCGCGGAACCGCGGAACCGCGGAACCGGCGGCCAGTGGCCGGTGGCGCGCTCAGTCGCGGCGCAGTGCGGCGATCACCGGGGCGAACGCCTCCAGCGCGGGCTGCAGCACGGTGAAGTAGGTGATGCCGAACCGCTCGCGCAGGCCGCGCACCTGGTCGGCGATCTGCTCGACGGAGCCGACCAGTAGCGCCGGCACCGTGGGGATCTCCTTGGCGCTCAGGTACGGCAGCCGGGACGCCCAGGCCGCCAGTGCCGCCTCCTGGTCGTCGGTGACGGCGACATCCTGGAAGAGCAGGTTGCGCTCCACCTCGCCGGCCCGGTCGCCGGCGACCTTCTCGAAGAACGCGATCCGCTCGGCGAACGCGGCGCCGGACAGCAGCCGCAGGTTCGTCGGGTTCGCCGGGTCGGAGGAGGCGCCGGTGAACGCGGCGATGTTCGCCCGGCGCGCCGCCAGGGTGAGCATCCGGTTTCCGTTGCAGCCAATGACCAGCGGCACCGGCCGCTGCACCGGCTGCGGCGCGCTGGCGGGGTCGCCCAGCACGCCGTACACCGCGTCGATGACCCGCTCGAGGGTATCGACGCGGTCCCGCGCGGTGCCGAACGGGATGCCGGCGGCGGTGAACTCCTCGGCGACGTAACCCGTGCCGACGCCGAGCTCCAGGCGCCCCGCCGTCAGCACGTCGGTGGTCGCGACCTCGCGGGCCAGCAGCACCGGATTGTGGAAGGCCGCGTTGAGGACGAAGGTGCCAAGCCGCAGGCCGGTGGCGGCCCCGGCCGCGACCAGCGCGGGGAAAGGCGCGGGCAGCCCGAGGTGGTCGGGGATGAGCAGAACGTCGTAGCCCAGCTCCTCGGCCCGGCGGGCAGCCGTCGACCACTCCCCCGGCGCCGAGACCGCGAACATGTTCACTCCGAACCGGAACGGCCGCACGGTCGACTTCCCCTCTGGCCCGCCTGCCGTCGTCGCGCCGGTTCCCGGGGCTCCCCGCCCGCGCATCCACACCGATCGGCAGCGTCACGATTACCCTACTGCGCCAACGACCGCAGCATGATCATCGTCTGCCACGGGCCGACAGGGACATCCGTCGCATCACCCGCCGAACCGACGCACAGCGGTCGGGCTCGGTGTTGTATACCGGCGTGACCGCGACCCGCGCCGCCCGGCTCCGACCATGGGCACGACGGCTGAGCGTCGCCGTCGCCGTCGCCTCCACCCCGGTCGTCCTCGCCGAGGCGCTGAGCTGGGTGGCGTCGCGCCAGCTGCGCGGCGATGGACGGGCCCACCCGGCGGGGCGGGGCGCTCAGGCGGTCATCGTCCTCGGTTTCCCGTCGACCCGCGCGGGCACGCTGCATCCGCTCCAACGCTGGCGCACGGAGATCGGCGTGCGCTCCCTCGCCCCGGACGCGGACAGCCTGCTGATCTTCACCGGCGGCGGGCCGCCCGGCGCGGTGACCGAGGCACAGGCCATGGCCGGGTACGCACGGGACACGCTCGGCGTGCCCGCGGCGAAGATCCGGCTGGAGACCGCGGCCCGCACCACCTGGGAGAACATCACGTTCGCGGTGCCGATCGCCGAGTCGGCACGGACGCTCACGATCGCCTCGGATCCGCTGCACGCGGCGCGCGGGCGGCGGTACCTGCACCGGCTACGGCCCGACCTCGCTGACCGGCTCGTGCCCGCCGACGACTACCAGGTGCTCGACCACTGGTGGCTCAAACTGCCCATCGCCGGCTACGAGCTCGCCCGGGCGGCGCTGCGCGCGGCCCAGCGGCACGCACCGGCCACGCTGCCCAAGGCCCATCGCCCTCGGGGTTCGTAGAGTCGCGCCTATGGCGCCACCGGAGGACTCCGTCCGGGCCGACACGTGGATCTGGTGCGTGCGGCTGGTCAAGACCCGCGCGCAGGCAACGGAGGCCTGCCGCGCCGGCCACGTCCGACTCAACGGCGAGCGGATCAAGCCCGCGCACCTGGTGCGCGCGGGAGACGAGATCCGGATCCGGCTCGCCGGGCGGGAACGGATCGTCGTCATCACGAAGGTGCTGCGCAAGCGGGTCGGGGCGCCGGTCGCGGCCGAGTGCTTCGTCGACCACAGCCCCCCGGTGCTGCGCGATCCGACCCCGACGGTGGCCGTGCGCGACCGGGGCGCGGGCCGGCCGACCAAGCGCGACCGCCGGGTGCTGGAACGGCTGCGCGACCAGCCCCGCCCGCCGGGACCGCTCTGACCGTCCAGCGCCCCCGGACGGTCGGGGGCGAGGTGCAGGATTACGGCCTGCGGGAATGTCCCAGGGCGATGTTCCGTGCCGCGTTCACGTCGGCATTCGCCTGACACCCGCAGGCCCGGCGAGCGCGGTCACCTGGCTGAGTCGAGTCGAGTTGCATCGAGTTGCGTCGGATCAGGTGTCGGCCAGCCGCTGCGTTCGAGCCGGTCGAGGATGCCGGTCATTGTGGCCGGGTGTAGCCCGACGCGGCGCGCGAGGGCGTTCGGGCTGAGCGGACCAAACCGATCGGCGAGGTCGAGGCAGTCGAGATCGATGTCCTTGCGCTCAGGGTGCGTTCCGACGTGATCGTTGAGCACCGACGACTGGATGCCCAGCTCCCGCAGTAATTCCTTGATCGAAACGTCCAGCCGTCGTCGGTGACACTTCACGTCCGCGTCTGGCCTCCTATGGTGATACCGTGCCCATATCGCCCATATCGTATCGTATGGGGTGTTAAGGACAAGGTACCCGGATCACCGATACCGGCGCGGGTCCAGCGGCAGGAAGAACATTTCATGATCTTGCTTGCCGGAGTTCTTCACCTCGACGCACGGAAAGGCACCGACCATGTCTGTTTCGCAGCAAGAAGAGCTCGATTTCAGCATGATGTACGCGACGCACGACGCCTTCCGGCGGGACCTCAAGCGTTTCGAGGCCGCGGCTGCCGCAGGGAAGGGCGGCAACCCCAAGATCCTGGCCGGCTGGGAGAACTTCAAGACCCAGCTCCTCATCCACCACGGCGTCGAGGATTCCTACCTGTGGCCGCGCGTGGAAAACGCCGTGGCGGGACGGGCCCACGACCTGGCCCTGCTGAAGGACATGAAGGACGAGCATGCCCAGCTCGACCCGTTGCTCGCCAGAGTCGACGAGGCGCTGGCCGGCCGGGCGGCCGACCTCGCCGACCGGATCCGCGATGTCGCGGCGGTACTCGGCGATCATCTGACGCACGAGGAGGATAGTGCCCTTCCGCTCATCCAGGCCGTCCTGCCGCGTGCGGAATGGGACGGGATGAGTGGCGCCATGGCTCGCCGCGAGGGCGTCAAGGGGGCTGCCTATTTCGTTCCGTGGGTCCTCGAGGAGAAATCACCGGCCGAGCGGCAGCGGATCCTCGCGAGGCTGCCCGCCCCCGCCCGGCTCCTCAACCGACTGCTGTGGCAGCCGCGTTACCTGCGGCGCAATCTTTGGAACGGCTGACCCGCGGAACCCGTCGGAACGGCTGGCCCGCAGTTCCCGTCGACCACGACTGCAATGCCGGGACCCGCGATCCCACGCCGGCGATGCGCATCGGCCTTCGGCGACCGCGGCTGGTCCTTCGATGATGACGAGAACCGGCTGAGTCGGACCACTGCGGACGCGCTTCTCGCCTGACGGTCCACCGGTGGCGGCCAAAGGTCAGCCGATCCCGCCCACGTGGTCGGGATGCCGGACCGGACCGGCCCGGCCGGTCAGATCAGGCCGACCGCGCCGCGCACAAGCCGCTGGGTGGCCCGGACAAGGCGGTCGTCGCTGAGCCGGTAGTCATGCCGGAACGCCCTGTCGAAGGCGTGCATGGTCGTGAAGAACAGCACCGCGGTCGCCTCCACGTCCTCGACGTGGTACGCGCCGGCGGCAACACCGGCGGTGAGCAGAGCGGCGATCGCCTCGACGAGGCGGTGATGGGCGGCGGTGTGGCCCAACTCCTGCGCGGCGGGACCCTCCCGGGGGTCCGCGTGGGCGCCGGGCAGATGCTGGAACAGCACGTCGTGCAGCTTCTCTTCGGCCCGGAAATGCTCGCAGCACACCAGAACCGCGGCGTCGAGCTTGCCCGGCCAGTCCGACCGCTCGGCTGCCGCGGTCGTGACGTGCGCGGCGAACTCGATGGCGAACTTCTCCTGTAGCGCGAAGACCAGTCCGTCCTTGGACGGGAAGTACTGGTAGAACAGGCCCTTGGAGACTCCGGCCCGCCGGGTGATGTCGTCAAGCGTGGCCGCCGCGACCCCCTTGGCCATGAAGATCTCGGCTCCCGCAGCCAGCAGGTCCGCCCGCCGCTCGTCGGCTGGCTTGGTTCTGGGCATCGGCCCACCTCCACCCACGCCCGCCCATGATACGGAGCCCGACTGACCGCCGGTCATTCCATTGACTGACGGTCAGTCGGACCGTAGTCTGCACCCGACGGAGATCAGTTCGTCGCGGACCGCAGCCAGCAGGCAACCTTCGGCCAGGCAAGCCACCGGCCGCAGAACCACCAACCACAGAACCACCGACCGCAGAACCACCGACCCAGGGCAGGACAGCCATGGACGAACGTCTCGCGCGATTCATCGGTGACCACCCGGACGCCGCCATGATCACGTTGCGGCCGGACGGGTCGGCGCACGCCGCGCGCATCGAGGTGGCGCTCGTGGAGGGCCGCCTGTGGAGTTCCGGCGCCCAGGCCCTGACACGGACCGGGAACCTGCGCCGCGACCCGCGCGGGACGCTGTTCGTTTTTGCCCCGCCGCCGGATCCTCGCTGGGCCGGACTGGCGACGACCGTTCGGCTGCTCGACGATCCGGACGCGCCGGACCTGCATGTCCGCCTCATGCGGGCCCGCCACGGCGACGCCGCCCCCGCCGGGATGCTCCTCGCCCACGACGACGCGGTCGGCGGCGACCGTCCCTGGCTGCCGGACGAGTACCGGACGCACGTCCAGGCCGAGCGGCGACTCATCTATGACTTCACCGTGACCCGGGCATACGGGAACTACTGATCTCACCTTCGCCGACCCCACCGTCACGGCCCTGCCACCGCCGCACCCGGTCCCCGGTCACCTCGGGCCGGCGCGAAACGTCAGACCATCACCGTCCGCCGCCGCGGGCGCTCCGGCCGGTTCCGGCAGTCCGGACGCGGCGCGCGGCAAACGATGTTCCAGGCCTCAGGGAGAGCTATGGATCGGAAGTGGTGGACGCTGCTGGTCGTCTGCGGCGCCACGTTCATGCTGTTGCTCGACGTGACGATCGTGATCGTCGCGCTGCCCGAGATCCAGAGCGGTCTGCACGCCGGCTTCGCCGACGTCCAGTGGGTCATCGACGCCTATGCGCTGACCCTGGCGGCGCTGCTGCTGACCGCCGGCTCGCTCGCCGATCTCTACGGGCGCCGGCTGCTGTTCACCATCGGGTTCACGATCTTCACGGCGGGGTCGCTGCTGTGCGGGCTCTCGCAGTCGGCGATCATGCTGATCATCTCGCGGGGCGTGCAGGGCGTGGGCGGCGCCGTGCTGTTCGCGACGTCGCTGGCGCTGCTCGCCCACAGCTTCCGCGGCCGGGACCGGGGAATCGCGTTCGGGGTGTGGGGTGCGGTCACCGGCGTCGCCACGTCGCTGGGGCCCATCCTCGGCGGCCTGATCACCAGCGGCATCAGCTGGCGGGGCATCTTCCTGGTCAACGTGCCGATCGGGATCGTCGCCGTCGCCCTGACAGTGTGGAAGGTCGAGGAGTCCCGGCCGCCGGCGGCGCACCGCCCCGACTGGCCCGGTTTCGCGGTGCTCACCGCGGGGCTCGCCGGCGTGGTCTACGGCCTGATCCGGGCGGGCGAGACGGCCTGGTCGGACACCGGCGTCGTGATCAGCCTGGGCCTGGGCGTCGCGTTCCTCGTCGCGTTCATCGCCGTGGAGGCCAGGGTCGCGCACCCGATGTTCGACCTGTCGCTGCTGCGCACCCCGACGTTCCTCGGCGGGTCGCTCGCGGCGGTCGCGATGAACGGTTCGCTGTTCGCGATGTTCGTCTACCTCGTCCTCTACCTGCAGAACGACCTGGGCTACTCCGCACTCGGGTCGGGCGTGCGGCTGCTGATCGTGAGCGCGGGCAGCTTCGTCGCCGCGACCGCGGCCGGGCGGCTGAGCAGCGTGGTGCCGGCGCGCTGGCTCATCGGTCCCGGCCTGGCGTTGGTCGGCGTCGGCCTGCTGCTCATGTCCGGCCTGGACGCGGGCAGCTCCTGGACGCACCTGATCCCGGGCTTCGTCCTGGCGGGCATCGGCAGCGGGATGGTGAATCCGCCGCTGGCCTCCACCGCCGTCGGGGTGGTGCCGCCGGCGCGTTCCGGCATGGCGTCGGGCGCGAACACCACGTTCCGCCAGATCGGCATGGCGATCAGCATCGCGGCCCTGGGTTCGATCTTCGCGGCCCGGTTGGAAAGCGGCATCAACGGTGCCCTGCGCGGGGTCCCGGCGCTGCGCGGGCAGGGTGGGCGGATCGCCGACACGCTGCGCCGCGGCGACACCGACCAGCTCTTCGCCGCCACGCCCCCGAGCGCCCGCGGCCCGCTGGCCGGCGCGGTCAAGGCCGGCTTCGCCGGTGCGATCAACGACCTGCTCCTCGTCACCGGGATCGTCGCGCTCGTGGGCGCGGTCTGCGCGCTCATCCTCATCCGCCGCAAGGACTTCGTCGCCCAGGGCCAGGCCGACCCCGCTCCGGCCGGCCCCACCTCGACCGGCGGCACGCCCGAGGATTCCCGGACGCCCTCGACCGTCGGTCCCGGGCCGCGACCGGGCGGCTGACCCGCTCACCGGTACCCGGCGTCCGGCCGGACGCCGGCCCGCTCAGCGGATGGGGTCGGGGATGACCGCGACCGGGCATCGCGCGTGGTGCACGCACTGGTGGGCGACCGAGCCCAGCAGCAGGCCGGCGAAACCGCCCTGACCACGGGCGCCGAGGACGAGCAGCCGGGCGTCGGCGGCCTCGGCGAGCAGGCTCCGCGCCGGCCCGCCGAGCGCCAGCCGGGTGTCGAGGGTGACGTCCGCCAGCCCCTCGTCGACCAGTCCCTTGCTGACGCTGTCGTCGAGGACGGCGTGCGCGGACTGTTCGAGCGCCGCCCGGTCGCGCGCGGCGCGGTGACCGGTGGGCAGCAGTGGTGGCTGCCAGGCGTGCACGACCCGCAGCGGTGCCGCGTGCAGCGCGGCCTGCTCGGCGGCCCAGCGCAACGCGGCCAGCGACGCCGCCGATCCGTCCACGCCGACCAGCACGGGCCGGCCGCTGCGGTCGTCCTCGGCGCTGCGGCCGTCCTCGGCGCTGCGGCCGTCCTCGGCGCTGCGGCCGTCCGCCCGGACGACGACGACCGGCCGGGTCGCCTGATGCAGGCAGGCGGCGGAGACCGACCCGACCAGGTACCGGCGCAGCCGGCTGGTCCCCCGGTAGCCGACGACGATCATGTCTGCGCCCGCGCCGGCCGACAGCAACGCCTCGACGGCGTCGGCGTAGACGGCCCGCTCGGTGACGGGCACCGGCCGGCGCGGGTCCTGGGTCCGCTGGACGCACTCCCGCAGCAGCGCCAGGGCGGTTTCCTCGATCGTGTGGGGGCCCGGCGCATAGGCGCGGTCGAGTACCTCGCGCGGGCAGTCGTCCGGGGTCCAGGCCAGGATCGCCTCGAGGCGGTCGCGGCGCAGCCACGCCTCTCCGGCGGCCCAGCGCAGCGCCGCGTCGGCGTCTCTGGATCCGTCCACTCCCACCACGATGCAGCCCGACACCACAAGCTCCAGATCCCCGATTGCCGGCTCCCCGGTCTCCATTCCAGGATGCCTGCCGCGACCCGGGCCGGCGAGTGCGCGGTGGCCCCCGCGGGGGATCCGAACGGCCCGCCGCCGGGGGTGCGTTCGGCCGCCGTCTCCTCCCCGTTCGGGGGGTACCGTGCGGCCGCGAGACCACCTCGGCTGGCCCGATCGGGGCAGGCAGTCCACTCCCCCGCCCGGTCGGGCGGGGCGGCGGCCCGTCCGGGGCATGGTCCGACGACCCGGCCGGTGAAGCCGGCGTCCGCAACGGACGCCCTGGCAGCGAGGGGTGGCAGGCCGCCCTGGGCCGGTCTGGGCCGGTCTGCGGCCGGCACGGTGCGGATCGCAGGGTAGGAAGTGCTCCACGATGTGCGCCTAAGGTCCCTGGGCGCCGGGGTGGGGCGGGGCCGAACATGGCAGATGACGTGTTGACCCGCCGCAGGTCGACCCGGGGCGCGCTGAGGCCGACCGCGCAGCGGCGAAACGGCGAAAGGCGCGCGGCGGGCCGGGATGGCTGACCCGGTGCCTTGGCCGCCGGTCCGGGCTCCGGTCGGTCGACGTGGTGGACAGGAGGCTACCCGTTGAGGGTGCGCGAAGTGAGGACGACGCGGATGCATGCCGTCGAGGCCACGGGACGAACCGCGCAAGCCGAACAGGCCGGGCGTGCCGGGCGTGCCGGGCGTGCCGGGCAGACGCGAACCCCCGCGGAACCGCCCGCGCCAACTCCACGATGACGTGGCGCCCACCACGGACGGATGGCCCCCGCCGGGACCCGCGGCCCATCCTCGCCGGGAACGTCTCGGCCGCGATCCGGATCTCGGCCGCCGCTCGGCGCGGATCGGTTATCGTGCTGGAAGCATGGAGTCCGAACGGGACCTCGCGCCGGCCGGCGCAGGGACCTCCGGGGCGGCCTGCGGGCAGACCTCCCCGTCAGGGTCGTCGGGAGATCTGATCTTCCCCGCTGTCGCTCGGCTCGAACTGGACGAGCTTCTCTCCCAACTGGTGGAGCGGGCCCAGGATGTGTTGGCCACCCAGGGCCGGCTGCGAGGTCTGCTGCGGGCCAACCGGATGGTCACCGCCGACCTCAGCCTCGACGTGGTGCTGCGACGCATCGTCGAGTCCGCCTGCGAGCTGGTCGACGCCCGCTACGGCGCGCTCGGCGTCATCGCCCGCGACGGTCACCTCGAACAGTTCATCCACGTCGGGATGGACCCGGGCCGCGTCGAGGCGATCGGCCGGACCCCCCGCGGCGACGGGGTGCTCGGCCTGCTCATCGCCGAGCCGGGGCCGGTGCGCCTCGACGACATCGCCGACCATCCCCGTGCCGTCGGCTTCCCCGCGGGGCACCCGCCGATGCGGGCGTTCCTCGGCGTGCCGATCAGGGTCCGCAACGAGGTCTTCGGCAACCTCTACCTGACCGAGAAGCGCGGCGGGCGGATCTTCACGGCCGAGGACGAGGAGCTCGTGCTGGCGCTCGCCGCCAACGCCGGCGTGGCGATCGACAACGCCCGCCTGTTCGGCGAGGCCCAGCACCGTCAGCAGTGGTCGCAGGCGTCGGCGGACATCACCCGCCACCTGCTCGCCGACGGCGACGACCCGTTGGAGCTGATCGTCCAACGGGCCCGCGACGTCGCCAGGGCGGACACGACGGCGCTGGCCCTGTGCGACCCGACGGCGCGGGAGCTGTCCTTCGACGTCGCCGAGGGCAACGACGCCGACCTGCTGCGCGGCCAGCGGGTGCCGCTGGAGACGTCGCTGGCGGGGCGGGCGGTGCACGACCGGGCCCCGCTCGTCGTCGCCGATGTGCGCACGCTGGGCGGCTCCGAGATCGACAAGCTCGACGTCGGCCCGATCATGATCGTGCCGCTGATCGCCTCACAGGTCACCTCCGGGGCGCTGATCCTCGGCCGGCGCCGCGGCGGCATCCTGTTCAGCGACGAGGACCTCGAACTCGCCGCCGCGTTCGCCGCCCACGTGGCGCTCGCTCTGGAACTGGCCCGCTCGCGGGCGGCGCGAGGCCGGCTGTCGCTGCTGGAGGACCGCGACCGGATCGCCCGCGACCTGCACGACCACGTGATGCAGCGATTGTTCGCGGTGGCGATGGGCCTGCAGGGCCTGGCCGCCAGCGAGGAGCGGGCGGCGCGCGCGGAGCGGATGAGCACCTATGTCGAGGACCTCGACGAGACCGTGCGGGAGATCCGCCAGACGATCTTCGAGCTGCGCGGCCGGGCCACCCCGGCCACGGGCAGCGGGCTGCGGGCGCAGATCCTCGGGATCATCGACGACATGGCCGGGGCGTTCGGCTTCACCCCGCGGCTGCACCTCGACGGCCCTGTCGACACGGCGATCGACGCCGCCGTCGGCGACCACCTCATCGCCGTGGTGCGCGAGACCCTGTCGAACGCCGCCCGCCACGCCCACGCCCGCGCCGTCGAGGTGACGGTGGCCGTCGCGGACGGCCGGGTGAGCGTGGACGTGGTGGACGACGGGGTCGGCCTGGGACCGACGACGCGGCGCAGCGGGCTGGCGAACCTGCGCGGCCGGGCCGAGAGCCTGGGCGGAACCTTCGCCGTGGAGCCCGGCCCCGCCGGCGGCACCCGGGTGCGCTGGTCGGCGCCCACCGGCTGAACCGGGCGCACCCGCCCCCCGGGCTGCGCCGGCGCGAGTCGCCCGCCGAAACGCCGCCACCCCGCCCCTCCCCCTCGGGCGGAACGGGGAAGGGACGGGGTGCGACGGGGTCGGCTGCGGAGTCGGGTGTCAGGCGCTGCCGCTGCCCGCCGCTGCGCCCGAGACGGCGGCCGCATCGGACTCGACCTCTTCGTCTGCGAACTCGTTGTCACGGGACTCGCCGTCCCGCCGCGGGCCCGCGTTCGTGGTGACGCCGTTCGTGGTGGCGCCGCTGGCGGGGGCGCCGCTGGCGGGGGCATCGCTGGCGGGGGCATCGCTCGTGGTGACGTGGTGCGGGCGGGTGCCGGCGGCGGCCTCGGCCTGCTCGGCCTGGCGGGCCGCCATCGCCGCGCCCTGCGCGGCCAGCATCATCGAGACCGGCTTGCCGCGCTCGGCCCGCAGCCGGGTGCGGCGGTTGAAGAACGGCCGGCCGACCGCGGTGAGCACGATGCCGACCGCCGCGTAGACGCCGATGACCGTCGCGCCGCGGCCGATCCCCGGCCCGGCGTCGTACACGATGCCGCGCAGCACGTCGAGGACACCGGTGCCGAACACGTACGGATGCAGCCACTTGAAGGGCTCCGGCACGAACGCGGCCGGGAACGCCCCGCCCGACGCCGGGATGTTGAGGAAGACGAACAGGATGAGCGCGGCGCCGGTGACGAACCGGCCGATGAAGTAGGACAGGCCGTTGACCACCAGGCCGACCGAGATCGTCGTCAGCCAGCCGAGCAGCCACAGCGACAGGAAGTGGCCGTGCACGGCGCCCACCACCGGACCGGCGAACAGCGTGCCAAGCAGCGAGAACACGAAGCCGGATCCGACGATCAGGCCGAGGCGGACGTGGTGCTTGAGCGTCTGGCCCATCATCCCGATGAACATGCCGACCATGTAGCCGGCGATGGTCCAGACCAGCGCGAGGTAGAAGCCCGAGGTGCCGTAGGAGTCGTGCTTGGGCAGCGGGGCGAGGTCGTCGACGGCGAGGGTGGTGCCCTCGGCCGCCGCCACGGGGGCGAACGTCTGCTGGACGACCTCGGCGAGCTGGAACTGCGCGCCGCTGGCGATGAGCAGCCGGGCCGGCTGGTTCGCCGCGCCGGGGGTGAAGGCCGCCGCCAGGTCGCCGTCGCGCACGTCGCTGCGGGCGGCGTCGACCGAGCCCGCCATCGACACCGACAGCATGCCGTTGCTCGTGCCCTCCAGCCGATCGGCGAGGGTCGCCGCCGCCGGGCCCGTCCCGACCACCGCGACCTTGATGTCCTTCGGCGTCGGCTGGTGGAAGGCGTTGATGTAGCACAGGCAGAAGGCGATGACGAAGACCAGCGGCAGCCAGAGCTGCAGGCCGATCATCTGGACCGGCGGCGAGAGCCGGGAGTACTGCCGCCGGAAGCGCATCCACGGGCCGAGCCCGGTCGCGGGCGCCCCGCTGGACGCCATGGTCTCCGCAGTCATAGGTCACTTTCCCGCGCGTGAAGTCCGATGAGGGGTACAGGAGGGCCAGCGGGCCGGCGCTGTGCCCGGGATGTCGCCCGGGGCTCGGTTCGCTGGGAGGTTCGAGTTCGCTGGGGAGGTTCGACCGGTGGTCGCAGCGAAACTGTAGCCCAAAGATGAGACTCAGTCCAACATGTGAGCCGGGATGCCGGATCTGGTATCCTCGTTTCGTGGTGAAGAACCCCGCGGCAGTCCCCGCCGACGCCGCAACCCCCGCGCGGGGCACCGATCTGCGCAGCCGGACGAGGCGGGCGTTGCAGGCGGAGATCACGGCCGTCGCCTTCGACCTGTTCGACCGACAGGGCTTCGAATGCACGACGATCAACCAGATCGCCGCCGAGGCCGGCCTGTCGCGCAGCAGCTTCTTCCGCTACTTCGCCACCAAGGAGGACGTGGTCCTGCTCGGGGTGGAGGAACGCGGCCTGGTCCTGCGCGACGCGCTCGCCGGCCGTCCCGCGGACGAGACGCCGTGGCAGGCGCTGCGTCAGGCGCTCAACGCGATCATCGGTTTCAACGTCGAGAACCCCGAACGGGCCCTGCGGCTGTCCCGGATGATGGTCGACANGCCGTCGTTGCAGGGCCGCCAGTTGCAGCGCCAGAACAGTTGGCAGCGGCTACTCGCCCCCGAGCTCGCCCGGCGCCTCGCCATCCCGCCGACGGACACGGCCGACCCGCGCCCACGCGCACTGGCCTCCGCGGCGCTCGGCTGCTACGACGCCGCCCTGACGGTCTGGCGCGACTGCGACGGGACGGCCGACCTCGCCGCCCTGCTCGATCAGGCGATGTCCGTCCTGACCGGCTGAGTCCCTGACCGGCTGACCGCGACGGTCAGGGATGCGTGGGCACGCCGTCGACGGACACCGTCACGCGTTCGTCGTAGAAGCAGACCAGGCCGGTGATCCGGGCGCTCTCCGGCAGCGGCGTGCGGTAGGTCCACACGACGTCGTCGTGGCGCCGGCCGTCGACCTCCACCGAGAAGTACTCGGCGTTGCCCTTGTACGGGCAGTGCGTGCGGGTGTCCGAGGGGCGCAGCAGCTCCTGACGGACGTCGACCAGGGGCAGGTAGTAGCGCGGCACCAGGCCGGTCTCGAACAGGATGACCGGGCGGTGGGAGTCTGCGACGACCACCCCGTCGATCTCGACCCGGACGTGCCGGGAGCTGGGCAACGCGTCGATGCGGGTGTAGGGGCTGCGCGGGTGGACGTAGACGGGCTCGTCCTCCTCCAGCCAGCGGTCCATTGCGGCCCAGTCGAAGCGGACCAGGTCCCGCAGTCCCTCCAGCGGGGACTGCGGGTACGCCCAGGCCGCCGCCGGCGCGGTGTGCCCCTCGACGACCACGTCGTAGTAGACGGCCTCGCCGCGGCTCGGGGAGTGCTCCGTGCGGGCGGTAGGCACCAGTTCGGCGACGACGTCGACCCGCGGCAGGTAGTAGGCCGGATAGTGCGGGTTCTCCCAGACCAGCGCCGGGCTGGTGGTGTCGACGACCAGCCGCCCGGCGAGGTAGGCGCGGACCCGCTTGCGCCCCTGCTCCAGCCGGACCCGGCCCCGCGCCTGCTGCGTCGTCGTCATCGGATCTCCCTCCCGTCGCCTCGCCTCAGCGCGCTCGCGTCGGCCCGCTGGTGGGCCTGTCCGCGCCGCGGCGGCGGGCGTCATCGGCCTCGTTCCGAGCAACCGGCGACAGGCCGGGAGCCTTCCCGTGATCCGGCCGGCGCCGGCCACGGGGAACCGGTGCCCGCCCGGGCGGGCTGGTCGGCGACGGGGGCCGTGGCCCGCGTGGGCGGGGCGAACTCGGCGGCCAGCAGGGCGACGTCGTCCCCCAGGGTCGCCTCGGTCCAGCGCCGCAGCGCCGCGACGAGATCGGCCAGTCCCGCGTCGAGCCGCCGGGCCGGGGCGAAGGCGGCCTGGGCGGCCGGCAGCATCGGGAAGAACTCCCGGGTTCGTGGGTGGCGGGCCTCGGCCAGGCCGTCGGTGTAGAACAGGAGCCGGTCGCCCGCGACGAGGCGGCTGCGTACGACGGTGGTGCCGGCCGCACCCAGGCCGAGCGGGGTACGCCGACCGGTCGCGTCGAGCAGGCGCGGCGCGCCCCGGCGCAGCAGCACCGGGTCGGGATGGCCCGCGTTGACCATCTCCAGCCGGGCGCCGTCGATCTGCGCGAACACGGCGGTGACGAAGTCCTCCGGCCCGCCCGAGCGGACCACCTCGGCGTCGAGGGCGGCCACGATCTCCTCCGGGTCGGCCAGGTGGCGGGCGAGAACCCGGAAGGTGGCCATCACCCGGCTGGCAAGCCGGACGGCGTCGAGCCCCTTGCCCCGGGCGTCGCCGACGAGGATCCGCACCCCCCACCGGGTCTGGGTCACCTCGTAGAGATCCCCGCCGACCCGGGCCTGCGCGGCGGCGCTGTCGTAGTTCACGGCCAGGCGCAGATCGCCCAGTCGGGCGGGGACGACGCCGAGGATGGCCCGCTGCGCCACGTCGGCCACCCGGGTGACGTCGCGCAGCTGCGCCTCGCGCAGCTGCCGGTCCCGGCTGGCGGCGACCGCGATGGCGCCGCCGACCGCGATCACCGCCAGCCGGATCAGCTGGGCAACGGGGCTCTCGTGGCCGACCCCGGTGTAGTAGCCGAGCGGGATGGCCTGCAGCGCGCCGAACAGCAGTGCCGCGCCGGCATAGGCGGCGGTCACCCGCGGCCCGGTCAGCGCCGCGGCGAGCAGCGGGCTGATCACCAGACTGGTGATGATCACATAGCGCCGGTCGCCGGTGAGGTCCATGACGACCACGGCGAGCAGGACGACCAGGGGGATGAGCGACCGCCCCCAGCTCGCCTCGGACGAGCCCACCGGCCGCCGCTCGGCGCCACGGCGGCTCGCTGACCTTCTGTCACGAATCACTACTACGAGTATGCGCGCCCCCGCCGCGGCGAGCCCGCCCGAACGGTGGCGAGGTTGCGCCGAGTGGCACGTCTACGGACGAAAATCCGCAATGGCCGTCGGCCCTCGGATGCGCAAGTCTGGCGGGACGGCAGCCGGCGTGGCGCCGGGCTGTGGGTGTCACCGCGCGTCGGGCCCGGCTACATCCGGCACCGAGCGACCAGCGGCTCGACGTCCCTGGAGGGCACCACCATGCAGACCGAGAAGACGCTCGACGCCACCGACGCCGCGAAGATCTTCGATGCGCAACGCCGGCACCGCTGGGTTACGAAGACGTCGACTGTCGAGGAGCGCACCGCGCATCTCACCCGACTGCGGACGGCGATCACCGATCATCTCGACGAGATCCGGGCCGCGCTGCACGCCGACCTGCTGCGCCCCCCGCGCCCGCGAATCCCGTCCGAGGTGGCGGCGGTGCTCGCCGACATCGACGACGCCGTCGCCCACCTCGCCGAGTGGACGGCGCCCACCCCGCTGACCCCGCCGCCGTACCTCGGCACCGGGGCCGCGGAGTTCGTGCAGTACGAGGCCCGCGGGATCTGCCTGCTGTTCGCGCCGTGGAACTTCCCGTTCGGCCTGCTGTTCCAGCCGCTGGTACCGATCATCGCCGCTGGGAACACCGCCATCGTCAAGCCGAACGAGCTCGCCCCGGCCACCTCCGCCATCAGCGCGCGGATCATCCGGGAGGTCTTCGACCCGGAGCACGTCGCCGTGTTCACCGGCGGGGTCGAGCTGGCGAACACGCTGCTGGAGCTGCCCGTCGACCACGTCTTCTTCACCGGCAGCCCCACGGTGGGGCGGGTGGTGATGGCCGGCGCGGCCCGCCATCTCGCCTCGGTCACCCTCGAACTCGGCGGGAAGTGTCCGGCGATCGTCGACGGGACCACCGACCTCGCGACGGCCGCGGCCCAGATCGCGCAGGCCAAGCACACCAACGCCGGGCAGATCTGTCTGTCGCCGGACCATCTGTGGGTGCGCCCGGAAGTCCGCGACGCATTCCTCCGCCATTACCAGACGTGGGTCGACCAGAACCTCTACCGCGAGGGGAGCCTCGTGCCCGAGGCTCTCGGGCGGATCGTCGACCGGCGCAACCTGGAGCGGCTGACCGGCTACCTCGACGACGCGGTCGCCCGGGGCGCGACGCTGGTCGGCGGCGGGGCGCCGGATCCCACCGGGACCGTCCTGCCGCCCTCGGTCCTGCTCGACGTGACCCCCGACATGAAGATCATGACCGAGGAGATCTTCGGGCCGATCCTGCCCGTGCTGACCTTCACCGACCCGGCGCAGGTCGTCGAGCATGTCCGCGCGGGTGGCAAGCCGCTGGCGATGTACGTCTACAGCGACGACCGGGGCCTGGTCGACGCGGTGCTCGCGGGCACGTCATCCGGCGGGGTCACCGTCAACGGCTGGGCACTGCACTTCGTCGACAGCCAGCTCCCCTTCGGCGGGATCGGCACCAGCGGGATGGGCAGCTACCACGGCGTACACGGATTCCGGGAGCTCTCCCACGCCCGATCGGTGTTCCTCGCGCCCGCCCCGCCCGCGCCGACGCCGGCCGGTACGGCGGCATGACCACCGTTCCGCCGCTCGCCGACCCTGTCGGCCCGGCCGGCCCCGCAGTCCCCACCGATCCCGCCGACCTGCGGCTCGATCACCAGCGCAGTGCGCCGAGGCGGTGCGCGGGCTGCTGACCGGCCCGGGTGCCGGCCCGGCTGCCGGCCCGGTCCTGCTGACCCGGGCCGAGCCCGACCAGGCTCGCGCGGCGCTCGCCGCCAACCCCGGCGGGACGGCCACCGGCACCGGGCCGCGGCACGTCCTGCTCGCCTGGCGGCCCGCACCGGCCCGGCCCGGCTTCGTGCCGGTGCTGACGGCCGGCACCGCGGACCTGCCGGTCGCCCGCGAGGTCGCCACCGGGCTCGGCGCCTACGGCTACGAGCCCCAGCTGGTCGGCGACGTCGGCGACGTCGGCGTGGCCGGGCTGCACCGGGTGCTCGCCGAGGCCGACCGCATCCGCGACGCCGACGTGCTGGTCGTCGTGGCCGGCATGGAGGGCGCGCTCGCCAGCGTCGCGGCCGGGCTGACGGCCGCGCCCGTCATCGCGGTCCCACGAGCACGGGGTACGGATCGGGGCTGGACGGTGTCATCGCCCTGCTCGCGATGCACGCCTCGTGCAGCCAAGGCTCAGGTGCGGGCGGCGTCGCGGGCCTGGGGGCTGGTGACGGCAGACAAGCCGGCCGCGGCCTGCCTGTCCAGCCGGATCGCCTACGGGCTGAGCACGCCCACAACCCGGACGCCGACGGCCGATGAACGTGTCATCAGGTGTCATCTTCGGCGTAAGGTGACACGTCGGGCGTCGCGCGATCCCGCCTTCGCGGCTGCACGCCCAGCAGACAGCCAACCCACAGCGGACAGGAGCGGCCGTGCGAGTTCTGGTCACCGGATCCCGAGGCAAGATCGGCTCCCGCGTCGTGGCGCGGCTGGGCGCCGACGGCCACCAGGTCGCCGGGACGGACATCGTCGCCGCCCACTACGGCCCGCCGTTCGACCCCTACCTGCGCGCCGACCTCACCGACTACGGGCAGGCCATCGCCGTTGTCCTGCGCACCCGTCCCGACGTCGTCATCCACACCGCGGGCATCCCCGAGCCCTCGCACGACCCCGGGCACGTCATCTTCGCGACCAACACCCAGTCGACGTACAACATCGCCGAGGCGATCGCCCGGACCGGCGTGCGCCGCCTGATCTACACCTCCAGCGAGACCGCCCCCGGCTTCGTCACCGCCGAGCGGCCGTTCCTACCCGACTACCTGCCCGTCGACGAGGACCACCCGCTGCGCCCCCAGGACGCCTACGGCCTGTCCAAGGCCCTCGGGGAGAACATCTGCGATGCGCTCGTCCGCCGCAGCGACGCCACCGCCGTCTCCGTGCGCCCCAGCCTCGTGCTGACCCCCGACGCCTACGAGTCCGTCCACGCCGGCGTGACCACCGATCCGCGCCGGGGTGCGTTCAACCAGTGGTCCTACGTCGACGCCGACGACCTCGCCGACCTGATCGCCCTCGCCGCGACCGCCGACACCGCCGGCCACGAGGTCGTCTACGCCGCCCAACCCGACAACATCGCCGGCCGCCCGCTCGCCGAGCTCGCCGCCGAGGTGTTCGGCCCGGACGCCCCACCGCTGCGGGAGCTGGACCGCCCCGACGCCGGCGGCATCTCCATCACGAAGGCCCGCGCCCTGTTCGGCTGGAAGCCCGGCCGCTCGTGGCGCGACCACGCGCACGACGGCGGCTGATCCCCCGACCCGACCCGTGATCCCCCGACCCGACCCGCGGACGCTCCGACGAAGGATGACGCCGATGAAGCACGTACGGCTAGGCCGGACCGGCCTGCACGTCTCCCGCCTGTGCCTGGGCACGATGACCTTCGGCCTGCAGTGCGACGAGGAACGCTCCCGGGCCATCCTCGTCGTCCGCGCGGGCAAGGTCCGCTACGTCGGTGTCTCGAACTACCTCGCCTACCAGCTCGCCCGCGCGATCGGCCGCAGCGAGACGCTCAACCTCGTCCGCTTCGACTCCGCCCAGCCCCGCCACAGCCTGCTGTTCCGCGAGGTCGAACGCGAGCTGTTCCCCCTGTGCCAGGAGGAGGGCGTCGGGGTCATCCCCTACAACCCGCTGGCCGGCGGACTGCTGTCCGGCAAGCACGACCGCACGAAGCCCCCGGCCGACGGCAGCCGGTTCACCCTCGGCACCGCCGCCGACCGCTACCAGCAGCGCTACTGGCAGGAGCGGATGTTCGACACCATCGACGAACTCGCCGCCGTCGCCGCGGACCTCGGCGTGACCCTGCCGACCCTGGCGGTCGCCTGGTCGCTGAGCCAGCCCGCGATCATCGCGCCGATCATCGGCGCCAGCCGCCCCGAGCAACTCGACGCCACCCTCGCCGCCGTGGACCTGCACCTCGACGACGCGACCCGGGAACGCCTCGACAAGATCACCATCGAATACCGCCGCGGTGACGCCGGGATCTGACCGCCGCGGGCGCCCCGTCCCCGATGGCCGTCCCCGGTCGGTGTCCCGGACCACCCCGATGGCAACCCGACGGCGACCCGTTCAGCGACCCCTTCGGCAATCCAATGGCTGACCCCTTCGGCAACAAGGAGTGACGATGAAGGTCGGTGACCTGAACGTTCAGCCCGTGTGGGACGGCGACGCCCGGGTGCGAGCCCGCGACGTACTCACCCCGCCTGGCGGCGACGAGGCCCACTGGGAGTGCAACGCCGAGCACTTCACCGCCGCCGGCGAGTTCGAGATGGCGCTCGGCGGCTTCCTGATCCGCACCGGCGACCAGGTCGTCCTCGTCGACGCCGGACTCGGCCCGCTCTCCGCCCGCGGCTTCCACGGCGGCCACCTCCTCGACAGCCTCACCGCGCTCGGCGTGCGGCCCGCCGACGTCACCGACGTGCTGCTCACCCACCTGCACGGTGACCACACCGGCTGGACCGCGCTCGAGGACCGGCCGGTCTTCCCGAACGCCACCTACCGCTGCCACGCCGCCGACTGGCACCACTTCGTCGACGGGCCGCAGCCCGACCGGCGCACCGCGGCGAAGCTGGCGCCGATCACCGGACAGGTCGAGCTGTTCGACACCGACCTCACCCTCGCCCCCGGCATCGACGCCCGCCACACCCCCGGCCACACCCCCGGCTCGACGATCTTCGTCGTCTCCAGCGGCCAGCACCGCGCCCTGCTGCTCGGCGACGTCGCCCACTCCCCCCTCGAACTCCTCGACGCCGGCTGGGAGACCGTCTACGACACCGACAGCCTCGCCGCCCAGGCCGCCCGCGCCCGCCTCATCGACGAGATCGAGTCCGACGGCACCCCCGTCGCCTCCCCGCACTTCGCCGGCCTGCGCTTCGGCCGCGTCCTCGCCGGCACCACCAGCCGCCGCTGGCTCTACCTCGACCACTGACGATCTTCGACTCCCGACGGCCTCGCCCCACCGACGCCGATCGCGGTGGGGCGGCCGGTTTTGACAGCGGGTCGCCGCTCATGGTCCCGTGAGACCGCTATGGAGATCGGACAGCTCAGAGCCTTCGTCACCGTCGCCGAGGAGGGCAACGTCGGCCGCGCGGCGACGCGGCTGCACCTGACTCCGTCGCCGGTCAGCCGCAGCATCCGCGCGCTGGAGCATGAACTGGGCGTGGAGCTGTTCGCCCGCGGCCATCACTCGCTGACGCTCACCGAGGCGGGCCGAGCCGCACTGCCTCGGATCGAGGCGGCGCTGCGCAGTCTGGAGGAGGCGCGCTTCGCCGCCCGCCAGGCCGCCGGCCACGTCGCGCCGCTGCGCCTGGGATCCACCCACTTCGCGCCGCCGCACGTCGTCGACCGCGTCGTCGACCGCGTCGTCGCGACCATCACCGCGTTCCCGACCGGCGCGCCGGGCCAGACCCCCACCTCGGACGTCCCGGACGCTCCGAGCGGCGGTCTGGCGGAGCTGGTCCACGGCCCGTCCAGCGAACTGCTGCCGACCCTGGCCCGTGGCGAGCTCGACCTCGCCCTGGTGCACCTGCCCGTCGACGATCCGTCACTGGATGTGCTGCCCCTGGTCACCTACCGGTTCCGCGTCGCGATGCGCGCCGACGATGAGCTGGCGGCCCGCACCTGCCTGTACCTGGCCGACCTGCGCGACCGGGAGATCCTGCTGACCCCCACCCGACTGCAGCCCATCGCCATGCGCCGGCTGCAGGACCGACTGGAGCAGGCGGGTCACGCGCACGTCGTCACCATGCGCGAGCAGGACCTGCTGCTGCTCGCGACCACCATCCGCCGATCCCGTCAGCTCACCCTGACCGGCTCGGCCAACTCCGGGCCCGCCGGACGGGTGTTCGCCGACCCGGCGTTCGCCCTGGTCCCACTGGCTCCCGGCGAGATCGACTTCCAGCTCGGCCTGGTCTGGTCGCGCGCCACGGCCGCCCGTGATCCACGGATCACCGCCGCCGTCGACCACCTGCGCGCCGCGTTCCCGTCCCGGTAGGACCGCCGCGCCGCACTGCGTCGGTCCGGAGTCCCTGCGGGCCGATCCGCCGGGTACGTCAAGCAGGCAGGCCGCCAACGCGTCGACAGACGTCACGGAACGCCGTCGTCATCGAGGTGATCGGCGGATGGATCCCGGCCTGACGCCACCCCCATCGCGCCACGTATACGGGGAATCTCGTCGACACCCCTCAAGGTAAGCCAATAACCCATACGTGTTACTTTCCGCACTACGTCGGACCCTGCCCGCAGGGCCCCTCGAGGAAAGGCGGGAAGTGACCGCACCGCACCTGCAGTACGACGCCGTGGACAGCGCGAGGGTCCTCCCGCCCCGGTTGGATCCGCGGGGGTCAGGACCCGGCCGGTCGGGACGTGGCGCGGGGCCCGGCGGGCCTCCCCCCCGGCGCCGACGCGGGTTGCTGGCCTTCCTCTCTCTCGTGTCCTGCTGCGTGCTGCTGGTCACGGTCGGCGGCTGGGCCGCCTACTCGTTCATCAACGGCAAGGTCAACCGCATCGATCTCGGCCTCTCCGACGGCGGCTCGAGCGGGGTGGGGGTGGCGAACTACCTGCTGGTCGGCACCGACAGCCGGGCCGGCACCGGTGGGGAGTACGGCGACGTCGAGGGGCAGCGCTCCGACACGACGATCCTCGCCCACCTGGACAAGGACGGGACCACGACGATGATCTCGTTCCCCCGGGACATGTACGTGACGATCCCCGAGTACACCGACACGAACGGCAAGCGCCACGCGTCGACGAAGGACAAGTTCAACGCGGCCATCTCCTCGGGCGGCCCGCCGCTGCTGGTCAGGACCATCGAGAGCCTCACGGGCATGCAGGTGGACCACTACATCTCGATGGACCTGCAGGGCTTCAAGAAGATCACCGATGCCATCGGCGGCGTCGAGGTCTGCATCAAACCGTCGAACGCGCCGCCCCAGCGCTTCCAGGACGACAACGGCCGGTGGCGGGTCAGCACGAACACCAACGACCCGATGAGCGGCTTCCGCGGAGGCCCGGGAACCATCCAGGTCAACGGGGACCAGGCGTTGGCCTTCGTCCGCCAGCGCCACGGCCTGCCCGCCGGCGACACCGACCGGATCAGCCGCCAGCAGCAGTTCATCGGCGCCATGTTCCACAAGATCATGAATGGCGACACGCTGTCGAATCCCATCAAGGCCGAACGGCTGGTGTCGACCGCGGCGGGCGCGCTCACCCTCGACGAGCACACGACCATCGCCGACCTGCGCGGCCTCGCGACCCGCATCAAGGGCCTCACCAACGGCGGGATCCGGATGCAGACCGTGCCCACCCACGCCCCGACCCGCGCCGAGGGCGCCGTCGACGACATGGGCGACATCCGCCTGCACGGCACCCGCGCGTCGGTGCAGTTCTACCAGCCCGACGACCTGCTGCGGATCGTCAGCCCACTCGGCGGCCGCGTCGAGGGCGCCAGCTCCTCGGGCGACGCGGGCGCGGGCGCGGGCCCCGCGCTCGCCCCGGGCGCCACCGCGGCCCCGTCGCAGGTGCGCGTCACCGTCTACAACGGCTCCTCCCGCTCCGGGCTTGCCTCCCAGGTCACCGGCGCGCTGACCAGCAAGGGCTTCCACGCGCGCAACGCCGGCAACGCCTCGGCGCTCACCCACGTGACGTCCCGGGTCATCTACGGACCGGGCCAGGATGCCGAGGCGCGCACCGTCGCCGCGGCTGTGCCGGGATCGAGCGTGCTGGCCGACTCCAGCGTGACCGGCGTCCAGCTCGTCCTCGGTTCCGGGTTCACCGAGGTCGTCACGCCGAGTGTCTCGTCGAGCGTCGGGACCTCCGGCGCCGCCCCAGCCCCGGCGGCCGGAACCGCGGCCGGCGGCGCGACGGCCGGCGTCCAAGGCCCGACCGCCCCGCCCGAGGCCCCCACCTGCACCTACTGACCAATCCCGCGCGGCCGGCGACATCGTCGCCGGGCCATTACCCCGGACATTCCTCGGGCAATGCGAAAACGGGCAATGGGAAAACTGCGACCGGATCCCATTGACGATTGGCCGAAAGTGCACCGGCGGCCACCCCGAAAAGGTAATGACGACCGCCTTACCGGCGGTTCTTCCGCGCCGGAAATCGCACGCCGAGTACGGGGCCGGCGGCGGGGGTGTCCGCGCGTCCGCTCGCCCGCGTCAGCGGCCGCCCACCGGGGTCGGGTGGGGCACCTCGGAGGGCGTGAACACCCGGCCGCGCTCGGCGGCGGCGACGAGGGTGAGCACGCCGTCGCGCCAGACGGGTCGCACGTGGTTGCGGGTGCGCAGGAGGTCCGACCGGCGGGGCTCCGCCTGCCCGGTGGGCACGACGACCCGGCCCACCGCGGTCTGCCCGAGCACGGTCTCCACCAGCACGGTGCCGCGCAGTCGGCCGACCCCCGGGTAGACGACGGCTCGCCCGCCCTGCCGGCCGGCGTGGTCCGCGACGGCCTGCGCGGCGCCGTCCGCGAGCTCGGGCGGCCCGATCCGCTCAGCCCCGCAGGCCAGCCCCACCGGCCCCGAGACCAGCGCACCGATGCCGAGGAACTCGACCATCGGCCCGGCCACCGCACCGGGCGCGCCGGCGCTGTCAAGCCCGCCGACCAGGTGTCCCGCGACCAGGTGTCCCCCGATCGGGTGCCCCCCGACCGGGTCTGCCCCGACCAGCGCGGCCGCGGCGGCGCGTCGGGCCGCCGCCAGCTCCACGATCGCGAGCTCACCGGCAAGGTGCGCCACGCGCCGCCAGCTGCCCGGCTCGCGCCACGTCGGCGGCAGCGCGAACGACAGGGCCACGTGTACACGGTGCGCGTCGACGAGGTGGGTGCAGGCGACGGTGTCCCCCGGCAGGTCCAGCAGCTCCACCAGCCGGTGGATCAGCAGGTCGGCGTCGTGCAGGGAGGCGCAGCCGGCGTCGACCCCGACGATGAGCGACCCGGTCATCGCGCGGGCGCCAGCACGGCCGGCGCCGCGGTGTCGGGCGGCGTCAGCCCACCGGCCGCGGCGGCCGGGCCCGGACGCCGACGCCCACCGCGACGATCCGCCCGGTGCTCGTGATCCCCCATGTCGATCCTTTCGATGACCGCCGCGCCGCACGTGAGCATCCGGCGCGCCGAGCAGAGGGTGGCAGCGCTGGATGAACGTCCGGCCAACAGGAGAGGGCCACACCGTTGTGACCACATCCTTTTTAGTCAGAAAACGGCAATGCGACTCGTTCCGTAGCCCATCTCGGCTATGACAAAGAGGCCGTTCCTAGTCACCTCACCTTTTGGTCAGTAGTTCCACGGATTCCGCCGGCCGATGGGGGACCACGATCGGGGGGGCGAGCCGGCGGCGCGCCACCGTGCGTCCGGTGGCACGCCCAGTCGGCACGCAACGCAATGGCGTCGACGCGACTACCGGGTGTTCGCTGGATCCGGCGCACACGATCGAGCGACGGCTCGGCCGGCAGGCGGGGATTCGTCCCCGCTCAGACCTCCTGCCAGCCGAGCGGCCAGGCAGCCGCGCGCGGTTCGCACCGCCGGCGCGGCGAAGGGAGACCCCATGACCGGTCGAACTGGGCCCCCCGGCGTGGACCTACCGCTGGCGGGGGTGCGGGTGCTGGACCTGGCGGACGGCCGCTGCGAGTCGACCGGCCGCTACCTGGCCGACCTCGGCGCCGAGGTGCTGCGAATCGAACCGCCGGGCGGCGCGGCGTCGCGACGGGTGGGGCCGTTCACCGAGGACGGGACGAGCCTGTCGTTCGCGGTCCACTCGATCAACAAGCGCGGCGTGGTGGTGGACCTGACCACGGCGGCGGGTCGGGAGCTCCTGGGCACGCTGGCGACGACCGCGGACATCCTGCTGCACACCGCCCGTCCGGACCGGCAGGCGGCGCTTGGCCTCGACCCCGAGGGCCTGCTGGCCGCCCACCCGGGCCTCGTCGTCGTCTCCATCACCGATTTCGGGCTGACGGGTCCGTACCGGGACTGGACGGGCAGCAGCGACGTGCACGTGGCGATCGGCGGCCTGCTGTCCCGCTCGGGTCTGCCCGGCCTGCCGCCGCTGCTGCCGCCGGCGTTCCTGGCCGACGAGTGCGCCGCCGCGCAGGCCGCCTGGGCCGCGCTGGTCGCGTACGCCAGCCGGCTGGACACGGGGCGCGGCGACGTCGTCGACTTCTCGGTGCTCACCGCGGTCGCCCAGGTCCTCGACCCGGGCTACGGCATCTCGGGCAGCGCCCGCGCGGGGGCGACGGTGCGCGACCTCCCGCGGGGGCGACCCGACGCCCGCCACCTGTACCCGATCTTCCCGGCGGCCGACGGCTGGGTGCGGATCTGCCTGCTCGCGGCGCGGCAGTGGCAGGGGATGTTCCGCTGGCTCGGCGAGCCGGCCCAGTTCGCCGATCCGAAATATGACAACATCGGCGTCCGCTTCGCCGCCGCCGGCGAGCTTTATCCGCTGATCGGGAAGCTGTTCGTCGAGCGCACCATGGAGACGATCGTGGCCGAGTCGATCGGGTTCGGCGTGCCCGCCGCCGCCCTGCTCGACGCCGCCGCGACGGTGGCCGGCGAGCACGTCCGCGCGCGGGGGACCTTCGTGCCCGTCGAGGTCGCCCCGGGCGTGACGGTGCCCGTCGCCGACGGCCTGGTGGAGATCGACGGCGTCCGGGCCGGCCGGCGGTACGGCCCGCCGCCGCTCGGCGAGTGCGACCCCACGGTCCTCGCCACCGCCGCGACCACGGCGGCCGCCCCGGGCCCGGGCGCCGGCGTCCCAGGGCTCCCTACCGCGCTCTCGGGGCCGGACACCGGGCGAGCGGACGTCCCAGCCGGTGCGGCGGCGGCACCACGCCATCCGTTCGCCGGGCTGCGGGTGCTCGACCTCGGGGTGATCGTCGTCGGGGCGGAACTGGGTCGGCTGTTCGCCGATCACGGCGCCGAGGTCATCAAGGTCGAGAACAGGGCGTTCCCGGACGGCTCGCGGCAGAACCGCAGCGGCGGGGAGATCAGCGAGAGCTTCGCCTGGGGCCATCGCAACAAGTCGAGCCTCGGGCTGAACCTGCGCGACCCGCGTGGCCAGGCGATCTTCCTGCGGCTGGCCGCGTCCGCCGACGTCGTGCTGTCGAACTTCAAGCCCGGCACGATGGAGTCGCTCGGACTCGGCTACGACGAGCTCGCCCGGGTGAACCCGGGGATCATCGTCGCTGACAGCAGCGCGTTCGGCTCGACCGGGCCGTGGAGCCGCCGCCTCGGCTACGGGCCGCTGGTGCGGGCCACCGCCGGTCTCAGCAAGCTGTGGCGCTACCCGGACCTCCCGGACGGGTTCTGCGACGCGATCACGATCTACCCCGATCATGTCGCCGCCAGGGTGAGCGCGGTGGCGGTGCTGGCGCTGCTGCTGCGCCGGCGGCGCACCGGCCGCGGCGGCACGATGAGTGCCGCCCAGATCGAGACGATCTTCTACCAGATGGGGGTCGGTCTCGCCGAGGAGTACCTGCGCCCGGGGTCGGTCCGCGCGGAGGGCAACGACCGGCGCGGCGACGCCCCACGCGGGCTGTTCGCCTGCGCCGGGGACGACGAGTGGTGCGTCGTCGACGTGAACGCCGGCGGCGACGGCGACGGGACGTTCGGCCGGCTCGCCGACGTCGTGGGCGAGCCGCGGTGGCGGGACGACCCCCGGTTCGCCACCGCGGCCGGCCGCGACGCCCACCGGGCGGAGATCAACGCCGTGGTGGGCCGCTGGACCGCGGCCCGCACCCCGGCGCAGGCCGCCCGCCGGCTGCAGGAACACGGCGTGCCCGCCGGGCAGATGCTGCGGGTGCACGAGCTGCCGGCCGATCCGCAGCTCGCCGCCCGGCGCCTCCTCGTCGAGCAGGACCAGCCCCAGCTTCCGCCGCCGCTGCTGACGCTGGGCGGTGCGGCCCACTACCGGGACGTCGCCGACCCGCTCGTCGGCCCGGCGCCGCTGGTCGCCGAGCACACCCGCGAGCTGGCCGAACGCCTGCTCGGGCTGTCCCCCGCGGAGGTGGACGAGCTGGTCGCCGCGGGCGTCCTCGAAGCGCCGCGAACCGCTCCACCCGTGCCTTGACGCGGGATCGGCCCGCGCCCGTCCGCGCAGGCAGAGTGACCAGCCACGTTCGGCACAACCAGGAGAAGCGATGAGCGCCCTCGACGGTCTTGATCCCGCGACCCCGGTGCTGGTCGGGGTCGGCCAGCACGCCGAGCAGCCCGGCCAGCCCGGCTACGCGCGGCTGTCCGCGGTGGAGCTGGCGGCGGCGGCGGCCCGGCGGGCGCTCGAG
Source organism: Frankia torreyi (assembly GCF_000948395.1). GTDB lineage: Bacteria > Actinomycetota > Actinomycetes > Frankiales > Frankiaceae > Frankia > Frankia torreyi. The sequence continues at coordinate 63,972 of NZ_JYFN01000013.1, read as the reverse complement.
GATGCCGGCATCGATCCGGCCGCGATCGACACGATCGCCGGGGTCCGCCAGTTCGAGATCTCCGGCCCGCGGGCGAAGGCCCCGCTGGGCCGGTCGGACAACTACCCGCGCTCGGTCGCCGCCCGCCTCGGCGCCGACCCGGCGCACGCCGTGCTGGAGGTCGTCGGCGGCCAGTCGCCCCAGCACCTCGTCAACGAGNTCGCCGCCGCGATCGCGACCGGCACCGGACCCGACGTCGTGCTCCTGGTCGGCTCGGAGGCGATCTCCACCACGCGGGCACTCGCCGACGCCCCCGACCGGCCCGACTTCACCGAGCACGTCGGCGGCCAGCTCGACGACCGCGGCTACGGGCTGGCCGGGCTGTCGTCGCGCTACCACGCCGCCCACGGCCTGCTCGGCGCGCCCAGCCAGTACGCGCTGTTCGAGAACGCGCGGCGCGCCCGACTGAAGCTGTCCCGCGCCGACTACGCCCTCGCCATGGGCGCGCTGTTCGCCCCGTTCACGACGGTCGCCGCCGCCAACCCCTACGCCGCCGCCCCCGTCGAACGCGACGCCACCGAACTCGCCACCGTCACCGAACGCAACCGGATAATCGCCGATCCCTACCCACGGTTCGTCGTCGCCCGTGACCAGGTCAACCAGGGCGCCGCCGTCCTGCTCACCTCCGCCGGCACCGCCCGCCGCCTCGGCGTCCCACCCGAAAAACGGATCTTCCTCGCCGGCCACGCCGACCTGCGCGAACGTGACCTGCTCGCCCGCGCCGACCTGTCGGCCAGTCCCGCCGCGGTGCTGGCCGTCCGCCACGCCCTCGACGTCGCCGGCCGCGCCCTCGACGAGATCAGCACCTTCGACCTGTACAGCTGCTTCCCCATCGCCGTGTTCAACATCCTCGACGGCCTCGGCCTCTCCCCCGACGACCCCCGCGGGTTCACCCTCACCGGCGGCCTGCCGTTCTTCGGTGGCGCCGGCAACAACTACTCGATGCACGCCATCGCCGAGACCGTCACCCGCCTGCGCGCCACCGGCGGCCACGGCCTCGTCGGCGCCAACGGCGGCTCGCTGTCGAAGTACTCCGTCGGCGTCTACACCACCACCCCCACGCCCTGGCGGCCCGACGGCAGCGCCACCCTGCAGGCGGAGGTCAACTCCTGGGAGCCCGTCGAGGTGGCGACCCGCGCCGACGGCCCGGCGACGATCGAGACGTTCACCATCACCCACGGCCGCGACGGACGGCGCACCGGCATCCTCGTCGGCCGCCTCGACCACGACCACCGGCGCTTCCTCGCCACCACCGTGCGCGGCGACACCGACCTGCTCGATCTGCTGGCCGGCGAGTCCCCGTTCGGGGAACGGATCTTCGTGCGCGCCACCGCGGACGGCAACCGGGCCGCCGTCAGCCGCGCCGCCCTGACCGCCCTGCTACCCACCCGCAGCCCTGGTTTCCGCGACAGCTACGAGCACATCCTCGTCCGCCGAGACGGCCACCTGCTCGAGGTCACCATCAACCGGCCGCAGGCCCGCAACGCGCTGCATCCGCCGGCGAACACCGAGCTGGCCGAGGTCTTCGACGCCTACTTCGCCGACCCCGACCTGTGGGTCGCGATCATCACCGGTGCCGGGGACAAGGCGTTCAGCGCCGGCAACGACCTGGTCTGGACAGCCAGCGGCAAACGCGGCTCGGTGCCGCTGACCGGCTTCGCCGGGCTCACCAGCCGCCGGGACATGACCAAACCCGTCATCGCCGCCGTCAACGGCTACGCCCTCGGCGGCGGCTGCGAGATCGCCCTCGCCTGCCACCTCGTCGTCGCCGACACCACCGCCCGGTTCGCCCTGAGCGAGGTCCGTGTCGGCCTCGTCGCCGGCGCCGGCGGCCTGGTCCGCCTCCCCCGCGCCCTGCCGCCGAAGCTCGCCACCGAGATGATCCTCACCGGCCGCCGCCTCGACGCCGCCGAAGCCCACGCCCACGGCCTTGTCAACCGGATCGTGCCCGCCGGCACCGCCCTCGACGGCGCCCGCGCGCTCGCCGCCGAGATCCTCGCCGGTTCACCCACCTCGGTACGCGTCTCCCTGCAGATCATGAACGAGACCGCCGGGATCACCGACCCCCACGACGCCGTCGCCCACGACTCCCCCGCCATGGACGATCTTCTTCTCAGCGAGGACATGCTCGAAGGCCTCACGGCCTTCGCCGAGAAGCGCACCCCCCACTGGCGCAACCGCTGACCGCACTCAGCCGTTGGTGTAGGTCGGCGGGCGCTTCTCGCGGAACGCCGAGATCTGCTCGGTGTGGTCGCGGGTGAAGGCGGTCATGACCTGGGTGCGGTTCTCCAGGTCGATGCCGGCCTGCAGGCTGCCGACCTCGAGCTGGCTCCAGGCCACCTCCTTGGTCATCCACACGCCCATCGGGCTGTTCGCCGTGATCTGGGCGGCGATCTCCAGGGCGGCGTCGAGGGTCTCGCCGTCGGGGACGACCCGGCTGACCAGGCCGAGCCGCTCCGCCTCGGCGGCGTCGACGAGCCGGCCGGTGAGCAGCAGCTCGTGTGACCGCCCGGCGCCGATCAGCCGGGGCAGCAGCCAGCTCACCCCGATGTCGCAGCCGGACAGGCCGATGCGGACGAACGCGGCGTTGAACCGGGCGGAGGTGGCGGCGACCCGGATGTCCGCGGCCAGCGCCAGGCCGAATCCGCCGCCGGCCGCCGGCCCGTTCACCGCGGCGATCACCGGCTGTGCGAGGTTGCGCAGCCGGGGGACGAGAGCGGCGATGGCCTGTTGGGTGTGCAGGCGGGCCTGCGGGGAGGCGTCGGCCTCGCCCGCCCGCCTGCCCGGCATGCTGAACAGGTCCAGGCCGGCGCAGAACCCCCGCCCGGCGCCCGTGAGGACCACGACCCGGCAGTCCTCGTCGGCAGCCACGTCGTCGAGGGCATGGTGCAGGTCGCGGATCAGCTCCCCGGACAGTGCGTTGAGCCGCTGCGGCCGGTTCATCGTCAGCACGCGCACACCCGGCGCGGGCTCGGTCACCAGCACCGTGCGGCCCTCGGCCTCGGTGTCACGCAGATACAGATCGCCGTTGAGGTACACGGGCCCGCCCTTCGCTCGGATCGGCCGTCTCGGATCGCCAGCGCCGGCGCCGCGCCTTCGGGCACCGTGGGCGGCGCCGGCCCGGTCGGGTCAGCCCGTCGTCGGGGGCATCGGCCTCGGCCGGCTGGACTCGCGGTGGACGCGGAAGAGCGCCTCCTGGCTCAGGCTCGCGCCGAGGACCCCGTCGGCGGTGTGGATCGTGCCGGAGTACAGCCCGCGTCCCCCCGCCGCCGAGTTCGGGACCAGGTCGAGCAGCACCCAGTCGTCCATCCGGATCGGCCGGTGGAACCAGACGGCGTGGTCGAGGCTCGCGCCCGAGAGGGCCGCGCCGCCGGGGAACGCCGCGAGGCCGGTGAAGGTGTCCGACAGGTACGTCAGGACGCAGGCGTGCAGCAGCCGGTCGTCGGGCAGCGCGACGGTGCTGCGCGCCCACACCCGGGTGGGCCACCCGGAGTCCTCGTAGGGCTGCTTCGGCAGCCGGCCCTCGATCGAGAACAGCCGACCAAAGCGCAGCTGTTCGGCCGTGTCCGGGGCGCCGGCGTCGGGCATCGGGTCGACCTGATGGTCGGCGCCGTCCTCCGGGACCTGGAACGACACCGACATGTTGAAGATGACCTTGCCGCCCTGGACGGCGACGACCCGGCGGGCGGAGAACGACCGGCCGTCCCGGTCCCGCTCCACCCGGAAGATCGTCGGCCGAGAGGCGTCCCCACTGCGCAGGTAGTAGCCGTGCAGGGAGTGCGGGACGCGCCCGGCGGGCACCGTGCGTCCGGCGGCGAGCAGCGCCTGGGCGGCGACCTGCCCGCCGTAGAGGGAGTAGGGGTCCTGGAACACCGTCAGGGCCCGGTAGAGGTCCTGGTCCAGCTCCTCCAGCTCCAGCAGATCGAGAATCGAGGTCGTCGGCTCGGCCGGCGGCGGCACGCTGTTCACATTCGTCTCCTGCGTCAGCCGGCGGTGGCCAGGCCCCAGGCCTGTCTCACCTGAGCGAGGGTGGAACTGCCCACGGCCGGCCCCATCTCGGCGACCCGCCCCGGGGTGCGGGAGAAGCGCGGCGCCGGGGCCGGGGCCACCTCGTCGCCCAGGTCGACGAACACCCCCCGGGCGGCCAGGTGCGGGTGCGCACGAGCCTCCGACCAGCTCAGCACGGGCGCCGCGCAGGCGTCGGTGCCGTCGAACACCTGCTCCCACTCCGCCCGGGTGCGGCTGGCGAACACGGCGGCGAACGCCGCGCGCATCTGCGGCCAGCGGCTGGCGTCGTCCTGGAAGTCCGCCCACTCCGGCAGGCCCAGCAGCTCCACGAGCTTGGCGTAGAACTGCGCCTCGATGGCGCCGACGGAGAACCAGCCGCCGTCGGCGGTCTCGTAGACGTCGTACCAGGGCCGGCCAGTGTCCAGCATGTTCGTGCCCCGCGGCTCGCCCCACTCCTTGCGGGAGATCATCGACCACATCATCGCCGACAGCGACGCCACCCCGTCGACGATGGCACAGTCGACGACCTGCCCCCGGCCGGAGTCGCGGGCCTCGTGCAGCGCGGCGAGGATGCCGACGACGAGGTACAGCGCGCCGCCGCCGAAGTCGCCGACCAGGTTCAGCGGCACCTGCGGCGGCCCGCCCGCCCGGCCGATGGCGCCCAGCGCCCCGGTGATCGCGACGTAGTTGATGTCGTGGCCGGCGGAGCGCGACCAGGGACCCTCCTGGCCCCAGCCGGTCATCCGGCCGTAGACCAGCGCGGGGTTGCGGGCGAGCAGCGCCTCGGGGCCGAGGCCGAGCCGCTCGGTGACCCCCGGCCGGTAGCCCTCGATGAACACGTGCGCGGCGTCGAGCAGTTCCAGCAGCCCGGCGTGGTCGTCGGGGTTCTTCAGGTCGAGCGCGATGGACGGCCGACCGCGGGTCAGCCAGTCGGGCTGCGTGCCCACGGTGGCCGGCTTGTCCACCCGGATGACGTCCGCGCCGAGCTCGGTGAGCAGCGTGGCCGCGAACGGCGCCGGGCCGATGCCGGCCAGCTCGATGACCCGCACGCCGTGCAACGGGCCGTACGCAGCCGCGGGAGTGGGGGTCGAGGTGTCGGGCATCATCGCTCCTTCGGGTGGATCGCACCGACGAGGTGGATCGCGGCTTGCGGGTTGATCACGGCTTCGGGATGGATCATGACTTCGGGTGAAACGGGTCCTCCGCTCGGATCATGCCGTCCCCGCCCGCATGATGCCTGCTCAGCCGGCGGTGGGGACGCCGGAGGCGGCCGGCGCCGGGACGGCCGGAGCAGGTGTCCGAGCCCGCAGGAGACGCCGGGCGATGGCGTGCTTGTGCACCTCGGTCGGGCCGTCGTACAGGCGGAACGCCCGAATGTCCCGGAAGATCATCTCGACGACGGTCTCGTCGGTCACGCCGATGCCGCCGAGGACCTGCACGCAGCGGTCGGCGACGCGGAACAGCTCCTCGGACACGTAGCACTTGACCTTCGACGCCTCATGCCGGCCCTGCTCCCCCTGGTCGAGCAGCCAGCAGGCGCGCCAGATCGCCAGCCGGCAGTTGTCCAGCGCGATCTCGTTGTCCGCGAGCTGGAAGCCGACGCCCTGGTGCTCCCCGATCGGCCGGCCGAACGCCGTGCGGGTGCGGGCGTGCTCGACGGCGATGCTGTGCGCCCGGTCCGCCGCGCCCAGCCAGCGCATGCAGTGCGTCAACCGGGCCGGGGTGAGCCGGAGCTGGGCGTAGCGGAAGGCGTCGCCGGGCGTGCCGAGCACCGCCGAGGCGGGCAGCCGCAGGTCACGGAAGTTCACCACGCCATGTCCCTCGACGTAGTTGCGGTCCATGGTGTTCATGACCCGCTCCACCTCGATGCCGGGTGTGTCCCCCCGGGTGAGGAACAGCGTCGGGCCGCCCAGCCCGTCGGCGCCGGGGGCCAGCCGAGCCATGATGATCCAGGTCTGCGCGCCGTTCGCCCCGGTGATCAGCCACTTGCGCCCGTTGAGCACGTAGTCGTCGCCATCGCGGACGGCCTCGGTGAGCAACTGGTTCGGGTCGGAGCCGGCGCCGCCGGGCTCGGTCATCGCGAACACCGAGCGCGCCCCGCCCTCGATGACCGGCCGCAGGAACTCCTCCTGCTGTTCCGGGTCGGCGATCTTCGCCAGCAGCCCCATGTTCGCCTCGTCCGGGGCGGCGCAGTTCATCGCCACCGGCCCGAGCGTCGACCAGCCGGCCGCCTCGTAGACCACCGCCTGCTCGACGTGGGTGAGCTCCCGGCCGCCGAACCTCCTTGGTGCCTGGATGGTCAGCAGGCCGGCCTTGCGCGCCAGCCCCACGAGGTCCTGGCGCAGCTCGTCGGTGGGGCCGTGCGCGGTCAGCCGCGGATCGCGCTCGAACGGCACGATCTCGTTGTCGACGAACGACCGCACCCGCTCGCGGAGATCCACCAGTTCCTGCGGCAGACTGAAATCGATCATGATTCTTCCCTGCGGTCTCGTCGGAATGTTCCTGGTGCGCCAGGACGGCCGGGGCCAGGCGCGGCGGGGCAGGCCCCGGGCGGCTCAGGTGCAAGGCAGGTCAGGTGCAAGGCGGCTCAGGTGCAAGGCAGGTCAGGTGCAAGGCGGCTCAGGTGCGGGTGGCGGTGAGGTCCGCAGTCCAGCCGAGCACGGCGTCGGCGATCCGCGCGAACCCGGCGTAGCGCGGGCCGGCCACCGGATCGTCGGCGAAGCGCCGGTGGAGCTGCATCCAGGCGATCGCCAGCCGCAGCCGGGCCAGCGCCAGGTGGAAGCCGAGGTCGGCCGGCGGTCGGCCCGCCGCGGCGAAGTAGGCCGCGGCGACCTGCTCGCGCCGCGGGAAGCCGGGTTCGAGCGAGGGCACCTGGCGCAGCTCGTGCAGGGCCGGTGGGTCATCCGGCTCGATCCAGTAGGACAGCAGCACCGCCAGGTCGAACAGGGGGTCGCCGCGGGTCGCCATGTCCCAGTCGAGGACGGCGACCGGGGCGAGGGTCACCGGGTCGACGAGCATGTTGTCGAACTTGAGGTCGCAGTGGATCAGCCGCACCTCGCCCGCCGGCACGTCGGCGACGGCGTCGCGCAGCCAGCCGATCACCGCCGTGGCGGCGGCCGGCAGGCCCTCGGGGTACACCGCGGCCGCCCGCCGCGCCCAGCCCTCCACCTGCCGGCCGAGGAACCCCCCGGGCCGACCGAGCTCCCCAAGCCCGACCGACGCCGGGTCCAGGGCATGCAGGGCGGCCATCGCCGCCAGCAGGGTCGCGGTCAGCCGCCCGGGGACCGAGCCGGCGCCGGGCGGGCCGAGCCCATCGGGCCGCACAGGCGACGCGGGCCGCACAGGCGACGCGGGCGGTCGGGACGACGCGGGCGGCATGGACGGCTCGGACGGCATGGACGGCATGGACGGCATGGGCGGCATGGGCGGCTCGGCCGCGGCGAGCGCGGGCGGCACGGTGGCGCCGACGGTGACGCCGTCGCGGTACTCCAGCAACTGGAACTGGGCGCCGAGGACGCCGGTGTCGGTGCAGAAGTGCACCCCGCGCGGGGCGAGCGGGTAGCCCGCGCCGAGCTGGCGCAGCACCCGCCACTCGCGCGCCATGTCGTTGGCGCCCTCCGCCGACGGCCCGGGCGGCGGGCAGCGCAGCACGGTTGGGCTGCCGTCCACGGACACCAGGTAGTTGAGGTTCGCCAGGCCGCCGGCGAACTGCCGGGGGGCGACGTCGGTGTCCAGGTGCAGCCCGTGGCGGGCCAGCTCGGCGGCGACCCGGTCCCAGGGCTGGGCGACGGTGGCCTCGGGTGGGCGGAACCGCGGGTCGGCGTCGGTCACCCCGCGTCTCCCGAGCCGAACGCGGCGGGGGTGGCGGACGCGGCGGGGGTGGCGGAGGTGGCGGAGGTGGCGGAGGTGCCGTCCGCGGCGGGGGTGGCGGCGAGCTGGCCCCGGTTCCCGGCGACGATGCCGGCGCGGCGACCGGCGACGCCGCCGGCGTCGAAGCCGCGGTCCAGCCACGCGGCGGCGGCGCGCGACTCGGCGGCCAGCGCGTCGGCGGTGCCCAGCGCCGCGATGGCCCGCGCGGAGGCGAGGAACGCCACCCGGGTCGCCGGGTCCGACGCACGGATGCGCTGGCCGAGGCGGTGGGCGGCGGGCAGCAGGTCGTCGTGCGGGACGACCTCACTGACCAGACCCGCGTCCCGGGCGGCCACCGGGTCGAGGAATTCTCCGGACAGGCTCATCCGCAGCGCCCGACGCTCGCCGACCGCCCGCGCAAGAAGGACACTCATTCCCCAGCTCGGCAGGACGCCGACCCGGGTATGGGTGTCGGCGAACGCCGCCTTCTCCGAGGCGATGAGGATGTCGCAGTGCAGCGCCAGCTCGAAGCCGCCGGTGATCGCCGGGCCGTTGATCGCGCCGATCAGCGGCTTGCCGGTCGGCTCCCAGGGCAGACCGGGCGGCAGGCCGCCGTCGCCCGGGCGGGTCAGGGCCATGCGCAGGTTCTCGCCGCTGCCAGCGACCTCGCCGAGGTCGAGGCCGGCGCAGAACGCCGGATCGGCGCCGGTGAGGACGATGACGTCGACCGCGTCGTCGGCGTCCGCCGCGGCGAGCGCCGCCCGCAGGGCGCGGATCAGCCGGGCGGTCAGGGCGTTGCGCGCCTTCGGCCGGTGCAGGGTGAGGACGGCGGCCCCGTCCACCCGCTCGACCAGGAGATCATCGGTACCGGGATCGGCGTCGACCATGACGGCTCCTCGTTCGGAAGGGTTCGGATGTCGGGCGACGACGCGCCGGTCACAGCGGGGGAACCGCCGGCAGGTCCGGGTAGTCGGGGGCGCGCCCGCCCGCGCGCCCGCGCAGCGCCTCGGCGACCTCCTCGGCCTGGAAGGCCCCGGTCTGCCAGGTCGCGATCTGGTCGAGCCCGGCAGCGACGCCGTGGTCGCGGGCGTAGAGCAGGCTCTCCTTGCTGCCCCACACCGCCAGCGGGCTGCGTTCGGCGATCTCGGCGGCGACGGTGCGGACTCCCGCGAGCAGCGCGTCGTGGTCGGCGAACACCTCGTTGACGAGGCCGAGCTCGCGGGCCCGCGCGGCCGGCAGGCGCCGTCCGGTGTAGGCCAGTTCCCGGGCCACCCCGGCCGGGATGAGGGTCGGCAGGCGCTGCAGGGTGCCCAGGTCGGCGGTGATGCCGATGTTGGTCTCCTGGACGACGAAGAAGGCGTCGGCGGTGGCGTACCGCAGGTCGCAGGCGGTGATCAGGTCGAGGCCGCCGCCGAGGCAGCCGCCCTGCACGGCCGCGAGCACCGGCATCCGGGCCCGCTCCAGCGCGGTGAAGGCGTCCTGCATCCGGGCGATCAGCCGCTTGCGGCCGGCGTTGGCGCGCGCCGGGTCGCCGCCGGGCAGCAGGTCGGTGTGCTCGAAGGAGGACAGGTCCATCCCGGCGCAGAAGTGCCGGCCGGTCGAGGAGATGATCAGCGCCCGCACGTCACCGGCGTCGCTGAGCCGCGCGACGGCGTCGGGGAACTCCCGCCAGAACTCCGGCAACAGGGTGTTGAGCGCGGCCGGCCGGTTGAGCACGAGCTGGGCGACCCGACCGGCGACGTCGACCTCGAAGCAGCGGTGGCCCACGGCAGACTCCTTCTCTGTGCAGCACAGCTCCTCGGCGGTCCGACAACGACCAGCCCTCGGGTCTCCCGACCCCAGTCCCGATAAGAGTAAACTAAGTACACTAACTTGGCGACAACCGCCGGGGGTTCGCGCGGGCCCGTCGACCTGCCGTGGCCGGCCCGCGCGGGTCCACGGTCGACCGACTCCGGGGGCGCGGCGAGCGGGCACGACCGCCCTGCCGTGAGGTGGCCGATACCGGCGGCCGCGTCCCCGGGCCACCCGCCCCCCCCGGCGGAGATGTGCCGCGGGGGGCGAGCGGGGTCGGGGCCCGGTGGGTCGGGGCCCGGTGTGGTCAGGACAGGATGTAGCCGCCGTCGACAACGATCTGCTCGCCGGTCTGGTAGCGGGACGCCTCCGAGGCCAGGTAGACGGCGATGCCGCCCAGGTCCGCGGGGGTGCCCCAGCGCCGGCCCAGCAGCCGCGGCAGCGAGCGGGCGGCGAACTTCTCGTCGTCGAGCAGGTCGTCGGCCAGGGCGGTGCGGATGTAGCCGGGCAGAATCGCGTTGACCCGGATGCCGTCGCGGCCCAGCTCCACCGCGCAGCTTCGGACCAGGCCGGACAGCGCCGCCTTCGCCGTGCCGTACGCCTGGGTCCGCGCGAAGCCCCGGTTGGTCCCGATGATGCTCGACACCGCGACGAGGCTGCCACCCGCGCCGGCGGCGACCATGTGCCGCGCCGCGGTGCGGAAGGTGAGGAACACCCCGTCCAGATTGATCCGCAGGACCTGGTGCCACTGGTCAAGGGTCAGGTCCGTGAAGCGCATCGGCTCCCCGCCGATACCGGCGTTCGCGAAGCAGGAGTCGATCCGCCCGAACGCGCCCACCGCCTGCTCGAACGCGTCGATGACCTGCGCCTCGTCGCCGACATCGCAACGCAGCGCGAGCACCTTGCCGCCGTGGGCGGCAAGGGTCTGCTCCGCGGCGGCGTTCTTGCGCTCGTTCGTACCGAGAACGACGACGTCCGCCCCGGCGGCGGCCAGCGCCTCGGCGATGCCGAGGCCGATCCCACCGTTGCCCCCGGTGACGAGCGAGACCCGACCTCGCAGGTCGAAGGATGCGACGGCCGCCTCGGCGGGACGGTCCGTCGTGGCCGGCTGGCTCATCGTGTCGCGTCGAGCAGCAGCGGCCACAGCGCCGGGTCGGCCTTCCAGGTGTCGTAGAAGGCCGTCCGGGTGTAGATGCCGCTGATCTTCGCGATGAGGCCCTTGCCGACCTCCGCCGGCGTGCCGACGACCGAGAAGGTGTGCAGGATCTCGTCGGTGATGAGGTCGGCCATGCCGTCCCACTCGCCGCGCTTGGACAGGTTGGTCAGCTCCGGCTGCAGGTCGCCCCAGCCGTGCACGTCGAGGACGGCCTTGTAGGCCGGGGTGGAGGCGTAGAAGGCGATCTGCTTCTTGGTCCCGAAGACCGCCGCCGCCAGCTCCTCCTCGGTGCGCCCGACCGTCACGAACGACGGCCCGGCGATCGCGAAACCATCCAGATCGGCCTTGCCGGCCTTGGCCCGCCCGCGCAGCAGCGCCGGGACGGTGACCTCCTCCAGGTACTTCTTCGTGCTGAACGGGTGGACGAAGAAGCCGTCGGCCACCTCGCCGGCGACCTCGGTCATGCCCTCGCCGACGCCGGCGAGGTACACCGGCGGCGGGCCGTAGGGGTGCGGCGACGGCGCGAAGAACGGCGTCATGAGGGTGTGGGTGTAGAAGTCGCCGCGGAAGGCGAGCTTGGTGCCGTTCTGCCAGGCGTCCCAGATCGCCCGGGTGGCCAGGACCAGCTCGCGCATCCGGGCGGCCGGGTGCGACCAGGTCATCGAGAACCGCTTCTCGATGTGCGGCTTGATCTGCGAGCCCAGGCCCAGGATGAACCGGCCCTCGCTGTACTGGGCCAGGTCGTAGCCGAGGTAGGCCAGCGTCATCGGAGTCCGCGCGAAGGCGATCGCGATCGACGTGCCGACGCTCGCGGTCGAGGTCGCGTTGGTCGCCTGCAGCGTCTGCAGGAACGGGTCGTGGCGGGTCTCCCCCACCCAGATGCCGGCGTAGCCCTCCTTCTCGATGCGCGCCGCGCCCGCCGGCGTCGCCGCGAGGTCGTCCGACAGGTTTGCGTCGATCTTCATCCGCTCTCCTCCTGATGGCGGGGCCTGTCGACGACCGCCGCGCCCGTCTCATCATGCCGCCAGGCGCCGGCAGATGACCTGCCGACGTAGTTAACAAAGTATTCTTTGATGATGCCGGGCCGCGGCGCGACGCGCACACCCCCGGCCCACCGCGGCGATCGATACGGACAGCATCCGGACGATTCCGGGAGGTGCCTCCGACTCGGGAACCATGCGCCGCACCGCCAGGCCGATCGCGACCGCCTCGCCCGACGATCCTCAGCCCCTAGAAGGTTGACATAGTTTACTAGGTATTCGATGACGAGTGCCACGTGGCCGTGAGGCGCGGCGTCATCGACCGTCGGCGAGGATGTGGACGGGGGCGGACCGCCCGGCCGGGGCGGGCCGGACCGCCTCCCGACAGGGGCCGGACCGCCTCCCGACAGGGGCCGGACCGCCTCCCGGCGGGGGGCCAGCCGGCCCGCCGCGGCACCCGCAACCACGCCGCATTACCTGATTCGCGGGTAGGACGAAGGTGCCACCGTGGGCGACCTTCGACACGCGCGGTGCCCGTCTGGTTCTGCATCGGCGCGGCCGGACGCTGCCCGGCGCACTGTCCGCGGATGGCGACATAGCCGCCTGAGCAGGGAATATGCCAGACATCAAGAGCGGATCTCGGTGAACCGCCCGGCGAAGCACGGGATGCTAGCCCGCACCTGGATTACCGCGGGTAGCTGCCCCCGACCGGACTTTCGCCCCTATTACTGGCCACTCATCCATAAATGTAGGATGTTCATGTCGATCAGTCATCGACGCCCAGGCCGGGGCGATTACCGGCCTCAATCTTCTCCGCAGAGTGGCCGCGAGATGTCCGCGCGGCCACAGATCCCATAATTCCGCGGTTCCGACAATCGGAGGACGACGGCGTGACCGACAACGCCGCGGCGGCTCAGCCGCTGCACGTGCAGGGTCGAGATGCGGTGATCGCCGCCTCGCAGGGCGTGACCTGGCGCGACGGGGAGCCCCCGGACTACCACCTGTCTCACCAGACCATGCCGGCGGAACGCACCGTGCACCACGAGCCCGGTTCGCTCGCCGACATCGTGGAGCGGGTCGTCCAGGTCTTCGAGATGGAGCTGTCCCACAAGAAGAACCCGTCCGAGTGGGTCAGCATGGTCGCCGACAAGGTCAAGGTCAGCGTCAACGGCGGGCCCAAGGTGGGCAGCGCCGAGCTGGCCGAGCGGGGCAGCTACAACGTCCTGATCGGGGAGAACCCGTACTACTCGGCCAACGAAGAGTCCTTCGAATCGTCGCACCACGTGTTTCACGAGGCATTCCCCGGTGGCTTCTTCTGGGAGGTCCTGGAAGTTTACTCACCGCCGCCCGTGATCACCTTCAAGTGGCGACACTGGGGTACCTTCAGCGGCCCCTACAAGGGAGTCGAGCCCACCGGCGAGCGCATTGAGATGTACGGCGTGACGGTGGCCCATGTGACCGACGACCTGCGCCTCACCGATACCCAGCACTTCTACGACAACACCGATTTCCTGGGCCAGCTCGCCCGCGGTCAGCTCGCGCCCAACCCGCACGCCCACCAGTAGGAACCGCACTACCGGCCCCGGCCGGGCGCCGGCGACGGCGTTCTACCCGCGGGCGGATCAGTCGGCGGCGCCGCCGCGTGCGGCGGCGCCGCCGATCATTGCCGTGGACCGGCCCCGCGCCCCGCCGGGGCGCCGGCACCGGCGGTGGTGGAGGAGTCTGCGCTGGTGGAGGAGTCGGCGGCGGTCGCGGCGCCGATTGCGGCGACCTCGTCGTCGGTGAGCTCCACCCAGGCGGCGTCGACGTTGGCGTCGAGATGGCGAATCTTCGACGTGCCGGGGATCGGCAGCAGCACCGGGGAACGACGCAGCAGCCAGGCGAGCGCGACCTGCGCGGCGATCGCGTCGTGCGCGGCGGCGATGGTGTCGAGCACCGTGCCGAGGCGCGCGCCGACCAGCACCGGCGCCCACGGCAGGAACGCGAGTCCGTCGCGCTCGCAGACGGCCAGCACCGCCTCCGCCGTGCGGTCCCCGGCGTTGTAGCGGTTCTGGACGCTGACCACCTCGCCGAGCGAGCGGGCGAGCGCGAGCTGCTCGGGCGTCACGTTCGACACGCCGATGTGGCGGACCTTCCCCTCCCGCTGGAGGTCGAGGAAGGCCCCGACGGTGTCCTCGTAGGGCACCTGCGGGTCGGGGACGTGTACCTGGTAAAGATCGATGGCCTCGACCCGCAGCCGGCGCAGGCTCTTGTCGCACTCGGCCCGGATGTGCTCGGGGCGGCCCAGCGGCGGCAGGCTCGTCGCCCCCGGGGCGACCTTTCCCGGCCGGAAGCCCGCCTTCGTGGTGATGAGCAGGTCGTCGGGATAGGGGTGCAGTGCCTCGGCGATGATCTCCTCGGACTCGCCGTAGCCGTAGATGTTGGCGGTGTCGATGAGGTTGACGCCGCGCTCGTACACCCGGCGGGTGAGCGCGACGGCCTCCGCGCGGTCGCGGACCCCCTCGGCGTTGCGGGCGCCGGAGATCCGCATCGCGCCGAAGCCGAGGCGGCGCACGGTGTGGCCGGCCAGGGGGAAGGTGCCGGTCGTGGTGTCGTCGAGGGTGCGGTGTGCCATGTCTCGATCACAAGCCTTTCGCTGGCGGGATGGTGGCGGATCCCGGGGCTGTTCGCCCGACAGCGGCATCAAACGAGGCGATGTGGGACCGTACGTCAGGTGGTCGACGGTCCGTTCGCCAGCCCGCGCGGCCCGTCCGGGACGGCGTGTCGGCGGGTGCCGCCGCGGCCGTGGGGCGATCCGTCGCGGCGCGCCGCGACGGATCGATGACCACGGTGCACACCCCGCCATTAGAGCACTAAGTTAACTACCAGAACGCGGATTCCGGCCCGCCCACCCGGCCGGCCGCCCTCCGGGGCAACCGCAGCCGAAGCAATACAGTTTACTGTTTATACTTTTAGTCGGTCCCTTCGTCGCGAGTCCCACCTGCCGACGATCGGGCCGCCGCACCAGCTGGCCTGGCCGGCCCCGGGCCACCGTCCTTCCGAGAGGAACTCACGTGCAGATCGCGGATTCAGTCGCAGTGGTGACCGGCGGGGCGTCCGGCCTCGGCCTCGCCACCGCCACCCGGCTCGTCGACGCCGGCGCGAGCGTCGTCCTGCTCGACCTCCCGAGCTCCAACGGCGCCGCGGTCGCGGAGAAGTTCGGCAGCGCCGTGCGCTTCAGCCCCGGCGACGTCACCTCGCCCGCGGACGTCACCGCCGCGTTGGACGCGGCCGCCGAGCTCGGCCCGCTGCGGATCGCCGTCAACTGCGCGGGCATCGGCAACGCCGCCAAGACGCTGGGCAAGCAGGGGCCGTTCCCGCTCGACCTCTTCGAGCGGGTCGTGCGGGTGAACCTGATCGGCTCGTTCAATGTCATCCGGCTCGCGGCGGAGCGGATCAGCCAGGTTGAGGAGATCGAGGGCGAGCGCGGCGTCATCATCAACACCGCGTCGGTGGCGGCGTTCGACGGTCAGATCGGCCAGGCGGCCTACTCCGCCTCCAAGGGCGGCATCGTCGGCATGACCCTGCCGATCGCCCGCGACCTGGCCAACCTGAAGATCCGCGTGGTCACCATCGCCCCCGGCCTGTTCGACACCCCGCTGCTCGCCTCCCTGCCGGAGCCGGCCCGCATCTCCCTCGGCCAGCAGGTGCCGCACCCCTCCCGGCTGGGCTCTCCCGACGAGTACGGACTGCTCGCCACCCAGATCATCGTCAACCCGATGCTCAACGGCGAGACGATCCGCCTCGACGGCGCGATCCGGATGGCACCCAAGTAAATCGGCGCACCCCGCAGATCGGCGACCCCGGCGCGGCACGTCCATGACGGCGACCCGCGCCGGGAACCGCCGGCCGCACGAACATCCAGGTTCGTTCTAAGTTCGTCTAGATCCGTCTAGGTTGCCTGCCCCGGGGCGGGGACAGCCTGGCCGGGACTGCGCTGGGCGGGGACCGCAGGGCTCGCCGCCCAACTCGGCCGCCGCCGCTGCGCCGGGCGTTCGACCAGGTAGTAGGAGCCGGCGGCGAGCGCCGTGCTCAACACGATCGCGATCAGGACCTGCGGCAGGCTGCCCACCCGGTCGCCGAGCCTGTCCCGGACGGTGCCGGCGACCGGGAAGTGCCACAGGTAGAACGCGTAAGAAATCCGGCCGAACCAGGCCATCGGCGCGCTGCCGAGCACGACCGCGAGCGGCGCGTCGCGGCGCCGGTCGATGGAGCAGATGACCAGCCCGGCGAGCAGCGCGACACCGGTGAAGCCACCCAGGTCCATCGCGGTGATCCCGTCTCCGGGCTCGGGAGCGGTGACGGCGAGCACCACCAGGGCAGCCAGCGCCACCGGCCCGCCCACCGCCAGCAGCGTCCCGGACGAGGCACGCAGGCGGGCGGCGAGACCGGCCATCCGTACCGCGCCGGCGAACCGCCGCAGCCGGGTGCCCCGTGCACCCGCCGACGTGGGTAGCTTCGCGCCGGCCCAGCCCCAGGCGGCGAGACCGGCTCCCACCAGCAGCGCATCGGCCCGGGTGTCCAGGCCGAAGTAGATCCGGGGGTCGCCCACCCCGGCGGCGATGAGGATCTCCCGCCAGGCGAACACGGCGACGGCCGCGGCCCCGAGGATCGCCGGCAGCCGCCGCCGCGCCGCCGGGCGCCGGCACAGCAGGACCAGCACCGCGGGCCAGATCAGGTAGAACTGCTCCTCCAGCGACAGCGACCAGGTGTGGCCGAACCACGCGCCGCCGGAGTCCGGCCGGAACACCCGGTAGTAGTTGTTGACGTAGAGCAGCGAGGTGAGCGCGTTGTCGAGGAAGTCCCACTGGTCCGCACGGGTCTTCACCGCGACGACGAGCACTGCCCCGACCGCGACGAAGACCCCGAACGCCGGCAGCAGCCGGAAGGCCCGCCGCACGTAGAACCGACCCAGCGAGACGGCGCCGGTGCGGTCCCGCTCGGCCAGCAGCAGGCCGGTGATGAGGAAACCGCTGAGCACGAGGAACACGTCGACGCCGAGGTAGCCGCCGGACAGGGCGTTCATGTGGAAGCAGAGCACCGCGAGGACCGCGAGCGCCCGCAGCCCGTCGAGCGCCGGGTTGTACCCCACGGCCGCCCGCGGGACGCGGCGCCGACCGAATCCCCCATCGGCTTCGCCGACCGCCGGACCGACGCCGACGGATTCAGACGTCATTCTCCCNCCCCCACGACAGAACGATCTGGTTCGCGCGGGGCCCGCCGACACGGGGCGCCACGCCGACACGTCCACATCCGGGCAGCTCACTCGGCCCTGTGCTACGCGACACCTGCGGACTCTAGTGCGACGTCGCCACGGAACGTGGACGGCTCGGACGGAACACGTCCGAAGGGCCCGGGCAGGCTCCCGCAGCCGTGCTGTGCCGGACATCTCGCCCCGAGTGCGGGCATCGGGCGTCCAGGCAGGCAAAAGTGGAACGGAAGGTCGTGCCGCGGGGCGCGCGGCCCGACGACGGGAGGGACACGGTGGCAGACGGGAGAGATGCCGGCGGCGCCGAGAAGTCGGCCGCGGAGCACCGCGAGTTCGTCGACCTCATCGAGGCGCTGCGCGCGGCCCAGGACACGATCACCGGCGCCAGCCCGCCCGAGGACGTCGCCCGCAAGGCCCGGGAGGGGCTGGAGGAGGTGATCCGGTTGCTCGCTCCGTTCACCGTGAGCGAGGCCGAGCAGCTCGCCGGCTACCTGATCACCGAGCCCGGCCACGCCCAGGCGCTCGCGCCGGTGCTCCACGTCGACGAGAGCAGCACCGAGCATGTCCGGGGCCGCCTGGTGCTCGGGCGTTACTACCTGGGCGGCAACGGCGCCGCGCACGGCGGCAGCATCCCGCTGTTCTTCGACGACGTGCTGGGCCGGCTGGCGAACGACGGCGGGCGGGGCACCTCCCGCACCGCCTACCTGCACGTCAACTATCGCAAGATCACGCCGGTCGGCCCCGAGCTGCTCGTCGAGGCCCACGTCGACCGGGTGGAGGGTCGCAAGCGCTTCGTGGTCGGGACGATCCACGACCCCGAGGGCGACCTCACCGTCGACGCCGAGGGACTGTTCATCGCGTTGCGCCCCGGCCAGCCCTGATCGCCCTCGCGACCGGGCCGGCGGGACGGACACCGACAACGACAACGACAGCGAGCCCTCGCGGGCGGCCCGAGGATTGGAGGAAGCGGTGGCAAGGGCGGGACATGCCTGGGGCCATGACGTGTCGCCCGCGGAGCACCCCGAGTTCGTCGGGCTGATCGAGGCGCTGCGCGCGGCGCAGGAGACGATCACCGGCGCCCGGCCACCGGAGGACGTCGCCCGCACGGCCCGGGAGAACCTGGCGGAGATCACCCGGCTGCTCACCCCGTTCACCGTGGGCGAGTCCGAGCAGCTCACCGGCCAGATGCGCGGCATTCCGGGCCGGGCGCAGGCACTGGCGCCGGCCTTCCACGTCGACGTCGAGGGCGACGGCCGGATAGCGGGCCGGGTCGTGTTCGGTCGCTTCTACCTGGGCGGCAACGGCGCGGCGCACGGTGGCAGCCTCCCGCTGCTGTTCGACGAGGTGCTCGGCCGGCTGGCGAACACCGGCGGTCGCAGCCCCTCCCGGACCGCCTACCTGCACGTCAACTACCGCAAGATCACCCCTGTCGGCCCGGAGTTGCGGGTGGAAGCCCACTTCGACCGGGAGGAAGGCCGCAAGCGTTACCTCGTCGGGACGATCCGCGATCCCGAGGGCGACGTCACCGCGGACGCCGAGGGACTGTTCGTCGCGTTGCGCCCCGGCCAGCCCTGACCGCCCCCGCTCGCCGCGTTCACCCCGGCTGAGCTGGGATTCTGCTTCAGCCCCACAGCGAGGGGGTAGTTGAGGCAGCATGAGGCTCGACCGCGACACGTGGCCCCCTCACCTGCTCGGCCCAGGTTGGATGCGGCCCGTCCTCGGGCTCGGCGGTGCCCCACGTTGACGGCACTGTCATCTCGGCCGGGGCGTTGGTTCACCGCACTGCTGCCACTGCTCATGTTGGCCGGGGTCGCCGCGTTGGAACTGAGCAACCGGGAGTGGACCGTCCTGGAACTGGCGGTGCTGAGCCCGATGCTCGCCGCCACGTTCGGTGGCCCTCGGTTGACCGCGCTGTACGGGGTGCTGGCGATCGGCGTGGGCGTCATGCTCGGCATTTACGATCATCTGTTCGGCCAGAGCGATGGCGGCCCGACCGCCCAGGCGGTACGCCTGGGCGGGGTTGCCGTGGGCGGTGTGCTGGCAGTGCTGGTCAGCCGGTACAACACCCGGCGGGAGACGAAACTGCAGAACGTCACCCGGGTGGCGGAGGTGGCCCAGCAGTCGATCCTCGCCGCGGTGCCGCGCTCGTCCGGGGGCCTGCACTTCGCGGTGCGCTACGAGAGCGCCGCGGCCGAGGCGCGGATCGGCGGGGATCTGTACGAGGTCGTCGACACCGCGTGGGGCACCCGCCTGCTCGTCGGCGACGTGCGCGGCAAGGGCCTCGACGCGGTGCGCATCGCCAGCCGGGTGCTCGGCTGCTTCCGGTTCGTCGGCCGGGCCGCGGACAACCTGCCCGCGGTGCTGGCGGGTCTGAACGCCGAGGTCGCCGAGGTCTGCGAGCTCGACGACTTCGTCACCGCGGTGGTCGGGCAGATCGACGGCCGGCGGCTGTGGCTGGCCAACGCGGGCCATCCCGATCCGGTGTTGGTGCGCGCCGGGCGGGCGAGCCTGCTCTGCGTCCCCACCCGGCTGCCGCCGTTGGGCCTGCTCGCCGATGCCACGGGCGCCATCGGGGGCGCCACCGAGAACACTGTCGAGGTCACGCTGCGGCCCGGGGATCGTCTGCTGCTCTACACCGACGGCATCACCGAGGCCCGCGACCCGACGACTGGCCGCTTCTTCCCGCTGCTGCCCGCGGCGCAGGCGGCGCTGTCCCGCGGCACGCTGGAGGAGTCCGTCGCCGACCTGGTGGACCGGGTGCGGGCGTGGAGCCGCTCGACCCTGAACGACGACGTGGCCCTGCTCGCCGCCGAACTGCCCCGCCCGGCGGGCCGGCAGCGCCGCGGCCCGCCGGGTGGCTGAACCTCCGCCGGGTGGCTGATCCCCGCCGGGTGGCCGGTGACGGCCGAGTCAGGAGGAGCGGGCGACGGCGCCGTCGCGGAACCGGTTCATCCGTTCGAGCCGCTCGTCGATCTCGTCGCGGAAGGCCGCCAGCCGGCTGATCTTCTCGTCGATCTCCGCGCGGAGCTTGACATACGCGGTCTCGCCCTCGGACAGCAGCCGCAGCCGGTCGCCGTCGTCGGAGGCGGCGTGGAACTCCACCCGGACCTGGGCGAGCCGGTCCTCGTAGGCGAGGATGGTCCCGATCTCATCCAGGTTGAAGCCGAGCAGGGTCTGCAGCTCCCGGATCCGGCGGACCCGGGCGAGGTCGGAGTCGGCGTAGAGTCGGTTGCCGCCGGAGGTCCGCCCGGACGGGGTGAGCAGGCCCACCTCCTGGTAGTACCGCAGCGCCCGCACCGAGACTCCGAGCTCCTGCGCGGCCTGGCCGATGCCGCACAGCTCGCGCGCCGTCTTCTTCACCTCGTCCTTGTCACGCACCCCACGATTGTTTCTCACGCCTGCGCCGCGGGCGGGTGGCGCCTCCTCGTCGTCGGCGGTATCGCCCATCGGCTGTCAGGACCTCTCTGGGCTGGGACGTGCCGGGTCAGGGGCCGCCCTCATCGTTCGGCGGCCCTTACCGTTCGGCGGCCCTTACCGTTCGGCGGCCAGTGTGTCACTGTCCGCCGTGGGCAGGGCGCTGCCCGCGCCATCCTCCATCGCCGCGATGTCGCCGGCGCCGGCCAGGCCCTCACCGACATCCTCGCGCAGCGAGTGGCGCACGTGCGGGGCGTCCTTGCCACGCAGCCAGGACAGCACCGCGCCGAGCGCGCAGGCGATGGCGGCGAAGTAGAAGGCCAGGTGCAGGCCGTCACCGAACGGACTGGCGATGAGGTTCGGGAAGAACGTGTGCCCCGTGAGGAACTGGGCCTTGCTCGGGGCGAGGGCGTGCAGCGTGTCCGGACCGAGGAGCTGCTCGGTCGGGTTGATCCCGAGGAACGCGGAGAACAGGCTGCCGATCGGCGGCAGGTTCGCCAGCTCGTGGGCCTTGGCCGGGTTGACGCCCTGCGCGGTGAGGCCGGAGAACATGGCGTCCGGCAGGCTGGAGGCGAGACCCAGCGCGATGACGGTGAAGAACACGCCGATGGACAGCACGCTGGCCGAGTTCTGGAACGTGTTGAGCATCCCGGCGCCGGCACCGCGCTGGTTCGGCGGCAGGGTGTTCATCACGGCGCTGGTGTTCGGCGCGGCGAACAGGCCCATGGACAGGCCCATCAGCAGCAGGATGGCCGCGAACGCCACGTAGTTGAAGTCGATCGGGATCACGTTGAACAGCAGGAACGCGACGGCCGTGGCGACCAGTCCGAGGGTGGCGAACGGGCGCGCGCCGTAGCGGTCGGCGAGCCGGCCGGCCACCGGTCCGGAGAGCAGGAAGCCGACGGTGAGCGGGATCATGTAGATGCCGGCCCACAGCGGCGTCCGCTCGAAGCTGTAGCCGTGCAGCGGCAGCCAGATCCCCTGCAACCAGATGATGATCATGAACTGCAGACCACCACGGGCGAGCGCGCCGAGCAGTGCGGCGAGGCTACCCATGGTGAAGGCGCGGTTCTTGAACAGCTCCAGCTTGAACATCGGGTCCGACGAGCGCAGCTCGATGAGGACGAATCCGATCAGCACGGCGAGCCCGCCGAACAGGCAGACCAGCACGAACGGCTTGGTCCAGCCCATCGTGTGGCCGCCGTAGGGCTGCAGCCCATAGACGATGCCGGTCAGGATCGCGATGAGCCCGATGGCGAAGGTGATGTTGCCGGCCCAGTCGATCCGGGCCTGGGTGCGCACGCCGTTGTCGCGCAGCTTCAGGTAGGCCCAGACCGTCCCGAAGATCCCGAACGGCACCGACACCAGGAACACCAGGTGCCACTCGACCGGGGCGAGCAGGCCGCCCACCAGCAGGCCGAGGAACGACCCGGCGATGGCCGCCACACCGTTGATGCCCAGGGCCAGTCCACGCTCGTTCTCCGGGAACGCGTCGGCGATGATCGCGCTGGAGTTGGCGAACAGGAACGCGCCGCCGACGCCCTGCCCGACCCGCATGATGATGATCCACAACGCGGCGGTCGTGCCGTGCATCCAGGTGACGGCCAGCAGGATCGAGAACGCGGTGAAGACCGCGAAGCCGAGGTTGTACATCCGCACCCGGCCGAACATGTCGCCGACCCGGCCGAGGCTCACCACGAGCACCGACGTGACCAGCATGAATCCCATCAGGGTCCACAGGAAGTACGAGGTGTTCCCCGGGGCGAGCGGGTCGACCTTGATGCCCCGGAAGATGTCCGGGAGCGCGATGATCAGGATCGAACTGTTGATCGTCGCCATCAGGATGCCGATGGTCGTGTTCGACAGGGCGATCCACTTGTAGTTGTCCGAACCGGACACGGTGGGGACGTCATCGGCCCCGGGCGGCGAGGTGCCGGCGGTGGTGTCGGAAGTCGTCACGGCTGGAAGGCTAGTGCCTCCATCTCACGTCAGCGGTAGATGTGATGCGGCTCATAGTGGCCGGGAGCACAAACGGGAACCTTCCACGCACCACCACCTCCGTTCCACCACCTCTGACGTGCATACGACACCCTTGGGCGGCAATTTCGCGGTATGGTTCATACCGTGAATACGGAGCCGAGCCGGACGTACCGGCAGCGCCGGCGGGCCGAGACCACCGACGCGAACACCGAGCGGATCCTGCGCGCGGCCACCGAGCTCTTCGTCGATCGTTCGTTCGAGCACATCACCCTGCCGGCGGTCGCCGAGCGGGCCGGCGTCGGCCTGCAGACCGTCATCCGCCGCGTCGGGACCAAGGACGGCCTCGTCCGAGCCGTCAACGGCTGGATCGTGCCGCAGATCGCCGCCACCCGCGGCGACCCGGGCGACATCCGCCCGGCCGGCGACGACCTCGCCGGGGTGACCGACCGGCTGGCCCGGCACTACGAGCAGTGGGGGCGGATCACCGAACGCGCCCTGCACCAGCAGGACGCCTCCCCGGCGCTGAAGGAGAGCGCCGACGCCGGCCGACGGGCCCACCGGGAGTGGATCGAGGCGGTCTTCGCCGCCGACCTCGATCCCCTGCCCCCCGCCGCCCGGGACGACCTCGCCGGCCGCCTCGCCGCCGTCTGCGGCGTCGAACTCTGGCTCGTCCTACGCCGCGACCAGGACCTGTCGGTGGCCGCCGCGCGCGCGGCCGTCGCCGACCTCGTCTCGGCCTGCCGCCACCATGCCCGCCTTCCCGCCCACTCGCCCGCCCACCGTCCCGCTCATCCAGAGGGATAGATCGGGCCCGGAAGCCTCTGGATAACCGGGGGCTCGTCCGTCAGACCGCGCGGCGACGACGTCCGCGCCGACGCCCGCCAGCGATCCCGATGCCCGCCGCAGGCCCGATGCCCGCCGCAGGCCCGACAGCCGCCGCAGCCCGGCACAGGTCGGGAGTCGGCGGTGGATGTCGCACGCCCTCCTCCGCTCCCCCNCCCCGCCAGACCCCTGCAACGCCAGACCCCGCCACGCCAGGAGACCGCCATGACGCGTTACCTCGTCCACTGCTCAACCGCCGCCGGGCACCTGTTTCCCCTCGTCCCCGGCCTGCTCGCGCTCCAGGAACGCGGCCACGACGTCCGGCTGCGCGTCGGTGCCGCGCTCGTCGACACCGCCCGGCGCGCCGGTCTCGACGCCGAACCTCTCGATCCGCGCATCGACGAGATCGTCGTGCGCGACGACGCCGCCGGCAGCGGCGCCGACCAGCTCCGGCTGGCGCTGGCCGGGCTGATGGCCCGAGGACCGCTCGAACGGGCCGACCTGACCGCGGCGATCGACGCCGTCGACCCCGATGTCGTCCTCGTCGACACCAACGCCTACGGCGCCGCGGTGGCCGCGCAGGCGTCCGGCCGGCCGTGGGCGATCACGCTGCCGTCCCTCATCGCGCTGCCCGGACGCGGCATCCCGCCGTACGGGCTGGGCCTCGCCCCGGCCCGCGGGCCCCTCGGCTGGGTGCGGGACCGGGCGCTGTGGCCGCTGGTGATCCGCCAGTACGGCAAGGCGATGCTGCCGCCGCTCAACGCGCTGCGCGCCGGGGCGGGCCTGCCCGCGCTGACGAACCCGCTGGACCACTTCCTCAGCGCCGACCGGCTGCTGGTCCTCGCCGGCGACCCGCTGGAGTACCCGCGGGTGGACGCGCCGGCGAACGTCTGCTTCGTCGGCGCCCAGGTCTGGGACCCGCCGGCCGCGGTGCCCGACTGGCTGGCCGAGCCCGGCGACCCCTGGGTGCTCGTCACGATGTCCACCGACTACCAGGGCGACGAGCGGCTCGCCGAGGTGGCCGTCGAGGCGCTGCGCGACGAACCGGTACGGGTGCTCGTCACCCTCGCCGACGCCCACGGCCGGGTCGACCTGCCGGCGGCGGCCAACGTGCGCGCCGAGCGGTTCGTCCCGCACGGTCCGGTGCTCGAGCGGGCGGCGGCGGTCGTCTGCCACGGCGGGATGGGCATCGTCCACAAGGCGGTGGCGGCGGGGGTGCCGATCGTCGCGGTGCCGTTCGGCCGCGACCAGCCGGAGGTCGCCCGCCGGGTGGTCCAGGCCGGCGCCGGGGTCAGCCTGCCGGCGAAGCGGCTGACCCCCGACCGGCTGCGCGCCGCCCTGCACGCGGCGATGGCCGGCCGGGCCGGCAGCGCCGAGGCGTCCCGCCGGCTGCGGGCCCTCGCCGCGACCTCGGCCGTCCCGAGCGGCGACGTCGACCGCGCCGGCGACGTCGAGGATGTCGACGGGTTCGATCCGGCCCGTGGACCGGCCGGGCTGGGCGGGGCACGCTTCGCCGCCGCCGCGCAGGAGCTCGCCCTGCTCGCCCCGGCGGCCGGCGACACTCGGGCGACGATCACGGCGAGGTGAGCGGTGGACGTCCAAGCAGCGGCGTCGGCCCCAGTGATCGGGGTCAGGCTCCGGCCAGTGCGGGCGCGGCAGGGGAGGCGGGTTTCCAGCCCAGGGCGGGTGCGACCTCGGTGGCGATGAGTTCGAGCGCCCGGATCGCCACATCGTGGTCGAGGACCGCCGGGTTGAACTGGGCGATCAGATCCGTGGCGACCGGCAGGACCCGCTCCTGCCGCAGCTGCGCGACGATCTCCTCCGGATGGCCGTAGAAGGAGTGGAACCGGCGCAGCGCCTCGTCGGTGTCGATTCCCTTCGGGAAGGCGCTGTGTCCGTTCGGGAAGGCGTCGTGCTCGGAGAACCGTCGTGCGGCCGCGAGCACGTGCGGCCCGATCTGGGCCAGTGCGGTCCGCCGGTCGGCCGCGGGAAAGATGAACCGCGACAGTCCGATGCGCGGCGGGCGCGGCCGGTTCCACGCGGCGAGGTAAGCGTCGGCCCAGGGCCGCTGCACGGTGTCGGTGGGCTCGTCGTAGCCGTAGGCGGCGCGGTTGAGCAGCAGGTTCGAACCCGAGGCCGCGGCGTACTCGGCACCCGGACCGCTGAAGACGCCCTGCCAGATCCGGTCGGTGAAGTCCCGAGCGGGTGGCTGGATGGTGAAGCCGGGCGCGCCGACCTCCTCGTTCGCAAGCGCCTTGCGCAGCACCGCCAGCCCCTCGCTGGTCAGCTCGCGCCGGCGACCCACGTCCCGGCCGAAGGCGGCGTACTCCAGCTCGCTGCCACCGCTGCCGACGCCGATCTCGACCCGGCCGCCGCTGAGCGTGTCGACGACCGACACGTCCTCGGCCAACCGGACCGGGTCCTCCAGCGGCAGGATCGTGATCGCGGTGGCGAGCCGGATGCGCCGGGTGCGCGCGGCGGCGTAGGCCAGGAACGTCCAGGGTGAGGGCAGCCCACCGCCGCCCAGGGAGACGTGGTGCTGGGCCACCCAGCCGACGTCGAAGCCGAGTTCGTCGGCGGCGACGAACAGCTCCTGCGCGTGGTCGTAGGTGGCTGCCAGGTCGCCCGGACCCTGGACGTGGGTGAGGAAGCCGAGCCGGAAGCGCGGCGAAGCGGATCCGCCGGTGGCGGACTCGGCAGTGGCGGACTCGGCAGTGGCGGACTCAGCGGTCATACCGACGCCTTTCAGGATCGAGCGGATGCGGTCGCGCCGGCAGGGACGGCGACCTGCTCGACGCCGACGACCTGCTCGACGCCGATCACCTGGCCGGCACCGATCACCTGGCCGGCACCGAGGACGAGGTCGAGGACGGCGCCGGCGCCGGCGGTGGGAAGCTCGGCGCCGCGCCAGGCCACGTGCTGGTCGGGGCGGACCAGCACGTTGTCGGCGCCGTACAGCGCGCGCACCGCCGGGTCGGTGAGGTGGACGACCGTGAACGGCAGCGATCGGACGAGCGCCTCGGCGACGAGGGCCCGTTCCACCTCCCGGTCCGCGGACAGCACGAGCAGCGCGAAGCCGTTGCCGATGCGGTCGTAGAGGGTGCCGCCGTAGGGGTCGACGAAGCCGTCCGGTGCGCGGTGTCCCGGCCGCGGGTCGTCCTGGTAGACGTCCGCACGCCACGGTGGTTCGGCGTCGAGCTGGCCGTCCTCGTACCAGATCGCCGACGACGCGTCGTAGCGCTCGTCGAAGGTCACGCCGGGCGCGCCGAGAGCGCCCTGGCTGATCCGGGCGCGGATCTCGGCGCGGCGCGCCTCGGCCTGCGGGCTGTCGTCGGCGTCGTCGGGGATGCCGAGCCGGCGCAGTTCCGCCAGCAGTGCGTGCGAGTGCCGCGAACGCTCCAGCGCGTGCTCGGCGATCCGCCAGTTGTGCCGGCGGCGCTCCTGGTCGTAGGAGTCCAGCAGCTCCTCGGGGGCCTGACCGGCGAGCACGGCGGCGAGCTTCCAGCCGAGGTTGACCACATCGCCGAAGCCCTCGCCGAGGTTGCCGCCGGGGGTGCGCACGTGCGCGGCGTCGCCGGCCAGCAGCACCCGCCCGCGGCGGAACGTCCGCGCGATCCGGGTGGCGTCGTAGAAGGTCGTCGACGAGACCAGTTCCAGGTCGAGATCGAACCCGAAGGCGGCCCGGGCGGAGTCGAGCAGTTCCGCCTCGGTGGGGGTGTGGTCGAGCGGGTACGGCCCGGCGTACACGCGCCACTCGCGGGTGCTCACCGCGGCGAGGAAGCCGGCGGCCCGCTGGTTGAACACGATGTTGGTACCGCTGGGCGCCGGGCCGACCCGGTCGGAGATGTCCTGCGTGCGCACGATGAGCCGCAGCCGCTTCTCGGTGGCGTGGGCGCCGTCGCGTTCGATGCCGGCGAGCCGGCGGACGGTGCTGCTGCCACCGTCCGCGCCGAGCAGGTAGCGCGCCCGGATGGTGCGCCGCGCGCCGGACTCACCATCCTCGGGGAGCACGTCGGCCTCGATCCGGTCGACGCTCTCCCGCAGCGCCACCAGCCGCCAGCCGCCGGCCACCCCGACGCCGCGCCGGTCGAGGTGGTCGAGGAAGACCCGCTGCAGCGCGCTCTGCGGACGGCGCAGCGCCTCCGCGGCCGAGTGGCCACCGCCGGCCGAACCCGCGAAGGACGGGCGGCGGGGGGCGAGGAGCTCGTGACCGACGAGCGAGGTGACCAGCCGGATGCCCTGGTTCCACTCCGGCGGGAAGGTCCACTCGTCGCGGATCCGTTGCAGCAGCCCCCAGCGGCGGAAGTGCTCCACCGTGCGCGGGCTGTGGCCCATCGCGCCGGCCCGGACCAGCGTCGCGGTGCGGGCGCGGTCGACGACGGCGACCCGCACCCCCCGGGCGGTGAGCTCCACGGCCGCCGACAGGCCCACCGGGCCGGCGCCGACGATCAGCACGTCGACCTCGGTCGGCGGCGTGGCGGTGGGGAAGTGCACGGTGTGGACGTCGCGCCCACCCGTGGCCGAGTAGGCCAGGTCCGAGTCGGCCAGGCCCGCGGGAGCCTGGTCCGCCGAATACTCCGTCATGGTGGTCCTCCTCAGGCCTGTGCGGCCGCGGTCTCGCGCTCGCGCGCGTAGCGGTTGACCGGGATCGGCAGGCCGAGGTTGTCCCGCAGCGTGTCGCCGGTGTACTCGGTGCGGAACAGGCCGCGCTTCTGCAGCGACGGGACGACGTCGGCGACGAAGCGCTCGAGGTCGTCGTGGGTGCGGAAGCGGAGGTTCAGCCCGTCGGCCGCGCCGGTGGTGAACCACTGCTCGATCGCGTCGACGACGGTGTCCGGCGCGCCGGTGAACGGCGACGGCGCGTACTCGGTGACCGTCTCGACGACCTGCCGCAGGGTGAGCCCCTCGTCGCGGGCCTGCCGGACGATCTCCAGGCCGCGGGTGCGCCCGCCCTTCTCGGCCAGGTGCGCGAGGTCGGGGAACGGCGCGTCGAGGTCGTGCCCGCTGAAGTCGTAGGCACCGAAGCTGCGGCCGAGGAAGCCGAGCTTGCGGTCGAAGTCGTTGTCGGCCTCGAAGATGTCGCGCGAGAGCCGGTGCGCGTCGGCGTCGGTGGCGGCGACGACGGGGCTGGCGCCGACGAGGATGACGACGTGGTCGGGATCGCGCCCGAGCGCCGCGGCCCGCCGCTTGATGTCGGCGTAGTAGTCCTGCGATTCCGCCAGCGACCCCCCGGGGGCGTAGATGCCCTCCGCGACGTGGGCGGCCAGGGTGCGGCCCTCCTCGGAGACGCCCGCCTGGAAGATGACCGGCTGACCCTGCGGCGACCGGTCGAGGTTGAGCGGCCCGGCGACCTTGAAGTGCTCGCCGACGTGATCGAGGGCGTGCAGCTTCGTCGGGTCGAGGAAGAGGTTGCGTTCGACGTCAGCGGGGAAGGCATCGGGCTCGTAGGAGTCCCACAACCCGCGCACGACCTCGACCGCCTCGAGCGCCCGGCCGTAGCGGGTGCCGTAGTCGAGGTGCTCGTCGAGCCCGTAGTTACGCGAGGTGCCGGTGTCGAAGCTGGTCACGACGTTCCAGCCGGCGCGCCCGCCGCTGATGTGATCCAGCGAGGCGAACCGGCGGGCGAGGTTGAACGGCGAGTTGTACGTCGAACTCGCCGTACCGATCAGGCCGATGTGGCGGGTGTGGGTCGCGACCGCCGACAGCAGCGTCAGCGGTTCGAGCCGGCTGAGGTAGTGCGCCGGGTAGCCGGCGTTGATGAACTGGCTGTCGACGATGAAGTACGCGTCGAACAGCGCCTGCTCGGCGGTCTGCGCCTGGCGGATGTAGTAGTTGATGTCGACGCTGGCGTTGTTCGGGACGCGCGGGTCCTTCCACAGGCCGTGCTGGCCGGGGCCGCCGACGCCGTAGGCGCTCAGGGCGAGATGGAGCGTGCGGGCCATGTCGGGTTCCCTTCTGACGGATGACGTCCGGCCTGGTCAGGGGTCAGGCCGGACCGGGGTCAGGCGTGCAGCAGGGCGCGCAGCGCGTCGCGCTCGGCCCGGCTGGCGGCGGCGGAGCGCAGCGTCGGCGCCGAACCGACGAGCAGCCGGGCGTAGGGGTGTCGGGGGGCGCTGATGACCGCGCGGGCGTCCCCCACCTCGACGAACTCGCCCTGGTAGAGCACCGCGACGCGGTCGGCGACGCCGGCGACGGAGCCGAGGTCGTGCGAGATGAAGATCAGTGCGACGCCGGCGTCGCGTAGTTCCTTGAGGATCTCCAGGATTCCGACCCGGTTGGCGGAGTCCAGGGCGCTCACCGGCTCGTCCAGGATGATCAGCGCGGGCTCGGTGACCAGGGCGCGGGCCACCGCGACGCGCTGGCGCTGGCCGCCGGAGAGCTCCCCGGGCAGGCGGCCGAACAGCTCGCTGTCCAGGCGGACGCGCGCGAGGTAGGCGCGCCCGCGCTCGATCGCCTCCTTGCGGCCCACGCCCTGGACGAGCAACGGCTCGATGAGGGACTCCTCGATGGGCAGGTCGGGATCGAGGCTGCGCAGCGGATCCTGGAACACGTACTGGACGACGCCGCGGCGACGCAGCGCGCGCCACTGCCGGGGGGAGTACCGGGACACGTCCTCGCCGTCGATGAGGATCCGGCCGCCGGAGGCCCGCACCAGGCCGAGCACCGCACGGGCGAAGGTCGACTTGCCCGAGCCGGTCTCGCCGATCACGCCCACGGTCTCGCCGCAGGCCACCGACAGCGAGACACCCTGCAGCACCCGACGCCGGCGCCGCCGCAGTCCGTAATGGACCTCGAGATCGGCGACTTCCAGGACCGGCCGGCCGTCAGCGGACACCGTCCAGCTCCTTCCGCTGCTCGCCGCCGCCGCCGGCGCCGGTGTCGGTGTCGGTGTCGGCCAGGTAGCGGTCCAGGCCGTACTGCTCGTGTTCGGCGATCAGCAGGCGGGTGTACTCGTGGCGCGGGTGGTAGAGCACGTCCGCGGTCGCCCCGTGCTCGACGACCTCGCCCGCGCGCATCACCAGCACCTCGTCGCAGACCTGCGCGACGACGGCGAGGTCGTGGGACACGACGACGAGCGCGAGGCCGCGGCGCTCCCGCAGGTCGGCGAGCAGGTCGAGGATCTCGGCCTGCACGGTCACGTCCAGGGCGGTGGTCGCCTCGTCGGCGATGAGCACCTGCGGGTCGGCGGCGATCGCGGTGGCGATGAGGACGCGCTGGAGCATCCCGCCGGACAGCTCGTAGGTGTACTGGTCGTAGACGAGCTCGGGGTCGCGCAGGTGCACCGCGGTCAGCAGCTCGAGCGCGCGGCGACGCGCGTCGCGCCGCCGCAGCCCGGACTTGACCTGGATGACCTCCGCGATCTGCACTCCCACCTTGAGGGACGGGTTGAGGTAGGAGGCGGGGTCCTGGAACACCGCGCTGATCGTCGATCCGCGCAGGTCCGTCCACTGCGGGGTCGTCAGCCGGGCGATGTCGCGCCCGGCGATCTCGATCGACCCACCGGCCACGGCGAAGTGCGCCGGCAGGATGCCGAGGATCGCGCGGCAGGTCAGCGTCTTGCCGCTGCCCGACTCCCCCACGATGCCGACGGCCCGGCCGGGCCTGAGTTCGAACGAGACGCCGTGCACGATCTCGCGGTCGTTGACGTCGTCGCGGATCCGCACGTCGCGGACCGCCAGCACGGCGGCCTGGGCGGCCGGCGGATCCCCCGAGCCCACGGCCGGTGGGTCCACGGCAGGCACGTCCACTGCGGGCGAGTGCGCGGCGGGAGGGTCCGCCGGACGCGCCGCGGGCACCGTGGCGGTGACCGTGGCATTGGAACGGGTTCTCGTCATGGGGCGACGCCTCCGGCGGGAATCGGTTCGGCTGGGTCGAGGCGGCGGGCGCGCGCCCGGCGGCTGTGCAGCAGCGCGCGGCCCGCCTCCCCGGACACGTCACGGATCGCGTCGGCCAGCAGGTTGCTGCCCCACACCGTCGCCATGATCAGCAGGGCGGGGACAGCCGGGGCCCACGGCTGGTAGGACAGGTAGCCGAGGTCGGAGGCGAGCAGGCCACCCCAGGTCGGCGCCGGCGGCTGCACCCCGATGCCGAGGAAACTCAGGCTGGAGACGACGACGAAGCCGACGCCGATCGTCTGGGCCAGCGCCACCGCGACGGGCGGCAGCACCTTCCCCCACACGTGCCGGCGCGCGATCCAGCCGATCGACGCGCCGGAGATCAGCGCCGCCTCGACGTACTGCGAGCGGGCGACCGCCAGCGTCGCCGCCCGCGCGACCCGGTAGAACAGCGGGGAGACGAGCACGCCGACGGTGAACATCGCCTGCGGAATCCCGTTGCCGAGCAGCGCGGTGACGGCCACGGCGTAGATGAGGAACGGCAGCGCGATGAGCGTGTCGGCGATCCGCAGCGTGAGCCACTCGAACACCCGGCCGAAGTACACCGACAGGATGCCCGGGACGACGCCGACGGT
The DNA here is from genome assembly GCF_000948395.1 of Frankia torreyi. Taxonomy (GTDB): domain Bacteria; phylum Actinomycetota; class Actinomycetes; order Frankiales; family Frankiaceae; genus Frankia; species Frankia torreyi. The sequence goes on along the minus strand of NZ_JYFN01000013.1, from coordinate 32,215 downwards.
CAGCGCGATCAGCGCGACCTCGACCGAGCCGAGCACGCTGGTGCGTGACCCGGCGAGCAGCCGGCTGAAGACGTCCCGGCCGAGGTAGTCCGTCCCGAGCCAGTGCTCCCAGGAGGGGCCGGTCAGGGTCAGTGCACTCGTCCCCAGCGGGTTGTGGGGAGCCAGGGTCGGGCCGAGGATCGCCAGCAGGACGATCAGGGACAGAATGCCGACGGCGAGCCGGCCGGTCGGCAGCGCCAGGACGCGACGGACCATGTCACACCCCCCGCTGCGAGGCCGGGGTGACCCGGCCCAGGACGATGTTGACGATCAGGTTGAAGGTGACGACCAGCACGATCGAGACGACGAGCACGCCCTGGACCGCCGGTACGTCCCCGGCCTGTGCGGAGTCGTTGGCGAACCGGCCGAAGCCCTGCAGCCCGAAGATCCACTCGGTGACCACGGAGCCGCCGATGAGCGTGGGGAACCGCCAGCCCAGCACGCTCAGGGCCGGCCCCACCCCGTTGCGCAGCACGTGCCGGAAGAAGATCCGCCGCGGGCTGAGCCCGCGCACGATCGCGCCGGTCACGTAGTTCTCCTGATAGGACGCGATGAGACCGGAGCGCAACTGGCGGGCGACGTCGGCCATCGGGTCGAGGCTGAGCGCCAGCGCCGGCAGCAGGATGTGGGTGAACCACGGCCACGTCCCCACGCTCGCCGGCACGTAGCCCGCGGCCGGCAGCCAGCCGAGCCCGACGGCGAAGACGGTCACCAGGACGATGCCGACCACGAAGGGCGGCATCACCGAGAAGACCGTCAGGAAGCCCGTGATCGCCCGGTCGATCCAGGTCGTGCGGCGCACCGCCGCCAGGGTGCCGAGCCCGAAGCCGAAGACCACGCCGATGATCAGTGCCAGCGTCACCACCGACAGGCTGATGGCCAGGCCGTTGCTGATCAGCTCGGCGATGTTCGTGCCGTTGGACCAGCTCGCGCCGAGCTGGCCGTGCAGGATGTCGGTGAACCAGCTCCAGTACTGGGCGAGGAACGGGCGGTCCAGGCCCCACTGGTGCTCGATGCGGGCGACCGCGTCCGGGGTGGCGCTCTCCCCGAGCTGGATGCTGGCGGGGCTCAGGCCGCTGAGCGCCCGCAGGGCGAAGGTCAGGAAGGTCGCCACCAGGAAGACCGGGACGAAGATCGCGACCGAGCGGGCGAGGGTGACCAGGACGCGGCCGGCGGCCCGCCGCGCCCTGGCGGCGGCGAGCGCGACGCCCGGGTCGGCAACGGCCGCGTGGTCAGCCGTGCTCACCGCCATGGGTTGCCTCCTCTCTTCAGGCCTGATGGGCGTGCGTGGATGATCGGCTAGATGCGTGGATCGGCGAGATGCGTGGATCGGCGAGATGCGTGGATCGGCGAGATCAGTTGCCGATGGTCACGCCGGTCCAGTCGATGTGGGCCGGGTTGGCGGGCAGCGCGGAGATCGCCTTGTTCTTGACGAACAGGTTCGGGCTGGAGTAGGTGAAGACGAGCGCCTTGCTCTGCAGGCCCACGCGGGTGGCCGCCTGCAGGATCTGCGGGTAGTCCGGCGCGTCCAGCGGCGTCTGGCGGACCTTGGCGATCGCGGCCTCGAAGCCGTCCGGCTCGTAGGGCGAGCTGAGGTTCAACGGGCCGTCCGGCCCGAAGTGCGCCGTGAGCGTCTGAGCGGCCGAGTCACGCCCGGTCGTGCCGTACAGCGAGAGCGTCAGATCCTTGGCGAAGAAGGGCGTCGCCCAGTTCTTGTTGATCTTGATGGTGATGGTGATCCCAACCGCCGCGAGCTGCGACTGCACGATCTCCGCCGCCGGGTCCTCCTTCGAGATGACCAGGTCCAGCTTGATCTGGCCCGGCTTGAAGCCGGCCTGCTCGAGCAGCTGCTTCGCCTTCGCCGGGTCGTAGGGGTACAGGTTCGCCGACTTCTCGTCGTAGGCGATGTACCCGGGCGGGAAGGGCTGGTTGGTCGGCTTGCCGTACCCGAAGGTGAGCTTGTCGACGAACTCCTGCCGGTTGGTGGCGTAGCGAACCGCGTCGACGACCTTGGGGTTGTTGAACGGCTCCTTGTTGATGTTCAGGCTGATGTTCGAGGCGTTGAAGCCCGGCTGCACGAAGACGTCGAGGCCGGCCGCCTTGGCGGCCTTCGCCTGGCTCGGGGCGAGGTCGGCGAAGTTGTAGACGCCCGTCTGCAGGCCGGAGACGACCGTCGACACGTCGGGCGCCGAAACCAGCTCCACGTTGTCGATGTGGATGTTCTTGGCGTCCCAGTAGTTCGGGTTCTTCTTCAGCAGGACCTTCGTGCCCGGAATCAACTGCGTGACGACGAACGGTCCGGCGCCGACCGGATTCTGGTCGAGCTTCGCCGGATCCGCCGCGGCTTTGGGACTCGCGATCTGCAGCACGCGCTCACCGAGCAGCAGCGGGATCTGGTGATCGACCTGGGTGAGGTGGACGACCACGTCCAGGTCGCCGCTGGTGGTGACCGACTTGATCGAGGTGAGGTCGCCGAACAGCGCCGAGTTCTTCTGCGACTTGGCCCGGTCGATGGCGTTCTTGACCGCCGCGGCATTCACCGGAGTGCCGTCGCTGAAGGTCAGCTTCGGGCGCAGGTGGAACGTGATCTCGTCGCCGGCGCTGTTGTAGGTCCAGCTCTGCGCCAGATCCGGGACCGCGTCGCCCTTCGCGTCCGTCCTCGTCAGCGCGGCATACGGCAGAGCGAGGATGCGGAACTGGGCACCGCTGCCCCCGACCACCGGATCCCAGTGCGCCGGGAAGAAGGAGGAGGCCCACTTCAGGGTGGCAGTCTTGCCGCCTCCGCCGCCGCCGCCGGCGGCGGCGGCGGCACCGGCACCGGAACCGGAACCGCAGGCGCTGAGAACGAGGGCCGCGAGGGCCAGCAGGGCCCCGAGGACGGCGCCGCGTCTCGTACGGCGGGCGGATGGCAGGTGTCGCTCGGAGGTCATCGTCTTCTTTCTCTGTTCGGGTTCGTGCTGTGTTCGGATTTCGACGGGAATGTGCGGCGGCTCAGGAGACGAGCGCCGGAGGCGCACTGTCGGCCTCCACCTCGCCGGCGACCTCCACCTCGCCGGCGGACTGCGCGTCGCCGGCGGACTGCGCCTGGCGGCGGGCCGCCGTGTATCTGTTCTCCGGAATCGGCAGGCCGAGATTGCCGCGCAGGGTGGTCGACTCGTATTCGCTGCGCACGACGCCCCGCTCACGCAGGATCGGCAGGACCTGGTCGGTGAAGCGCGCGAACTCGCTCGGCGCGTTCACGGTGATGTTGACGCCGTCGAAGCCGCCGGCGGTGAACCACCGCTCGATCTCGTTCGCGACGGTCAGGGGCGAGCCGACGAACGGCGAGCGGCGCGCCCGCAACTGGTGCTCGACCACCTGGCGAAGCGTCAGGCTGTTGTCCCGCGCCAGCTTCGTGATCGCCTCCGCGTGGGTGCGGAAGCTGCGCTCGGCGACATCTCCGACCTCGGGGAACGGCGCGTCCAGGTCGTACTGCGAGAAGTCGTGCCAGCCGAAGGGCCGGCCGAGCTCGGCCAGGGCCCGGTCGAAGCTTCCCTCGCCGAGGATCGCGTCCTCCTTGGCGCGGGCCTGCTCATCGGTGTCGGCGATGATCGGGGAAATCCCCGGAACGATGAGCAGGTTCTCCGGGTCGCGGCCCTTGGCGGCCGCCCGAGCCCGCAGCTCGGTCCGGAATGCCTGCGCCTGCTCGAGCGTCTGCGAGTGCGTGAAGATTGCGTCGGCGATAGTCGCGCCGAGATCACGGCCCTCCTCCGAGTCGCCCGCCTGGAAGATGACCGGCTGACCCTGGGGAGTGCGCTCCAGGTTCAGTGGTCCGACCACGGAGAAGTATTCGCCGGCGTGATTGAGCGCATGCTGACGGCTACGATCGAAGAACACTCCCCGCTCTTTGTCGCGGGGGAAGGCGTCTGCCTCGTAGGAATCCCACAGCCCCTGCGCGACTCGCACGTGTTCGATCGCTCGTCCGTATCGGGTCGGATAGTCGAAGTGTTCGTCGCGGCTGTAGTTGCCCGCCGTTCCGGAGTCGCCACTGGTGACGACGTTCCAGCCGGCCCGGCCGCCGCTGATGTGATCGAGCGAGGCGAGGCGGCGGGCGACGTTGAAGGGCTCGTTGTAGGACGTCGTGATCGTTCCGACCAGGCCGATGTGGTGGGTGTGAACGGCGATCGCGGACAGTAGCGTCAACGGCTCGAGCCGGCTGAGGTAGTGGTTCGGCGAGTCCGCGGTGATGAACTGGCTGTCGACGATGAAGACGTGATCGAACCTTGCCGCCTCCGCCTCCTGGGCGCGGGCGATGTACCAGCGGACATCCACGCTGGCGTCGCCCGGGATCTCGGGGTTCAGCCACGTGTTGTGCTGCCCCGGACCGCCGACGCCGATGAGGACGGCGCCCAGTTTGAGCGTGCGAACAGGCATGGTGGAACCTTCCCGGTCTGGGGGCGAAGCGCGCACGACGACGGCGTCGTCCGGCGGACCGAATCCGGTTCCGGACACGGCACAATGACGCGCTGGACCACGGGACGCGCTGGACTACGGGGCGCGCCGAAGTACGCGAAAAAAGAAGGAGATAGCTACATAGCGTCGCCGGAACGGGCGACGGCTTTGGCTGCGGCGGCGCAGCGACCGATCAGGTCAGCGACAGAGTGCTGCCTGGCCACGGGCAAGATCCAGCCAACGACAACACGTGAGCATCACGGCCGTCGACTGGGTCATGGGGATGAGCATGCTGGTCCGGCGGCCGGATGTCCAACGACGCTTCGTTATGGCGATCAATCGCGTTCGGTTATGAATGTCCAGTACCCTGACCGACATGCGACGGATACTGGACATCGCCCCGCTGCGCAGCTTCGTCGCTGTCGCGGAGTGTGGCGGATTCCAGCGGGCCGCGACGTCGCTGCACCTCAGCCAGGCGGCGGTGAGCCAGCACGTGCGCCGGCTCGAGTCCGCCACCGGGCGCGTGCTCGTCGAACGCCAGGGACGCGGCTCCCGACTGACCCCCGACGGCGAGCACCTGCTCCGCCAGGCCCGCCGGATCCTCGCCATCCACGACGAGACGCTGCACGGCTTCGGCATGGAGACCGAGGAGACCGTCGTGATCGGCTCGACGGAGCATGCCGCGGCGCAACTGCTGCCCTTCCTCGCCGCGGCGCTGGAGCAGTCGTTGCCCCGCTACCGCATCCGCTTCCGCATCGACCGCGGCACCAACCTTCGCGAGGGGCTCGAGGCGGGGCGGATCGATCTGGCGCTGCTGCTCGGCCCGGCCACCGATCCCCGCGCGACCACGGTCGGCGACCTGGAGCTGACCTGGTACTCCTCGCCCCTGTGGCGACGGCCGGCGGCGACGCAGCCGATGCCCGTGGTCGCCTTCGACCATCCCTGCGCGCTGCGCACCTGCGCGTTGGAGGCCCTGTCGTCGCATGCGATCCCCGCGGTGATCGGCGCTGAGGCGATCCAGCTCGCCGGCGTCCAGGCGGCCGTGGGGGCCGGTCTCGGAGTCGCCCTGATGGCCACCCTGGGGCAGACGCCCGAGGGGCTCATCGCCCGCGACGACCTGCCGAAGCCCGCGTCCCTGCCGCTCGCCGTCTGGTCCCGGCACGGCCTGGCCTCGATCATCTCGGAGCGGGTCGCGGCGGCCCTGGGGGGGCTGCTCGCCGAGCCGGCGGCGGCCGAGACGGCCGTCGAGAGCCGCCAGCTCGCCAGGAGAGGCTGAGGCTCGCCGGTCCAGGCCGGGGGCCCGGCAGCCGCCGCCCGCCCGCTCAGACGTGCGGGAGCACCTCGGCGGCGATCAGGTCGAGGTGGTCGAGGTCCGCCAGGTCGAGGACCTGCAGGTAGATCCGGCTCGCCCCGGCGCCGTCGGGGCCGAAGGTCGCGAGCCTGGCCAGGATCTCCTCGGGGGTGCCGGCGAAGCCGTTGGTGCGCAGCTCGTCGACCTCGCGGCCGATGCGCTCGGCCCGCCGGGCGAGTTCCGCGTCCGACTTCGCGCAGACGACGACGTTCGCGGTGGAGTAGACGAGGTCCGCCGGATCGCGGCCGGCCGCCGCGGCCACCTCCCGGACCCGGGCGAACCGCTGCCCGACCACCTCGGCGGGGGCGAAGGCGGCGTTGAACTCGGCCGCGTAGGTGGCGGCGAGCTGCGGGGTGCGCCGCGGCCCGGCTCCCCCGATGATGATCGGCGGCCGGGGCCGCTGTACCGGCTTCGGCAACGCCGGGCTGTCGGCGAGCTGGTAGTACCGGCCGTCGTGGGAGAACGTCTCGCCGGGCGGGGTTCCCCACAGCCCGGTGATGATCGCGAGCTGCTCGGTCAGCCGGTCGAACCGCTCCTCGACCGGGGGGAACGGGATGCCGTAGTCGGTGTGTTCCGCCTCGAACCAGCCGGCGCCGAGGCCCAGCTCCACGCGACCGCCGCTCATCGCGTCCACCTGCGCGACGGCGATGGCCAGCGGCCCGGGCAACCGGAAGGTCGCCGAGGTGACGAGCGTGCCCAGCCGGATCCGCGAGGTCTCGCGGGCCAGGGCCGCCAGCGTCACCCAGGAGTCCGAGGGCCCCGGCGACGGATCGCCCGGCCCCATCCGCAGGTAGTGGTCGGAACGGAAGAATCCGTCGAAGCCGGCGTCCTCGGCCGCCCTCGCCACGGCGAGCTGCTGCTCGTAGGAGGCGCCCTGTTGGGGCTCGATGAAGATGCGCAGGTCCATTCGTCCACCCTGGCAAACGGGCGCCCGACCCGCGCGACGGCCCCCGGCCGGGAGGTGGGGTCGGACCCGGGCGGGCGGCCCGACGGTCGGTAGGGTGATCGTCCAGGTCTTCCGGGAGGCGGTGGGGCCGGGAGGGGCATGACCCGCGACTGGACGCGACGAGGGCGACGGCGAGGAGGTGGCGCGGTGGCGGTCCCGGACGACCAGGACGACGAGCGAGAACTGATCATGGACGCCGCGTACCGGTGCCTGCTCGCGAGCGGCGGGGTCTCCGTGTCGATCACCGACATCCTGCACGCGGCGGGCCTGTCGACCCGCGCCTTCTACCGCCACTTCGCGTCCAAGGACAGCCTGCTGCTGGCGCTGTTCCGCCGCGACTGCGAGCGCGTCACCGCCGAGCTGACCGCGTCGATCGCCACGGCCACGACCGCCCGCGAGGCGTTGCGCCGCTGGATCGACGGCGTGCTGCACCTGATGTCCGCGGAACCCCGCCGGCGCCGCGCGCTGATCCTGAGCTCCGAGGAGACCCGCCGGGCCCGCGGTTTCGCCGCGGAGCGGGAACGGTTCCAGACCGACCAGGAGGCGGCCCTCGCGGCGATCCTGCGCCGGGGCGTCGAGGACGGCTCCTTTCCCTGGGCGGATGCGCGGGCCGACGCCGAGCAGATCCAGGCGGTGCTCGGCCGGGCCCTGGACCGCCAGCTCCTGTGCCCGCCGGTCGAGCGCCCCACCGAGACGGCGGACCGGGTCGCCGACTTCGTCTTCCGCGCCCTCGGCGCGTCCACCGGTCGGCCCGCCACCGGCGTGAGCTGAGCCCGCCACCACCCACGGCTCCCGTGCGACGGACTCCGTCCCGGGTTCGGCACCCGGTTGACAGCCGGGCCGACGGGAACAACTCTCCGAAAAAGACGTTTTCATTTGGATAGCCCCGGGCACGGCCACCAGCCGGGACGCGGCGGGCCCGGCGGATCATCCGGCGGGCGGGTCTCGTCGGGACTCGGGAACGCACATCGAGAGGGAGGTGCAGCCGCCGATGACGACAGTTCCCCTGCGGATCCTGCATCCGCGACACGGCATCCACGAACCGACCAGCGGCACGCCCGCCCGCGTGGCCGGCTCGGTCCGCCGCACCACCACGATCGACATGCTGCGCCCCGAGGGGTTCGGCGGCCCGCTGCACCTCGTCGCGCGGGGCCGCGACCTGCGCACCGCCGACGCCCGACCGGGCAGCGACGGCGCGGGCGGCACTGCCGCGGGCGCCGAGGTGCTGGGTGAGGCGATGGTGCACGCCGTGGTGGACTTCACCGCCGGGCGGGAGCTACGGCAGATCACCAGCGACCCGGCGCGCCCGGCGCTGGCCGGGCTGATCGGATACTCGGTCGCCGCGGGCTTCCGCGCCCGGCTCGACGAGGCCGACCCGGCCGTGGCCGCCGAGGAGGACCTGCTCTACCTGCTGCTGGACGACCTGCCCGGCGCGGCGCTCGTCTCCGGCCACGCCTACAGCGCGGCCGCGCAGGACGCGCGGGAGACCGGCACCCCGGCGATCCCGCCGATGCGCCAGGGCGACTACCGGTACGTCACGGACCTGTGCGCGGGTTTCGCCACGGGCGGGACGATCATGAACGAGGTCGAGGCGTTCGGCCGCTCACCCGTAGTGACCGGTCCGGTCGCCCCGTCGCTCGAACGCCCCGGTGACCCGCTGGCCTGGCACGACACGCCGCCGCTGCCCCCGCGCGGCATGCGCCGGGCGCGCCGGGTCGACGTCCGTCTCGACGGCTCCGCCGCCCGCGCCCACGTGGACGCCCTGTTCCGGGACTCCTACGTCCTGCCCGAGGGCGTGGCGACCGTCATCCACGAGTACACCGTGACCGCCGAGGTCGACACGGCCACGTCGACGTTCCTGAGCTGCGAGGCCACGCCCCGCGCGCTGCCGTTCGTCGAGTGCCCGGCCGCCGCCGCGAGCGCCACCCGGCTCGCCGGGATGCCGCTGGCCGGGCTGCGCCCGTTCGTACGCCGGACCTTCCTCGGGACGTCGACCTGCACCCATCTCAACGACACGCTGCGCGTGCTGGAGGACGTCCAGGCGCTGCTCGGCCCGCTGCGGGCCGGCTGAACGCGTTGGCCTCGACGAAAGACGGAGAAGGATTGATGAGCGACAACGTGATGTACGACTCGCCCACGTCCCACCAGCGGCTGTGGCGCCCTCAGCAAGATTGGTCTGCTGTCTCCGGGGCCTGGTCGTCCCTCGGTCGGAGGGTCAGCCGATGACGGCACGGGCCCGCAGGTCCTTGATCTCCTCGTCGCCGTAGCCGAGCTCGCGCAGGATGGCCTCGGTGTGCTCGCCTGCCAGGCAGCCGCCCGGGCTGCGGGTGGCCGACCGGGAAAAGCGCACCGGTGGGCCCATACGCAGGTGGTCGTCGAAGATGGGGCTCACGGCCGGCGAGGCGTACTCGGCGGCGAGCGCCGGGTCGGTCTGCAGCTGCAGCTCCGCGTCCATCTCGGTGACCTCGACGCAGCCCACGTCGGCGGCAGTCAGCCGCTGTTCCCACTCGGCGGCGGGGCGGGTGGCGAAGATCCGGCCGAGTTCGACGGCCAGCTCGTGATCGTGCTCGGCGCGGGCGGCGGCCGTGGCGAACCGAGGGTCAGCGGCAAGGGGGTCGACGGCAAGGGGGTCGGCGGCCAGCTCTACGGCCGGATCCGCCGCGAGGGTGGCGACGAGCGCCGCCCACTCCCGCGGTGTGGGCGAGGCGAGGAACACCCAGCCCCGCGCGGCCGGGTACATCCGGTAGAGCGCGGTCAGGCCGTGACCACCCTCGTCGACGACGGGCCGCGCCGGCCGGCCCGCGTACTCGACGACCTGCTCCAGCAGCGCGTGCATGCCCGTCGCGATCATGGTGACGGTCATCGGGCCGAGGGGGTGGCCACGGGTGCGGGCCAACAGGCCGAGCGAGATCGCCGAGGCCACGCCGAGCGCGGCGAGCCCGTCGGCCTGCAAGCTGGTCACCGCCGCGGCCGACCTGATCCGCACGGAGGCGGACTTGATCTCCGCGAGCGAGGTGGCGTTCGCCGCGCTCGGCGCCTCGGTCAGCGCGATTCCGGTGGCCGCGCCGATCGACGGCGCGTAGGCGGGCCTGTCCCCGCAGGGGCCGTCGGTGCCGTATCCCGGCGCGTTGACGTAGATCAGGTCCGGGTTGACCGCCCGCAGCGTGGCCGCGTCGACGCCGGCCCGCGCGGCGGCGCCGGCGCGGAACGCCTGCAGCACCACGTCGCTGCGGCGGGCCAGCTCGTGCACGATGCACCGGCCCTCGTCGGTGTCGAGATCGAGGGCGATGCTCTCCTTGCCCTGCATGACCCGCACCGCGCCGAGCTCCGGGAAGGGCAGGATCCGGCGGATGGTGTCGCCCGCCAGCGTCTCGACCTTGATCACGCGGGCGCCGAGGTCGGCCAGCATGGTCGTGCCGAACGGGGCCGCGAACATCAGCCCGAACTCCAGGATGGTGACGCCGGCCAGCGGCGGACCGACCGGCGCCGACACGGCGGGATCGGCAGCCGGGACGGCCGCAGGCGGGTCAGCGGCAGGCGGGCCGGCGGAGCGGGCGGCGGCCTCGGCGCGCAGGTCGGCGCCGTGCTCGTCCAGCCGGGGGGCGGGGCGCGGCGGCGTCAGCGGGGCGCCGTCGACGTGCACGAGGGTGGTGGGGCGGCGGACCGGGCCGTGCTCGGCGGTGTCGAGGACGACGACGCGGCCGTCATGACGGATCTGCGGATGGTCCAGCACGCCCGAGCCGACGGTGAACACCTCGGCGTTGATGTCCGGGTTGGTCGCGAAGACCTGCTGCCAGTCCGCGAGGGTGCGCTCCCCGACCTTGCGGATCATGATCTCCCAGAGCTCGGTGCGTAACTCCTGGGTCTCCAGGACGGGTAGTCCCGCCCACTTCGGGTCGGCGAGCAGCGGCGTGAGGCCGAACTCCGCCAGCATCGCCGCGAACAGGCGGGGCTCGACCTGGGCGAACTGCAACCAGTGACCGTCCCTGGTGGGCGCCACGAGCAGCGGGTAGACCAGCGCGCTGACCGGGTCGCCCGCCGGGGTGGTGGCATCGACGGTCCGGTAGGCGTCGGGAAAGCGCACCGCGACGAGGTGCTCGAACCAGCTCCAGGTGTCGATCATGCTGACGCCGCGGACCAGGTCGGCCTCCACGTGCTGGCCGCGCCCGCTCGACTCCCGCTCGACCAGCGCGGCCACGATCCCCTGCACGGCGGTGTGGGCGGCGCCCCAGGTGGCGAAGGCGACCGAGCTGTATGCCGGGCCGGGCCGGGAGACCAGCCGCCGCTTGGCGTGGAACATGCCGAGCTTGGCCATGACCAGGGCCTCGTAGCCCTTCAGGTCCGCCCAGGGTCCGGCCGAACCCCAGCCCGTGATCGCCACGCTGACCAGGCGCGGACTGTGCCGGGCGAGGTCGTCGGGGCCGAGGCCGAGGCGGCGGGCGGTCCTTGGGCGCAGCGTGGTCACCACGACGTCGGCACCGGCGAGCAGCCCGTCGAGCACGTCCCGGTCGGCCGGATGGTGCAGGTCCACGACGACGCTGCGCCGGCCGCCGCCGACAGCCGGCCAGGCCGGCGAGCGGCGCAGCGGGCTGCCCCCCGGCGGCTCGACCCCGACGACGTCGGCGCCGGCGTCGGCCAGGAACTGCGTCGCCAGCGCCCCCGGCATCGTCGTCGACAGGTCGATCACCCGCAGTCCGGCGAGCGGCGGACTCGACACGGGCACCGGGCCGTTCGGTCCCGGCCCGGAAAGGGAGGCAGTGCTCATGTCGACTCCAGACGCAGCCGCGGATCCGGGGAGGATTACCTAGAACACGTAGTTCTACATGTTAGGTAGATCACAGCAAGTGTCAAGAATCGAGATCGGCGGCCGGCGGCACCATGACTGTTGTCATGCGGGAGCGGTGACGGTCATGACTGGGACCGTCGGCGCGCGGCGGGGATCCTTGATCCATGACGAGGAACCCACCGCCGCCTGGCGCGCCGCCACACAGCGTGCATCTCGCCGGCCTACGCAAGCGGTACGGCGGCGTGCGGGCCGTCGACGGCGTCGATCTGGTCGTGGCCCCGGGCGAGGTGGTCGCCCTGCTGGGCCCGAACGGCGCCGGCAAGTCGACGACGATCGACATGCTGCTGGGCCTGACCCGCCCCGACTCCGGCGAGGTCCGGCTGTTCGGCCGCTCCCCCCGCCAGGCGTGCACCGCCGGGCTGGTCGGCGCGATGCTGCAGAACGGCGGGCTGCTGCCGGAGATCACCGTGGGGAAGATGCTGGCGGCCGTGCGCGCCCTGTACCCCCGCGCGCTGCCGACCCGGGAGGTGCTGGCCCGCGCCGGGGTCGGCGATCTCGCCGACACCCGCACCGACCGGCTCTCCGGCGGGCAGCGCCAGCGGGTCCGCTTCGCCCTGGCCCTGCTCCCCGACCCCGACCTGATCGTCCTCGACGAGCCGACGGCCGCGATGGACGTGGCGAGCCGCCGGGCGTTCTGGGCATCGATGCGGGCCTGGGCGGCCGGCGGGCGGACCGTGCTGTTCGCCACCCACTACCTGGAGGAGGCCGACGCCTTCGCCGACCGGATCGTCCTGCTGCGCCGCGGCCGGGTCATCGCCGACGGCCCGACCACGGAGGTCAAGGCGCTCGTCGGCGGCCGGACGATCCGGGCCACGCTGCGCGGGTTAAACGCGGCCGGGCTCGCCGGGCTCGGCCGGCTGCCGGGGGTGGCCCGGGTCGAGGGCCGCGGCGACGCGGTCACGCTCACCTGCCCCGACAGCGACGCGGCCCTGCGTGCGCTGCTCGCCGCCCACCCGGCCGCCGAGGACATCGAGGTCGTCGGCGCCGGCCTGGAAGACGCCTTCGTGGCGCTGACCACTGACGACGCCACCGACCCCAGCGCCCGACAGGAGATCACCCGGTGACCGGCAACCCCACAATCGCCTCCACCACGGCGGGCAGCTCCATGGCGGCAGACCCCACGGCCGCCTCCGCCACGGCCGCCTCCACCCCGGCCGCCACCTTCGCCGGCCCCCTGACCGGCGGCACCCGGGCCGGCGGCAACGGCACCGCGGACGCGGTGCTGACCTACGTCCGCTACGTCCGGTCCGAGATCACCCGGGTCTGGCGCAACACCCGACTGCTGATCTTCACCCTGCTTCTGCCGATCATCCTGTTCGGCGCGTTCAGTGCCGGGAGCGAGGGCGACCGCCTCGGCGACCTCGCCGTCGCCCCCTACATCATGATCAGCATGGCGTCGTTCGGGGCGATGAACGCCGTCCTCGGCAGCGCCGGGCGGATCGCGACCGAGCGGTCCATCGGCTGGAACCGGCAGCTACGGCTGACCGCCCTGACCGGGCCGCAGTACGTGCTGGCCAAGGCGACCACCGGCTTCACCCTGGCCGTGCTGCCGATCGTCGCGGTGTTCGTGGCCGGCGACGCGATGCGCGGGGTCCGGCTGTCGGCCGGGACGTACCTCGGCGCGGGCGCGTCGATCCTGCTCGGCCTGGTTCCGCTCGCGGCGTTCGCGATCTGGCTCGGCTACCTCGTGCGCCCCGAGAACATGCAGGCGATCACCGGTGGGGTGTTCAGCCTGCTGGCGCTGGCCGGCGGGATCTGGGTGCCCGTGGAGAACTTCCCGGGCTGGCTCGCCGACGTCGTGAAGCTGCTGCCCATGTACTGGTCGGCGCAGGCCGGGCGGGCGGTGCTCGCCGGCGGCTGGATCGGCGGGCGCGGCCTGGTGACCCTGGCGGTGTGGACCGTCGTGCTCGGCGCGGCCGCCGGCCGGGCCTATCTGCGAGACCAGCTCCGCACCTGACCGACGCGCACCTAGGAGAGGCAGTACTCACTCTCCTCCATTTTTAATCTATAGCACACTGGGGGGCTTGCGGCAAGACCCGGGTCGTGCCGCAGAATCGCTGGCCGAGGCCAGAAGCTGCGGCCAGAAGCTGCGGAAGAGGAGAGTCGCGGAATGCGGGTGTTGTCGTCGACGACGAGGTCGCGCGGGGTCACGAGCCCCAGATCGGACCTGATGCCGTGAACCCCCTGGCCACCAGCGCGTTCGACCTTCCCGACCACCTCGGTCCCAAGGCCGACCCGAAGCTGATCGCCGGCGACGAGCGGCACTTCGCGGCCATCGCGGAAAGCCTTGAGCAGTCGATCGCCGACCTGTCCGGCCGCCTCGACGCCGAGCGGATGGCACCCGGCGGCATCGGCCAGGCGGCGATGGACCGGGACCTGGAGATCCACCGGCTGAGCGCTCGGCTGCGCACCCTGCGGCGGTTCGGGTTGGACCTGTGCCTCGGCCACATCGTCCGTGTGGACGACCCCGAGCCCCTGTATATCGGACGACTCGGCCTCACGGACAGCGCGGGTCGTCGGCTGCTGCTCGACTGGCGTTCCCCCGCGGCGGAGCCGTTCTTCGGCGCGACCCACGCCAACCCGATGGGTCTGGCCAGCCGCCGCAGGTATCGCTGGACCCGCGGTCTGATCAGCGACTACTGGGACGAGGTGTTCAGCACCCAGGCCATCGCTGCGCGAGTGGCCCGGGGCCCCGCGTCGGACGGGTTCGACGGGCGCGCCGCGCTCGACGACCAGTCCGCCTTCATCGCCAGCCTTGGCGGCCACCGCTCGCCCCGGATGCGCGACGTGCTCGGCACCATCCAGGCCGATCAGGACGCCATCATCCGCGCGGGATCCGACGGCGCTCTCGTCGTCGACGGCGGTCCGGGGACGGGGAAGACCGTCGTCGCGCTGCACCGCTCCGCCTACCTGCTCTACTCCGATCCTCGGCTCGGTCACCGCCGGGGCGGCGTGCTGTTCGTCGGTCCGCACCGGCCCTACCTGGCCTACGTCGCCGACGTCCTGCCCGGCCTCGGCGAGGAGGGCGTGCAGACCTGCACCCTGCGGGATCTCGTCGCCGAGGGAGCCGCGGCGGAGATCGAGACCGACCCGGACGTGGCCGCGCTGAAGTCGTCCGCGAGCCTGGTGAAGGCGATCGAGACGGCCGTCCGGTTCTACGAGGAGCCGCCCACCAAGCCGATGACGGTCACGACCCACTGGTCCGACCTCCAGCTGAGCGCCGACGACTGGGCTGAGGCGTTCGACGTACCGACGCCCGGTACCGCACACAACGAAGCGCGCCAGGAGGTCTGGGCGGAGCTTCTCACGATCCTGCTGGACTCCCACGAGGCCGCTCACGGCAACGACGTCCCGGCCGACCAGCTCCGCAGGTCGCTGCTGCAGAACAGGCAGCTGCGGGCGGCCTTCAACCGGGCGTGGCCGCTGCTCGACGCGGCCGACCTCGTCGCGGACCTGTGGTCGGTGCCCGCCTACCTGCACAGATGCGCTCCCTGGCTCAGCCGCGGCGAGGTGCGGCAGCTACAGCGCGGCGACGCCCGCGCCTGGACGGTGTCCGACCTGCCGCTGCTGGACGCGGCGCGGCAGCGGCTCGGCGACCCGGCGGCGGCGCGGCACAAGCGTCAGCGGGACGCCGCCGTCGCCGCCGAACGTGAACAGAAGGCCAGGGTCGTCGACAACCTGCGCGAGGCCGACGACGAGTACGGCATGGGCCTGGTGACGATGCTGCGGGGAGAGGACTTCCACGACGTCCTGGTCGACGAATCCGCACTGGCCAGCGCCGACCCGGACCTGCTCGCCGGCCCGTTCGCGCACGTCGTCGTGGACGAGGCCCAGGAACTGACCGACGCGCAGTGGCAGATGCTGCTGCTGCGCTGCCCGTCGCGGAGCTTCACCATCGTCGGGGACCGGGCCCAGGCCAGGCACGGGTTCACCGAGTCGTGGCAGGAGCGGCTCAAGCGGATCGGGCTCGACCGGATCACGCTGGCCCCCCTGAGCATCAACTACCGGACGCCGGCGGAGGTCATGGCGCAGGCCGAGCCGGTCATCCGGGCCGCGCTCCCGGATGCCAACGTGCCGACCTCCATCCGCAGCAGCGGCGTCCCCGTCGTGTACGGATCCGTCGCCGAGCTGGGCTCGATCCTCGACACCTGGCTCGCCGCGCAGGCCGACGGGATCGCCTGCGTCATCAGCGTCGGCGACGACGGTGCGGCGATCCCGGCGACGCCCCGCGTCCGGTCACTGACCCCAGAGCTGTCGAAGGGGCTCGAGTTCGACCTGGTCATCCTCGTCGACCCGGAGGCGTTCGGCGACGGCATCGAAGGAGCGGTCGACCGCTACGTCGCGATGACCCGGGCGACCCAGCAACTCGTCATCCTCCGGCGGACCGAGCAGCCTGAGCGGACCGAACAGGCCAAGCAGCCTGAGCGGACCGTGCGGGCCGTGCGGGCCGTGGGGACCGGGACCGGGCGGGTCGGGGGGTGAGGACGACGGCCGGGTTGTCCGGCTCGGCCGCGGGCCGGGCGGCCACGGCTGGGGCGCTGCGCCGCTGGCTGTTGCAGCCGGCGCTGCCACAGCCGGGGCCGCCGGATCAGCGGGGCCGCATCGGCATGGACCCCTGGCGCTGGCGCCGGGTCGCCGGCGTGTTCCTGATCTATCTCGGCTACGCCGTCTCGGACATGTTCGCCCTGCACGACGGCGCCGGCATCATCGTGATCGGTTTCGCCGTGCTCGCCGCGTTCAGCCTGCTCTACCTGTGGGTGGTCCCGCTGGTCGCCTTCCGCGGCCGGCGGGAACTGCGGGTGCCGGTGCTGGCCGCCATGACGGCCTGCATCATCGTGTATCTGCCGGTCGTCGGCGGCGGTGGTCTGGTGATGACGGCCTACCTGGCCGTCGCCCTGGTCCTGCTGCTGCGCCCGGTCGTGTCCCTTCCGCTGGTCCTCGTGATCGCGACCGTGGACACCTGGCTGCCCGAGCACATCGCGTGGTGGCAGACGCGCGGCGCGCTGTGGTCGCTGTCCGGACCGGTGCTGTTCGCCGCGCTGATCGTGTTCGGGGTCCGGGCCGGCGCGCGGAACCAGGTCGAGCTGTCCCGCGCCCATCGGGAGATCGAACGGCTGGCCAAGGAACAGGAGCGGCTGCGGATCGCCCGCGACCTGCACGACCTGCTCGGCCACGCACTCACCACGATCACGGTGAAGGCGGAGCTCGCCTCAAAGCTCGCGGCCCGGGACCCGGCGCGCGCAGCCGGCGAAATGGCCGAGGTCGCCGCGCTCGGCCGGCAGGGCCTGGCCGACGTGCGGGCCACCGTCGCCGGCTACCGGGAGGTGAGCCTGGTCACCGAGCTCGCCGCGGCCCGTCAGGTGCTCGCTGCGGCGGGCATCCGGGCCGAGCTGCCCGCGTCCGTCGACGAGGTGCCCGGGGGCCTGCGGGAGCTGTTCGGTTGGGTGGTGCGCGAGGGCGTGACCAACGCGGTGCGCCACAGCGGCGCGAAGCACCTGCGCGTCACCGTCGACGACCGCAGCATCGAGGTGGTCGACGACGGCATCGGCCCCGCCGACGCCGCAGGCCATGGCGACGCGGCGATTTCTGCCGTCGGCGCGGGCCCTGGCGTCGGCGCAGGTCCTGGCGGGGGCGCGGGCCTCGCGGGGCTCTCCGAGCGGGTCGCGGCGGCGAGGGGCCGGCTCGAAACCGGGCCCGCGACCGCGACCGACCTCGCGTCCGGGGCGATCGGCCCCACGCCCGGCTTCCGGCTGCGGGTCGTCGTCGCGCCACCGGCCCCCGCGGCTCCCCCGAACCTCCAGGTCACGCAGGCGATCGGCGGCCCTACGGACCCGACGGCGACGGCACGCCGATGATCAGGGTGCTGCTGGCCGACGACCAGCATCTCGTCCGCGGCGCGCTCGCCGCGCTGCTCTCCCTGGAGGACGACATCGAGGTCGTCGGCCAGGTCGGCCGCGGCGACGAGGTGGTCGCCGAGGTCGGCGCGCTGCGCCCGGACGTCGTGCTGATGGACGTCGAGATGCCCGGCATCGACGGCCTGGCCGCCGCGGCGGCGGTGCGCGCCACCGCGCCGGCGACCCAGGTCCTGATCGTGACCACCTTCGGCCGCACCGGCTACCTGCGCCGGGCGATGGAGGCCGGCGCGCTCGGCTTCGTCGTCAAGGACGCGCCCGCCGAGGCCCTCGCCGCCGCGATCCGACGGGTCGCCCGCGGGGAGCGGGTCGTCGACCCGACCCTCGCCGCCGCCACCCTCGCCGGCGGGGCGAGCCCGCTCACCGGCCGGGAGCGGGACGTCCTCGTCGCGGCCCGCGACGGCGCGACCGTCGCCGACATCGCCAGGCGGCTGTTCCTCTCCGAGGGCACCGTGCGCAACTACCTGTCGTCCGTGATCGCGAAGACCGGCACCCGCAACCGGATGGAGGCCCTGCGCGCCGCCGAGGAGTCCGGCTGGCTCTAACGCCCGACTCGGGTGCAGCCGGAACGGTTCGGTTGTCGGCCGGGCGACGGATGATTGCGCTCACGACAGCGAGGGCATGATCCTCGCCTGCGGAGTGGGACCTCGATCCCACCTCGTTCGATCTGGGGTTCGATCCCGGAGAGGCTTGATCCTGGAGGGGGACGACGGCCGTGCTGCTCGCCGAGGACCTGCTGCTACTCGCGCTCGACCCGGACCGCGGGACTCCGGTGAACTCCTCCCGCCAGCCGCTGGGCGTGGCGCTGTGCGGCGCGCTCGTCGCCGAGCTGGGGCTCGCGGGGCTGGTCACGGAGGACGGTCGGCGGCTCGCGCCGATCGGTGCCCGTCCCGCGCACCCGCTGCTCGCCGACGTCCACGCGGCGCTCGGCACGGTCCGCGGGCGGCGGGCGGCCGACCAGTTCCGTCGCCTGGACGGGGCGGTCGGCGGAGTCTGGTCCCGGGTCGTCGACGGGCTCGTCGACACCGGGGTGCTCGGGCGCCGGCGTGACCGGGTCCTGGTGGTGCGGATCACTCACCACCCCGTGCTGCGCGGCGAGGTGCGCGACGAGGTCGTGAAGCGGGTGCAGGCGGCCGCGGTCGGCGACGGGCCGCTGGACCCGCGCACGGGCACCGTGCTCGCTCTGTCCGGGCCGTCCCGCCTGCTGGAGGTGGTCGCTCCGCAGCGCGCCGACCGCCGCCACGCCAAGGCCCGCATCGCCGCGGCGACCGAGCAGACGCCGGTCGCGCCGATCGTCCGGAAGGTCATCCAGGAGGCGCAACAGGCGGCGGCCGCCGCCGCGACCACCGCGGCCGTCGCCAGCACAGCGTCGAACTGATCGGGATCCGATCGGGACGGGAACTCTCCCCCGTTCGCCCTGTGCAGTACCCCACGAAGGCCACACTCCCTACGGCCGCCTCCCCTCCACCCCGCAAGAATCTCACTTAAAGTCGTCATCTAACTCCCCTGCGCAATCTCTCTTCAGGAGTGACGCCGGATGACGCATGCCCGTGGCGCAGCCGATCCCGGCGGACGCCCCCGCCGATCCCGGGCCG
This sequence comes from Frankia torreyi, assembly GCF_000948395.1. GTDB lineage: Bacteria > Actinomycetota > Actinomycetes > Frankiales > Frankiaceae > Frankia > Frankia torreyi. The sequence goes on along the minus strand of NZ_JYFN01000013.1, from coordinate 13,095 downwards.
CCCGCCGACCCCAGGCCGCCCGTCGTTCGGGGCAGCCGCCCGCCCGGGCGGACCGCGAGCCGGCGCCGGGCGGGGCAATCGGAGTGGGCGGGACAAACCGGGCCGGCGGGCTCGTCGCACGGACCGTCGCCGCGGCCGTGCTCGCGGTGCAGGTCGTCGCCCTGCTGCTGGTCGGCACCTACGCGCGGCGCGGGCCGCGGCTGTGGGGATTCCCGTTCTTCTACTGGTACACGCTGCTGTGGCTCCTGCTCGGCGCCACCGGGATGGCCGGCTGCACGTGGCTGCTGGGCCGAGCCACTCGGCCCCCCGCCGCGGCGGGCGCCCAGGCCAATCAGGCCAATCAGGCTCGACGGGACGCCGCCGGCGGCCGGGAGGACCGGTGACGCGGGGCGGCGCCAGGCTGGCGCCGACCGGCGGTGCTCCGCTCGCCGCGCAGCCGCTTCACACCCCCTTCCACGGGGTGGAGTTCGCGGTGTTCACCGTCCTGTTCGCCGCGGTGGCCATCCTCGGGTTCGGCGCGGTCCGCTGGCGGCGCACCGAGCCCGGACCGCTGGCCAGCCTCGACGAGTGGGGGCTCGGCGGGCGCGGATTCGGCTCGTTCGTCGCCTGGTTCCTCATCGGCGGCGACATCTTCACCGCGTACACGTTCGTCGCCGTGCCCGGCGCGATGTACGCGGCGGGCGCCGTGTCCGGCTGGTTCGCCGTCGCCTACACCACCATCGTCTGGCCGATGGTCTTCGTCCTGATGCCGCGGCTGTGGACGGTGTCGCACCGGCACGGCTACGTCACCCCGGCCGACCTCGTCCGCGGCCGGTACGGCTCGCGTGCGCTGGCCCTCGCGGTCGCCGTCACCGGCATCGTCGCGACCATGCCCTACATCGCCCTGCAGCTCGTCGGCATGCAGGCGGTGCTGGAGGTGATGGGCGTCGGGACGAACAGCGGCAACCCGATCGTCCGAGACCTGCCGATCATCGTGGCGTTCGGCATCCTCGCCGTCTGCACCTACACCGCCGGGCTGCGGGCGCCGGCCCTCATCGCGTTCGCCAAGGACCTGCTCATCTACGCCGTCGTACTGGTCGCCGTCGTCGTCCTCCCGCACCGGCTCGGCGGCTTCAGCGCGATCTTCGACGCGGCCGAGCGGAAGTTCGACGCGGCGAACGCCGTCGCGGCCGGGTCGGGTCGCCCGGCGACGGCCGTGTTCATCCCCGGGCCGAAGGACTTCCTCGCCTACGGCACCCTCGCGCTCGGCTCGGCGATGGCGCTGTTCCTGTATCCGCACGCGATCACCGGCGTGCTGGCGACCCGCGGCCGGGAGGTCATCCGCCGCAACACCGCCGTCCTGCCGCTGTACTCGCTGCTGCTGGCCTTCCTCGCGCTGCTCGGCTACGTGGCGATCGCCGCCGGGGTGCACACCACGAACCCGCGGCTGGCGGTGCCGCTGCTGTTCGAGCGGGAGTTCCCGGCGTGGTTCACCGGCGTCGCGTTCGCCGCGGTCGCGATCGGCGCACTGGTTCCCGCCGCGATCATGTCGATTGCGGCGGCGAACCTGTTCACCCGCACCATCTACGTCGGGCACCTGCGGCCGGGCGCGACGGCGGCCGAGCAGACCGCCGTGTCGAAGGTCGCGTCGCTGCTGGTGAAGGCCGGGGCGCTGCTGTTCGTCCTCGATCTGGACACCCAGAACTCGATCAATCTGCAGTTGCTCGGCGGGGTCTGGATCCTGCAGACGTTCCCGGCGGTCGTCCTCGCCCTGTGGCGGCCTCGACTGCACCGGCGAGCGCTGCTCGCCGGCTGGCTGGTGGGCATGTGCTACGGCACCGCGGAGGCGTACGCGCAGCACAGCGCGGCCGCCCGCCACTTCGGCGGGTCGCTGGCGACCGTGCCGGGGCTCGGCCACGCCGGCTACATCGCGGTGACGGCGTTCGCGCTCAACCTCGCCGTCGCCCTGTTCGGCACCCTGGTGCTGCGCGCCGCCGGCGTCCCGAACGGACCCGACGAGACCGCCTCCGACTCCGACTCCGACGAACCGGCTACCAGCGAACGCGACGCGAACGAACCCGACGGGAACGCACCTGATGCCCACGCATCTGACGAGACCGTGCCCGATCAGGCCCGCCAGGCAGTGGAGGCTGACGGCCAGACGCCGTCACAGCGATGACTCGATGACCGGACCGATCGAGGCCGCATCATGCCAGCGTCCTGGCCACCGGCTCGTCTTTCCGCCGCGAACCGGCGAGCTGGCTGCGCCCCACTGACGACGTCAGGCGTACACCTCGATCGTGCAGGTGGCCACACCGCCGCGCGCGATTCGGGCGTCGCTGGCGATCGGAGGAAGCCCCAGTGTCTCGGCGAGCGCGACGTACTGCGCGTCGTGGGCGCTGAGGTTGTGATGCAGCTCACGGACGCGCCGCCACAGAACCAGGGTTTCGTGCCGCACCAGCGGCAGAAGCCGATAGTCGGCGACTGCCTTCGCCGTCTCCCGCTCGGTCAGCTTGCCTCCCCGGCGCATCCCGAACAGTGCTGAAATCATCTCGTAGTCGAGCAGGCCGGGTGCCAGAAGCGACGCGACACCGGTGAGCCGGCGGCGCCCGGCAACGCCGCCCGTGCCGTGATCTGTCAGCGTTCGCACCAACGCCGAACAGTCGATGACCGCCATCTCGCCGCCCCTCAACGGCGCTTTCTGCCCTCGTCGATCGCGGCGAGGATGTCCGAGGTATCGACGTCGGACTGCGTCTCGCGGTCGAGGCGGGCCATCATGTCCGCCAGGGTCGGCGTCCGTGCCTCACGGGTGACCAGGTCGAGCAGGTAGGCCTGCAGGCTCCGCCCGCTCTGGGCGGCCTTGACCTTCAACGCCGCGAGAGTCGAATCTGGCACGTCACGAATGGTGATCGCGGTCACGACTGCATTCGTGCTGCCACGCCTGCAATATGCAGGCATGGCGCGCACGAGGTGGTCGCTACTGTCGATGTGCATGTCGGTCTGCCTCCGCAGGCGCCTGATCTCCCGGCTACCGTAGGTCCGCTGATGGTGCCCGGCCGGATCATTGTCCGGCGCGGGTCACCACACTGGCGTACAGGCTGGAGTCAGGGGCACCGCCGCACCTCGCCGGCGTCCGAGTCCTTTCCCTCCCCGCCCACCGAGAGGACCAGCCATGTCCGTGCTCGACGACGCGCGTTCCCTGTCGGACGACCTCGTGCACCTGCGACGTCGCCTGCACCGCGAGCCGGAGATCGGCCTGGATCTGCCGCGGACGCAGGACAAGGTGCTCGCCGCCCTCGACGGCCTCCCCCTGGAGGTCACCACCGGCCGCGGCGCGAGCTCGGTGACCGCCGTCCTACGCGGCACCGGCTACCAGACGGTTCCGGGGCGCGCGCCGTCGGTACTGCTACGCGGGGACATGGACGCGCTGCCGGTGCAGGAGAGCGCCGGGTTCGACCACGCCTCCACCGTCGAGGGCGTGATGCACGCCTGTGGCCACGACCTGCACACCGCCATGCTGGTCGGCGCGGCACACCTGCTCAGCGCGCGCCGTGACCGGCTGCCCGGCGACGTCGTGTTCATGTTCCAGCCCGGAGAGGAGGGCTGGGAGGGCGCCCAGCAGATGATCGATGAAGGAGTGCTCGACGCCTCCGGGCGACGGGTCTCGGCGGCCTACGGGCTGCACGTGTTCTCCGCGGCGCTGCCCCACGGCCAGTTCGGCGGCCGGACGGGCGCGATCACCTCGGCGTCGGCGATGCTGCGCGTCACCGTGCGCGGCGAGGGCGGGCACGGCTCGATGCCGCACCGCGCCCACGACCCCGTCCTCGCCACCGCCGAGATGGTCCTCGCCCTGCAGACGATGGTGACCCGTCGGTTCGACGTGTTCGACCCGGTGGTGCTGACCGTCGGCGTCCTGCGGGCCGGCACCCGGCGCACCGTGATCCCCGACGAGGCGTATTTCGAGGCGACCGTGCGCACCTTCTCCCCCGACACCGCCACACTGGTCGAGCAGGCCGCTCGCCGGCTGCTGCGAGGCATCGCCGACGGCCACGGCCTCACCGCGGACGTCGAGTTCGTCCCCGAACGACCGGCGACCGTGAACCACCCGGCCGAGACGGCACTCGCCGCCCGCGCCATCGCGGAGACGTTCGGCGAACGCCGCTACACCGACCTCGCGCACCCGCTGGCCTGCTCGGAAGACTTCTCCCGCGTACTCGCGCAGGTGCCCGGCAGCTTCGTCGCCATCGGCGCGACCCCCCCGGACGCCGACCCGCACACCGCGCCGTTCAACCACAGCCCCCGCGCCCGCTTCGACGAGACCGTCCTGCCCGACGGCGCCGCGCTCTACGCCGAGCTCGCCACCCGCGCCCTCGCCGCCGCCGCCGGCGGCCCGGAGCCGGACCCACGCCCCGGCCCGACCCGGCGATGACCCGACCCGGCGATGACCCGGCCCGGCGACGACTCGGCCCGGCGACGACCCGGCCCGGCCCGTCAAGATCGGATATGCCGGCAACGATCGGACTTGACAACAGGGCTTGCCGGCACGGCAAATGGGCCGCATGACCGCCACCGACCCGCAGCCGCCGGCGCGCGAGGTCCTCGACCGGGTGGGTCCGCGGCTGCGGGCCCTGCGCCGCGCGCGCCAGACGACCCTCGCCCAGTTGTCCGCCGCAACCGGGATCTCGGTGAGCACGCTGTCGCGGCTGGAGTCCGGCGGGCGGCGGGCGACCCTGGAGCTGCTGCTCCCGCTCGCCCGGGCGCACCAGGTGACCCTCGACGAGCTGGTCGACGCCCCGGCGACCGGAGATCCCCGGATCCACCCGCGGCCGACGGTCCGCGACGGCGTCGTCTTCCTGCCGATGACGCGCCGCCCGGGCGGCCCCCGGGCCTACAAGATGATCTATCCGCCGTGCACCCCGACGTGCCCGCCCGACCAACGGGTGCACGAGGGTTACGAGTGGCTGTACGTGCTGTCCGGGCGGCTGCGGCTGGTGCTCGGCGAACACGACCTGGTCCTCGGGCCGGGCGAGGCGGCGGAGTTCGACACCCGCACGCCGCACTGGTTCGGCAATCCGGACCCCGCTCCGCTCGAGCTGCTCAGCCTGTTCGGTCCGCAGGGCGAGCGGATGCACGTCCGGGCCCGGCCCTCAGCGGCCGGCGGCCCCGCCGGCCGCTGAGGGCCTCGACCCGCGACGACGGAGACCACGCCTCTGCCCGGCATCTCTCCCCACGCGCTCGTTCTCAAGCGCCTCACCCCGAGCGCCTCACCCGGTGCGATGTCCGGGACCGATCGCCGACCCGTTGCCCGGCCGTCAACGCGGCGTGCCCGGCGGCCGCGCCGGGGAATGGCGCAGCCCGTGCCATCATGAGGCCGTGGGATTCGCGGGCCGCCCGACCGGCCGCCCCGCCCACGCGCCGACGACGAGTACCGATGATGAGTACTGATGATGAATGAGGATTACAGATTGAATGATCGGGTGATCTCCGTGGTTCGGGACTATCTGGTCGCGTACCCGGCGGAGGCCGAGGGGCTGATCCCGCTGCTCGACCTGGCGACCACCGCGGCGCCGGTCACCGCCCGCACCACCCTGCCAGGCCACGTGACCTGCGGGGCGGTCGCCGTGGACACGACCTTTCGCGTCCTGCAGGTCCGCCACCGTAGCCTCGATCGCTGGCTTTTCCCCGGCGGGCACGTCGACGACGCCGACGCCACCCTCGCGGCCACCGCCCTGCGGGAGCTCGCCGAGGAGACCGGCGTTCTCCCCTCGGCCGTCCGGCCCCTGCGGGATCTCCCGGTCGACATTGACGTCCACGCGATTCCCGAGAATCCGGAGAAGGGCGAGCCGGAACACACTCACTACGATTTCCGGTTCATTTTCCAGATTCTGCGGTCCACGGGTCCGGGCACGGTGGACCTGCGCCTCGACGAGGTCACCGACCACCGGTGGATCCCGGTGTCGGATCTGGACGGACCCACCGGGGCGCGCATCTCCGCCGTGCTTGCCGGCTGACCTACCGCGCCGCGGTCGTCCGCCCGCGCTCGTCCGCCCCGCGCTCGTCCATCCCGCCGTCGCCCAGCCCGCCGTCGCCCAGCCCGCCGTCGCCCGCCGCCCGGTCCTCCTGGGCATGCCGGGTCGGCTGGGGATGCTGGGTCGGCTGGGGATGCCGCCGCGACCACACCCACCGGCCGCCCTCAATCGCCACGGTGACCGTCCCCGCCAGCCCGAACGCGAGCAGGAAGCCCTTCCACGGCGCGTCGGTGAAGGTGGACCCGCCCACGAAACCGAGCAACGCGTTGTAGCCGCTCCAACCGACGGCGCCGGCGGCGGCCGCCGGCACGAACCGCCGATAGTCGAAGTGCGTGGTGCCCGCCACCAGGGTGGTGGCGGTCCGGCCGCCCGGCACGAACCTGGCAGCGATGATCAGGGTGACGCCGCGGCGATCTAGGGTTCGCCGGGCCCAGTCGAGCGTCCGTTCCCCGCGTGGTCCCCGGACGACCAGGCGGGCGACGCGCTCACCGAACAGGCGCCCCAGGCCGTAGGCAAGGTTGTCGCCCGCGAACGCCCCGACGGCCCCGACAATCATGATCAGTATGAGGTTGAGGTCGCCGGAACTCGCGAGCACCCCGCCGGTGATGACCATCGTCTCACTGGGGACGACCGGCAGGACCGCGTCGAGCAGGCAGATCCCCCAGACCAGCAGATAGGTCCACCAGGCACCGGACATCGCGTCCACAAGTTGGTCGAACACAGCACAGGTCGTTTCCCGCCTGAGCCCGCGCAATCCGGCTGTGCGGCATGGTTATTGCCCGGAACGAAAGGCCGGCGCGTGGTCCGCGGCCCAGGTGGCGAAGGTACGCGCCGGCCGGCCCGTCACCGCACCGACGGTGTCCGACACCGCGACCGGCCTGCCGTCGCTGTCCGCCTGGTACCGCAGCAGCGTGTCGGCGATCCCGGGCCAGGCGGAGGGGCCCAGCTGCGCCTGTAGCTGAGCCCGTGCCTGGTCGAGCGAAAGGGCCTCGAAGCGCAGGGGGCGGCCGATCGCCGCACCGATCAGCTCGACCTGCTCGCGCGCCGTCAACGACTCCGGGCCGGTGAGGGCGTAGCGCTTCCCCTCGTGGCCGGGTTCGAGCAGCGCGCGGGCGGCCACCGCGGCCATGTCCCGCTCGTGGATCGGCGCGGAGTGGGACTCGGGGTAGGCACCGCGCACCACGCCCTCGGCCCGGATCGATGGCGCCCAGCCCAGCGCGTTCGTGGCGAACGCTCCGGGCCGGACGAAGGTCCACGCCAGCCCGGACGCCGCGATCGCCTCCTCCACGACCACGTGACGGCGGGCGATCGGGGTCGAGGTGTCGGGATCCTCGGCCGACAGCGAGGACAGCAGCACGATCCGTTCGACCTTCGCCGCTGCGGCGGCGTCGAGAAAACCGTCGATGCCCGCCGGTTCCGCGTAGAGGAACACGGCGGTGACGCCGTCGAGCACCGCCGGGATCGACTCCGGCCGGGCCAGGTCGGCCGCTGCGACCTGCACCCCCGCCGGCACGTCCGCCCGGGCCGGATCCCGGCTCACCACCCGCACCGGTGCGTCCACGGCCAGCAGTTCGTCGATCAGCGCACGGGCGACCGACCCGCGCCCACCCGTCACCAGAATCGTCATTCGCCTTCAGCCTCCTCGCGATGCACGGACTGATCCATCCTGTCGGTCCGCCCCGATCCCGCATCCGGCATCACGCTCGGCGACCATCGCCACCTGACGCGCCGCCGGATCCGCGATGACCGCCAGCCGAGCCAGTCCTCGTCGTGTTCAGCCTTCACGATGAAGTCCGGTTCACGTCAATCCGACGCGCCGGATATCTTTGTCCGGTGGACACAGTCGAGTTCCACATCAAACCCGCGGCGTTCCCGACTGGCACGGACACCGCCGTCGAGCCGTGGATGGGCTGTCGCTGCGGAGACCCGGGTTGCTGGCCGCTGACCGCCGACATTGTGCTGACCCCCGAGACGGTCGGTTGGCAGCATTTCCGCAACGGCCATCGGTCCTGGGATCTTCCTGCTCTCGGGCCGTTCCGATTCGCCACCTCGGACTACCTGGCCGCCCTGGAACGGACCAGCGACGGGCCCGATTCGACCCGGTGACGGACGGGACGGCCGGCACCCGTCCGACGAGGTCGCCGCGTGGCAGGACGCGCCCCTGCGGTACTACCGTTCAGGCATGGTGCGGCCGGCTCCCGTGATCGTGTCGAACGGTGTGGTGGTGCCCGCGGAGGCGGAGACGGTGCTGCGCGGTCAGGGCCTCGACCCGCAGCGCTGGTCCGCCGGCCCCGACGCCTGGTTCGCCGCGCATGCCCACCCGGAACACAAGATCCTCGTGTGCGTGGCCGGGGAGATCACGTTCTTCGGCGGCGACGAGCGGTGGCCGATGGCTCCGGGCGACCGCCTCGACCTGCCGGCCGGGACGCGCCACGAGGCGTCAGCCGGCCCGGCAGGCGTGACCTGCGTCGAGGCGTTCCGAGCCGGGTAGCCGCATTGTCGACAGCGCCCCGGTCGGAGTCAGGGGGCGCGGTCGGGCGGCGTCGGCGTCCAGATTCCGGCACGGCGCTCGACGACGACGGGAACGAGGCCGAACGGATCCGGGTGCAGGCGGCGGGTGAAGTCCATCAGCTCCAGCCGCAGGGGGTCGAGCCTCAGCAGCACGAAGTCGTCCCCGAGCGGGCCGGCGGGGAAGAAGGCGGCCAGACCGTCCTCCCACTTCGCGGCGCGCTCGCGCTCGTCGTCGACCACGCTGACGGTCGCCGAGACGCTCAGGTACGCCAACGCCGCCCGGTCCTCGACCGCGTACGCCACCCGGCTCTCGGGGTTCGCGGCGATGTCGGCGACCTTGCGGGAGCGCGGGCTGGTGCCGATCCACACGGTGAGGTCGTCGGTCACGGCGAGATGCTGGACGAGCCGGGCGTGGGGAGTGGCCTGGTCGCGGGCGGCCTGGTCGTGGGTGACCCGGCCGGACGCGTCGCGGCGAGCCGCGGCGCCCACAGTGGTCAGGAAGCCGTAGGGATTGCGGCGCAGCAGGGCCTGCGCGGCCGCCAGGGCCTCCTCGACGGGCCCCGCCCCCGCCGCGGACTCGGCACCGACATCGGGCATGGGACGGACGATAGCGACCGGCCGGGGCGACCACCCCGGCGCCCCGATCATCCCGGATCGGATAGCGTCTGGTGACAGGTACGGTTCCGGCCGGGCCACGGTCGGATCGCACCGCGGTGGGCAACCGCCGGGACGATGCGTCAGGGAGGCATGGGACTGTGCGAGCGACCCTGCTGGAGGACGTCGGGAAGATCGCGCTACGGGAGTCTCCCGACCCGGTCGTCCAGCGCCCCACCGACGCGGTGGTGCGCGTGACCGCGAGCTGCATCTGCGGCTCCGACCTGCATCCCTACCGGGGGAAGGTGCCGACCGCGTTCCCCAAGCGGGTCGGGCACGAGTTCGTCGGCGTCGTCGAGGACATCGGCGACGAGGTCACGACCGTGCGGCCCGGCGACGTGGTCGTCGCCCCCTTCCTGATCAGCTGCGGCACCTGCCGGTACTGCCGCGCCGGCCTGCAGACCTCGTGCGAGAACGGCTCGGTCTGGGGAACCGACGACCGGTCCGGTGCCCGCTCCGACGCCTGCCAGGGCGACTGGATCCGGGCACCCTTGGCCGACGGGACCCTGGTGCGGGTCGGCACCGAGCTGCCCGACGCGTTGCTGCCCGACGTCCTGGCGCTGTCCGATGTGATGGGCACCGGTCATCACGCCGCGGTCAGCGCGGGGGTGGGTCCGGGCTCCACCGTCGTGGTCGTCGGCGACGGCGCCGTGGGCCTGTGCGCGGTGCTCGCCGCCCGCCGCCTCGGAGCGGAGCGCGTCGTCGCGATGTCGCGGACGCCGAGCCGGCAGAAGCTGGCGGCCGAGTTCGGTGCCACCGACATCGTCGCCGGTCGTGGAGCGGAGGGCATCGCGCAGGTGGCCGAGCTGCTCGGCGATGGAGCCGACGCCGTTCTGGAGTGCGTCGGTTCACAGGAGTCGCTGGAGCAGGCCGCCGCGGTCGCCCACCCCGGTGGACGGCTGGGCTGTGTCGGCGCCCCGCTGGGCAACCTGCCGCTGGGCCTGTTGTTCATGAAGAACGTGCGGCTGGCGGGCGGGGTCGCGCCGGTGCGTGCCTACCTGCCCGAGCTGCTCGACGACGTGCTCGCCGGCCGGGTGCGGCCGGGGCGGATCTTCGATCTGGAACTGCCGTTGGACGAGGTCGCCGAGGGCTATCGGGCGATGGACGAACGCCGGGCGATCAAGGTGCTGCTGCGTCCCTGAGCGCCGCCGCCCCTGAGCCGGTCTGGCTGTCCGGATCGCTTTCGTGCCCACGGAAGCGGCGACTCACCGGGGGCGGCGACTCACCGGGTGCGGCGTTTCACCGTGCGCGGCAATGGACTGGACCCCGGCAGGGGCTTACCGTTGGGCCATGCGCGGAGATCCCACCCTGGTCTGCCGCCTGCACGTGGATTTCGCCCGGGTGGCGAGTGCGCTGTGTTGCGCCCCGCACTGCCCGGTGTCCCGCTGATCGGTGCCGCGGCCGGCCCCTCGGGCGGCTGATTCGCCGGCAGAATCCCGGACCACGCGTCCACCGGTCCGGACGCACCGTCGATTCGAGGCTCAGGCCTCCGATCCGTCCCTCGCCCGCCCCTCGCCCTCCGGCCATCCGGGAGACTCGCGTGAGCGTGCACGCCCACTGGTTCCTGCCCACCTCGGGGGACAGCCGCAACCTCGACGCCGCCGCGGTGAGCGCCAAGGAAACCCCCCACCTGCAGCCCGCCGCCCAGCGGCCGCCGAGCATCGGCTACCTCGCCCAGATCGCCGCCGCGGCCGAGCATCTCGGCTACGAGGCCGTGCTCACCCCGACCGGCACCTGGTGTGAGGATGCCTGGCTCACCACCGCGGCCCTGCTGCGCGAGACCACGCGGCTGCGTTTCCTGGTGGCGTTCCGGCCCGGTTTCCTCAGCCCCACCCTCGCCGCGCAGATGGCGGCGACCTATCAGCGCATCTCCGGCGGACGGCTCCTGCTCAACGTGGTCACCGGCGGCGACGCCGACGAGCAGCAGCGCTTCGGCGACTGGCTGAACCACGACGCCCGCTACCGGCGCACCGAGGAGTTCCTGCAGGTCGTCCGGGGGGTGTGGACGGGCCGGCCGGTCAACTACGACGGCGAGCACTACGCGGTGCGGGGTGCCACCGTCCGCGAGCGTCCCGATCCGACGCCACCGATCTTCTTCGGCGGCGCCTCCCCCGCAGCCGAACTCGTCGCCGCCCGGCAGGCCGACGTCTACCTGCTGTGGGGCGAGCCGCCGGCCGCCGTCGCCGAACGGCTCGACCGGATGCGGGCACTGGCCAAGGATCAGGATCGCGAGCTGCAGTTCGGCATCCGGCTGCACGTCATCACCCGGGACACCGCCGGCGCCGCCTGGGCGGTCGCCGACGAGCTGCTCGCCCAGCTCGATCCGGCGGCGATCGCCGCGGCGCAGCGACGTTTCGCCAGAACCGAGTCGGTCGGGCAGCAACGGATGGCGGCCCTGCACCGCGGCAGCCTAGACGCGCTGGAGATCTCCCCGAACCTCTGGGCGGGTTTCGGCCTCGTCCGCGGCGGCGCCGGTACCGCGCTCGTCGGCAGCCACGCCGAGGTCGCGGACCGCATCGCCGAGTACCACGATCTCGGCATCGAGCACGTCATCCTCTCCGGCCACCCGCATCTGGAGGAGGCGTACTGGTTCGCCGAGGGCGTCCTGCCCCTGCTGCGACACCGAGGACTGCTCGCGCCGTCACCGGTGTCGGCGGACGCGATCCGGGCCTGACGGCGCGGCCGCCGCACCCGGCTCGTCGATCGATGACGTCGCCGCCGGGGCACCCATACGGGGCGAGCTACGTGCCGGATACGCCCGATCCCGCACCGCAGGCGCGCAGTCACCCACTATGGTGGTTCCGTGACAATCCGCCAAGACGAAGGGCACAACGCGCCGGAGGGCGCCGGCTTCGACCTGAAGGTCGACGTGCCGCATCCGGCCCGCATGTACGACTACTTCCTCGGCGGCAAGGACAACTTCCCCGCCGACCGGAAGACCGCGGAACAGGTCCTCGACGTGTTTCCGAACTCCCGGATCGTGGTCCGGCAGAACCGCCTGTTCATGACCCGGACGACCCGCTACCTGGCCGCCGAGCTCGGGGTACGCCAGTTCCTCGACATCGGCACGGGCATCCCGACCTCGCCGAACCTGCACGAGGTCGCCCAGGGCGTCGCCCCGGACGCGCGGATCGTCTACACCGACAACGACCCGATCGTGCTCGCCCACGCCCGCGCCCTGCTGGCCAGCACCCCGCAGGGACGCACCGCCTACATCGACGCGGACCTGCGGGACACCCGCCGCATCCTCACCGCCCCCGAGCTGCACGAGACCCTCGACCTGACCAGGCCGGTCGCGCTGTCACTCATCGCGATCTTCCATTTCATCCCGGACGGCGACGACCCGTACGGGATCATGCGTCACCTCGTCGACCTGCTCCCGTCGGGCAGCTACGTCTCGCTGACCCACCTGACCGCCGACTTCGACCCGGCGATGCGCGAGGTCGAGCGGGCCTACCTGGCCAGCGGCGTCCCCATGCACCTGCGCACCCGAGCCGAGGTCGAGCGGTTCTTCGACGGCCTGGATCTCGTCGAGCCCGGACTGCAGGTCGTCCACCGCTGGCGGCCCGAGCTCGCCGCCCCGGCCGAGACGGACCCGGCCGGCGACGGCGCGACCGCGACAGACCCGGCCGCCCGAGTGAAGGCCATCCCGCTGTCGGAGCTGACCGACGCCCAGGTGAGCATCTACGGCGCAGTCGCCTACAAGCCCTGAGGGCGGGCTGGTGAACACCTCACCCACACGGGCGCCGTCTTGCGAAACCTTACCGACAGGCTGACATAACGAGGAATTGTCAAGACCTGTGGATGGTGATCGTTAGGCGGCTTGGTTGACGGGTGTGGTGGTGGGTCGTTCGACGAGCTGGCCGGCTTCGAAGACGGCGCCGGCGCGGACGAGGGCGACGAGGTGGGGTGCGTTGACCGC
>NZ_JYFN01000120.1 GCF_000948395.1 Frankia torreyi | reverse complement strand
TGAGGCGCGGTGCCCTCGGCGCCCGTGAGGCGCGGTGCCCTCGGCGCCCGTGAGGCGCGGTGCCCTCGGCGCCCGTGAGGCTATCCACACCGGCATGGTTTCCCTCACAGGGGTACGGTCTGTCGTTGCCCATCGGTGCTCTCGGCAGCGCGTGGGACGTTTCATGAGGTAGCAGATGATTCCGCCTCTCGATACGTTTCCGAGAGGACTTCCAGAATTGGACCTACCAATTCCTTGGAGCTAGCAGCCGTCACGCGCGAATTCGTCGTGTGGTCGGAGCCGTCTCGATCAAAAACTGCCGCTCCAGCCTCTCTAGCTATCACAACTCCGGCCGCCATATCCCACGGCTTATTTCCAAGTGCGATACTTGCATCCGTTCGCCCGGCGGACAGCCATGCCAGGTCAACGGCCGCCGATCCAAACATGCGGACCCGCTCCACTTTCGGTGCAAGAAATCGTGACAGCGCAAGTCGGGCACGATTCTTCTCTTCAGATTTACTACCCACGGCATAGTCTCCGATTGAGACTATCGCATTAGAAAGTCGGCCCGGTCTGGTTACTGCGATTTTCCGTGTGCCCACAAAAGACCCGTGCCCCTCCGCTGCGGAGTACCTTTCATTCAGGAAGGGCAGGGCGATCACTCCCACTATAGGCCGCCCCTCACTGATAAGCCCCAGCGAAACACCGCATAGCGGTATCCCATGAAGAAAGTTAGAGGTTCCATCTAGCGGATCAAGAGCCCAGGTGTTCTTACTATTCAGAACTACCTCGCCAGTGCCCTCTTCGCCCAAAAAGGCGAGATGCGGCGTACGCCGCTCAAGGAACCTTCTGACCTCTCTTTCAACCGCTAGGTCAACTTCGCTAACAAAATCGCGCTCCTCTTTCTCGCGAGCTTCGCCGGGTGGAGTGCTCATTATAGTCTCGACGGCGATATCTATAGCTTCGTGCGCAACGGCAAGAAGAGTGTCTAGTTGGTTCACAGAAACGAGCTCCGCTCTTCCAGGGAAGATAGTACTTCATCAAATGTTTTGAAGATTGCCCCGTCCTCCGCTTCACGCATTGCGACCAGAGTCGGGGATTCAACCCCTCGGGTTTCCGGTAGGTACGGCTGGAAAACGCATTTACTATCGTCAACAATTATAATGTTGTACCGCAGCGGTTCATCGTAAACGCCAATACGGAGATTGCCGGAATTGCTTCCAAGATTATCTCTAAGCTTTAAAAGCAACTCAATATTGATGCGAGTCAACGCGGCGAGGTCGCCTAGCGGAAAGCCTTCCTCCTTCTCGCGCTCCCCGATATATCTGCCGCGAGGATCTAGAAAAAGGAAACACCCATGTCCGCCATCGGCTATCTTGCGCCGAAGGGAGCGAGTAGGATATTGCTGGCAGACCAAGTTAAGCGAAAGGCCGGCAGCCCGAATCTTTTCTGCGTTATCGAACAGTTCGTGCGCGGGAATCGCACTTGAGAACTCCGATCGAGTTGAAAATACTGCGACTACGCCACCCATGCCAAAATGGCCGCTTAGTGCCGAAACTTGATCCTTTGAAGGTTCCGATGGAGGAGTGGTTGGCAATTCCCCGCTCCACGTCTTGAAGAGATGTTCGGCCGTCCAGCCTTCAAACATTTTCTCCAGAACTCGACAGTGGTGCGGGTACGGAAGTGAGATGAGCGTTCCAGAGAGCCAGCGGTGAAATTGTGCGCGACTCGGCCAGGTGCCGACTAGGCTACCATCGATGACCTTTGCCGACCTGTCATATTCACGGCAAAAAGTAGTGTAATTCTNCCAATGGCGCTGACGCAACAGCGTCTTAAGTGTCGTGCTTCTTTCCTCTGACATCGACAGGCTTTCTCCACTCTTCTCGGTTTTTCTCCTTGCCATGATCATATCACGAGACGAGACCAAGAAGAGACAGAAAGAGGCGAAGCTGCGAGTAAATGCGACTATCGCGATATTGCAGCGAGACAGAAGGGCGTGGTCCGCTCATCCCAGCACGCGCAATCCGCGCAGAAAGGATAGGAGTGCCCAGGTTCGTCCCTGGACTTGATCGGTCCCTGACCCTCGGGAGCCAGAATGACTACCCCCCACAGTGCGCCCTATGGACATCGCATCGCCGCTGGTCTGCTGCGTGAGCTACTGGTCGGTTACCAGATCACGCAGGCTCTTTACGTTGCAGCGCGCTTACATCTCGCCGACCATCTAATCCAGCCCGTGACGATCGACGCTCTCGCCAAAGCGACGGGCGCCGATCATGAAGCCCTTCACTTCCTGGTCCGAGCATTGGTCGGCTACGGGGTTTTGCAACGTAGTGGAGATCTCTACGTTACGACCGAGGTCGGGCGACTCTTGGAAAAAGACCGACCCGACAGCCTGCGCCCGACCGTGATTGCCACGGGAAAGGAACGTTACCAGTCCTGGGGCTCACTTCTACAGACCGTACGTTCGGGGCGTCCTGTATTTTCGGCCCAGAACGGTGTGGCACTGCACGATTTTTATGCGGAGCATCCCGGTGCTGCGGCTCCGTTCAACGGTGCAATGGCAGCTCTCACCAACTCCATGGTCGATCAACTCATTGGGTCCTACGACTTCACCCGCCATTCTCAGGTGGTTGAGATTGGCGGCGGACTCGGGGTCTTCATGGCGGAGATTCTGCACCGGAATCCTTCGCTGAGAGGGTCTATCCTGGACCTTCCGCACGTCGTGGCAGATGCCGCCCGAGCACTCCCGCCACGCATCCTCACCGATAGACTTAAACTCATCTCGGGAGATGCTCGTCAGAGCGTTCCGGAGAACGCCGACCTCTACCTGATCAAAATGGTCCTATGCGACTTCCCTGACGATGACGCGCTGAAGATCCTGCGCTCTGTACGCAAGGCCATTCCGGACGAAGGAACTCTTGTCATCTTTGACAAAATCCGGACCGAAGTTTATGACGATGAGGTGAGTCGACGGACGGTCATGTCAGCCCTTAACTTGCTGGTAATGACCGGCGGGCGGGAACGGTCCGAGGAGGAGTATCGACTCCTGCTCGCCCAAGCTGGATTTGAGCTTACCGACGTCATGCGCACCGAAGCGCTCGACGGCGAAATTCACCGAGTCGTTGCAATGCCCGGCGAGGTGGCCCCGCTATCATCCGGTGAATGAGCGATCGTTGGACCGTACACCGTGAAGACGTCATCTACGCAAGCCCATGGGTGAGCATACATCTCGCGGACGTTGAAGCACCTTCCGGCGCCCGGATCCCGCATCATCTCGTTCGGGTACCTGCTTCGGGCGCCGGAACCATCATGGTCAACACCGACGGGCATATTCTCTTGCTATTCCGGTACCGATTCATTGTCTCCCGCTTCGGTTGGGAGATCCCGGCAGGAAAAGTCGAGAAAGGCGAAGAACCGGCCGAAACTGCTCGCCGTGAAGCCCTCGAAGAAACCGGCTGGGAGCCGCAAGATCTCCAACACTTGCTATCGATGAACACTAGTCCCGGATTGACCGATCAGGTTTCTCATCTGTTCCTGGCACGGAAATCCGACCAGCGCGGTAGCCCTGTCGATACCGACGAATCCGTTTGTCTCCGCTGGTGCACATCTGCGGAGATACGAGCCCTCATCCAAGCGGGTGAAATTACAGACGCATTTACGCTCTCCGGCCTGCTTTGGTATCTAACCCTAATGAGCTAACACAATCGTTCGGCCTGACGGTCGACGCGCGAGAGGGGGAGGTAATGCGCCGCAGTGTCTACCTGGGGCGGTCCCGCTGGTATGTCCTGAAAAGGCTGTTCGTGGTCGGTGGGGCGTGCCTTCTGGCGGCGTTCATGTTCCCCACGGTGGTGTTTTTCCGCTGGCGGTGGTGGCGGTGATCCTTTTCGGTCTGTTCTGGCTGGTGGGAGGATGAGGGGATTGATTATCCAGCTCAACGAAGACGATCTTCCAGAATTCGACCTTCCGCCTTCCAACGGGCTGATTATCTCGGGTCCGGGCGAGGCCAA
The DNA here is from genome assembly GCF_000948395.1 of Frankia torreyi. Lineage (GTDB taxonomy): Bacteria > Actinomycetota > Actinomycetes > Frankiales > Frankiaceae > Frankia > Frankia torreyi. Next base: position 2,003 of record NZ_JYFN01000120.1, on the reverse strand, counting down.
AGGCGATCGCGTGCGGGTATGCCTGGAGTTCCTGCCAACGGTGGACGGGTCGACCCTGCATGCCCGGCGGGTCGCAGTGCGGCCGGAGTTGGCGCGGCAGAGTTTGGTGATTCGCCCGCGGGTGGCAGGGAACCGGAGCACTGCCGTTGCCTTTCTGGCGGGTCGACAGTTATTGGAGCATGAGCGGACCGCAATCCTTCCTGGTCCTGTGGTGACCTCTGCTTGTGAGGTCCCTCCGTATGCGGATGGCTGGCGGGGGATTCCACTGACGGTGCTGCTTACCGGTGTGGGTGGCGAGCATCAGGTGCAGCCGGTGTGGGAGTTCATGTCCCCTGACCGGTACACGGCGTGGCTGGCAGCAGGCTGCCCGTGAGCCGCCGCGCCCGTCCGGCCGGACGTGTTCCCCCGCCGGTACTCTACGCACCGTGGGACCGGCGGCTGTCTGCCGATGAACTGCCGGCGGTAGGTCCGTGGGCCCCCGACCGTGACGGGGTCGTACTGTGTTACCACTCGCCCGGGATACATGAAGGGGCGCCCGTGGTATTTCAGCGGATACGGATAGCCGATGTGGACTCCGCCTCCCTGGAAATGGTTGCGGCGGCCGTCGTCCGGGATACCGAGATCACTACGTGCACGCTGTATCCTCGGGGAACGAATCTTCACCACACCGGCGCGGCAGTTGCGGCCGCAAACCGGCTGTTCCACGAAAATCCGTTCCCGCACATCAACGGACCGATCATTACCGGCGCGGCCAGCACCGGAGCGCCGGACCTTTCCGCGCTGCATGGCTATACCCGTATGATCCATGATGTGCAGATCGTCGCCCGGAACGGATCGGCGGAAAGCGTAGAGATATGGGAGCTTCGGCGGGTAATCTACCGGAGTTCGGATGACCTTCGGGCTGAAATTCGGCCCTGACCACCATTCCTGGCCGGTGACGGTATGCCGTCACCTTGGGGAGGTCCCACCCCCGAGCNAANCCCCCCCTTTGCCGGGGGTCGGGNCCNCCCCTCCCAGACGGACCGGCGGTAGCTCGGGAATGCCGCCCGCCGGTCCCCATGACCCCAGGTCGGATGACGCCAGCCCTCCGACCTGGGGTCTTTTCATGTCCCGAAGACCGTTCAGGCACCGGTGGTTCCGCGCGGAGGCTCGGCGTTCTCCGGCCGAAATGCAGTGATCCACTGTTCCACATCGTCGGCATCCCACAGACGAATGTGGGCCGCTTGCTGCCGAGGAGCGGGGAAGGTCGGTCGATGGGTGAGCTGACGCGCCCGCTCGGAGGTGACGCCAAGGCGCCGGGCGATGTCGCCCGTCGTCCACAGTTCCCCGCTCATGGGCGAATCCTAGTGCCACGACGAACCAGGCCCGTATGCTTGGGGTTGGCCAACCCCAAGCGGTGTCGTATAGCGGTCCGGAGCGGTGTGGCATCACCTCTCCGGACCTTCGGCCACCGCTGCCCCACGGATGCACAGGAAGCGGTGAACCATGACCACTATCCCCCCCGAGCCCGCCGCTCACGACCTCGTCCGCGTGACCCCGTCCGACGACGGCTACACGGTCGCTCTCCTCGGAGGAGCAACCATCCTTGATCTCCTGTCCGCGACGCTCGCTCTCCCCTCAGCCGCTTACACGGATCACCGCCCGGTCGCTCCCGACAGCCCGGACGTGCTCCTGACCTTCCGCTTCCTGCCACGCGGGGTCTACGTGCCGGCGGCATGGACACCACAACCGCCGGAGAGTGCACCGGTCGACGGATGGACACCGCACCAGGAAGCGGTACACACGATCGCCTCAGCGGCGCCGCCCGGTCCCAGCGGCGCGCGACTCATCCAGTGGATCACACGATGCGACCCGATCACAGTCATGGTTCTCGCGGACCTGATCCGGTCGACCACGCCACGCCGCTAAGCCCGCGAGGCTCGGCGCCGGGGGGCGCCCGCGAGGCTCGGCGCCGGGGGGCGCCCGCGAGGCTCGGCGCCGGGGGGCGCCCGCGAGGCTCGGCG
>NZ_JYFN01000119.1 GCF_000948395.1 Frankia torreyi | reverse complement strand
CGATCTGGACGTGCTGCTGGCGTTCTACGACTACCCCGCCGAGCACTGGGTGCACCTGCGGACCACGAACCCGATCGAGTCCACGTTCGCGACCGTGCGCCACCGCACCCGCGTCACCAAGGGACCGGGATCACGAGCCGCCGGGCTGGCGATGGCGTTCANGCTCATCGAGGCCGCCCAGGCCCGCTGGCGNGCGGTCAACGCACCCCACCTCGTCGCCCTCGTCCGCGCCGGCGCCGTCTTCGAAGCCGGCCAGCTCGTCGAACGACCCACCACCACACCCGTCAACCAAGCCGCTTAACGATCACCATCCACAGGTCTTGACAATTCCTCAAGTTGACTGGACGAAGCGCGAAAGAGCGTTACTGCACCAGCGTGGCTGTTCACCGCCTGTCCCACGCTCTGCGCCATCTGGGCGATCGCTGTGGCTCTGAGGGCCGCTTTCCAAGTTGGTCCAAGGTCCACCTGAGCGCGCGGGTGGTGGCGAGGGTGTGGGGGTGGTCGGAGCCGAGGGCGGTGCGTTGGCGGGTGAGGGCGTCGTCGCGCAGGGCGCGTGCTGTGCTGTGCTCGCCAAGCTCGTTCAGGCTGACCCCGAGGTTGTGGGCGGTGGCTTCAACGTAGCTGTTCAGCTGAGGTCGAGGCTGAATGTGCTGTTCAGGCCGGGTGTGCGGCGGGTGGGAGCCAGGGGCCCGTGGTGAACAGTTGGACGAGGGCGTCGAGGGTGTCGACGCCCCATTTGCTGGCGGTGGACAGGTAGGACTGCACGATGGCGAAGTCCGCGAGGCCGGTCAGGGTTCGCCAGCAGCCACCGGAGACCCGTTGTTGGATCTTGACTGGTCGGACGTCACGTTCCGCGAGATTGTTCGAGAAGGGGACCGTCAGGTCGGTCGCGAACCGGAGGATCATGTCCTCGTAGCGGCGGAACCGGCGGATCAGAGTCCGGGCGTCCTGCGCGAGGGGGCTTCGTTTCCCCTGGTTGTCGGTCTCACCGCGGGCGAGCGCGCCGAGGTGGTGGTTGCGGATCTCGGCGAAGATAGCCGGGTCGAGGGCATGGTGGCCGGCCGCGCGGGCGGCGGTCGCGGCGTGGTGGGCGTCGAGCAGGGTGGTGGCCAGTGCGTCGGCCCAGACCTGCCCGGGCGGGTCACCGTCGTGGACCTGGCGCAGGTCCCGCAGCAGGTGGGCGCCGCACCAGGCGTGCAAGGCCCCGGCCAGATGGGCGTAGCCGCTGTAGCCGTCCCGGACCAGCACCCCGGTGAAGGCGGGCCAGACCCCGCCGGCGTCGATCGTGGCGGCTGAGCGGTCCCCGACGTGCATCACGGTCAGGTAGTCGGTGCACGCGACGTGCAGGTAACGCAGGGCGCCGTCGGCGCGGGCGGTGGTCTCGTCCGCGTGCGCGACCGGCGCGGCGGCGACGAGCGCCCGCACCCGGGGCAGGAACGTGACCTCCAGCAGGCGGGCGGCCCGGCCCCGCACGGTGGCGACCCAGCCCGTCGAGACCGCGGCGCCGGCCAGGACGGCGAGCACCCGGCCGGCCCGGCGGACCGGGAGGTGCTGGGCGCACACCAGCCAGACCGCCCGCGCAAGCAGGCCCGGCCCGTAGCCGACCCGGCCGGTCACCCCCGCCGGGGCGTCCGCGCTGGTGGTCGCCGTACAGCACGGGCAGACCCGCGCCACGACCCGATACTCGGTCACATACGGCCTCGGCGGCGGAGGCGGGACGTCGAACACCTGATGACGGCGCACCCCGAACACCGGCGCCCCCGCCAGAGAACCACCGCACCCCGCGCACGACGACGGGTCGAGCGTGACGACCTCGTCCGGGTCAGCGACCATGTTCCGGGTCTGGCCGGGCTCACCGGGCTGCTTCCCACGCGGACGGCCCGACGACGACCGCGACGACCGCTTCGGTGCCTTCGTGAACGGGCTGTCCGACGACGGCGGACGCGACGACGTCGAACTGTCCGCGCCAAGCCTGCGTTCGAGCTCGGCGACCCGTGCCGTCAGCCGCTCGATCACCGCGGCCTGTTCCGCGACCAGGCGCACGAGCTCCTCATAGCTCGGCCGGCCGACGGACTCCNCCCCCACAACCTAACCGATCTTGACCCGCCGGCAGGCAACCACGAGACCGATCACCAGACAAGATCCGCAAGACAGCCGCTCAACCAAGCTGAACAGCTACGCTTCAACCTTCGGACCACGGTGGCATCGCATCATCGACGAATGCCTACGCATCCGACGTGCCGATCATCGTCGGTCCCTCTACCGCAACCCCCTCACCCGACGGACCGAAGCGCTGACCTTCGTAGACATGGTTATCAACGACGCACCCCAACCCTCAGGAACCGGCTAACCGCCCTCCCCGCCCTCAATCCACAGGTATTGACAATTTCTCACGGCGTGCCGCTTGCGGGCTCGCTCGATTTCGCCGGCGCGTTGCTCGGCGAACTTGCCGCCGTCGGCCGCGCTGATCGGGTTCACCCAAACCGAACATCGCCGGCGGCGCTACGCTGCTGTGTCGTGCAGGGGACGCGTCTCGACACTGCTCGGATCCGGGCGGCTCGCCGGGTGATCGACCCGGTTTTTCTCGACACGCCGCTGTACCGCTGCGAGGCGCTGGAGCCCGCCCTCGGGTGCGCGGTGAGCATCAAGCTCGAAACGGCGAACCCGGTCCGCAGCTTCAAGGCCCGCGGTACCGAGGTGGTCGCGAGCCAGCTTGCCGAGCATGGCTCGCGAGCCGTGGTGTGCGCCAGCGCGGGCAACCTTGGCCAGGCCCTCGCCTGGTCCGGTCGCGGCCGGGGGCTCGACGTCACCGTCGTGGCCTCCCGCTTCGCCCCTGCGGCCAAGCTTGATCGCATCCGCGCCCTGGACGCCAGGGTGGAGCTGGTGGACGGCGACTTCGACCTGGCTCGGGAGCGGGCGGCGGCCGTCGCGCGGCACGACGGCATCCGGCTGGTCGAGGACAGCCTGGACCTCGAGACCTGCGAGGGCGCGGCGACCATCGGCCTGGAACTGGTGGGCCCGGAACTGGTGGGCCCGGAACCGGTGGACACCGCGCCGTCGTTCGACGCCGTCCTGATTGCTCTCGGCGGCGGGGCGCTGGCCACCGGGGTGGGTCATGTGGTGAAGGCCCTGGCGCCCGGCGTCGAGGTGATCTGCGTCCAGCCGCTGGGCGCACCGGCGATGACCCTCTCGTGGCGCGGGCGGCGCGTCGTCACCACCGACGCGACGAACACCATCGCGGACGGCGTCGCCGGCCGGCGTCCGATCCCGGCCGTCCTGGCCGACCTGCTCCTGGTCGCGGACGATGCCGTCCTGGTCCAGGAGGCGTCGATCATCGCCGGGATGCGGATGCTGCTCGACCACGCCGGCCTCGTCGTCGAACCGTCGGCCGCGCTCGGCATCGCGGCAATCCTCGAAGACCGTGACCGCTTCGCCGGCCGCCATGTCGTCACCATCGTGTGCGGCAGCAACGTCGACGTGGACGCCTACCACCGCTGGGTCGGTCCGGCTTCCACCCGCAGGCCCTGACCTCTGCGCCTCCCGCTACAGGGTGTTCGCGAGCCGGTCGGCGAGGATGCGAGTGAAGCGGGACGGGTCGGGGAGTTCGCCGCCCTCGGCGAGCAGGGCCATGCCGTACAGCAGCTCGGCCGTCTCGCCGAGAACGTCGGAGTCCGCGTCCTGCTGCTCATGGGCCTTCCGCAACCCCGACACCAGGGGATGAGTGGGATTGAGCTCCAGGATGCGCTTGGGATGCGGCACGTTCTGCCCCATGGCGCGGTACATCTTCTCCAGGGTCGGGGTGATGTCGTAGGTGTCGCCCACGAGGCAGGCCGGTGACGTCGTGAGGCGCGACGACAGACGAACCTCCTTCACCTGCTCCTGCAGGGTCTTTGCCAGCCAGGACAGCAGCTCGGCGAAATCCTTCTGCTGCTGTTCCCGCTCGGGTTCGGCGCTCTCCTTCTCGTCCGCCGTGCCGAGATCGACCTGGCCCTTGGCGATTGAGCGCAGCGGCTTTCCGTCGAACTGCGCCACCCGCTCGACCCACACCTCGTCGACCGGGTCCGTCAGGATCAGGACCTCGTAGCCGCGGGCCTGGAACGCCTCCATGTGGGGCGACTTCTCGACCATCAACCGCGACTCGCCGGTCATGTAGTAGATGTCGTCCTGGCCGTCCTTCATCCGCTCGACGTATTCCCGCAGGGTCGTCGTCTGCTCCGGGTCACGCGTCGACGCGACGGAGACGATGTCCAGGATCGCCTCCTGGTTGTCGACGTCGTCGAGCAGCCCTTCCTTGACGACGGGGCCGAACTCCTTCCAGAAGGTCCGATAGCGCTCGGCGTCGTCGGTCTGCAACTGCCTGACGGTGGAGAGCACCTTCTTGACCAGCCGGCGGCGAACCTGCTGGATCTGACGGTCCTGCTGGAGGATCTCACGCGAGATGTTCAGCGACAGGTCGTGCGCGTCGACGACGCCCTTGACGAAGCGCAGATAGTTCGGCATGAGCGCCTGGCAGTCGTCCATGATGAACACGCGCTTGACGTAGAGCTGGACGCCGCGCCGGCCGTCCTGCGCGAACAGGTCGAGCGGTGCGTGGGACGGGAGGAACAGCAGCGCCTCGTACTCGAAGAGCCCCTCGCCCTTCATGTGGATGGTCTCGAGCGGGTCGGTCCAGTCGTGGCTGAGGTGGCGGTAGAGCTCGTGGTACTCGGCCTGGTCGACCTCGTCGCGCGGGCGCGCCCACAACGCCTTCATCGAGTTGAGGGTCTGGATTTCGGTCGTGGCCGCGCCGGCCTCGCCTGTGCTGGCATCGTTCGTGCCGGCCTCGTTCGTGCGCTCGACGGCCATCCGGATGGGCCACGCGATGAAGTCGGAGTACTTCTTGACGATCTCGCGGATCTTCCATTCGGCGGTGTAGTCGAACAGATGGTCCTCGGTGTCCTCGGGCTTGAGGTGCACGGTGACCGCGGTGCCCTGCGGCGCGTCGTCGACGTCGGCGATGACGTAGGTGCCCTCGCCGCTGGACTCCCACCGCGTGCCGCCGCTCGTGCCGGCCCGCCGGGTCAGCAGCGTGACCGTGTCCGCCACCATGAACGTGGAGTAGAAGCCGACGCCGAACTGCCCGATGAGGTCCTGTGACGCGGCGGCGTCCTTCGACTCCTTCAGCTTGCGGAGCACCTCGGCCGTTCCCGACTTCGCGATGGTGCCGATCAGCTCGACGACGTCGTCCCGGGACATGCCGACACCGTTGTCGCGCACCGTGAGAGTGCGCGTCTCCCGGTCGACCTCGATGTCGATGTGCAGGTCGGACGTGTCAGCCTGCAGTTCTTTGTTGACCAGCGACTCGAGACGAAGCTTGTCGAGGGCGTCGGACGCGTTGGAGATCAGCTCGCGCAGGAAGATGTCCTTGTCCGAGTAGATCGAATGGACCATCAACTGCAGAAGTTGACGGGCCTCGGCCTGAAATTCAAGCGTCTCGATCCGGTTGCTCACGCAGACCTCCATGCGGACACGGGCAGTTCGGGGCAGGATCAACGCGGGGTCCCATGCGGCCGGGGAGGCACTCCTGCGGCGCGCCAACCCGGAGACGGCACAGCGCTACCGGCGTCCCCCATTCGCGGAGTCAAATATTAGCGCAGCCGGACTCGTTCTCACGCGCGCCTTCGGAGCACCTGCGGAGGAGGCGCGGGCCGTGTCCTGATCATCGATGCCGCGTCGGGGAACCTTCGGGCGGCCCCTCAGCCGGGCAGGCGCGCGGTGACGATGTAGGCGGTCTCGCTGAAGAGGAATTCGTCGGCCGCGTCGGCCGCTTCCAGGTCGCTCCACCAGCGGTCGACCTCGGTCGGTGTGACGCCACCGAGACCCTGGTCGGCGGCGGAACGGATCGCGGTCGCGACCTCTCGAAGACGAAGGTCCGCAGCCTCGGCTAGCCCTGTCCTTCGCACGTTCGTGCGATGTGACAGTTCCGTGATCTTTTGGTTGTTCCGTGTCGGGTTTGCCGCGGGGTGGAGTGGTGGG
>NZ_JYFN01000118.1 GCF_000948395.1 Frankia torreyi | reverse complement strand
CCGGGTTGCCGGGGACGGTGAAGCGTCAACCACCCGGGAAGGCGGCATGATCCCCACCGGGAGTCCCCCTCGTTCACGAGGAGGAGGAAGCCAAAGCCACGGCGGCTGGACCGCCGTCAGCATCACCGGCGCCATCTTCGGCCTCGCCGCCGTCGCCCTTGCCGTCTGGGACACCCTGCGCCGCCGCCCGGCCGCGCCCGCGGGGTGACCCGCCGACGAAGGATCTTGAGCTGGCTCGCGCGCAGGTCGAGAAGGCCTTCCGCTTGGTCAGCGTCGCGACCGAGATGTGCGGCCAGTCGATTCCGAGAGGGCGGTGTTCAGGTCGTCGACGAAGCTCGGCTGGAAGCCTGGTGGCAGGTCTGGTCGTTCGAAGGGATCCAGATAGCCGAGACCGAAGGGTGGGTGCCGGCCTTCCTCCTGGGTCGAGAGCTGACAAGGTCGATCGTCGGGCCCGAGGAGACTGTCAGGGGGGTTCCCGGCGCCAGTACGGAGGTGCCGTGCGGGATCGCGCCCTGGGCGATCCGCTGAAGGTAGCGCAACCCGAAGATCCTGATGTCGAGCTGGCCGCCTGATGTCGAGCTGGTCGGTCGAACCGCGGTTGGAAACCGTGCCGCCGATGGGGATGAACTCCAGGTGCTCCACGGTGGAGTTCGGCTTCAGTCGGAATGCCCTCGGCCCGGTGCTCGGCGGATTCGGATCGAAATCCAGAAGTGAGATCAGCGTGCACCCGGCCCTGATCCAGGTGCCGGCGAGATCGGCGAGTGGACCCAGGGTCTGAGCCACCCCGGTCAACCGAATGTGCACTCCGGCGCCAGCCTGAGCCCAGCCTCGCCGGACAGTTACGCGATAGTGAACTGAGGGGTGATCCCGGCCTCGATCAGAAAGACGCCAGCCTTGGTCAGGTCGAACATGTCGGAGATGGCGGTTTCGATGGAGAAGTCATTCCTCCAGCATTTTTCCAGATTGGTCATCAATGCTGTGAACGTCTTGATGAAGGTCTGCTGATCGGGTCCGGGTGACGGTTGTGCCGAGAAATTATGGACCGCGGGCATCTCGATGGGAGTGCCCGCGTATTCGAAATGATCGCCCGACGGTACCACGGTCTTACCGTAGTAGATCTCCGCGAACGTGTAGTAGTGCGCGAGTCTACCTGGATCAAACGTGCCCTCGTCGGGCGATGTGCTGGCGCCCTCGCCCTGCGCGGTGATCTCGTTGATGGCCGTCAGGGCGTCCGCGACCGTGTTGACGGCGAACAGCGTGTCGTCGCCTATTCTGGTGGCGGTCACCTGGTTCGGCGCCGGGTGTGTCGGCAGCGAGCCGTCGGGGAACACAGCGTTGAAGCCGGCGGCGATCGCGGCATAGAACTGTCCGATTGTCGGCCCGGCCGGCGGCGGGGGTGGCGGCGGCAGATCCGGCGCCGGCACGACGGGATCCGCCTCCGGGTACTCGATGGCCATGAACGTCTGCAGGGCCTGCTCGCTCAGCGGTGCCAGCGCGACAACCAGCTCGGGATGGACGCCGCCGGGCAGTCCCGTAGCCGGATAGACGGGAACGAAGTCCGGCGCGGCGATCTCGCCCTTGAGTGATGCTCCGGTGGCGGTGTACATGTTGCAGGACAGGCCGAAATGTAGCATTTCCTGTGTCGCCACCTGCTCGATCAGGCCCGCCACGCCGCTTGGGTCGGCACTCGTGATCGACCACTGGGCGCACAGATACGGCGGAATGGTCGAGAACTCCAACTGGATGGCGGTAAGCAGAGAGGCCTGCAGCTCGTCGAGATCGTTGATACCGTTCTCGACGGTCTCGCGAATCGTCCTTCTACGTGACACGAAAACTCCCCTCTGGGTATGGTGATGGCATCACCGTCCTGCGCGGACCTGGCGCGACGCCCGTGGCGTGGGGCCGGCCGACGATGCCGAGAGTGCCCGCGTCCGTCTTCCCGCCGGGCCGGCCGTGCTGCTCGGCCAGTGGAATCCCGATCGCCGGGCGGGCGGGCAGGTCCGGGAACAGGTGGCCGAACCGGCCGGCCGGAGAATACTTCCCGGGCGGGATCTCGATCCCGCCCGGGAAGATGCCATGCAACGCAGTCACCGTGTCTCCGGAACGTACCTGGCACAGAATTGCACCTGCAGGGAAGGTGTACAGGCAGTCTTGTACTGACGTGATCGGTAAGCATGACGATAGGTCCGAAGAATTGTCCTTGTCAAGCAGTCTGAAGTGCGAGTCCGGAACGTGCTGACGTAATCGGCGGCATTGCCCTGCTAAGAGAAGTTTTGCGTGGTGAAGGATCGATTCGGTGGACGCTGGTGCGGCACCGGGAAGCGGTACGGGCGCCAGCTACGACCCCGTCGTCATGGCTGGAATGGAAGCGATGGAAGCGACGGAAGCGATGGGCCCTGTCTTTTCCGCGGGCTGGTCGCGCAGCTCGTTGTGCCTCGAGCGCGGCTGAGAAGCTGGACGCAACCGAGATTCAGCGAGATACGACGGATAGTGCTCCGCTGACCTGCGCCTTTACTGTTCAGGGGTCGCCGAGCTCGGGGTTGCCGACGCGGCGCCGGCGCCGGGGTCGTCAGGTGACGGTGTCGCCGTGGACGGCGGCGTGCAGGGCGGCCGGGTCGGTCAGGTCGGCCAGGACCGCGTCCGCGCCGGCGGCCGCGAGGGCCGGTGCGGTGGTCGCGCCGGTGGCGACCCCGACCGCCCGCACCCCGGCGTCGCGCGCGCCGCGGACGTCGTGCACCGTGTCGCCGATGACGACGACGCGGGCCGGGGCGAAGGTCACTCCGTAGGCGGCCTCCGCCCGCTTGACGGCCAGGGCGACCAGCACGGCCCGGTCGCTGTCGTCGTCGCCGTAGCCGCCGACGGTCAGGTCGAGCAGGTCGGTCAGCTCGCAGCAGGCGAGCTTGAGCCGGGCGAGGGACGGCAGGTTCCCGGTCACCACCGACTGCACGACGCCGTCCCCGACCAGGCTTTCGACGGCCGCCCGGGCGCCGGGCAGGACCCGGCCGGTCCGGCGCATCCGATCGTCGAGTGCGACGGCCGCGGCCGGCAGCGCCGCGTAGAACGCCGGCAGCAGCGACTCCGGCCGGTCGATTCCGTTGCGCCGCAGGGTGTCGATGACGATGGCCCGGTCGGTGCGACCGGCGAGGTCGGCGACCTGCGCCGCGGGCCGGCCGATGATCTCCTGGAAGGCCCGGGCGTGGAGCTCGCGGCCGAGCCCCGCGAACGACACCAGCGTGTGGTCGACATCCCACAGGATCAGCGCAGGTTCGGCGGGCATCCGCGCACGATCTCACAGCCCGCCGGCCCGCCGGCCCGGCGGGCTGCTTCGCCGCAGCCGCCGCCGGACACGACACGGGGCGGCGGCTGCGGCTGACATACTGGGGGCATGGGCGTATCGAAGGAGACCGTGGTGCCGGGGGACGGCAAGACCTTCCCCAAGGCCGGAGACACGGTGACGGTGCACTACGTCGGCACCCTGCTCGACGGCAAGCAGTTCGACTCGTCCCGGGACAGGGGGGTGCCGTTCACCACCGAGATCGGCGTCGGCAAGGTCATCAAGGGGTGGGACGAGGGGATCCCCCAGCTCTCGGTCGGCGAGAAGGCGGTGCTCACCGTCACTCCCGACTACGGGTACGGCCCCCGCGGCTTCCCGCCGGTCATCCCGCCCAACTCCGACCTCCGCTTCGAGGTGGAACTCCTCGCGGTCGGCTGACTCGGCCTGTCAGGGCAGGAACGACTCGACCGCGTCGGCGGCGGCCTCGATCCCGCCGTGGGCGCGCAGCACGGACGCGACCCCCGCCAGCCGCCCGGCGATCCCGGCGTCGGCGGCGACGGACTCGACGGCGGCGCGCAGGAGCTGCGGGTTGACCCGATCGGCGGCGAGCTGCTCACCGACGCCGAGGGCGCCGAGGATCGCGGCGTTGCCGAACTGCTCGGCGGCCAGCGGGATCGCGACCGTCGGCACGCCGAACCACAACGCCTCCACGCAGCTTCCCATCCCCGCGTGGGTGACGAACGCTGACGCCGCGGCGAGCACGGCGAGCTGGGGGACGCTGCGGTGGGCCTCGACGTTCGCGGGCAGCGGGCCGAGCGCGGCGGGGTCGACGCGCCGGCCGAGCGCCATGACCACATGCCAGTCGGTGTCGGCGAACGCCTCGGCGGCGGCCCGGTAGATGTCGGGCCGGTCGTTGTAGACGGTGCCGAGGGACACCAGCAGCACCCGGCCGGCGTCCGGCGGCGCCGTCCAGGTCCGTTCGGCGAGGCGCGCGGGGTCCAGGCAGGGGCCGACGAACCGCACGCCCGGCCGGACCCGGTTCAGGTGCGGCTGCAGCACCGGGGGGATCAGCGAGACGACGGGCCGGTCGGCGCCCAGCCACTCCCAGGGGTCGCGGTCGAGGCCGTTGTCGTGCAGCCAGGCACTGAACGCCGCGTGGTACTCCTTGCCCGGCACGGAGGTGCGCAGCGCCGCCAGGGCCTCGGCGTTGTCCTGCTCGAAGCCGTCCCACGGCACCCAGGTCGGGGACAGCAGCACCGCGGGGACGTTCCACTGGGCGGCGAGCACCGGGCCCGCCTGCGCGGCGACGTCGTGGATCAGCAGGTCCGGCCGGTCGTCGTCGAAGTGGCGGACGAGTGGGGGGAGGGTGGCGATCCCCTCGGTCAGGAACATCCGGGTGGCGAGTTCCGCGGCCGGGTTGTCCGGCCAGTCACCGTCCTCGGCGGGCAGCGTCGAGGGGTGGGTGACGGGCCGCGCGCCGGTGGGCTCCACCAGCCCGGCGAGCCGGTCGCCGATGGCGTAGCTGACCCGGTGGCCGCGGCGAACGAGTTCGGCGATGACGCCGAGCGAGGGGTAGACGTGGCTCGGCGTGGTGCAGCCGATCATGGCGATGTGTCGCGGGGTGCGCATCGTGTCCTGCCGTTCGGCATCGTCTGGTGGTCGGCGTCGTCTGGTGGTCGGCGTCGTCTGGTAACTGCCGGTGACGGCGGGTCTGGTCTGGTCGGGCGTGTCCGGTTCGTTGTCGTTCGGGCCGCCGCGCAGGTTGCCCGCCGACCCGGAAGAGGCTCCCGGTACGGGGGGTTGCAGGGGTCATGACCACTCTCGGCACCATCGGCATCGCGAGTTCGACGATCGCCTTCAACCCGGACGTTCCCGCCGCCGTCGCGGCGGCCGCCGAGGTCGAGGACCTGGGCTATTCGACGCTGTGGCTGCCCGGTGGCCAGGGCAACAACGTCTGGCTCGTCGAGCAGGTCGTGCGCGGGACGGGGAGCCTGCTCGTCGCCAACGGCATCCTGTCCGTCGACCAGGTCCCCGCCGCCGAGGTCGCGGCGACCTACGCGGCGCTCGCCGCCGACCATCCCGGCCGCTACCTCGCCGGCCTCGGCGGCGCGCACGGCGCGGGTCCGCTGGGCACCCTCGGCGCCTACCTCGACGAGCTCGACGCCGCGCAGCCGGCGGTGCCGGCCGCCGGGCGCATCCTCGCCGCCCTCGGCCCGGCCATGCTCCGCCTCGCCCGCGACCGCGCGGCCGGGGCGTACCCGTTCCTCGTCACCCCGCAGTACGTCACCGACGCCCGCGCCGTGCTCGGCCCCGACCGGACGCTGGCCGTGCTCGTCACCGTCATCCCCGACCGCGACCCGGTCGCCGCGCGCGGCGCCGCCCGCGAGGCGATCCGCTTCCTGACCACCGTCCCCGGCTACGCCAACAACCTGGCCCGGATGGGCTTCACCACCGACGACGTCGCGGACCTCAGCGACCGGCTCATCGACCAGGTCACCGTGTGGGGGGACGTGGAGACCATCGGCAAGCGGGTGGCCGAGTACCTCTCCGCCGGCGCCGACCAGGTCGTGCTCCAGGTCAACGACGCGACCGGCGGCGAGCCCGAGTCCACGTGGTGGCGGCGCCTCGCCGACGTCCTGCTCCGCTGACCGTTGCGCCGGCCTACCCCGCCGCCCCGCCCCGCCGCCCCGCCCCGCCCCGCCGCCCGGACGGGAGACGTGGGGCGAGGTCTGGCCGTGCCGGGCGATGGGCTCT
>NZ_JYFN01000117.1 GCF_000948395.1 Frankia torreyi | reverse complement strand
GATCCGCAGGCCCAAAGACCCGCAACCCGTCGGGAGGGTCCAGCTCCAACTGGATGGCCCGCCACGGGTCGGCCGGCTCCCCGGGCGAATCGGTGGGACCGGCCCCAAGAAGCCGCCCGACCGGGCCGCCGTGAAGAACCGCAGCCACGTCGGGGGCCAGCGTTCTCGTCAGCCGCCGCCTGTTCTGCGGCTGCGACCGCAACCGTCGATACACCGCCAGAATCTCGTCAGGGCGTTCCCGATACACCGAGTCGACCGGCAGCCTCCCCCGCACCCACCGCAGGAGATCCTCTTCCTCGCTCGGCCCTCCCGCACCGAACGGGCCTCCCGCACCGCGCGGCAACGGATGACCGGCGGAAGCCGGCGCCGCGCCCGGGACGGTCACCATGGCCTGGTAGTGATCCACGCCGTTGTAGTGCACATACACGCTGGCCCGCGGGGCCCCCNCCNACGAGGGATGGAAATGGTATGTCCCCACCTCGCCGGCATCCCCGGTCGTCACGGTCACCACGTCCAGGTCGGTGGCCAGCGCGACAATCTCCGGAACCCGGTCGAAGAACGGCGTCCGCCGCCAGGCGGCAGGATCACGGATCGCACGGGCAACCAGATCACTCACCCCCAAACCGGCGAGCCGTTCCCGCTGACCCACGCTCGCCAGAGCCGGCGACAGCCGCAGCAGACGGTTCCACTGCGCACCGGTCGGATCGGCGGCCACCTTCCGTTCCAACTGGCGCAGGAGGTAGGACGCCTCCCCGCGGCCCCAACGCGCCGCGGACCCTCCCACCACGAACCGCAGCCCACCCAGGCCCAGGCCACGGGCCAACTCCCGGACCATCGACGCCGGGCCACCCCCCAGCTCCGGCCGGTCGAGGGCACGGCGCAGTTCCTCCCCCGCCGGCCCGGTGAACAGCTCATGCACTCCGCTGGTCAGTTCCTCCACCGTCATGCGGGCCACCGGGGAATCCGGCACCTGATCCCGGGCTCCGACGATCACCGAGGTGAAGTAACACACGCCGTCCCCGGGAACCCGAAGAACCTGGAAATCGCCGCCATCGACCCGCACGGTGCCGAGCACCGGACCCGCGGTCGGAACCAGCCGCCCGGCCGGAGAGTCACGCGGAACCGCGGGGCCCGGTGGCTGCCCCGTGCCGGTGGGTCGGCTCGCCTCCGACGGGTCGGCGGAGGTACTGGGCGGCTCCAACGAGGAGTAGGGCGGAGGGTTCCACACCCGATTCCGCAGAATCCGCCAGGCCCCCAGCACGGCGTCCCGAACGGCCTCCTCCGACACGGACGGATTCGTGTCCTCCATCGGCGGAACCGTCGAACCCAGCCCCAGCGGCTCCACCGCGTGATAGCGATTCAGCGCCGTGTCCCAGTCGGGATGCTCGTACACCCGCACCGCCTCCGTCGGCGCCTCCCCCGCCCCGCCGGACCGAGCGGACACCCACTCCACCCCGACACCCAACAGGTCGGGAACCACATCCCGACCGAACACCGCCAGCAGCCCGCCGTCATACGGCCCATCCCCCCGCAAGGCCGCCGCCACCATCTCCCCTGCCGACGGCACCCGCCCCAAACCTCGCGCCGCGTCCCACACCGCCGCCGCCACCACGGCCCGGCGGCGTTCCCGCGGCGATTCGGATGGCAGACCCGCCACCCGATCCCACATCGGGTGATCCGGCCCCGCGGACAACGCCTCCCCGACGACCTCGCGGGGCTGTGCGCCGTCCCGCTCCTGCCCGGCAACCAGCCGCTCCACCTCGTCGTCGGACAGCAGATCAACGAGGGCGGCGGTCGCCGGGCCGGTACCGAACCCACGACCGCCAGCAGCCAGCGCATCCGCCAGGACCACGCCGAGCTCGGCCCTGACCATCCGGGCCACCGGCCCCGGCGCCGACCGGAGCAACACATACAGGTCCGCCAGATCAGTCCCCGGCCGCTGCGAGGCCACACTCTGCAGAACGGCCGTGAGCAGACCCTCCTCGTCATGCGGGACAGCACGCGGCACCGGCACCACCCGTCCATGCCCGGCCGACCCCAACCGCAGGACGAGCCCCGGTCCCGGATACGGCGGCGTCTCGCGGACCAGCTCGGTCCTCACCTCGGGCGGCACGGTCTTCAGCTGGGTGTGTACCTCGCTCAGAAAGCGGCTCCGCCGGGCCTCGTAGCCGGCCTGGCGGGGTTCACCGAGAGCATCCTCGGGGGGGATCGTGAAGATTCTGACGGGAAGGTCACGCGCGGGGCCACCGGCCACGATGAGCTGAATGTGCCGGGCGAGGCGGCGTGGCGTCGTCGACTCGAACTCGTTCTCGATGCGCACGGCCGCCCGACCATCGGGCGTGGTGGCGACGACGACGGGCAGGAATCCCTGCTGCACGGCCTGATCCACCGGGGCGACCAGCGCGGCGTCGAGATATTCCGGCCCGGCGAGATCCAGCGCGGCATGGGGGCCGACGGCGCCCGTCTCACCCGAAGGGGGAGGTGGGGCCTCGTGCCAGACACCGGCCTCGCTGTAGTCCGGCTCCCGCTGATGGGTCGCGTACACGGGTGTACCGAGCTCGGCCCGCAGCGACGCCGCATACCCCACGTTCCCGAGCCTGGGCGCCAGCGACCCTGGGTCCTGCTCCAGGAACCCGACGCCCAGATGGACCGGCCCGGCGAAGTCTCGTGGCGCATGAGCCAACACGATCGCGGCCAACTGGTCAGGCGGAATCCGCACCCCGCCCAACGAGGGATGCTGGCCGTACACCGCATCCAGATCGCCGTCGGCCACCACCACGAACCCACCGGGACGCCGCACCGGTCTGTTCGGCGCCGACGGCGCCTCGGACGGCGGCGCGGGCGCAGCGTCGGGCTCGTCGGACAGGCTGATCCCGGGCGGCAGCCGATCGTCGGACAGCCGACCGGACAGATCGACTCCGAAGATCCCCTGATCGTCGACCAACGGCACCGCCAGGAGATCCGCGATCGACGCCCCCGCCAGGTACCACTCCGACGTCTCCGACCCCGACAGCTCGAAACCGTGATCGAGCGGAACAAGCGCACCCGTCAGACTGTCCCGGACGTGCTCCAGCCGCGCCACGGCGGAGGCGGTCCCGGCCGGCGCGACGACGGGAACCCAGCTCGGCGCGAGAACATCCCCCAGATCGGAGACATAGGCGGCGTCATGGCCGACATACACCGGCTCGCCGCCGAGCAGCGCCGATATCTCCGCGGCCAGCGCCTCGAGCGGACCCTCGTTCTGCACGCTGCGGGTGGCGACCAGCCGGATCGGGGATCTCCGGGGGGACTGGCCTGAACTCCCGAAGGCCCCGTTCAGAGCATCGACCACCGCCTGGGCCGTGAGCGGCACCGGCCGGTCGGCGCGCCACGACGGCTCGCCCGTCGACAGCGTGTTCACGACCACCAGCGGCAGAGCGCCGGCGACCGGCGGCATGGCGAGCAGCGAGCTGTGCCATTCCTCCAGGGCCCGCCGGACCCCTTCCTGATCGCTGCCGGTACCGAGCAGCAGGGCGCCGCTCTCGTACGCCTGGATGTTCCTGTCGTTGTCGGCAACGAGCCGACCGTCGGCGTTCAGTGACAGGTAGCCCGGGGGCCGCTCCGCCTCGCCGGGCGAAGCCACGAGCTCCAGCCTCGCGACCGGATCGACGCCCCGGCGGGCCCGGAAGATCGGCATGGCGAACGCGGCCGCGAGAAGCTCGGTGTCCCGGGCGAAGGCCTGGAATTCGGCTTCGTCCGCCGGCGGCTCCGTCCACAGCACCACCGTCCCGAACGGATCGCGTCGCTCGGCCTGCGCGGCGGCGGCAACCGTGTCCGCCCCCACCTCCGCCAGGGGACGCACACTTCCGTCACCGAACGTCACACCAATACGCCCATCCGGCAGGAGGGGAAGATCAAGCGAGAACGAGCCCGACGGAAAGCCGGCATCAGGCTCCTGGTACCGCGTCCCGTTCAGTGCGACGAGGTCCTCGGTGGGCGCCGCCAGGCCGTTGCTGTCCATCGACAACCAGGCCGGGGCATCCGGCGCCCCCAGCCGACCCGCCGGGTCGGTCACCAGGGCAGCCGGCCGGTCGGCCGGTTCGTGCAGGATCTCCCATCGATGGGGCGGCATGACGCTCCATCGGCGACCCATGAAGATGACGGAATCGAAGCCCGCGGCGAACACGGTCGCGTCCGCCGCGAGGCCGACCTGCCGCCAGGCCTCCCGGTGCAGGTCGGCCTCAGCTGGTTCCGCGTCCTCATAGATGACGGCGAGAGGCCGATCTCGCTGCCACCCCCGGTCCTCGAGGTAGGCGGGCATCTCCGACGGCGCCAGGGTGGTGGACCTTCCGTCCAGCCGTCTGATCACGAACTGGGGCTCTCCGGCATCGTCTCGCTCGACCTCGAATCCCGACACCTCGTAGACATCATCCCGGGCCGCAAGCTCCGCGGCGTCACGGACCGTGGACAGGTAGTCATATAGGTTGGTCGCGATCAATCCGGTGGCCGTGCGAACCACCGCGTCCTCGGAGCGAAGCCACGCCCCGCCATCCGCGGTGTCCCACTTGCTCGCGTCCTGCTCAGCCAGCGGTCCGAGCACCTGCCACGGCGTCCGCTGCCCCGCGGCGTCCACCGCCCGCGGGCCGCCGCCCGCATCGTCGAACTCGCCGTGGCTGCTCCCGTCGAGCACCAGCATCTCCACGCCCTCGGCGGCGGCGAACCGGTGCAGCATCTGCTGCGACCGACCCGGCCCCCCGGCGACCCACAGGCGCAGGTCCACGTAGTGCATGGCGTGGTTCGACCAGCCGTTGTCCTGGAGAAACGACACGAAGGAGGGATGCTCGCCCCCCGCCGGCGGCGCATCCTCGAAGTCCTCCCGGAAGCGGAGCCGGTGGCCATCGGGCATCGTCAGGCCGATGCCGCCCTCGTGCGCCGGCAGCACCAACTCGAAGGGCCCGGCTTCGGCGGCCGCCAACGCGCGCAGGAAGTCAATCTCAGCGAGATATTCCGGCAGCGTCAGGGACGCCATCCCGTTGTTCCAGAGCACCGGGCCGCCGATCTCGCCCGGCACCAGGGAGCCGTCCTGCGCGGGGGACAGCCATACCGGCGGCCTCAACAGATTGCGGCCGTCCGCCTCCTCGGGTCGCAGGGCGGCGCTCCACCCGTGCCCCGTCCGGTCGTCGCGGGCGACCAGTCGGCCGTCCACCACCTGCGGGTCGACGCCCAGCACCGGCAGCCAGAACTCGGTCCGCAGATGCGTCGAGAAAGCCTGCAGCTGCCCGCGCAACGTGTCGTGTTCGGCCTTCTCGTCGCCCTGATCGGCCCAGCCCCCCGCCGCTTCCCTCGGCGCCCACACCTGAACCGGACCGCCCCGCCAACCCGCCACCGCCAGCAGGTCCTCCAGCAGTTCCGGCCCCAGCCGCTCCACGCCGCCATCCCGCCAGCGGATGCCCAGCGCGCCGTCGTCCATCCGCGGTAGGACAATCGTTGTCACATGCGGCTGGCCCCGCAACTCGTCCGCAAACCTGTTCATTCCACCCGCGACGACCAGTCCACGTTCCGCATCGACCCGGACGTCGAAGTCGTCCAACCATTCGGCGGGTACCGGCTCATCGCGTTCGCGGGAGTCGGAGTCGGAGTCGTCAGAATGGTCCGAATACTCAGAGCGGGAGTCCGACGAGTCCGAACCGGCCATGACGGCGTCGGCATCGTCCACCGCGAACCGATAGGCGTCCGGGCCGGCCAGCAGCCCGGAACCCGTGCCACCCACCGGCTCGGATTCCCCGGCATCGGACTCGTACACGGATGAGCCGGCAATCGGGGATGCCGGTGCGGCCGCCTCCACGCCGACCCCGGGCGAACTTTCCTCGCCGCGCGCGGAATCGGCGGCCGAATCGTCGAACAGACGCGGCGGCTCAAGCGGCGGAGAAGCCGGCGGTGCCACCGACGTCGCCACCGCCGGTGGGACGGACTCGACCTTCAACCCCGCAGCCTCCGAAGGCGACGCCGCAGGCTCTGGGAGCAGCGCCGCAGGCTCTGGCGCCGGGATGACCGGCGGGCGGACCGTCGGGTCCTCGTCCAGCCAGATCGCCACCCGACGTTGGTCCTCCGCCTCACCTCGGGCAGCGGCCTCGTCGGCCTGCATCGGCGAGGACGTGACTCCGGCACCTCGCGTATGCGTCTCGTGGGCGACCGCAGCGGCCGGCAGACCGACCGCTGCCAGCCGCCGGGCCAGCACCGGCGCCAGCACCTGCCAGGCCGACAGCGCACGATACTGCCCGGAGCGCGCCGCACGGC
>NZ_JYFN01000116.1 GCF_000948395.1 Frankia torreyi | reverse complement strand
TCCGGCTCGGCCAGATGCTCCACCACATAGGCCGCAACCACGTCGCGTACCCCGTCGGCGTCCCACGCGTACTCGTTCAACAACCGCTGCATCTTCTGCGGCCCGGACTCACGGCTGAACTCCGCCAGCGTCCNCCCGTTCTTCCGNTCGGTCCGAGACAACANCCCCGCCACATACGCCCGCGCCTGCGCCCGGGGCTGATCAGACCGGAAACAGCCTTCCACCCGGCCGAACAGCTCCTCCAGCCCNGCCTCCCACATCGCNACATCCACCTCGGATACACTCTGAGCCGCGGCCACCGCGGTCTCTCCCTTTGTTCTCACAAAACATGGAGAAACACACGGTGGCCGCTCTTCCGTCCACNCCACNCCGCACTCGAAGCAAGAGATCACACACCGACCACTGTCGCTGTAGTACTAGGCCGACTTTCCGCACCCCACAGGGAACATGCCCGCGCTCAGGGCAGGGCTGCGTCCTTGACGGACCGCAGAATACGAATTCCTAGATCGTTTGTTGGGTCAGCCCGTCCCACGACTAGGCGATCTACATCGGACGGTAGCTCGCCTACTGGCGAAGGGGCTCCGAAGCGACCCAGGAGCTCGGCCGACAAGGTGATGGTCTGTCCGACATCGCCATGAACGACGTCGGGGAGCCGCTCGACAAGCCGGGTGGCTGCCCCAGCCTGGAGCACAATGATCCAAAATTGCTCCGCGATCGTCGGTGGGCGGGCCAGGTCGACGATCATCGCTTCGATCGTCTCGCTCGATTCGTCACCGATGACGACAGCTTCGACGATCAGCGGTGGGGTCTGCTGGTAGCGCAGCTGGGGCGCGGCGGCACGCATGCCGAGGTCCGCGAGTCCAGCCGCGAGTCCGTTGCGATCGAGGTATAGCGCCGCCTCCCGCAGGAGGACTTCGCTGGTCACGAGCTGGTCGGTCTGCCGTTGCCGTTCTGCGAGAAAGAACGCGCCTAGATGCCCTGCGAGCTCGGCCCAGGCCCGTTCCGACGGAGAAATGATCGTCGGCAGCGTGTTTCCGGGCGACCAACGGGTCCAGGGCACGTAGTCGGGCGGAAGCAGGTCGCGGCGCTCGACACCGTGCTGCAGCGGAACGTCGAACGCGAGGGCGATCCGCAGGGCGTCCTCGATCTGAAGCGGGTCTCGCCCATTCATCACACCGCGAAGGCTGTTCCGGGGTCTGCCGAGCCGCAGTTCGAGAGCGACATGGTCGATGTCCGGCTCGGCGGCCCGCACGGCGGCGATGAGCCGGTGCTGAAGGTAGGCCAGCGCTACCGACTCGGGTGGATCCCCTGTGCCTGGCTTCCAACGGATGTCGGGACCTGCCAGCGACGCGCCGTCAACGAATCTGCCCAGGTGCTGATCGCGGGCAGGGCGTCCACGGCGTCGGGGATCGGTCACGAGTCCTCCGCGTGGCGGAGAGGATTAAAGTCTGCGTTTAGAGTACTTTAATCTCGTGAGGGCGCGAAGCGGTCGGAACTCCGCAGGGACGGCGGTGCAGCAGGTCCTCGACGTGACCGACGGGCTGGTCGCGAGGGCGTCGGCTGCCGACGTGACGTGCAACCCGGGCGACGGCTCCACAACCTGGTGCCGAGCTGACCCTGCGACGCCCCGAACAGTCACGGTCGCGGGTCGGCTGCTGACGCCGACGGTCGTGTTCGACAGCTACTGGCGGTTCGCGGCTGCGCGGCAGGCGGTCTACGAGGCACGCTTGACTGGCGCCGGACCGCCTTGGACGACGGATCCGGTCATAGCTGCTCACCGCTTCACCAACTGCTATCGCGCTGCCGACCGCGTCAGTCAGTTTCTGATCAAAAACGTTGCGTATACGGGATCAGCCGAGCCCGACGAGACCGTCTTCCGCGTGCTACTTTTCAAACTCTTCAACCGGATCGAGACTTGGGAGCGTCTACGGGAAGAGTTCGGTGATCTTACCTGGGTTGATTTCGACATCGACCGGTACGAAAGTGCTCTCTCATCGGTTGCGGCCGCGGGCAAGAGACTCTATTCTGCCGCTTATGTCATGCCTCCGCCTCGGCTTGGCGCCGAAAGAAAACACGCGAACCATCTTCGCCTGCTCAGGCTGATGATGCATGATCGTGTCACCGATAGGCTTCAGAAGGCGCAGTCGATGTCGGAGGCCTTCGAGATTCTCCAAGGGTATCCGTCGCTTGGCAAATTTCTCGCCTTCCAATTTCTGATCGATATCAACTACTCGACGGTTCTGGACTTCGATGAAAACGAATTCGTAGTCGCCGGGCCTGGCGCCCGTGACGGAATTAGAAAATGCTTCGGCGACNCCGCCACAGGCATTGAAGAAGAGATCATCCGCTACATGGTCGACTCTCAGCACGAACATTTTGCACGCCTAGGTTTGTCGTTCCGGGGACTCGCTGGTACCCGCCCGCTCAAGCTTATCGACTGCCAGAATCTTTTTTGCGAGGTGGATAAGTATGCGCGTGTTGCGCATCCTCACGTAACTGGCATCAGTGGGCGGAGTAGGATTAAGCAGCATTTCCGGATGAACTCAGACTCGTTGGACGCTTGGTTCCCGCCAAAATGGGGTATTAATGGCGGCGATGCCCCGCATCGGATGCGTAGCGAGTATCCGGAAAAGAAATTTTCAGACCGGTCCAAAAATACTTTGTTTGATGTAGAGTCGGGAGAGTTGGCCGCATGGTAGCTAGCGCGCTCGAGGTCCTGGCCGAGACCCTGGAGAACCTGGGCTGGCGAATCAGCAAAGATCTGAACCTCGAGGCCACGGAGTCCGCTCCCCTGGATCTCGAGTCTTGGCAGGAAGCCGCCGCCTCGCTCGTCGCCTATGCCGAGACCTGCATGGAGGTACTTGAGCAGCCGGAGGTGGCCGCCGCGCTCGCAAATTCGGCCCCGCAAGCCGCTCCTGACCCGGCTGCTAGGTGCTGACTTCGGTGCTTGTCGCAGATGTTTTCGCAGGCTGGTTCAGGTCGGCCAGTAGCTGGCGCACACGCCGAATGGCCGCGCCATCCAGCTGAGCGTATCCCGCGACGACAAGCAGATGACCCGGTTGCGCATCCACTTGTCTCGCGACATACTCCAAGAGGCGGCCGAGTCCAAGGTAATTGCCGTAGGCCCGCTGAACCAGATATTGGCTTCGGTAATGAGCCACGGCGTGGAGCGTGTCACCGTCAAGCTGAAATGAACAGTGAGACAGACATGGAAACGCCATAGGATTCTTATCGCTCACTTGGCGGATCGCGACCGGGATTTCGCATGTACCACCTTCCGGCTCCTCGTCGGCGGGGAGGGGCCGTGAAATATCCGATGGCTCCATGACGCTCAACTCGTACCGGGCAGATTTCGGCCGCCCACCACGGCGCTCTTCATTAAGCCGTCGAATTGTCTCGCCGAGCTGATCAACGGGCCCTGCGTCGGACGGGTAACTCACGATCCTGCCGAAATAGGTACCCCACCTGTTCGGAACGAACCTGCGGATGGTGGGGTAGGCCTTGCGATACCTATCCACGAGCACCGCCGGACTCGCGGCTGTTGCGGCCATTCTGTATGGGAAAATAGTGTTTGCGACTGTCTCGATCGGTGCCATACCCTTGTCGTGAAGCAGCCCGTTGACCCGCGAACGCACGGCAGAATCATCAGCTGACGGTTCGGCAATCGAAGTTACCGCGTGAAAGAGTTTGTGGTCGGGCGCGTCCAGCGCGACTTGCACGGTTCTCAGCCAGGCATCCGAGACAGAACTCGCCACAATGAGACGATCAGCAACCCTCAACGACTTTCATCTCCTTTCCCGTCCAACCAGACGGGGCTCACTCCGTGACGGGCATCCGCGACCGCCACGGTCACCTTCCAAAGTCGATCCACGAGGCCGCCGCTGTCCGCGTACGCGAGCACAAGACCGTGAGACTCCACGCCCTCCGAGGTGCTCTCTGGTACATCGACCACGAAGCGACTCGCGGGTGTCTGGCCGATTCCGCCGATCAAGGCCGTCGTCGCTGTGACCATGAGGTCTCCGGCATGCTCAAGCCGCCAGCCCGAAGGGCGACCTTCAGACGGCAGCGTCACGACGATCCGGTCATGCGGCCGAGCCACGACCTGCGGGAGCTGGTACTCCTCGGAAAGGTGCCAGACATCTGAGGTCGGTCTAGGCAGCGAGGGCAGCCCCCGGTTGAGCCGGCGCCGGACCTGTGCCCGTGAAACGGTCGCCCATTCCCGCGACTTCTGTGCTGAGAGCATGCGGACGTTCGGTAGGTGCCGAAGCAATGTTGCCAACGGGACGCCCAAGGCGAGCGCGATCCGATAGACATCGTCAGCCGAGTCGATTTGATCGATATCGAGCTGCCTCGCAGTAGCTCTTACAGCAGTGCGAGGCATCAAGAACCATGCAGCGAATGCCTCGGCTGTCCGCTCCTCATTGCTCGCGGCCCAGCTCGCGCCCGAGCTAGACCTCTGAGCGGAAGTAGCATCCAGATCGAAGTCGACTTGCATACCGTGGTTCAGCACGTGGTGACCGAGCTCATGCGCGAGGGTCTGCCGTTGCGCGTAGACGTCAAGCCGGCTGTTCACCACCGCGGCGGGCATGGGACGATCAACATACATCCCGAAGAGCTTCGTCAGCGGTTGCGCATGCACCATGATGCCCGCTCGCCTGGCGGCGCCTACGACCTCGATGCGCTGGCCTGCGTCCACCTTGTAGTCGCCGTGCGCGTGGGTTGCGGCGATCATTGCGGTCCGGTTGGCCGCGCTCCAGTTCATCATCTGCCAGGTCGGTTCCGTGTCTGCGCCACATAGTTCAGATATTCTACGAACCTTAGGACCTCTTCTTTGTCCTCTCCACTGAGGCCCGCTATTGCTCGCGTCAGTGCCTGGAGCGCATGGTCGTCAGGCCTCGCGTCCTCTGATTCATCGAGGAAGTATGATGCCGGATAGTTGTATAGACGGGACAGCTTGCGCAGCTCAAGGCTGTCTACCTTACGCCCTCCCCTTTCAATGTCTGACACCGCAGAGCGAGGGATGCCCGTCCGGTCGGAGACAAGCTGCTGCGAATAGTTCAAATATTCTCGAACTTCCCGCAGCCGCGCCCCCAGTCGACGCCATTCCTCTGCACCGTCACGCACAGCCCCGCTATCAATAGTCGGCGAACGGTCGTATCCCGAGTCCGCCATGTTCAGCTGGCCCGCTTCGTGATGATATTTTCGTCGGCGGCGGCCAGGACTGCATCAGCAAATGCCGTTACCGAACGTAGCTGCTCCGCGGTGGAAACGTCCGCGGGCAGCCGGACTCCGAAACGCTCCTCGACCTCGACAAGGACAGCCACGGCCAAGACCGAATCGACCGGCATCGTCGGCCCCGCCTCCTCTAGGACGCATCGAAGCTCCGCGGGGTCCACCTCCTGCTCGGCCGCCATCAGCTCGATGATCAGATCTTCAATCTGTTCTCGACTCACCAAGGCCTACTCCTAGTCGCCGCGCGATGACCTCATGCCAGACTTGTGCCATAGTACGACAGGCGATGTCGGAATCTCAGACAGGGGGCCAATGTGAAGCTGAGCGACTACCAGGCCAAGGCCAGCCGCACCGTCCAACGCCCAGGGCAGGAGCTCCCGGACCTGGCTGTGCACCTGCTCGGGCTCGTCGGCGAGACCGGGTCGATCGCGAGCGAGTACAAGAAGCTTCTCCGTGACGGCCCAGCCCACCTCACTGCCAAGAGCCGCCTCCGGGAGGAACTTGGCGACGTGCTGTGGTACCTCGCGACCCTCGCGACCAAGCTCGACCTCGACCTCGACGACATCGCCACCGCGAACTTGACCAAGGTCACCGACCGCTGGCGCACCTCGGCAACCGCCGACCTCTTCGACGAGGACTGCCCCACCACCGAACAGCTCCCACGCCACGCCCGCTTCACCTTTGCCACCGATCGTGATCAACAGACGGTGACGACCCGGCTTCTGCTCGAGGGTGAGCAGGTCGGGAACACACTCACGGACGCCTCACACGTCGACGACGGCTACCGCTTCCACGACGTCTTCCATCTCGCGCACGCCGCACTCCTGGGGTGGTCACCTGTGCTACGGAAGCTGCTCGGCCGAAAGCGGCGTAGTAAGCCACTCATCGACGTGGCCGAGGACGGCGGCCGCGCCATCGTGGCCGAGGAAGGTGTCGCGCACATGGTCTTCGCCTACGCCGCAAGCCATGACTATCTCCGAGACATCCAGCGCGTCGACACGGTCCTTCTCGACCTTATCCGCTCATCAGTGGGGCAGCTCGAGGTCAGCGTCCGACGATCCGCAGACTGGGAACAGGCAATCCTCGCTGGCTACACCGCCTGGAATTACCTTCGCGACCACGACGGCGGTTCCGTTCTCATCGACCTCCTAGACCGTAAGATCATCGCCGAGTAAGACCTCGTTTCACAATGGGTGATCAGGCCTGCTCGGGGTAGGTCCTGTCTGTGTGACTGAGGACGTGCTGACGGCACTGTTGTGTTGGTGAAGTCCGCCATCTCGGCGACCGATCATTCATGATCGGGTGGTGCGTCGACGTCGTGTCCATCCACCGGTTCCGACGTCAGAGTTCGCCGGGTTC
>NZ_JYFN01000115.1 GCF_000948395.1 Frankia torreyi | reverse complement strand
GATCGCTCTCGACGCGACCGAGTTCCAAGCCGCATAATATCGAAAGAAGCAGAGCGAAACGCGAACCGATCTACACCACTCCACGGGGCACTATCGAGAAACCGGAACCGGTGGCTGCGCTCCTCGAGATCCATCAGCAGGTTCCGTGCCCGCTGGGTGACCCACGCTGCGGTCGGCTGCTTCGTGACCCCGAGAACATGAACACGGCGGGTGGCGTGTTCGACGACGAAGAACACGTAGATCCGCTGCAGGAACACGGTGTCCACCGTGAAGAAATCGCAGGCCAGCAGGCCGGACGCCTGGGCGCACAGAAACGTCCGCCCAAAGGCGTCGGCCCGCCGCGGTGCAGGATCCGTGGGTCTGTTGCGTTACGGGATGGCAGGGCATGACTGACCCTGCCGACCAGTTGATCAGATCGCCCTGGATCCGGCGGTGGCCCCAGATCGGGTTCTCCCGTGCGAGACGCAGGACCAACTCGCGGATCTCCCTGCAAACCGGCGGCCGACCGGGCGACTTCCGTGGCTAGGTCCATTTGCGTGCGAGGAGGTCGCGGTGCCAGCGCAGCAGGGTGGCTGGGGTGACGAAGAACGAACCCCAGCGGGCTCGGGAGAGCAGTCGGGACAGGGCTGCGAGGATCACCCGATCCGCCGGTTCCAGCGTCGGACGATTCACCTGCCGTCGTAACACTGCCACCTGGTGTCGCAGGATGAGGAGCTCCACGTCTTTCGCGGTGTCGCCGCGCACCCGGAGCAACATCAGTCCGAGAGTGTTGCGTGTCAGGGCGTAGAGCAGCGACCACACCATGACCATCCAGCCTGCCCGACACAGGCCCCGTCCGGCGGGCAAACGTGCAGGTCACCGCCCAAATCGGGGTTCTGGAGCCCCACAGGGCCTCTAACGAGGCGGCAGGCTTCGCTTCATGCTACGGACCGTCCAGTCGCTCCCCCTTGCAGGGCTTTTGACACTGGGCTTCGACCCGGCCAGTTACCCGACCAAGCCGCCAGTCTGCTACCGGGCCTTCCTGGCAGCTACCCGGACCGGACTCACACCGGCAAGCGACGACGAGCTTACGAATGGTGGATCATCCGCTACACGGCGTCACCTCCAGTCTGCTGGGCGCACGAAAGCCCGAGGCTAGTGATGCCAGGTCAGCACGAGAAGGGGTTCCTCCTCCGTGGACTCCCAGAGTCCGGCTGTCAACGCCGATCCCCTCGCCGCGTGAGATGGATCGCTGGTAACGGAGGAGCGATGCGCTTTCCAGGCCGACAGCGCGTCCGTGCCATCGAACCACTCCACGCGAGTCTTGTCGGGCAGGACCCCGGGCCAGTAGACGAGCAACGGACAACCGCTGGCTGCAAAAGCTGCAGCTTGTTTCCGCTTCATGCGCGTGCCGCGCCTCACGTACCTACGGCCGTCCGGCCCCACGACTGCACCGGCTTCGATGGCTTGCCACTGGTCGCGAGCCAGATCGTAATGCATGTTCGGACACTACGCCGCGCCCAGGAGTGAACCGTTCCGGGTCCGGTGGAGACCGGGATGCTTACGCTTCGGTGACTATATCAGCTTCGTCTTGGATGTAGAACAGTGATTCTGAATCCGCCCCGGGCCTCCTGGAGGCCCGGGGCGGATTCAGTCGTCGCACTACGATCAACTTGCCATTTCCCTAAACCACTTTCACGCGCGTCGAGACCGTCGCCTATTCGGCCCACCTGCTAGATGACGAGATTCCCATTCGACAGGGCCCCACACCCTTCTTGAGGCAGAATAGGCGGTCCCATCAATCTCAAACAGTGCCTTCAAGACCCGGTATCCTTTATCGGATAGGGCATCTTTAGCACACCCAGGGCTGCAGCCGCATAAGGACAGCGGTCATCGAATTGCATACCTCTGCAGGCGAGCAAGCGATTCGACCAGGGCCATGTCAGGGAGGTCAGCGAGATCCAGATAGGCCGGCTCGTATCGCGCGAGGAATGCATGGGCCCGGCCCCTCAGGGCGTCCCCATCGCCGTCGTCCGCAAGTCGAGCCTGCCAACCTCCTCCCTCTGCGTTCACAGTCACCATCCGCGCAAGGGAATCGAAACAGCCGTTCGATTCTTCTTGCATGAGAGGCTCGTACCATTCAAGTAGTGCGTGGACCGACGAGAAACTATAGAGGAAGTCATCCACATCGAACAAGACGATGGGCGGCTGGACGCCGACAGAGTTGGCACTCATGTTCCGGACTACCACCCTTCCCAAGGACGGTGGCGACCGATGCCCGGTCTGCGGTGGTAGTGGATCGAGAAGGGCAGCCGCCTGCCAGGCAAGCGGTGCGAATGGATGGCGAACTTTCTCGATCCGTTCCAGAGGAAGTCGGTGCCACGCCCTCCTTTGCTGCTGAAGCGAACTCCCAGCCCAGAAGCGTTCTTGGAGCCGAAGCGCCAACCGATTCGGCTCGTAGCTCCGCCCCAGGTCAGACCCGATAGCCCACCAATGCCCGTAGCCAGTCCAGCACCGCGCCAACTCCACGAGCTAGTCCCGGCATGGCCGGCGCTGTACATCGCGAGGCCCGCTGCAGCGCCCACGGCCACACCACAGACCACGCTCGCACCGCAAGCGAGGCCCCCGACCACAGCGGTTACGGCTAGGGCGCCCTTCGCCCACTTGCGCCAGCCCCATTGTCCACTGAGGTCGAAGTCGTTGATGGGGTCCTGCTGGGCGTAGTCGTAGGGGTTGTCGGAGCCGCCGGGGACGGGGTCGGTCTGGAGGAAGCGGCCGAGGCTGGGATCGTAGAGGCGGACGCCCATCAACGTGAGGCCGGAGAGGGTGTCGCGGGAGCGTTCCTTGGCGCCGAGCCAGCCGTAGCGGGGGTAGGCGGTGGAGGGGAAGTAGGGGCTGCCGAACTCGGTGGATTCGGCGTAGCTGGCCGGGGAGGTGGCGGAGGTGTTGTCGTCGACGGTGGCGACGACGTCGCCGTGGAGGTTGGCCAGTTGCAGGGTGACGGTGCCGGTGTCGGTCTGGGTGGCGGCGAGGTCGCCGCCGATCCCGGTGATGTTACGGGTCCAGGCCGTGCCGACGCCGATCCACGCCGGGCTGTCCCCGGAGCTGGTCGCGTAATGGTTGACGCTGGTCGTCGAGCCGTCGGCCCAGGAGCGGATACGCCGGGCCGGGTCAAGAGCGTAGGTCCGGGTCGCGGAGCCCACGGTTTCGGAGGCGACGAGGTCGTTCACGTAGTAGCCGAGACTCGCCGAGCTGCCCGCCGGCGGATACGGATCGATGGTGGTGCGGCCGAACAGATCATAGGCGTAGCCGGTGTTCGTGAGCCTGTCGGCCTGATCATAGGAGAAGGAATATACCGTCGGCGACGTCGACGTGGAACAGGTTCCCGCGTCGCTGCCCCCGGCGTCGGGGTAGCTCGACAGACTGTTGCGGTTCGATTCGGCGTCGTAGGCGTAGACCCGGGTGGTGCACTGCGCTGGACCACCGTAACTCACCGTGTCCGCCACCGACGTCAGGCGGCCCGACAGGTCATAGCCCAACGCCTTCGACGATGCCGGGGTCGAGTCGATCCGGACCTGGCCGTAGACCGAGTTCGCCTGGGCGAACGCCAACCATGGGTTGCCGGCCATCGCATAGGTGAGCGTGGTCGGTTCGCCGTTGTCGTCGTAGCGGGTCGCCGCGACCAGACCGTTCGGATACGTCTCCGACGTCACCTTCCCATCCGCGTTGTACCCCGCCGTGAACGTCGACGGAGCCGAACCGGCGCCGACGTTCAGGCTGGTGACCAGGCCGCGGTGCTCGCCGGTGGTGCCGTCATAGGTGTAGGTATAAGTGCCCTTGCCATCCCCCGTCGTGGCGATCCGGCCGTCAATGTCGTAGGTCGTGGACGCGGTGTTGCCGTCAGCGTCAGTCTGCGAGGTCGTCCGACCCCACGAGTCATACCCGCTGGTCAAGGTGATGCTGTTCGCGGTCGTCGTGGTCGGCAGGCCGGTCGACGAGTCGTAGCCGTAGGTCGCCGTCGGCAGCGTCGTGCCGCCGTCGGCGGCCGGACTCGCAGTGATGGCCTCCGAGGTCTTCCGGCCGGCGGTGTCGTAGGTGAAGGTGGTGGTGCGGGTGGTGGTGTTGACGGTTTCGACCTCGGTCAGGGTCTGGTTGAGGTCGTTGTAGGTGTAGGTCGACACCGGCAGCGGGTTGCCTGTCGACGGCTGCGCCGCCGGGCCGGAGGTGCAGGCCAGGCCCGTCCAGGAGGCGTTCACACACCCACCGGTGCCCGTCGCCGTGAAGTACGACGTCACCGTCGTGAACGCATCGGTGCCGGCGCTGTTCGCCTTCGGCTGGCGCGACTCCACCGTGTTGCCGGCCGCGTTGTAGTAGGTGGTCCGCACGATGTCCGGCGTTGACCCGCCGCCCATCCACGTCGTCACCGTCGTCGGCTTGCGCAGGTTCCACCCGGATGTTGCCGCGTCCGCGCCGCTCTTCGCCTCGTAGCCGTTGACGGTCTTGCGCGGGTCGGCGTCGCTGCCGTCGGGCAGGCGGACCGTGGTCGTCACCGTCGTCGGCAACCGGTACGGCGTCGGTGACGACGGGGCGCCCTGGTCGTAGTCGGTGTGCACATGCTCGCGGGCGGAGTAGCGGGAACCGCCGTTGTCCACGATCCGATGCGTCGGGCCGTAGGTGTCGGTGACCGACACCCCATCGGCCGTGTAGACGGTGCGGGTGTCGAGCAGCTGGGAACGCGCCGCCGACGTCGTCAGCGAGGTGACCAGCGGATCGGTGTCCGCGGTCGGGGCCAAGGCCTGGTTGCGGTTCTCCGCGGTCAGGGTGCGGATCGTGTTGCCGTTGGTGTCATGCTCGGTGGTGGTGATCTGCCAGGCGCCGTTGCCGTAGGAGGCGCTGTTGACCTGTCGGCCGTCGGTGTTGAGGTAGGTGAGGTCGGCGTACGGCCAGTCCGACGATGTCGGCGTCGCGGCCGGCACGTGGTCGGCGGGGAACACCCCGGCGCCGTAGAGCGGCAGGTCCTGCTGCGCCCAGCCGGCCACCGCACCCGAGGACAGGTCGATCGGCGCGCCGCTGCCCGACACGGGAATGTCGTAGGCGATCGTCTGCGTCGCCGTCGGCCCCGCCGGCGTCGGACGCGACACCGTCGAGATCCGGCCCGACCCGTCGTAGGCCAGCGTCCAGGTCGCCTGGCCGGGTGGGGTGAGCGTGGACAGGCGGCCGGCCGTGTCGTAGCTGTAGGTGGTGGTCAGGCCGGTGCGGGGGTCCTTCGCCGAACGCAGCCGGCCGTTGGCGTCGTAGGCGTAGACGGCCACGTTCACCGGGGTGTTGCCGTTGAGGGCCATCGCGATGCCGCTGACCCGGCCGGTGTAGTCACCCCAGGTCGCCGGGTCGGTGCCGGTGCCGGTCGCCGTCGTCGACGTCGCGTAGGTCAGGTTCAGCGCCCGGCAGCCGGCCACCAGCGTCGTGCACGACACCCCGGCCGGTACCGGCCCGAGGATGCGGGTGGTGCGGCCGGCGGAGTCGGTGGTGAAGGTCGAGGTGGTGTTCGAGCCGGGTTCGACGACCTGGCTGGGATGCCACACCGTGGTGCCGCCGACGGTCTGCGCGACGAAGACGGTCTTCGAGCCGTCGACGTCGGTGTGGGTGAACTGGGTGGCGGAGTCCTTGGTCAGGGTGCTGCCGTCGACGGCGTCGTCACCGACACCGGTGTAGGCGTACGGGTAGCCGCCGGTGCCACTGCGGGCGTAGACGTCCTGGACACCGGTGTCGTCAGTGAAGGTGACATACCCACCGGAGTCGGTGCTGTCGGTGAGGGTCTCGTCGGCGGCGCCGGCGTCGGGGCCGGGCATGCTCGCCGTCCACCCCGGACCGAAGATCCCGTTCGACGCACCGGCGGGCAGCACCTCGAACATCGCCCACGAGTTCGTCGCCCCGGACGGCGCCGTGGTGGCGACGGTCAGCGCCTGGCCGGGGGCGGTGGACGCCGCCGTCTTGTACAGGGCGGCGCCGGTGAGGTCGTACTGGTTGTAGGTGCCCTGCAGGGTGACCCCGGCGGCCGGGGTCGGGGCGCCGGCGGCGTTCCAGTCCGCGACCGCGGCGACCGCCATCGACCCGGCCACCGTCGAGGTCACCGACTGGTTGAACACCCCGGCGGTCGTGTTCCCCGACGGGCCGATGTTCGTCGCGCCGATCGGCGTGGTCAGGTTCGCGTTCATCACCACCAGGACCTGCAGGAACTTCGAGCAGGTGTTCGTCGACGACGTCAACGTCACCGTCCGGGCGGCCGAACTCGACGTCTTCGCCCACCAGGCGAGCGCCTCGTCCTTGGTACCGTTCGCCCCCGAACTGCCGATCCGGGTCCAGGTCAGCCCGCCCGAGTCCGACACCGACGGGCCGGTGCTCGCACCGGAACCCGTCGAACCGGTGTCGGCGAGCGCGAGCAGCAGCGCGTTCGCCGGCGCGGTGAACGACGCGGTCACCGCGTTACCCGCGGACGTGCAGCCGTTACCGAACCAGCCGGCCGCCGCCGGGGTCGACGGGTCGACCGTCAGCCCGGCGCCGGCCGGCGCGTTCGCCGACAGGGTGGTGAACGTGCGCCCGACGGTGAGGCTGCCGGTGTACGTCGGCATCGACACATCCGTGGCGGACACCGAGTAGTCGCCGGTCAGCAGGGCCACCGAGCCCGGCCCGACCGCCTGGGTGGCCTCGGCGTCGGCGAACGCGCGCCGGGTGTACTGGATCGTGTGCGCCGGCACGCAGGTCACCGTGTTGGAGGCGTCCCGGAAGCAGGCCTGCACCTGCACCGGCCCGTCGGGGGCGCCCGCGGCGGTCATCGTCGCGGCGAGGTCCCAGGTCAGCTTGTCGAACAGGCCGGAGCCGTTGCGGACCATCGGCCACGACGGATGCGTCGACGTACCCGCCACGACAACGGCGCCGGTGGGAACATCCGTCCAGCCGGTGGCGGTGTTCGTACCCAGCCGGTACTGGAACGTCACCTGGGTCTGCGCCGACGGCGCCTGCCCCTCCAACGTCGTGAACCG
>NZ_JYFN01000114.1 GCF_000948395.1 Frankia torreyi | reverse complement strand
GGCACCGCCGGGTCCGGCACCGCCGGGTCCGGCACCGCCGGGTCCGGCACCGCCGGGTCCGGCACCGCCGGGTCCGGCACCGCCGGGTCCGGCACGACGGTGGCCGGCGCCCACGGCGCTGCACTCGCGCCCTTCGCGCTGTCGGTCGCCCACGACGCCGGGCTGGCCGTGGCGATCGCGCGGCCCGCGACCCCGGCAAGCGGCAGCGGCGGTGTCGGCATCGCACTCGCCCGGATCGACCCGGACGGGGCCCGCTCGCCGGCCGGGCCGGCCGTGGCGGACCCCGACGAGGACCGGCTGCTGCGCCGGCTCGGCGGGGACGGCCGGGGTGACACACCACCCCGCTGGCGGGCGCGGTTCGCCGCCGCCCGGCAGGCCGCGAGCCGGGCCGGTGGCCACCCCGCCGCCCGGGTCGTGGCCGCGGGCTCGGACGGCACGCTGACCGTCGCGGTCGGCGCCGCTCCGGATGGCGGTCCCGGTGGGCCTGGCACGCCGCCGCAGCGGTACGCCGTCGCCTACGCCGAGACCGAGGCGCCCGCCGCGCAACAGGAGCACGCCACCGCGGGGACGCGGCACCGGTACGTGGTCGCCTGGACGACAGGGGCCGCCAGTCGAGAGGAGTCCAACCAATGACGCACGATGACGAGCTGTCCGGCACGCTGCTCGCCGAGATCGGCACGATGATCGCCCGCATCCTGGAGAAGTACGGCCTGGGCGACGTGCGCGTCGAGATGACCACGGCCTTCCACGACGACCTGGAGATGGAGAGCATCGACCTGGTCACGCTCGGCGGCATGCTCGCCGAGCGGTACGGCGAGAACGTCAGCCTCNCCGAGTTCCTCGCCGAGAAGGACCTCACCGAGGTCATCGCGCTCACCGTGGGCGACGTCGTGGAGTTCGTCCGGTCCCGGCTGGGCGCCCCGGCGGGTGTGGACTGACCGTGCCGATCATCGACGTCAACGGCAACGATCTCCACTACCTGCACGAGCGGGGCAAGCCTGCCCGGCCCGGCGCCGCCGGCACCGGGCGGGGCGACCCGGCAGGCCCGGCCGACGCGCTCGACAGAACCGACACGGCCGCCCCGACCCGCCCCGCGGGCCCGGCGCCGACGCTGGTCTGCGTGCACGGCCTGGGCACCGACAGCCTGGCCAGCTTCTACCTGACGATGGCCGCCCCGCTGGCCGCCGCCGGCATCGACGCGGTGTTCTACGACCTGCGCGGGCACGGCAACAGCGGCCGACCCACCCACGGCTACACCGTCGGTGACTTCGTCTCCGACCTCGCCGGCCTGCTGGCCGCCCTGAGCATCGACGAACCGGTGCACCTGGTGGGCAACAGCTTCGGCGGCACGATCGCCTACGCCTTCGCGGCCGCCCACCCGGACCGGGTGGCGAGCATCGTCACGATCGAGGCCGAGCCGCCGACGCAGCCGTGGGCCGACCGGGTGGGGCTCATGCTGGAGAACACCCGGCGCGACCTCGGCCGCGAGGACACCTACGCCTGGCTGCAGAAGACCTTCGGCTCCCACTACGTCCGGCTGTCCCGGCTGGCCTACCGGCGCCTGCAGGAGACATCGATGGCCGACGAGATCCCGGAGGGCCCGCTGCTCGACCTGGAGGACCTGGCCCGCCTCCACCACCCGGTGCTGAGCATCCTGGGCAGCGACGGCTTCCAGGCGGAGGACCCCTACCTGTTACAGAGTGTTTTGCCTGACTGTCACACGGTGATAGTGCCGGATCAGGACCATTCGGTGCTCGTCGAGTCGCACCGGCGGGTCCGCGACCTGACGATCGACTGGGTGCACCGGCATCAGGCGGTGGGCGTCCCCTCCGGCGAGGGGGCGTGAGCACCTTCCTGTTCGTGGTGCCGCCGCTGGCCGGGCACATCACCCCGCTGGTCGCCGTGGCCGACCGGCTGCGCGACCGCGGCCACCGGGTGGTCTGGTCGGGCGAGGAGTCGATCGTGCGGCGGCTGGCCGGACCGGACGCCGAGATCCATCCGTGCCTCGCGGGGCCGGTCGACGTCGACGTGCGCGGCGCCGAGCTGCGCGGCTATGCCGGGGTTCGTTTCCTGTGGGAGGAGTTCCTCGTCCCGCTGGCCGAAGCGACCTATCCGGCGGTCGTCGAGGCGGCCGTCCGGTCGGCCGCGGACGTGCTGGTCTGCGACATGCAGGCGCTGGCCGGGCCGCTCGCGGCGGCCCGGCTGGGCCGGCCGTGGGCGACGTCGGCGACGACGTCGGGCCCGCTGCGGGACACCTTCGCCGCCACCCCGAAGGTCCAGCGGTGGTTCGACGACCTGCTCGACGGACTCGTCGCCCGCACCGCCGACACAGTCCGGCCCGACCCGTCCGCGGCCGGCGGGCCGCCCACGCCGCGCGCCCTGCGGCTGTCCCCCCATCTCGTCCTCGCGTTCACCACGGAGGCACTGGCCGGGCCGCCCGGCGGCGACTCGCTCATCGGCCCGGACGGCCCGCCGACCGCCTGGGTCGGCCCGTCGCTGCCATCGCCACGTCCCGACCCCCTGGAAGGCGACCCCGGCGGGCCGGAACCGGGCGGGCCGAAATCGGGCCGGGCGGAACCGGGCCGGGCGGCAACGGGCAGGGCTGAACCGGGCAGGGCGGCAACGGGCGGCGCGGCGGCGGGCGAGGCGTTCCCGTGGGGGCGGCTCGATCCGGCACGCCGGCTCGTGGTGATCAGCTTCGGGACCGTCAACGGCCGGGTGAGCGGGGAGTTCCTGCGGACGTGCGCGGCGGCGCTGCGCGCGCTCGGCGACGGCGTGCAGGCTGTCATCGCCGACCCGTTGGATGCCGTCGATCCGGCCGCCGTGCCGGACGGCGGCATCGCCGCGCGGTTCCTGCCGCTGGTCGACCTGCTGCCGCGGGCGGCGGCGGTCGTCTGCCACGCCGGGCACAACACGGTCTGCGAGGCGCTCGGACACGGCGTGCCGCTGGTCGTCGCGCCGATCCGAGACGACCAGCCGGTCATCGCCCAGCAGGTGGTGGAGGCGGGTGCGGGAATCCGGCTGCGCTTCGCCCGGGCCACGCCGGCGATCGTGGCGTCGGCCGTCCGCGATGTTCTCGACGATCCCCGCTACCGGTCGGCCGCGGCCCGTGTCGGCGCCTCGTTCCGGGCGGCGGGGGGCGCCGCGGCCGCGGCCGAGCACCTGCAGCGCCTCGCCGCAGCGCGCAGCCCGGTCCGATGAGCCGCGCCCGCCGCGCCGCCGCGCCGCGCCGCCCGCCGCTGCCGGCCGGACGGTTCGTGCTCCACTTCACCGCGGGCTCGCGCCGCGTCCTGCTCGCCGGTGGGGTGCTCACCCTGCTCGGCACGTCGATGTCGCTGGCCCAGCCGATCATCGCCCAGCACATCCTGGCCCGGCTCACCGCCGACCAGCCGGTCGGGCGGCTGCTCGTCGTCCTGACCGTCGCCGTCCTGGTCGGCACGGCTGTGTCCGCCGCCGGGTTCTTCCTCATCGAGTCGGTCGGGGAGACCCTGGTGCGGACCGTCCGCATCCGCCTGGTGGAACGCATCCTGCGGCTGCGGCTGGCCGCGACCGACGAGATCAAGCCCGGTGATCTGATGTCGCGGCTCGTCGGCGACACGACGCTGCTGCGCCAGGTCACGACCCAGGCCCTGGTGACGAGCTGCACGGCGACGATCGCCCTGGTCGGGGCGCTGGTGATGATGGCGCTCATCGACGTCGTCCTGCTCGGCGTCACGCTGTCGTCGGTCGTGCTGATGAGTGCCAGCGTGCGCTGGTCGGCATCGCGGATCGGGAAGGCCACCGGCGAGGCACAGGCCGCCGTCGGCTACATGGCCACCCTGCTCGACCGCGACCTCGGCGCCCTGCGCACCGTCAAGGCCTCCGGGGCCGAGGATCACGAGATCGGCCTGCTCGCCGACGCGGCGCAGACGGCGTTCCGTCGGGGGCTGCGCGTCGCCGCCTGGCAGGCGGGCACCGGGGCGAGCGCCGGCATGCTCATGCAGGCGTCGTTCCTGGGGGTGCTCGGCGTCGGCGGCGCCCGGGTCGCCGCCGGGGACCTGCCGATCTCCGACCTGATCGCGTTCCTGCTGTACATGTTCTTCCTGACCCAGCCGGTGACCACCCTGGTCGGTGCCTGGGGCCAGTTCAAGGCCGGCGGGGCGGCCGCGGAACGGATCTCCGCGGTGCTGCGCCTGGCCGCCGAACCCACCGCGGACCGGGGACGCACCACCCCCGGCCGCCGCACCACCCCCAGCCGCCGCACCGCCCGCGGCCGCCGCAGCACCGCCGCCCACCGCGACCCAGTGGGCCAGCGTGATCCAGCCGGCCAGCGTGATCCTGCCGCCAGCGGTCCCATGTTCAGGCGCGGGCCGGCCGTCGTCCGCCGCACCGCGCTGACCAGGCGCCCCGCGTCGACCACGAGCACCGCCCCGAACGGCCGGGCCACCAGCGCGGCGGTGGCCTTCGACGAGGTCGAGTTCGCCTACCGGCAGGACCTGCCCCCGGTGCACCGGGGGGTGTCGTTCACCGTCCCACCCGGCGGGATGACCGCCATCGTCGGCCCGTCGGGCGCCGGCAAGTCGAGCATCTTCCTGCTGCTCGAACGGTTCTACGACGCCACCGCCGGCCGGATCCTCGTCGACGGCCGCGACGTGCGGGACTGGCCGCTGGCGCAGCTTCGCCGCTCGATCGGCTACGTCGAGCAGGAGGCTCCGGTGCTCGCCGGCTCCCTGCGCGAGAACCTCACCCTCGGCCTGACCGGCGTCGACGACCAGGCCCTGTACGAGGCGCTGCGCCTGGCCCGACTGGAGCTGTTCGTGGCGGCGCTGCCCGGTGGGCTCGACGGCTGGATCGGCCACCGTGGCGGCACCCTGTCCGGCGGTGAACGCCAGCGCATCGCGATCGCCCGCGCCCTGCTGCGCCGGCCCCGGCTGCTGCTGCTCGACGAGGCGACCTCGGCGCTCGACGCCGGCAACGAGCTCGCGCTGCGCGACACCGTCGCCGCCGCGGCGAGCACGACGACGGTGATGGTCGTCGCCCACCGGCT
This sequence comes from Frankia torreyi, assembly GCF_000948395.1. Lineage (GTDB taxonomy): Bacteria > Actinomycetota > Actinomycetes > Frankiales > Frankiaceae > Frankia > Frankia torreyi. The sequence continues at coordinate 2,696 of NZ_JYFN01000114.1, read as the reverse complement.
GTCCACCGTCGTCGGCGCCCGGCAGATCATCGTCATGGAGGCGGGCCGGGTGCGCGCCGTCGGCAGCCACGCGCAGCTGCTGGAGACCGACCCGCTCTACCGCGATCTGGCAACCACCCAGCTCCTCGTCCCCACCGGCTGACGCCCACCCGACGGGACGATCACGCCGACGAGGGCGGGGGGAGCCCGCCGGCGCCGCCGGACTCCCCCTGTTCGGCTGTTGCCGCTGCCGACGACGGCGGACACTGGCTGGCGGAGGTGGTGCACGATGTCCGTCCAGCTCAACCACACCATCGTCGTCGCCCGAGACCGGCGTGAATCCGGCGAGACCTACCACCACAACGGCGGCCGCGGCGTGTACTTCCCCGACCCTTCCGGCCATTTCCTGGAGATCCTCACCCCCACCGCCGAATGAGCCGCCCACGCGCGATCCCGCTCGCCTTCTACGGCACCGTCGTCGCCGACGATGACGGGTCCACCCGCTCATCGCCGGGGAACGCCGGCGGCCTCTGCGGGACCGGGCCCGACGCGTGACCTCGCCCGCGTCGATCCGCTCGACCTGCTGGACTCGGCCGTTGGGTCGGCGCGGTCTGACCGTGACGCCGGGCCGGTGACAGATCCGGCTTTTCCCCGCCGCTCGCGCAGACCCAGGGGCTACCATCGGCACGGTGTGACATCGGGTGTGAACGGAGAGCAGTCATGGGCTGGGGTGGCAGCAAGCACACCGACAAGCGCGGCAACACCGGCGGAGGCAGCAGCACCGGCCGCAGCGGACAGAAAAGGGGTGGCTCGGGCCACACGGGCGACCCTGCGGACAGCGTCGACCGCGGAACGCTGACCTGCCCGAAGTGCCTCGGGAGCGGAATGGTCGGCAACCCGGCGGCAGAGCAGGACGCCGGTGAGGAGTTCGACGGCGCCAGTCAGATCAGGTGCCCGCGTTGCAGCGGCACAGGCCAAGTGAATGCGAAATGAGCGAGCCGCCGGAGGACGGCCCGACCGGGCCCGCCCCCGAGGTGCACGCTCTCATCCCGTCATGCGGGCCCTGCCGGCGAGCACGGGCGCAGCACCTGCGCAGGTCTGCCCGGGGATCGGCGGCTAGGGAGGACCTGCCGGAGGTAACGTTGCAGCCGCCGGTGACGCGCTGCCCGCATATCCCAGCCGTGTGGGCGCCCGGGTTCGGGCCGGATGCCGAGCCGCCGGAGGACTCCGGGTGGGAGACGCGGCCCGACGGACCGGTGTGACGACGCCGGAGGAGCGCCGCCAGAGTTCGGTCCGGCGGGGAGTTGAACGCCCTCGCCTCGGGTGCTCGGTCAGGGCTCGGTGTGAGTTCCACCTTGGTCGCGGCGCAGCGGGTACTCGGGCGGGAGCTGCACGACGACGACGGGGATGGATGTGGTCACCCGACAAGAAATACCCCCACAACGGCGGTCGCAGCACGTACTTCCACGACCCGTCCGGCCGTTGTCGGAGATCCTCACCCACTCATGAAACCCTGAAGCCGGCCCGGGAGTGCAAAGGATCTCTTTACCTACGATTCACGATGTTCCAGGCCATCTACGCGGGCGGTGTCGCCAGCTCGACCAACGACAGCCGCTTCCGTCGGGTCGACCCGGCGACCTACCACTGATCAGCACCACCCACAATTCCTTCCGGGGGAAGACGGATGAGCCGGCCGCGCGCGATCCTGCTCGACTTCTACGGCACCGTCGTCGCCGAGGACGACGACGTGGTGGCCGCGGTCTGCCGCAGCATCGAGCAGACCGCGACGGCTCGCGTGCGCAACCCGGCGACGATCGGCCGGTACTGGTCGGACGCCTTCGCCCGGTTGTGCGCCGCCGCGACGGGCCCCGCGTTCGCCACCCAGCGAGAGCTGGAACGCCGGTCATTGCGGGAGACGATCCGGCATTTCGGCTCGGACGCCGACGAGGAATCGCTCAGCCGGCGGCTGTTCGACTACTGGCGTCGGCCGGCGCTCCTGCCCGGCGCCGCCGCCTTCCTGGCCGAGATCGAACTGCCGGTCTGCCTTGTCTCCGACATCGACCGTGCCGATCTCGACGCCGCGCTCGACGCCCACGGGCTCCGAGTGGACGCGATCGTCACAAGCGAGCAGGCACGGGCCTACAAGCCGCGACCGGAACCGTTCCGGCTCGCCCTCGACCACCTGGCACACGGCCACCCCGGACCCGACCAACCCGGACCCGGCCAGCCCTGCCTCGCTCCGGGCGAGGTCTGGCACGTCGGCGATTCCCTGACCTGCGACGTGGCCGGCGCCAACGCGCTCGGCATTCCCGTCGTCTGGATGAACCGCAAGCACCGGCAACGGCCGGCAGGGGCGTCGCTCGTCGCCGAGGTCGGGGACCTCACGAAGGTCCTGGAACTGGTCCGGCAAGCCTGACCGCGACGGCCGCCCGGGCGCCACGCGTCCACCACCGGTCCACGGCCCAGCCGTCGTCCCCCGCGCGGACCACCCGTCACCCGGCGGTGGCCTCGCTGCCGGCGACGGGACTGCCGAGGGCGGGGCCACCGGCGACGGAAATGGCGGGGGCAGAACTGCCGGCGCCGGGGATCACGGGATCGGGACGGGCACCGACGGTGAGCGTGGGGACGGGACTTGCGGGGACCGGACTGGCGGGGACGGGGACGGCGGGATCGGATCCGGCAGGGACGGGACCTTCCGGGGTGGGACTGGCGGGGGT
>NZ_JYFN01000113.1 GCF_000948395.1 Frankia torreyi | reverse complement strand
GGCAGGGTGGTGGTGGCGGTGTTGGAGTAGTCGGCTTCGCCGTTGCCGTTGCTGGCTCGGATGCGGAATTGGTAGCTGTGGCCGTTGACCAGCAGTTTCACCGTGTTGCAGGTTCCGGTGGCCGGATAGGGCAGGCGGACCCACTGTGTACCGGCGGAGATGTCACGGTAGGTAATGACGTAGCCGGTGGCGCCGGGGGTGGCGTTCCAGCACAGGCGCGCCTGAGAATCACCCGCCGTGGCGGTGAGCCCGGTCGCCGGCGGCGGGATGAACCCCCGCACGGTAGGCGCCGGCGACGCCGCGTCGGCCTTTGGAGAGTCCGACGGGTTCGTCGGTGGCGTAGACGCGGGGGCGGACGCTTCGGCAGGTTCCACGCTCGGCGTGGGAGTGAATTCGGCGGTGGTTTCGGCCTTGGCGACGACCGCTGCGCCGGCGTCCGGCCGAGACCCGCTGTCATTCGTGTTCCACCAGCTCACCGCCGGCACGGCGATAGCCGCCGCCAGCAGAACCGGCCAGGGGCGAAAGGCTCGTCCCGTCCCGCCAAACAAGATCCGCGTAGCCCGCCTCGTCCGCGCCATCGCCAGCTCAACCGGACGACGACATAGGCTCTGAACCGATGACGAACGTGCGCGTTTCACTCCATGATGTTACTGGTGCGCCTTCGTGAGGTGCACGCCTTTACCGTGCTGGTCCGTGCTGGTCTGTGGTATGGCGGCGATCGTGGCTGACGGGGGGATGGCTATGTCTTCCGAGGTGAGAGCGTGAGCGGGGAGGAGAAGCCAGGGGACCGTATCGTCGCTGGCCGCTATCGGCTTCTGGACAGAATCGGCGCCGGCGCCTATGGGACCGTTTGGCGCGCGATCGACGATCTTCTCGATGTGAGCGTCGCGGTCAAGGAGGTGCGAATCCGGGCGGGGGAGAGCGAGCAGGCGTCCGCCGACCTGGTTACGCGGGTGGAACGCGAGGCCAGGGCCGTCGCGAAGCTGCGCGAGCATCCGAACGTGGTCACGATCCTCGACGTGGTCCGCGATGGTGACCTGCCGTGGATCGTCATGGAGTGGATTCCCTCCCAATCGTTGGCTGAGGTTCTCTATGAACGCGGCGCGCTCGGTCGGGAGGAGACCGCCCGGATCGGGCTGGCCGTCCTCGACGCCCTGATCACCGCGCACTCCGCGGGCATCGTCCACCGGGACGTGAAGCCCGCGAACATCCTGATCGGCGACGACGACCGGATCGTGCTGGTGGACTTCGGTGTCGCCGTCCTCGAATCCGATCCGACGATCATCACCAACGGTCTCATCGGCACGCTCGCCTACATGGCACCGGAGCGGTTCCAGGGGGCGCGGGCCCTCCCCGCGAGCGACGTCTTCTCTCTGGGCGCGACGCTGTACTTCGCCGCCGAGGGGACGTCGCCCTTCGCGCGGGCGACGGACGCCGCGACGGTCGCCGCCGTGCTCCAGGAGGATCCGCCGTCCCTGGCCCGGACTGACCAGCTCACCAGCACGATCCTCGCGATGCTCGACAAGGATCCGCGCAGGCGCATCTCCGCGTCCACGGCGCGCGGCAGCCTGGCGCAGGCGGCGGCCCGCTCGCCCGTCGACGTCGGCGCCGCCGGGGTCGACCACGGCGACGAATCCACCAACCTGATCCGGGCGGCGGCACCGGCACCGGCACCGGTGCGGGTGCCGTCGGTGCGTCATGGCGAGTCGCGGTCGGGGCGAGCCGTCGGCCTCCTGCTCATCCTGGTCTCACTCGGTGTCGCGGTGGCCCCCTGGACGGCGGAGGTCTTCACCGACCTCCCCGACTGGCTGCGGGTCGCGGCGCTGTTCTGGTCGGTCCTGTTCGGCTGCTGGGCTGTCGCCTTCGCGTACCTGTTCAGCCAGCCCGACTTTCTGTCGATCGGGCCGGACGGAATCAGCTACCGGTGCGCCGGCGAGGACTTCACCCTGGCCTGGGAGCAGATTCGATCGGCCCGCGTTGTAGACGACCGGCTGGAGATCGAACTGGCTGACGGAACGCCGGCGACGCGGTACCAGGACCGAAGCGCACCACCGATGCCCGCCGCCGGGTCTGGCCTGGTGTTCTGCCGACTGACAGATCTACGCGGGGCGTCCGCCGCAGGTATTCGAAGCACGATCCGATCCGCGTTCGGCACAGCGGGCTGAGTCATCGTGCCTGGAGAGGGCCGCTCATGCCGGCTCGGGAGGCCACCTGAGACACCTGCAACCCTTGAGCGCATAACGGATTGTCATGGCGGGCGGGGCTCGGCTAACTCCTCGTGATCCCGCCGCGCCCATGGTGGCCGGGGCCCCGACGGCACCAGCGGATGCATAACCCCAGCTCGGAGCATGTGTAGTCCACGGTGTGCCGGCCTTTTGGTTGACGGCGCTATGCTTGTCGGATCCATGCATCCCGGATCCCGCCAAGGGGATGCGGCTGACGGGATGAGTACGAACGAGGTCCGGCTGACGGCATCTTTATGGCCGTGTATATGATCCCGCCAAGCTGTCGCAGCGGCCGACAGTCGCGTGGCACTTGGCCGTTGTACGGGTAGCCGGCCGGGTTTCCCTGGGCGATGTCACAGAGAGGTACGACTCAGATGAAAGTCTCGAGCGTCGTCGCCGGGTTGATTCCCGATCGTGCCTTCGGGGACGCCATCGCGTTGGCGCACCGGAGGTTCGAGCCGGTACTCGGTCAGATTCGATCCCTGGTGGCGCCAGGTCAGACGGCCGTGGATGTGGGGGGGTGGTATGGACCGTGGACCTTCTGGCTCTCGCGCATCGCGCAGACGGTGGTGACCGTCGAGCCCAACCCGGAACTCGCGGCGTTCATCACCCGCATGGCATCCCCCAACGTCACCGTGATCCCCAAGGCGGCCTCCGACGAGACCGGGACGGCCACGCTGTCCCTGCCCGCGGGAGGGCGCGGTACTGAAGGTCGGGCCACTCTCGGCTCGCTTCCGGGCGGACGGACCATCGAGGTCGAGACCTTCCGTCTCGACAGCCTCGAACTCGACGACGTCGGACTCATCAAGATCGATGTCGAGGGTCACGAACTGCCCGCGCTGCGCGGCGCCGAGGGCATCATCCAGAAATGGCGCCCCAACCTGCTGGTCGAGATCGAGGAAGCCCGCTCGCCCGCCGCGCCCACCCTCGAGTACCTCTACGACTTCGGCTACAAGGGCCTGGTGCTGGTGGGCGGCCGCTGGATTCCGCTCGCCGAGTTCGACCTGGTCGGCCACCAGAAGTCGATGACCGGGCACGCCGAGCACGGCTACCTGCGAGCGGTGATCGACGGCTCGGGCGCCAAATTTGTCAACAACATCCTCTTCCGCTACGCCCGCGCCCAGTTCGACGACTGAAACCGGTACCACTGCGCATAGGCAAATCCGCCCGCTGGCTATGAGACGGCCTACCCGATCGACAGGTCCGGGGCCTACAACAGCGCCGACAACGTAAGCTCAGTAAACCGGCCCCGAAAATTCTTGCAGGCGGTGCGGCAGGGACAGGAGTCCGAGCAGCACCGCCTGACCTAACGGATTTTCCGTCTGGCAGGCTCGCTTATTCCCTTTCGAGTTGGTTTCGGTCAAGAGCTATCGCGACCACGCTCCCCACCATTACGCCGATAGGAATTCCGAATCCCAGGTTCGAGAGTTCGCGATCGACGGCAAAGCCAATTGCCGGTAGAGCGACGGCGGTCACCAACCCTGCCGCGAGTGCGCGACGATTATGTAGGACGCGTCCCAGTATCTGCCGCTGTCGACGATCCCGAAAGTACGTCACGATCGCGAACGCAATTGCCCCAAGAGCAACCAGGGCGGCGTTGCCGCCACCCTTTCGTATGAGAATTTGAGCCCGGCCGCGCGATGGCCGTGGTCCTGACGTGGGCTGGTGGGCTGTTGTGGCCCGGTGCGGCCGAGGACCATACATGATCTTCGGTGCTGTCCGGATCGACGTCGGCGATCTCTGGTGCTCAGAGCCCGTCCAAGAGTATGGCAGTGGAGGTCCTGGGGCACTCTTTCCTGCTGCTACGAGCGCGTTCCTCAGTTTCCTGTGTTCAGGGCCTCTCCGGACAGCATCTACAAGGCTGGATGACAACGGAGGGATGACAGATGCAGGTGTTATTCCCGCGCTGCGCGGGTCTTGATGTGCACCGGGACACGGTCGCCGCGGCGGTGCGTATCCAAACCGGTTCAGGTAAAGCCGTGACCGAGGTACGGACGTTCACGACGACCGGGGGTTCACTTGGGATGCTCGCGGACTGGCTTACCGAGTGCCGGGTGACGATCGTCGGGATGGAATCGACGGGCGTCTACTGGAAGCCGGTGTTCCACATGTTGGAGGACCGGTTCGAGTGCTGGCTCCTCAACGCCACCCACGTCCGTAACGTGCCGGGACGAAAAACGGATGTGGCCGACGCGGCCTGGATCTCGGATCTCGTCGCGCACGGTCTGGTGCGCGCGTCGTTCGTGCCCCCGAAGCCGCGGCGGGATCTTCGTGATCTCACCCGGGCCCGGCGGATCGTGGTCGAGGAGAAGACCCGGGAGGTCCAGCGGCTGGAGAAGCTGATGCAGGACGCCGGGGTGAAGCTCACCAGCGTCGCCTCGAAGCTGCTGGGGGTGTCGGGTCGGGCGATCCTGGAGAAGATGATCGAGGGGGAAGGGTCCCTGGAGTATCTGGCCGATCAGGCCCGTGGCCGGCTCCGGAGCAAGATCTCGCAGTTGCAGGAGGCGCTCGCGGGCACGTTTCGTTCCGGGCATCACGGTTTCCTCGCCGCGCAGCTGCTGGCACGGATCGATCTGTGCGACGAGCAGATCGACGAGCTCGACCATCGGATCGAGGTGATGATCGCCTCTTTTCGCCAGACGGTCGACCGGATCTGCACGATCACCGGGGTGGGTGAGGTCACCGCGACCGTGCTGCTCGCCGAGGTCGGCCTGGACATGAGCCGGTTCCCGACCGCTGGTCATCTCGCGTCCTGGGCGGGGATCTGCCCGGGGAACAACACCTCGGGAGGGAAACGCCTGTCCGGTCGTACCCGTCACGGCAACAAGTGGTTACGGACCGCGCTGACCGAGGCTGCGCACGCCGCCGCCCGGAGCAAGGACACCTACCTGGCGTCCCACCACGCCCAGGTCCGCGGCCGCCGCGGCGTCCTGAAAGCCATCGGTGCGACCCGCCACGATATTCTCATCGCCTACTGGCACATCATCGCGAACAACACCGTCTACCAGGACCTCGGTGGAGACTGGCACGCCCGCCGGCGCCGGGACCCCGAACGACGCCGGAAGAACCTCGTCGGCGAACCGGAGAAACTCGGCTACACCGTCACCGTCACACCAGCAGCATAACCGTCCGACCCCGGAAAGAAAGGGATGAGCGGCAGCCGCTAACCGAGAACCGATAGGACTAACGCTGGAAGCCAGGCTCCCAGCGTCTTCCAGCATGCCCGGAACCAGCCCCTCCGCGGTCCAGTAATTCACTCCTCAGGCAGAATCAGTGGACCGACAATACCAGGCACGAACTTCCCTTCGGGGACGGTGACTGTCGCGGTAAAGGCCGACCGAACGTGGTGTTTTGATCTTCAAGCAGTTTCCGTGATTCTCCGCGATCGCGGTGAGGGCCGCCCGTCAGCCTCGGCCCTGCCTAGCCGGCTTTATGTAAGCGGTTGGTGCGGCGGCATTTGGGTTCAGTGTTTAGTGCTCCCTGGGGGGCCTCCCATTCTTGCCGAATATCGCCATGCGGAGAATGGCCAGGGCGAATGCGGCGATGAGTGGCCAGAGCTCGGATAGCCAGCCGGAGAGGAATCTGGTGCCTAGGAGAGAGACGGAGAAGAATAGGATGATGAAAAAGGTGGCCTGGCTGCTGGTGCTCATAGAGTGGAGGCGTCTACCGAATCTCATACATACTCAGCCTAGTTGGTGATGAAGGTGGCGGTGGTGGAGTTGTCGGCGGTGGCGACGATGTCGCCGTGGTGGAGGGCTGTGAACCTAAACCGGCTCAGCTATTCGGAGCCCCTTGCATCTCCTACTTTTCTGCCTCTCGGCCACCCATCCTCCTCTTTCTGTAGTTGTTGAAGGTGCTTACCGAGACTCCTGCGACTCCAAGTGATACATAGAGGATGGTGAAGAGGAGACCCTCGAAATGGACTGGTCGCAGAAGCTGGGCGATGAGCCAGGCCCAGACAGAGGTAGAGAATGCTGAGAGCTAATCTGCTTTTTTCCTTATCCAATCGAGGGCCTCAGTGTGAAGGGCTTGGCAACTAGCACGAGTATCTAGGCAACGTGTCGGCTACTAGCGCATGGCGTATAGCAAGAAATCGCTCGGTCTCGCGAGTCATAGTTGCAGTACCGTCCGCGCACATCGGTCCGCTTCATGTAGGCATTGTAGTACGCCTGCGCCCCGATGTCCCGAGCTGTCCGCGACCGGACCGAACCACGTCTGGACGTGGGACATCACCGCGCTGAAAGGACCAGCGAAAGGAATCTGGTACCGGCTTTACGTCATCCTCGACATCTACTCGCGGTATGTCACCGGGTGGCTCGTCGCCGCCGCCGAGGACGCGGTCGTCGCGAAAGACTTCCTCGCCGACGCGGTCACCCGCAACGGAACCCCGCCGCACACTATCCACGCCGACCGCGGTGGCGCCATGATATCGAAACCGGTATCGGCGCTTCTCGTCGACCTCGACGTCCACCGGTCACATTCCCGGCCCCGCGTCTCCAACGACTGCGAGCATCATGTTGTCAACCCATATTCCGAAGCGCAGTTCAAGACCCTCAAGTACAGCTTCGATTTCCCCGCCCAGTTCGGATCGTTGCACGACGCCCGCCGGTTCTGCGAGGGATTCTTCACCGCCTACAACCACGAGCATCGCCACTCCGGGATCGGGTTTCACACCCCGGCCTCGGTCCACTTCGGCACCGCCGAGCAGGTCCAGGCCCACCGCCAGGCCGCCCTCGACCGTGCCCACGCAGCCCACCCCGCACGGTTCAGCCGCAGACCACGCCCACCCCGACTACCCGCCACCGTCTGGATCAACCAGCCAGTCTCACAGCCAGTCGACTAACAACCCACTGTCTCGCTTGACTTGACAACTACCGCAGGGCCTCGCCGAGGCCCTGGCTTGAATGAGCGGATGTTCTGCAGCTACTCCGACGCCTGCTTTCTATGCTTCGCCCACAGGCGATAAGCTTCTCTTACCCGTAAGTGAAGTGTGGTCCCGCCACCCGATCGAGTGACGGAACCACGCGAATCAGTTCGCAGGCAGTCCATTCAGGAATATCGTGGCCGGCCCGCTTCTTCTATTTTTCGGTAGTGTTCTTCTCATGCAGAGCTTTGCCCAACAGAAATCTGAACGCCACGCCTAGAGCGCCCGCCGAGAGGACTACCCAGACGCCCGGTACTCCAGCGAACGTCGCTATCACAACCGCTGCGAAGATTAGTGAATAACCTGCGATCTCCACCGGTTTTTGCCAACTTGGGCGAGAGCTCTTACCGGTGACCACCGGATTTCTCCTAACGCCATGTTCCGTAGTGTCAGCCACAATAGACGGTGTATCCGAATGCGGGCCAAAAATAGTTCCCCAGGTATCTGCCGGCTATATATCCCCACCCTATGATGCCCCAATACGTGGCACAGCCCCACCTGGCGACTCTTCTGACCGGACGGAATGGATTGGGGGCGCACAGATATTTCCAGGCGAACCAGGCGCACGCATTCCCGTCGAGGTCGAGTTTGTTATAGGGGTCTTGGTAGGCGTAGTCGTAGGGGTTGGCACTGCCGCCGAGGACGGGGTCGGTGGAGAGGAAGCCGGCGGTGTAGGGGTTGTAGAGGCGGACGCCCATGAGGGTGAGGCCAGCGAGGGTGTCGTGGGACCGTTGTTGTGCGCCGAGCCAGCCGTAGCGGGGATAGGCGGTGGTGGGGATCGGTTCGTCCGCCGGCCCCCGACCACGAAGACCAGTCCCAGGAGCCAGACACGACCGCTGACTAGATTTTTGCAGCATCCTGCCTCAAACAGGTTGACAGGTTCCGCAGCGATCTCCCGGTCCGACACACCCCCCTCGAGCAAGCGTGCAGCCTCCCCCGCACCCGTTCCCGACGATCCCGATCCTCGGCGGTCAACCCGCCACCCGTCGCATACCTCATACCCGTGGGCTACCCAAACCCCCACCACCCACTCCCAGCGATCACCACCGGATCAACCCGACCCGGCACATTAAAGATCAGTAATGCGTATCAGCATCGACCAAAAGTGAACTGCCCCGATCTCCGAGGAAACCGGGCTCTTCGAAGTTAGGCGGGGTTGAGGCATCCGCGGGCTCGACGGGTGGTTGCGCAGCGTGTTCGTAGGCGCTGGTTGGTGGGGTTGCGGTATC
>NZ_JYFN01000112.1 GCF_000948395.1 Frankia torreyi | reverse complement strand
TTGATGTACCGGCTGACCGGCACGCGCAAAACCGGGGTGCCCGCGCTGCCGGAAGGCCCGACTGTGTGCCCGTGCACCGCGTGCCGCCGACACGTCCGCCAAGTCGAAGCCGCGATCAGGCAGCAGACGGCCGAGCTGGACCGGGCCCGGCAGCGTCACGCCGAGCAGACCGACGACCCCGGCCGGGCCCGGTACGAGACGATCACCGAGGCACTGGGAGCCGCGTTGCACGGCCGGATCGTCGCTGCCGAATTCGAGACGCTGCGGACGGGACGGTTCGGCGCGAATCTCGCCGGGAGCCTGGCCCAATCCCCGAAGCGCATCCGGGCCGTGGTCGGTGGCGTCTACGGCCGGTACGGCCACGACATCGCCGCGATCCGCACCTACGCCGAGTCGCTGCCGCCGGCAGGGCAGCCGGTGCCGGCCGTAGCCGCATCGGCCTAGGCGACCACCGGGCCGGACGGGATCGTCCGTCTGCGTGGCGTTGAGGGGCCGCAGGCGTGGCCCTGAGAGCCACACAGACGGATGGACGTCGGTCCCCTGGTGGGATGGGATGGGCGGAACCGTCTACGGCGATCTGAGAGCGTCGGTCGGCTGTCGGTCAGGGTCGGTCGGGCGTTGCCGAATTGGCCGTTCTGGGATCAAGACCGGACCCCCGCCGGCGGGAGCCGAGCCGGCGGGGGTTGGGCGTCGACGAGCACCAGGCGCACGCCGCCGGCGGGGGGCATCGGAGCCGGTGGGGTCCTCGCGCACGCGTGCCTACGCGTAGGCACGCGCAGTTGGGCCGCGGGTTCGGGCTGTCGGAGTCTCCAGTGGAGACCGCGCAGGATGATCGACAGGAGAGTCTGAACGGGTTGCCGGTCGGCGGGAAGGTCGCGCCGGTGCCGCTACGGGTAGCGGCGGGGCGACCGGCCGGGGCTACCGCCGGCGGGGGTCGGAAGCAGCCACACCGGGCGGGGGTCGCGGGTCGCGGCCGGCACCGCTCGGAGCGTCGGACCGGTCTCGCCGGCGGGGGTGGGGGCCGAGCCGCCGCTACCGCGACCCGTCCGGCGGGGGCGAGCTGGTGGGCGTCGACGTGGGCCAGGCGCACGAGCACGACCGGCCGGCGGCCGGGGTGCCGCCGATGGTGTGCACGATCCAGGCCGGCGGGTGGCCATGCGCGCAGGCGCGTACGCGCGCGTTGGGGCCGTGCATGCACGGATCTTGCACACCGGTTTGCACACCGTCGTGCACGGCGTTGCACAGCCCGCTGCACACCACCGGGACGGCTGCCGAAAGCCGATCGTCACGTGACGACCGAACCTTGTTGACATTGTCAACGAGGTTCGACGCGGAGCAGATCGTTCGACCCGGCAGGGATCTTGAAGGCGGGAACATTGTTACCACCTTCAAGATCGTCGCGAACTTTCTGAAGGGTTTCAAGGGCGGGGCGCCGTGCCGGCGCCCCGCCGGCGCACGCGCCGCGCCGGTCGGGTTCGCCGCGCGGCACGGGGCCCCGCCTCCCTTCGGTCGGCACCCCGTGGCGCGTCGACCCGCCGGGCGCGTCGGAGCGCCGGCGGGTCGGGTCCGTCGCCCCCAGGAGCGAGACGACCGCGGTTCCCCGGGAAGCGTCGGGAAGCGTCCGCGGTGTTGCCGAGAACGAGCACCAGGCCCACCGAGACGACCCCGGCCGGGAAGCCTGCGGGGAAGGCCCCGGGGAGGATCATGGGAAGCGCCCCGTGTCTCGCCTGGCCGACCGGGACGCTTCCCGCCGACCGAGACACCGAGTCGCCCGACCGGGTGGCGAGACGACCCGACCGGGGAGCCGCCGGGAAGGATGCGGGGAAGATCCGGGAAGGATGCGGGAAGCGTCGCGCGTATCGCCCCGACTGCCGAGACGGGCCCCGATCCGACTGTCGAGACGCGCACCCGACTACCGGGGTCGGGACACCCGACTACCGAGGTCAACCAGGCACGGGAGCGTTGCCGGCCGAGACGTCCGGCCGACCGGGTCGGCTGCCGAGTCGGGTCGGTGGACCTCTCCAGTCGGGTCGGTCGGCGGGCCAGTCGGGAAGACCGCGGGAAAGATCCGGGGAAGATCATCGGGAAGCGGGAGCGAGACGCCGCGGGCCGCTTCCCGCTTCGGCTCGGCTTCGTCTCGTCTCGCTTCCCGAGGCTGCCGAGACGAGACGGGAAGCGCCCCGCCGGCGGCCGGACCGGGAAGCGCGCGCAGCCTCACCCGAGAGATCACCAAGCAAGATCGGAACCGGTTACACCTTTTGCACTTCCCAGTGATCAAGGTGGGGTGCACCGTCGAAAACGCGCGTTCTCGACACCATCGGCCGGTGTGCAGGCGGGCCCGGTGCACGGGGCCCAACGCGCGTGTGCGCCTGCGCGCCTAGGCAGCCGCGGGCCCGTCTGGGTGCGGGTCGGCGTACGCCTCCCTTATGTCGCGGAGTGCTTGGGGGGTGCCCAGCGGTCCGCCGACCTGCGCCAGCGTCAGCGGTCGGACCCCCCTGTGTTGGCGGGGGGTCCGGTGGGCCCCCCGGTGGGCGGGCGGGTGAGGGGTCCGATGGGCGGCGGGGGAGCCGAGCCGCGGCTCGGGTTCGTCGACGTCCGCCAGGCCCACGCCGCCGACGGGTGCGCACCGGTCCCGCTCGGTGCAAGCAGCGCCGGCCGCAGCCAGTCCCGTGGGTCTTTCAGCCGGCACGCCCAACAGCAGGGCGCACCGGACGGGAGCCCGACCGACCTCGCCGCCTCGGAAGATCTTGAAAAAGTAGGCGACCGGCCCCCGGCCGGCGGGTGCCCCACCTACCGGGTTCCGTCACGACGAAACGTTGACGATCATGCGCGGAAGATAGTCATCACCGTTGACAATCTCCCGCGGCGTGCGGGTGGTCCGGCCGGTCCGGCGGGGCATCCTTTCGTCATGACGGAACCCACCGAGAGCACCCGGGCGGCCGGGTGCGTGGTCTGCGGGGCGGAGCTGGCCGTGGCGTCGACGGGGCGGCCGCGCCGGTACTGCTCCGGTGCCTGCCGGACCCGCGCGTGGGCGGCACGCCGCTACGCCACCCCCGCGCCGACCGCACCCGTCGACGTCGCCCCGGCCCCCGCCGGCGGAGCACCGGACGATCGTCACGTGACGATCGTGCCGGGCGACGAGCCCGCGCCGGTCGGGGCGCGCACCGCGCGGCAGTGGGCCGCCGTCCTCGACGAGCTGTCCGCCGAGCTGCTCGCCGGACCTCTGGGCCGCCGGCACTACGACCACCGGCACCTGTACGCCGCACTGCTGCGCGCCTACGGCGCCCTGGACCACGCCCACCCCGGCGGCATCGACGACCTCGACCGCCACCACCGCCGCCGATGAGCCGCCACCGACAGTGAAACCGCGGACGAAACCGCGGCCCGCGGTACGCCGGACGCCTGGCCAGCCCGCCGAGACGAGCCACCACGCGCGCCTACGCGTGCGCACGCGTACGCGCGAGGCACCACCGCGGCCAAACCGCGGTTTGGCACAGCCGGCACCCCACACACCCCGTGACCACCAGCGGAGCCAGACCGGCCGGCGGACGACGAGCACCAGGGCGCGGCCGCCGAGCCGGACCGGCACACCCCCGGCGGCCGCGCCGACATCCCCCGGGCCAGCGGTCGTCACGTGACGACCGACCCGCACGAGGACCGGCCGCGCCGGACAGGCGACGAGCACCAGGCCCCCCGCGGCCGGCGGGCCCAGAACGCCGCGGCGTTCCGGCGGAGCACCGGAGCCCGCGACGTCGACGAGCACCAGGACGCCGGCGCCGAGCCCCTCCCCACCCCTTCAAAACCGGTTTTCTGTTTCCGGAAATCTGGTTTTGGGACCGGACGATGCCCCCTCCCCGGACGGACGTCCGCCCCCCGCCGACCGGTGTATGAGTGCAGTAACTCAGTAGGTCAGATGTCCCGCCGGGTGCGGAGTTCCCGCACGACGTCGTCCGCCAGCTCTGGGCGTTCGTGCAGGAAGGCGAGCAGGACGCGCACGACTTCCGACGCCCGGACCGTGGCCACGCCGACGTCCGGGGCGACGTCGTCGCACCACCGCTTGAACCGCATGTGGTCGACCGGCGCCAAGTCCACCGTGATGCGCACCGGCCGGGTACGCGGCGCCGGCGCCCCACCGCGGGGACGTGGCTCGCTCGCCCCGGTGTCCTCCGCCAGCGGAGGGGTGGGTGTCGCGTGCGCCGTCACCGCGGCCGCGCGCGCCGCCAGGTCGTCACGGCCCGCCCGCCGGGGCTGCGGGGTCACGCCGCCGCCCCGAGCGTCAGCAGCTCCTCGGCAACAGCCCGGTAGTGCGGGCCCACCACGACCGGCGCCCCGTACGCCTGGGCGTAGCTCTCCCGCCGAGGCACCATCGCGTCGAGCACCCGATGCCCGCCCGACACCACGACGTCGCGCACGACCCCCGTGGACGCCGCCCGCGGCACCGTCCGCGTCAGCAACGCCGCCACCGCCGGCGGAGCCTCCCGGACCGCCGCCACCTCGTCGAGCGCCGACCACACCGGCGGCAACCGATCCAGCTCGATCATCGTCGGGGCCAGCGTCACCGCGACCACCCCGGCCGCCCGCATCGCCGAGATCACGATCCCCCGATGATCCTCCATCGGCGGAGTGTCGATCACGATCGTCGAGTACCGATCCCCGACGATCCCCGGCAGCCGCCGGTGCAGGTCCCGATGAGCAAGCTCGATCACCGGCAACTCCCACTCCGCCAGCGACGCCCACCGCGCCGCCGACCCCTGCGGGTCCGCATCCACCAGCAGCACGTCCCCGCCGCCCCGTTCCGCCAGCGCATGCGCCAGGAACGCCGACGACGTCGTCTTCGAGCTTCCGCCCTTGAGATTCACCACAGCCATCACCATCACGCCGCGCATGCTCGCAGTACCGCAGTAACCAGGGGAAGACCCGACACACACCGTCACGCAAGCCCGACGACGCAAGGGATGACGCAAGCCACGACGCAAGGCATGACGCAAGGAGGATGCAAGGCCCCGACCTCCCCCCGGGCCCCGAGCCGGGACACCCGGGGCCCCTTGCGTCATGCCTTGCGTCATCCACCCCGCGGCCCCAGCCCGTCACGATCCGCACCCAAGCCCGGGGGAGTGCCGAGTAACGAGTGTCGAGTAACGAGTGCCCGACACTCGACACTCACCCCGCCGCCCGACCTGCACCAGGGCGCCGCCGGCGGGAGTAACGAGTGCCGAGTAACGGGCACTCGTTACTCGGCACTCCGATGTTCAAAACGCGCGTTTCCAACCAGCGCAAGCCCGTCCCCGACGACCCCCGCCGGCGGAGCGACCGTCACCCCCCGCGTACGTCATCCGTCATGCGTCGTCATCCAGCACGGGGGGACGCAGGCCCCCCGCCCCCGGCCGAGCCCACGTTTCCCCCCGGGCCACGACGCATGACGACGACGGACGACGACGCATGACGTACGCGCAGCGTCACCACCGACCGGCCAGCGTGCGCACCGTGCGCACGGTGCGCACGCCCGTTCCCTCGCGCGCGGCCGCGCGTAGAAGCCACCCCCGGCACACCGTGCACGCCTTGCACGGCCCGCACACCACCCCCGCGCACGCTGACACCGCGTAATCGTCGTGAGTCGCCAGTCGTCACGACTCACGACTCACGACCGGCCGCACCACCAGCTCCCCCGCCGACGACGCGACTCCCCCGAGTCGTGAGTCGCGCGACTCACGACTCACGACGTACCCGCAGCGTCACCACCGATCCTCACGTGACGACCGGCCACCCGACGCCGGAAACACGAACGGGCCCGAGCGGATGATCTCCGCTCGGGCCCGTTCCGGGACCGTCCTGCTACGACATGGCCACTCCGACGCTCAATCAGCCGATCGCCCCGACCATGTCGTGCTCGATCGCCTCAGGGTCCGTGATCGCCCCGTCTTCGTCGTCCTCCAGCGCCGCCATCTCACCGGCCGCACCCACCGGGCCGGTACGGGTCTTCGTGGTGCTCATCGCATCAAGTCGTCAAGGCCAGCCGCCACGATCGCCCCGTTGCCGTCGTCGGCGCCGTTCCCCAGCGCCGCCAGCGTCCACGTCCCCAGGGAGAGCACCGCCGGCGGCCACGCGGCAGGCAGCGGACCGCCGGCCGCCTCCACCTCCAGCAGCACCGCCAGCGCGGCCCGCAGCCACCCCACGTACGCGACGCCGCCCGACGACGTCGGCGGACGCCGGGCGAAGTCGTCAGCCGCCTCGAACACGGCGTACATCCCATACGCCAACGTCACGTAGTCGATCTCGTAGCGCAGCGCCGCCGGCCCGCCGTCCATCAGATCCACCAACCTCGCCATCCCGTGGCGCAGCAGCCCCCCGAGAACCTCGTCTTCCGAGACCACCGGTCGAGCGAGCACCCGCGTCAGCGGCATCTGCCCCGTCTCCAGCGTGTACCGCACGTTGAACGGCACCGCATCCGACGAGTCCTCCGCCGCCGCCACTTCGAACCTCGCCGCCACTTCGAGAAGATGAGTCATGGTCATGACCTCCAGCTAGGTCGGTCCTAGGCCGCCGGCCGGTGCTCGCAACACCGGCCGGCGCGCCGCTTTGGTGTACGCCTATCCCAGCACCCCCGAGGCGTACCGTCAATAGGCGTACGCCATATAGCGGCAACGGGGAGGGCACATGGCCGAGCTCGGCTACCGCCAGATAGCGGACGAGCTAAGAGGCAAGATCGTCGCGGGTGAGTACGCGCCCGACACGGTGTTGCCGACCCTCGTAGAGCTCATGGCTCGCTACCAGGCGAGCAGAGAGACCGTGCGCCGCGCCATCGGGCAGCTAGAGACAGAGGGGCTTGTCCAGGCGATCCGGCGCCGCGGAACGGTCGTTCGGGCCCGGCCGGACCGGAGCAAGATCGTGCGGCCGCGCGGGGTCTTCCGAGACAGCCTCGGCTACCTGATGGCGCGTGACTCCGGAGACTGGCGGGAGCTACGCCCTTCCGTGGTCGAGTACCGCCCCGCGCGGTCCCTGCCGGCAGGTATGGCCGAGTTGATCGGGGCGCAGCCCGACGATGACGTGTTGGTCCGGGATCGCCTCCTCGGTGATCCCGAGCAGGCGGCGCAACGGCAGGCGGCCGTTTCGTATCTGCCGAGCGACATCACGCGAGGCACGGCAATCGAGCAGCTCCGGACCGGCCCCGGCGGGCTTTACGACCGCCTCGAAGAGATCTGCGGCGAGCTGGTGTGGGACGAAGAGATCAGCGCCGAAGCCGCAGCACCGACCGACGTCGAACAGCTCGCGCTGCATCCCGGGACGCCGGTCCTACGCATCGTCCGCATCGCCACGGCCCGCGCAACAGACCGCGTGGTCGAAGTCTGCGACACCCGGATATCGGCGGAGCTGTACGCCGTTCGCTACCGCCTCGCTCGCCACCGGTCAGCGGCCTACCCACCCCAGCCGTCCGCCGCCAACCCGTCCGATCCCGGCACGCCGAGGTCACCCGGGATCGGCCACACCCCGCCGAGTCGGGAGGAAGCTCCGGACATCGGGCCGAACAGCCCCCAGAAATGATGTTGGCCCGGGGAGACCGTCACATCTCCCCGGGCCGGAAAGCCGTCTGCATCGGCGAGTCCAGGCTACGGGACCTTGTGTGCCGTCGCTACTGCACTCGCCCTGACTCTTCGGAGAGGGCATGCCGTCATCAAGGCCAGACCGGGGACACCCCGTTGTTGCTGCCGAGCTAGACGAACAGATGGAGATTGCCGCCGGCCGGCGGGCGCCGTTCACCATGTTGGGTGACTGGGTTGCCCTGTCCGGCATCGACGATCACGCGAAGGCCCTGTACTGGTGCCTCGCGATGCACGTCAACGTTGCCCGCGACGACACCGAGGTCTGGCCGAGCCGGTACACCCTCGCGGAGTGGTGCGGGTTCGCCAAGGCCGAGTCCGTGGATCGCTACCTTGCCCAGCTCGTGGAGCTGGGGGCCATCGAGGTCCGCCAGCACCGCCACGCCGGCGGGATGCGGGCCCGCAACCGGTACCTCGTCCACGGGTCTCCCTCCGACGACTACGCCGGCGCCCGCTCGTTGCACGAGTGGTACCAGCGACGCCGCGCCGAGGCCGACCCCGAGCCTTCCCGTAGTCCGTTCCAGCGGACTACGGCGCGACCTGCGGAAACACGAGAAACCCCAGCTCAGCCCGTAGTCCGTTCCAGCGGACTACCGGAGTCCGCCCCAGCGGACCTCGGTAGTCCGCCCCAGCGGACCGGAACTAAGACCAAGAACAACAAGACGAAAAACACCACCACCCCCGCGCGCACCCGCAAGGCACCAGCACCGAAACCACCGACCGGGGGTGGTGGTTCGAGTCCCCTTCGCCCCACCACGGAGCCGGCCGCCGAGTCGGAGGCCGCGCGGCTGGTGCTCGACACCGTGGCCGGGACGCTGACGCTCGGAGGCCCGGAGCGTGCCGTGCTCGCCGCGCCGATCGACGCCGCCGTGGCGGCCGGGTGGGAGCCGGCGGTGCTCGCCGCGCATCTGACCGCGGACCCCACCACGGACAAGATCAAGCAACCGGGCGGGTG
>NZ_JYFN01000111.1 GCF_000948395.1 Frankia torreyi | reverse complement strand
GTCGGTGACGTCGATTGTTTCGGCGGCGGAGTTGGATGAGTTGTTTGCCTGGATGTCTCCGCATAATCCGGGGTTGACGCGGGATCAGTTGGAGAGCGATCTGATGATGCATGGGCATCCGACGATCGTGGTGGGTTTTGATCCGGTGTCGGGTCGGACGGTGACGGTGCCGGCTCGGGTGAGTGGTGAGCTGAGTCGGGGGTCTGATGGTCGTTGGGTGATCAACGACAAGTCGGGCCGGTATATGAGTAAGAAGGTGCGGGGTAATCCTTCGACGGCTGATCTGACGCGGTGGATGTCGAACGTGGCTGATCTGATGTCGGCGCATTTCGGTTTCCCGGTCGGATTCGAACTTCTCAAACACGCCGACCCTGCCCCCGCGGCTCTGCCCCCCGCAGCCCCGGTGCCGGCGGACCCCGTCCCGCCGCCGGCCTACGATCCCGCGGCGCCTGTCGACCCCGCGGCGCTCGGAGATCCAGCCGCACACGTCGATCCCGCTCCGCCGGTCGACCCTGTGGCTCCCGGGGATCCAGCTCTGCTCGTCGACCAGGCTGCGCCGGCCGGTTCCGCGGTGCGGGTTGATCCGCCGCCGCAACCCGGTGCCATTCCGCCGACCGATGATCCGATCCTTCCCGTGGTGGATGCGGCCACGACGACCGCGGACCCTGTCCAGTCGTCGGCCGCGCCGTCGGCGGTCGACCCAACTCCGATACCGGGGAGCGAGGAGCCTGATCTGTTGGATTGGGTGCGTCTGGATCTGCAAGCCCGTCCTGCGAATCGGGAGATCGGCGTCGGCGAGATCCTGCGGGTCTACCGTGGCCTGCGCGCCGAGACGGCGAACCAGGGCAAGGCGACGAAGGTGCTCGCCGGCGATGTGGCTGCACTGCTGCGAGGCGAGCCGCTCGGACGGCTGCTCGGCGGCGCCCCGGGTAACGCGGCGGATCTGGGCCTCGGCACTCCTCTCGAACCGCCGGTTTCGACTCCGCCGGTTCCGCCGATGCCGTCGCGGCCGGCGCCGGGCCGCCCGCTGACCCTGGACCTTCCCGCGCTGGATCCGGACGGTGACCAGTCGGCCGAGCACACGATGGCCTCACTGGATGGCAGTCTGGCATCGGTCGAGCCGACGGCCCCCGACATCCGCGGCACCCGGAACACCCAGGACAGCCAGGGCCCCCAGGGCCCCCAGGACNCCCAGGACNCCCGGATCAACAATGCCCGCACCGCCGGTAATACCAGTAATGCCGGTGTCGCTGGTAATGCCAGTGGTGTAGGGAATATCGCCGACGGCGTCGCCGTCAGAGACTCCGCCTTCGAGCCCGGGAATCGACCGCTGGAAGAGCCGCCGCGCCAGGTGGACGCGCACGGAGGGCAGCCCGGCCTTCAGGTCCCGCCCCGAGGAATGGCCGCCCCTCAAGCCGAAGCTCTTCCGTCGGGCCCCGACCATCCGGCCGGGGGTCAGACGACCNCCCCGCGGCCTNCCCCGNCCCCGCCGTTGACGACCCCGCAGCCATCGGTGACGCCGGTGACGGCTCGGTCTGCGGACGCGAACACGGTGCGCCGGTCCGGTAATGTGGTCAGGCTGCCCGACGGCCGGTCGTTCCGGGTACGCAACGTCCCCGGGAAAGTCGGGGACTGTTTCCCCTGGGCGCTCAGGCTGAGCGCCCAGCAGCAGATTCAGCCCGGCGCCACGGCGTCGACGTCGCGGGCCCCCGCAGGCCTGTCGAGTTCCGTTCCGATCAGGAATTTCCGTTCCGAGCTGGCCCGGCGGTACCGGGAGGAGGTGCGCCAGGCCGCCCGCCGCGGTGAGACCCATCCGGACGCCGTCCGGGAGATCGTGCCGCTACTGCTCGGCGATCTTACGGACAATGCCGTCGTCGCCATTCTGCAGGATGCCGGGAGGAGCATTACCCCGACCCAGAGGCAGATCGATGTCTGGTCTCGGGAGGAGCAGCACCGGGCGGCCAGGAATCTGCTGGCCGACCGGCGGGCCGCTGCCGGAGAGGACCGGGCGCAGGCGTGGGACCGGGTGCGCGACCTTTCCATCGAGCTCGTCGAACAGGAGGTCGGCCGCCAGCCCGCGCCCGATCCCACGGGGTTCGCCTTGACCGACCCTCATCTACGCGCCCTGCGCGCGGACCTCGGAGACTGGTTGAGGGAGAGCCCCGCCACTCGGTTCCGGCTGATTCAGCCCTGGCTTCCCCGGCCCATGGCGCCCGTCGTCCCCTATGTCCGGGCCGCGCTCCTGCGAGACGGCCGGCTGCCCACGTTCACCGACCTGCTGGCGTCGGCCATCGAGGACCGCGATCTGTGGAACACCCCGATCGGCGAGGAGGTGCCGGGCGCGATCGCCCGTGTCGCCGACCTGGACATTCGCGTGTTGCAGGCGGGGCAGGAAGAGCTCGGGCTCAACGAGGCGGCCGTCGGCCGCCCCACCGTCTACCTGCTACGGAGCCATAACCACTACCTCGGGCTGGAGCCGATCGTGCGCCCGGGCGTCACCGGCCCGACAACTCCCTCGACAGCGCGCACGCCGACGGCTCCTGCGACGCCGGGCAAGCTCGGGGAGGGCAACGGACCGGACGTTCCGAGCCCGACCTCGCCGACGCCGGCATCGGATGCCGCCGGAGGGAAGAAGGCCGGCCCGTCGTCGCCGTCGTCGAAGTTCGAGCCGAAGCGCTGGCTGGAGAAGACCAGCGGCCGGCCGGGCGGTTCCACCTTCCCGCCGCCCGCGAGAATCTCCCGGCATGGCCGGCTGAGTGCCTCGGACACGGTGATCGGGCTGTATCCGGGGGAGAACGATGCCTACCGGTGGATCGAGCAGCAGCTGAAGGAGCCCCTGGGTGGGGCCTGGGCGGAGATCGAGCCGGATGTGCGGAACTTCGTCCAGGCCTCGGTGATCAAGGCGCGGATCGCCGGGATGTCCCGCGGTGATCGGCGTCGGCTCACGATCAACCAGCGGGGATGGACGGGCACCATCACCCTCGATGCCCTGGTCCGGGACTTCTCGCCCGTCCGTGAGGTGCAGAAGTTCGAGTTCGAGAGTGGCTCGGAGTCGCAGGGCACCGGAGGTGATCTTCATGAGTCGCGGTGGAGAACCAACGTCAATCTTCCGGTGCGGGCCACGACGCCGAAGTTCCAATGGACCGGCGTCCTCGGCCGGTACTGGGACTCCAGTCACGGGACCAACGAGACGAGCAGCGGGCGGACGGTCGCGAAATCCAAGGTGGTCGAGCCTGCCACGCTTTACGACGGTACGACTGATCTCGGCGTCACCATCGATCTCCGTCGCCTGAAGGTCGGGAAGAGTATCGCCCCGAAACGCCAGGTGTTCGCGATCGGCACGCGGATTGCGACGCCGAGCGCCGACAGCCCCGACGCCGACGGCAGTCCTCGGCTGCCCGAGACCCACTACACGGCTCCGCAACGGGTGCAGCGGGATCACCGCCTCGGGTCCACGGACGTCGTGCTGGACGTGCACCCGCTGATGCTGAAAGGGATGCGGTACATGCGGGACACCCGCGGCATCGAGGGGGTCCTCGACGACCTCGATCTGTCGGGCGCCACCGTCTACGGCTCGATGTGGCCGCGGGTGAAGCAGGAGATCCTCGCCGAGGTCGACCTGGACCGCATCCACCAGCACCTGAAGGGAATGATGTCCGGTGATCCGCTGGCGGTGAGACTGGAGTCGGTCGACGAGACGCTCGAGATCTCCGCGGAGCTGGTCGCGCTCAACCATGTGCGGGCGACGGCCCAGACGGAGTTCAACTCCGGCACCGAGACCTACCGCTTCACCTCCGACCAGCGCATCACCTCCGACGCTCTGCAGCTCCCCGCGGGCGGCCAGTTTCTCGGCACGGCGAAGACCGCCTTCGACATCACCGGCACCGGAACCGGGCAGATAGGCCGGGACACGGTCGTGCTGAGGGACTCGCTGACGAAGTCAGGCGTGGCGAACAAGACCAAGAACCCCAACGGGCAGAAGTTCGACGGCCGCATCAGACTGACCTTCCACCTGCGCAACAAGCCGGCCGTCGGCTCGGTGCGGACGGCCCAGCCGACGGCGGAACTCGGCATCACCACGGTGATCGAGACGGACGAGGCGCAGCGGGTGGACAAGCCGGACCACTGGGTGGCCATGCCGACGACGCCCGCCCCCCACCCGACCCGGCCGAGACGGGCCGCAACGGATCCGACCGCGCCGACCGCGCCGACCGCGCCGACCGCGCCGAGACGGGCCGCAACGGATCCGACCGCGCCGACCGCGCCGACCCCGCTGACCCCGCTGACCGCGCCGATCGCGCTGACCGATCTGACCGCGCCGGCGCCGACAACCCCAGGGGCGGCGGGCTCGACGACGTCGGCCGACGACGACACGCCCCCGCCGGTCGCGCCTCGCGACGTACTGGTGCCGCCGGCACGGATCTGGAGCAACGGTCCGGGAACGGGGCTGCGGGACACGGACACCGTCCGCGACCTTTATCACATGGAGCGTATCCGGGCCGCGCTCGATCAGCAGGGTCTGGCCTTCTTCGGTGAGCGCACCTGGAACGGGATCCGCCAGGAGGTCCTGACCTGGTTCAACCGGGATCGGCTCGCGGCCTACCTGGCCTCGATGACACGGGGAGCCGTCCTCGACGGCCCGGAGCTCAACCAGCGGGACGTGCCGCCGAGGGCGTTCATCCAGGCACGGGCGAAGGTCACGTCGACCACCTTCCGGCGGATAACGGGGACCGAACTGTCCCCGCAGGACGAGACGAGCGCGCAGTTCTCCCGGCGGCGGCTGAACTGGTGGAGCCAGCAGACGACCGCGGTGCTCGGCGGTGTCCCGACCTTCGCCGGTGGGGAGGTCGCACTGCAGGGTCTGGGGGGCAAGGAGTTCCGGCGCCGGACCGGCTGGCGCCTGCTCAGCTCCGGAAAGATCGTCGCCGGTGCGAAGTTCCCCACCCGGGTCGGGATCTTCGACAGCGACGTCGAGTTCACCTTCACCTTCGGCGCCCTCGCCAAGAATCATGTGTCGACCCCGGCGACGGTGCAGTCCGAGATCACGATTCCCGAAGGGGAGGGATTCCGCTTCCCGGACTCCATCCTCCCGGCGACCAGGATCACCGCGAACACCCACCCGGCGGAGCTGACCGCCCATCAGGCGGAGCTGGACGCCAAGCCGACGACGCGGACCGACAGCGACCCGGCACCCTCCCCGGTGCAGCCCAGCGGCTACATCGTCGGCAAGCCGTCCGCGTCGAGCGAGAGTGTCCACGCGCCCGCCAGGGTGACGGACGAGCGCCGGATCAGTCCGAGCGACATCGCGCTGAGCATGGGTGCCGACGACCGGGTCGTCATGCGGGCGGTGACCCGCGACCTGCAGCCGCTGCTCGGATTCCGCTGGCGGCGAAACGAGCGGCGGCTGAACCGACGTTACGAGGGCGACCCGCTGCGGGCGAGACTGTCGGAACTCTCCGGTGGGGAGGAGGTGACGACCAAGGTCAGGGGCTTTCTCGTCTGGGGCAAGGTGGCCGTGCGGGCCGAGATCGGCAACCTGGCCTACCACGAGCCCGTGCCCGGCATCGAGATGGAGAGCGGGACCGAGACGTCGCATTCCCTCGGCGGCAACATCGACTCCCGCAATCGGGACGTCGTGCTGTTCCCGGAGAAGGTGAAACTCGACGGCCCCCATCTGAATATCAACGCCACCGCCGCCTACAACCGGGACAAGGCGACCTCACACGCCGGTTTCGGCGGCGGACGTACCGTTGCCAAGGGCAAGACGGTGGAAACAGGGGCGCATTTCAAGGGACCCGTCCGCTTCGTCGTGAGCTACGACCTGCGTCGCCTGGGCTTCCCGCTGCGCCGGGGGCCGCGGACGGTCACCATTCCCGACGCCTCGGTCATCTTTCCGATGCGTGACACCCGGACCGGGACGGCCGGCCAGCCGCCGGTCGACCGGACCCCCGCCACCGCCTTCGCCCCGCCGCCGCGGATCCGGCAGACGCGCCGCCTCGGATCCTCCGACATCGTGCAGGACCTGCGCGGCCTGCCCGCCACTGCCGGCGATCGCCTGCGGGGCATGGACGACATCCTGCGCCACCGCGACGTCAACAAGGAGGGCCGCCGGGTGTTCGGGCACCGGTGGAACGCGGTCAAAGACAGGATCAAGAAAGAAGTGCCCCTGGTCCGTCTGCAGTACGACTTCCGGTCCATGACCGCGGGCGACCCGATCGAGGTCGCGGTGCCCGGCGGCCGCGTCCTGATCACCGCGTCCCTGCCGGCGGATCTGCCGCACGTGGGCAACACCGACCAGACCGAGTTCAACACCGGCACCGAACAGAGCAGCGCCACCGCGACGACGGACGGGGTCACCGCCTACGGCATCTCCCACAGCGTCACCACCACGACGCAGATCTTCTACACCACGGACCCCTTCGGAAAGTCGCCGTTCAAGGGCCGATTCGGCGGAAACGTGATTGCCCAGGCGGGCAAGGACGACATCATGACCCAGTCGATCACGTCGCGCGCGGCGATGACGACGAAGACGAAGAAGCCGGGCGCGGTTTTCGACGGCCGGGTCCTGCTCCACTTCCGCATGGAGCGCAATCCCTGGTACGACAAGCCCAGAGTCGGGATTCCCGATGCCCACGCGCGGCTGCGTGTCCTGACGGAGCAGGCGGAGGCCGAGGCGCGGCCGGCTCCGGACCGTCCGCAACCGGCCAAACCGGCCAAACCAGCCGCCCCGATCCCACCGGCCGCGACTCCGGTTCCGCCGGCGCGGATCTGGAGCGATCAGGCCGACCGTGGTCTGCGGGACACCGACGTCGTGCGAAGCCTGCCCGAGACCGCCGGCCTGCATCAGGCTCTCGACCTCGCGGGCCGGGAGTTGTTCGGAAAGCGGACGTG
The DNA here is from genome assembly GCF_000948395.1 of Frankia torreyi. Lineage (GTDB taxonomy): Bacteria > Actinomycetota > Actinomycetes > Frankiales > Frankiaceae > Frankia > Frankia torreyi. The sequence continues at coordinate 2,488 of NZ_JYFN01000111.1, read as the reverse complement.
GCAGAAGGTCGGTCCCGCCGTCCGGGCGGCGTTCAGCAACCCGAACCTGACCGCCTCGCTGACGGGGATGACCCGCGGCGAGCCCGTCACCGTTCCGCGGCTGCTGAACAACGTGATCTCCAGATCGACCTCCGTCTCGGCCACCGCCCGGATCCTGCACCTCCGTCACCTGCGAACCGACGAGGCCGCCGAGCTCAATCCGGTCAACGAGACCACCACCGCGGTGTCGCGACGAGGGCAGTACTGGACGGCCGGCGGCCTGCAACCCCAGGTCGGCTTCGTTGCCGCCGCTCCGGGGGCGGACGTGAGCCTCGACCTCGTCGCGGGTCCGACCTACCGGACGAGGAACACCGACGTCGCCGGCTCGGCCGGGCGGGTGCTGGGCAACGGCAAGTTCCTGAGCCCCACGGCGAACTACGAGGGATTCGTCGAAATCTCGATCACCCTCACCCATGGCAACACCACCCGCGTCGTCACCGGCGTCGTGCCGGTGGAGCTGGGCTTCCCGGTCGAGGAACTGTCGATCGACTTTGATCCGGGCACGGTCACCACCTTCGACCTTCCCGGGGACGACGGCGTTTCCGTCCAGTGGTACGGGCCGCGGGACATGGACCTTCCGGAGCCCCGCGTCCCGGCGCCGACGGCGCCTCCCGCAGAGGAGCCGGGGGAGTCGTGGCGGGCCATTGGGTTGGAGCTGGATATCCCGGAGGGCGTGCGGGTTTTTGGACCTGCGGATCTGCGGGTGTTCCAGCGTAACCATATTGATCAACTCGCCGACGAGATTGCGCGGGAGGCGGCGCGACGGGCTCGGGCGGGGGAGCCGGGCCTGGTCGTGCACCTGGAGGGTGGGGGTAGCGGTCAAGCGGTTGTTGTTGGCCGTGCGGTGCGGTCCGGGGGTTATCGTGCGCTGTCCGCCTGGCAGGTGCTGGCGCCGGTGCTGGCGCAGCGGCTGCAGGCGGTCGGCCTGCCGGCCGCGGCGGTCGGGCACGAGACGCACACGCGAGGTGCCGGTCCCACGTCCGCGCCGATGCAGGCCGACGAGGCAGCCGCTTCAGGGCAGACGCGGGAGCAACGTCGGGAGCGTCGTCGGGTATCGATCTGGCTGGCCGAGGACCCGACGGTCCGCCCGCCGGTCATCGGCCCACTGGCCACCTCGGCGCCGGCGCCGGAATCGGCCGACGCGAGCACGCCTGCCCCCACGCCGCGTCCCGGTCAGCAGCCCGCCCCGCCGCTGGTGGCGCCTGTCCCGCGGCCGGTCGAGCCGGTCTCGCCACCGGTGCAGACGGCGTCCCCGGAGCTCCCGGCCCCCGCAGCACTGCCGCCCGATTCCCCGACGCCGCCGGCCTCCGGTGCGCCGGCCGGCGGCCGTTCGCAGGAGCCGGGCCGGCCGGGGTCCTTCACGCGCGGCAAGCAACCGGTCGTTCCNCGACGGACATCGTCGTTGCGACCTCCGCCGGCCGTCGCGCCCGCACCGCCGCCGCTGCCGCGCGGACCGGAATCCGTCTCCCCGATGCCGCCGGCCTCCGGTGCGCCGGCCGGCGGCCGTTCGCAGGAGCCGGGCCGGCCGGGGTCCTTCACGCGCGGCAAGCAACCGGTCGTTCCCCGACGGACATCGTCGTTGCGACCTCCGCCGGCCGTCGCGCCCGAAGTTGCCCCGCAGACCTCGTCGTTGGGCTCTCCGCCGGCCGTCGCACCTGCTGTTCTCCAGCGGACCTCGTCGTTGAGTCCTTCACCGCCCGTCGGTCTCCCCTCGGTCCTGGAGGTCCCGGAGGAGGACCTTACGGAGGAGGGCCTCCCGCTGCAGGATCCCCAGTCGCGGCAGCCGCCCTCGTCTGGCGTCGCCCAGGACGATCAGTTGGCGATCTCCGAGCAGCCGAGGGACGGCGGTGCGACTCCGTCGGCGCCTGAGCCACTCGATCCGTCCGCTGTCCCGGCCGAAGGGAGTCCCCGGCGGGCTGTGGATGTCGACGCGATCACCGTCGCTGCGCCGGTTGCCGTGAGCGAGCTGGCTGTTCGGTCCTTGGCGCCGTCTCGTGCGGTGGATGAGGAACGGGAGCTCCTGCAGTCGGTGCGGGCGAGGTGGCCGGTCGGGTCGGCGCGTCAGGAGCCTGACGATGGGGAGATTCTGGCGGCGTACCGGGAGCTTCGGGCGCTGCCGCAGAACAGGCGGCGGCTGACGAGCACGCTGGTCGACGGTGTGGTTGTGGTTCTTCACGGTGGCCGGATCGGCGGGCTTTTCGGCGGGGCCGGTCTCACCGATTCGCCCGGGGAGCCGGCCGACCCGTGGCGGGCCATCCAGTTGGAGCTGGACCCTCCCGACGGGTTGCGGGTCTTTGGGCCTGCGGATCTGTCGGTGGAGCAGCACGCCGACCTTGATCAGCTTGCCGAGCAGATTGTGGGGGAGGCGGTGCGGCGGGCTCGGGTGGGGGGGCCGGGCCTGGTGGTGCATGTGGAGGGTGGGGGCAGTGGTCGGCCGCTTGCTTTTGGC
>NZ_JYFN01000012.1 GCF_000948395.1 Frankia torreyi | reverse complement strand
CCTTCTCCGCGGCGATCAGCTCGTACTTGTCGGTCACTGATGGCGTTGCGCGAAGAAGGCGGTCGCTTTTGAGAGGAACTCGCGCTCCATCCGGAGTTCCCGGTTCTCCTTCTCCAGCTCCTTCAACCGTGCGCGGTCGGACATCGAAAGTGGCTCTTCTTCGCCCTGGTGGGTCCGACGCCAGGTGGCCACCCAGCTCCCCAAGGTTCCCTCGTTGATACCGAGATCCTTCGCGATCGCCGATACCGGCCGACCCGAATCGATGACGAGTTTCACGGCCTCGTCCTTGTACTCGGGCGTGTACCGCCTCCGCGACTGACTCATTGATCTCCTCCGCTCACGGATCAATTATCCCACATAGGGATCACTNTCCGAAGAACGGGGACCACCTCAGAGGTGTAGATGGGTTGCAGGTTGATGTTGCGTCCGGTCTGCGGGGCGGCCCACAGATAGCCGTTGCCGGCGTAGATACCCATGTGGGTGATGTTGGAGGGGCTGCCGAAGAAGATGAGGTCGCCGGGCTGCTTACCGGATTTGGGAATGCGGGTCGTCTCTGTCGGGAGGCGAGGTAGACGGCTACGCGGTCCGCACGCTGCCCGCCCTGAGCGACGCCGCGCACCACTGCGACTGACTGCACCGTTTTGGTGGTGTCGCTGACCTGCGCCAGGACGTCAATGCAGCACCTCAATGTCCCGGGCGACCGCCTTGGCGATGCCCCGGAGCCGCCCTTCGATGCGGCGCAGTCGCTTGAGGTAGTCGTCCCTGCCGGTCGTGTAGCCGTGCAGGGCGCCCCCTTCGGTCCGTTTCCCGAAGGTACCCCCCAGGGGTACTTGACGCTTGTCTCGCGCGGCGGCTACACATACCCCACTGGGGTATGTGTAGAGCGCTGGAAGATCGCCCCCGTCGGGGCGACGCGAGGCCCGCCTCGGATGCCGTAGCGCACGTGGTAGGGAACGCGGTTCGAGTGAGAGGAAAGCTGACCATGGCAACGAGGACCTCCACCGTCACCGGCATGACCTGTGGACATTGCGTGAGCGCCGGCAGCGGTGAAGTCGGCGGGATCGACGGCGTCTCCGCCACGGTCAACGACGCCACCGAGACAGCCGCCGTCCGCTACGATCCTCGGCCCGCGGGACCTCGTGGCCACCGTGGAAGCCGCCGGCTACACCGCCCGGCTACCCCAGCCGTCCACCAGCGACACCGCACCGGCAGCGGGTCAGCCCGACGACGGCGCTCACGCATCCAACTCGTTGCGGCTGCGCCGCTTCCACCCCGCCGACCTCCACCCTGCGAACAGGCTGTGAACACCGTCGGGCACGGCGTTCTGCACGCGCTGGGTATCGCTGGGTCGATGACCTGGCAGGTCACCTGGTCGCTGATCCTGGGCTTCACCCTGTCGGCGGTCATCGAGGCGCTGGTACCCAAGTCGACCATCGCGCGTCTCCTGCCCGACGACCGGCCGAAAAGCCTGGCCACCGCCACCGTCCTGGGCGCGGCATCCTCGTCCTGCTCCTACGCCGCCGTCGCGCTGGCCCGCTCGCTGTTCCGCAAGGGCGCCGACTTCACCGCCGCGATGGCCTTCCAGTTCGCCTCCACCAACCTCGTCATCGAACTCGGGCTGATCCTGGCGCTGCTGCTGGGCTGGCAGTTCGCCGCCGCCGAGTTCGTCGGCGGCCCGTTCATGATCGTGCTGTTGGCGCTGATCTTTCGCCGGTTCCTGTCCCCGAACCTGCTCCGGCAGGCCAGGACGCAAGCGGATCGTGCCGTCCCCGGGTCAATGGAAGGTCACACGGCGATGGACATGTCCGTCGCCGGCGAGGGGTCGTTCCGGCGTCGGCTACTCAGCCGGCAGGGCTACACCGCGGTCAGCCACAACTTCGTCATGGAATGGGCCGCAGTGCTCCGCGACATCCTCATCGGCCTGCTGATCGCCGGCGCCGCGGCGGCCTGGATACCCGACACGTTCTGGCGGCACCTGTTCTTCACCGACCACCCGCTCGCCGCCCGGATCTGGGGACCGATCATCGGCCCGCTCGTGGCTGTGGCCGCGTTCGTCTGCTCCATCGGCAACGTCCCGCTCGCGGCCGTGCTGTGGAACGGGGGTATCAGCTTCGGCGGAGTCGTCAGCTTCATCTTCGCCGACCTGATCATTGTTCCGATCATCGTGATCTACCGGAAGTACTACGGCCCGCGGATGGCGCTGTTCCTCGCCGGCACCTTCTACCTCACCATGGTCGCCGCCGGCTACGTCATCGAACTCGTCTTCACCCCGCTCCATCTCCTCCCCACCGGCCCCCGGCATGCCTCCGTCGGAGAGGACGGCATCACCTGGAACTACACCACCTGGCTCAACATCGCCTTCCTCGCCCTGGCGGCGATTCTCCTCCGGCGTTTCCTCGCCACCGGCGGCCGACAGATGCTCACCATGATGGGCGGAGGCCCCGACGACATGAACGGCCATGAGGCCGTGCCATAGGTCGCAGCATCGGACCGGGACGCGGCTGTCGCGACGACGTCCCCTATGCCACCGACTCCCGCGCCGCGCTCCGGATACTCCGGCCCGCTGCACGGCCGGCGGAAGCTAGGCGACGACGAAACGCACCGTGCACAGCGCGCCCATCAGCAGGCAGTAGATCGCGAAGGCGGTCAGGGTGCGGGTTTCGAAGTAGCGGACCAGGAAGCGGATGGACAGGTAGGCGGCGATGCCGGCGACCAGCGCGCCGAGGATGACCTGGCCGCGGATGCCGTCGCCGGCGGGGCCGGCCAGGGCGGGGAGCTTGAGCAGTCCGGCGGCGAGGATGACGGGGGTGGCGAGCAGGAACGAGAAGCGGGCGGCGTCCTCGTGGTCGAGGCCGCGTAGCAGGCCGGCGACCATGGTGATGCCGGAGCGGGAGATGCCGGCGAGCAGCGCGAGGGTCTGGAACAGACCGATCACGCCGGCTTCCCGGTAGGCGAGAGTGTCGAGGCTGCGGTGCTCGGCCACCACGAGGCCACCGCGGGGTGCGGTCGTGTGGCGGCCCGTCGCCCGGCCGCCCGTCGCCCGGCCGCCCGGCGCGATTGTGGTCTGCGTGGGGACGGTGGCTGGGGCGGGGACGGTGAGCGGGACGGTTGCCGGTTCAGCCTTGGCGCTGGCCTGGTGTTTGCCGGCGCGTTGTTCGCTGCGGCGGCGCAGCCGTTCTCCGGCGAGCAGGATCATCCCGTTGGCGGTCAGGAACAGCGCGGCGGCCAGCGGTTTGGCGAACAGGGTACGGAAGGTGTGCTCCAGCGCCAGGCCGATTATTCCGACGGGGACGGTCGCGGCCACGATCAGCCAGGCGAGCCGTTGCGCTGATGTTTCGATGCGCCGGGTGCGCAGCGTGGTGAGGAAGGCCCGGATGATGCGGGCCCAGTCGGATCGGAAAAAGACCAGCAGGGCGGCGGCGGTGGCCACGTGCAGCCCGACGACGAACGTCAGGTAGGGCGAGCCCTCGCTGTTGCCCGAGGCGTTTTCGGTCACCAGGTGCTGCCAGGATCCGCCGATCAGCGCCGGTATCAGCACCGAGTGGCCCAGGCTGGAGACCGGGAACAGCTCGGTGATTCCTTGGAGGAGTCCGATGACGCCCGCCTGCAGGTACGTCAGTTCATGCATGACCGTGTCTCCGCTCGGGTTTTCGTCTCGGGTGGGTTTCAGGTGGTGTCGAAGCAGCCGTCGAACTCGAACACCGGGTTGATGACCTGTTTGCCGGCGGCGCTCCGGATCATGATCGGTCCGACGATCTTGCTGGGGCCGCCGGCCTGGTAACAGCCGTTGGAGCGGACCTGGAGTTCGAACTTGCCGTTCTGGGCCTTGCCGGTGCCGTCGGTCCAGCCGACCTGGCAGATCCAGTCGCTGCCGGCGCCTTTGTCGTGGGATCCGGGGGTGCTGCGGTGGCAGGTGGGTCTGGCGGCGACGGCGGCGGGGGTGAGCCCGGGGTGGCCGAGCAGGGCCTGCTGTTGGACGTAGAGGTTGGCGAAGACGGGGCCGAGTGAGGTCTCGACGCGGGGGCGGGTGACATCGGCGGAGCAGCCGACCAGCGTGGCGGTCAGCGCGGCGGCGGTGACCGCCACGCCGGCCAGGCGAGCCCGGCGGGCCAGCCGGCCACGAGCCGGTCCGCGGGGTGCCCGGTCGCCGCGCGGCCGGTCGGCGGTGGGACGGGGCATGCGGATCAGCCTCCGGTGATGTCGCGGCGGCGCAGCGCCGTGAAGGCGACGGCCAGGCAGATGACGATGTAGGCGACGCTGACGAACGTGCCGTCGCGCAGCGGCCCGTAGTACGGGTGTGCGGCGAACAGGCCGTGCCAGGCGTCGAACGGGGTGACGAGCAGCAGGTGGCGGATGGTGTCGGCGCCGTTGAGGAAGGCGTAGAGCTGCATGAGCAGGCCAAGGATGATCGGTCCGACGATCCCGGCGGGGCTGCTGCGGGTGAGCACCGAGAGCATGATCCCGAGGGCGGTGAAGCCGAGCAGGGGTGGCAGCGCGGTGGCCCAGGCGGCGAGGACCAGCCCGGCGGTGCGGCCCGGGGGCAGCAGGGTGCCGGAGAGGCCTTCCAGCGGCTGATGGCCGACGAGCAGGACGCCGGCGGTCAGGCAGCTTAGCGCGAGGACCGTGACGACGAGCACCGCGAAGGTGGCCGCGGCCAGCGACTTCGCCCAGAAGATCTGGCTGCGGCTGTGGGAGCGGGTCAGGATCGTCTTCCAGGTGCCGTGCTGGTCCTCGCTGGCGAAGATGTCGCCGGCGACGATGCTGGTGAGCAGCGGGAACACCCATTGGGCGGCGAAGCCGAGGATGAGCAGCGGCGTGGCGAAGCCGCTGGCGTGCACCCACCGGCCGTAGAGGGTGTCCTTCGGCAGGCGGTCCTGGCGGTCGAGGAGCACCACGAACACGAACGGGGCGATCAGGCAGACGGCGAGGGTGGCCCGGGTGCGGGCCTGGGCGACGAGTTTGGTGATCTCCCACCGGTAGGCGATGATCACCCGGCCGCGGCCGACCGGACGAGGCCGGACCGCCGCCGGGCCGGCCGTGGGCGTGGTGGTGGCGGGCGTGGTCATGGGGTCGCTCCGGTGAGGTCGCGGGGCTGGCGCGGCAGGCCGGCCGGGGCGGAGCCGGTCGCCGGGTCGGTCTCGGTGAGCATGAAGAACAGCGATTCCAGCGGTGCGATCTCCAGGTGCAGGGCGCGTACCGCGACGCCGGCCCGGCCGAGGGCGATGAGGTAGCCGTCCGCGTCGGCGGTCTGGGCCCGTAGTGCGAGGCCGCCGTCGTGATGGGCGGTGACGGACACGGCGGGATGCTCGGCGGACAGGCGCATCGCCTGCTCGTCATCGCTGGTCGCCAGCCGGTGGGATGGGTCCGGTGCCTGGGCGCGCAGCTGGTCGATCGAGCCGTGGTAGACCACCCGGCCGGTGCGCATGATCGTGACGTTGTCGCAGATCTCCTCGACCTCGTCCATGTTGTGGCTGCTCAGCAGCACGGTCAGCCCGCTGCCGGCGAGCCGGGTGACCAGCGCGCGCATGTCCCGGATGCCGGCGGGGTCCAGTCCGTTGGCCGGCTCGTCGAGGACGAGCAGCCGCGGGTCGCGCAGCAGGGACGCGGCGACGCCGAGCCGTTGGCGCATCCCGAACGAGTAGCCCCCGACCTTGTCACCCGCCCGACCGGCGAGGTCGACCACGTCGAGCACCTGATCGATGCGGCTGTCCGCGTCACCGCCGTCCAGGCCGGCGAGCAGCTCCAGGTTGCGCCGGCCGGACAGGTAGGGATAGAAGCGTGGGCTCTCGATGAACCCCGCGACCCCGTCCAGCATCGCCGGTCCCGCCTCGGCCCACGTCCGGCCGAAGACCCGCAGCGTCCCGGCATCCGGCCGGATCAACCCGAACAGCATCCGCAGGAACGTCGTCTTCCCGGCACCGTTCGGGCCGAGGATGCCGTACACCTCCCCGACGTCCACCCGCAGATCAACATGATCCACGGCCGTGAGCCCACCGAAGCGCTTGACCAGCCCAACGGCTTCGACCGCCGGCACCCCATCCACCATCCGCCGCCCCCTCATGCAGTCATCTACTACTCATTGAATAGTAGATGACTGCACGGGAAGACCCGCGGAGGGCTGGCGGCAGGACGTCGTGGTGGCGAGGGCGGCACGTTGAGGTCCACCGCCACTGCTCGACCTTTCGTACTATCAGTCCAGTAGTAGCGAGGAGGCGCGGTGGCGCGGAAACCCAGACGTGAACCGGGAGCGCTGGAACGCGAGGTACTCGCCGCGATCGCCGCGGCCGGCCGGCCGCTCACCCCGGCCGAGACCCTCGCCGAGCTCGGCGAACCACTGGCCTACACCACGGTGATGACGACCCTCGCTCGCCTACACGACAAGGGCGCCCTGACCCGGGCGCCCGCGGGCCGCTCCTACGTCTACGCCCCGGCCACCGACCCGGACACCCTTGACGCCGCGCTCACCGCCCGGCAGATGTCCCGCCTGCTCGGCGCCGGCAGCCACCGGGCCGAGACACTTGCCCGGTTCGTCGCGGACCTGCGACCGGAGGACGAGCAGCTCCTCGCCGACCTCCTCGCTCCTCACCGGTCCGACACCGACGCCGACGCCGACACCGACGCCGACGCCGACACCGACACCGACGCCGACACCGACACCGACACCGACGGCGACGTCGGGACCACTGCCGGCGGCGCGGATGGCAGGCCTCGGCGATGACGGCTGTCGCGCTCGTCCCGTTCGTCACGAGCCTGCTGCTGGCCGCCGGCGGCGGTTGGCTCGGCCGGCGGCTACCGCCCGCCGCCGCCACCCGGCTGCTCACCGCTGCCTGCCTGGTGACCGCGCTGGCCACCGGCTTCGTCCTTTCGGTCGTGGCCTTCACCCTGCTCGCCCCGATGCCCGTGCTCGTCGCGGTCGGGCACTGGTCGACCGCCGTGGTCCGCGGCCACGACCCGCTGCCCGCCACCGCCGGGCTGCTCCCCGCCACCGCCGTCATCGGATTGCTCGCCGCCGCCGCCCGCCGGGCCGTCGGCGTCGGCCGGGACCTGGCCGCGGCCGAACTCACCTGCCGCCGGCTCGGACCCGCCCCCACCGGCCTGGTCATCGTCGACGACGACCGGGCCGACGCCTACACCCTGCCCGGACTCACCGGCCGGATCGTCGTGTCCACCGCGATGCTGCGCGCGTTGCCCGCCGACGAACGCCGCGTCCTGCTCGCCCACGAACATTCCCACCTCCGCCACCGCCACCACGCCTACACCCAGCTCGCCGACCTCGCCGCCGCCGCCAACCCGCTCCTGCGGACCTCCGCCGCCGCCGTCCGACTCGCCGTCGAACGCTGGGCCGACGAAGACGCCGCCGCGACCGCCGAGAACCGTGCTGTCGCCGTCCGGACCCTCGCCCGCGCCGGACTCGCCCGCTCCGGCACAGCGACCATGCCGACCGCGGCGCTCGGTGCGGTGCACACCGACCTCGCCCATCGGGCACGGGCCTTGCAGGAGCCACCGCCCACACCACGGCCGGTCCTGGCGGGCATACTCGCCGCGCTCATCCTGGTCACCGCAGCCGCTGCCGTCGACACCTCCCACGTGACCGAACGCCGGTTCGAACGCGCGCAGGCGACGTTCGCGCACCGGCGCTGACCCGTCGCACGCGGACCGAAGCAACGAGTCCGGACGGTGAGGTTCGTTCGTCATCCTCATGGTCCGGTAAGCGATCTGAGCTGATTGTGACTGCTCGGGCGGCGATCCGGATGGGTCGCCGTCGCCGTGGGGATCTCGATGGTGATCCTGCTGGTGTCGGTGGTGAAGGCGGGAAGGTCTGATGGCCGGCGGGGGAGGGCCGGCGGAGGCGCGGGCGGTGACCGTCCGGCTGGTCACGGCGATCATGATCGTGGTCGTCGGCTTGAGTTTCCTGTTCGCGTTCGGCAATGTGTGGCTGCTCGCGTTGCGGCTCGGCGCACGAGGCCGGCAGGGCGGGCGAGGCTGGCTCCACGTCATCGGTCAAGCAGTCGAACTCGGCGGGTGGCACGGATCAGATGAAGGACGCCGATGGCGTCCGCACGAACGTCCACGTCCCGGTCCCGCAGCCTGAGCCGGAACGGGCAGGTGTGCGGGTGGCACCCGCTGAAGTCCCTGCGGACCAGCAGGACGGCGACCATGGCGCCGGTGCGGCGTCGCCAGCTGTGTCTGCGCAGCGCAAGTCCGGCCAAGACGCAGCCGCCGTGGAGGACGGTGCCCTCTTGGACCGGGCGCGCCGCGAGGATGCCTGTTACTGGGAAAAGCACCGCCGGCCGATCTCGGCAAACGAGCTACGGAAGCGGCTGCGGGTCGGGTCGAAGAGGGCCCGGAGTCTGGTCGTGCAGCTCCGCGCCGATGCCCTCCGGGCGATGTGCCTCGTTGAATCCGGACAGTCGCTATCAAGCTGATTTAGACTGCGGGCTGATTTTCGGGTACTCGTCGTGGAGGCCTGTTTGAGATCGAGGTCCTCGGGCCCGCCATCGAGGACGAAGGCTACGCGTCGGCGATTAGGTCGCAGTGTCGACTGGTTGTCCGAACGCCTGGAGATTTGGGGTGATTAAGGTGTATCCGACGCTGCCTGAATCCGAACCGGACGTACAGCTCTCGTACGTGTCGTTACCCACCGCCACGGGTGACGTCACGGCGATGTTATCCCGGCCGACGGCGCCGGGAACCTATCCCGCGGTCGTCGTCGGCGCCGAGGTATGGGGTCTGACCAGCGAGATGGTCGACGTGGCCAGGCGGCTCGCCGGGCAGGGCCACGTGACGATCATGCCGGACTACCTGCGGGGCGAGGGGTTCGACGAGACGACCCGCGACCAGTCCTGGGACCACGCGCTCGACTATCTGGCCAGCCGGCTGTGACACTCGCGTCCGAGAAGAGCCCGAGAAAAAAGGGAGCCCGCATGCCCGCACCACTGCTCGACGGAATCCGGGTCGTCGACCTGTCGACCGGTGTCGCCGGGCCGACGGCGACGATGCTGATGGCCGAGGCGGGCGCGGAGGTAGTCCTGGTCGAGCCGCCCGGCGGCCACCCCGATCGCGCCCTGCCCGGCTTCCGTACCTGGGCCCGTTCCAAGCAGTCGCTGGTGCTGGACGTCGACTCCCCCGAGGGGCGATCGCGGCTCGACGAGCTGCTGCGCGGCGCCGACGTGCTCGTCCACTCGTACAGTCCCACGACGGCGGCCCGGCTCGGCCTCGACGACGCCACTGTCGGGAGCCGCTACCCCGCGCTGGTCGTCTCGTCGGTGCTCGCGTGGCCGGCCAACCACGTCGACGCGGACCGTCCGGTTGACGACCTGCTGGCGCTGGCGCGACTGGGCCTCCTCGATGAGCAACGGGGGCACCGGCCGGGGCCGGTCCACGTCCGGTTCCCGCTCGGCAGCTGGGGGGCCATGTGGCTGTGCGCGACCGGGATCGCGGCCCGGCTGGTGGCACGGGGGCGGACCGGCCGGGGCGGGCCGGTGCACACCAGCCTCGTCCAGGGCGCGCTCGTTCCGATGATGATGCACTGGCACCGGGCCGAGGCGCCGTCGGCCCTGCTCGCGGCGGGCATGCCCAAGGACGAGGCAGTGACACCGCTGTTCGAGTGCGCCGACGGCGAATGGATCCACGTCATGCCGCCGTCCCCCGACGACCTGCCGTTGACGAAGCGGGTGTTCGACGAGATGGGTGCCGACGAGGTCGCCGAGGCCAACCGGCGCCACGCCGGGGGGATCATGGCCAGAGCGTTCCCGAACTGGGGGGCCAACGTCGAGGCGTTCCGCCGCCGGCCCGCGGCCGAGTGGCTGGCCGAGCTGTGGTCCAACGACCGGCCGGCCCAGCCCGTGCTGCCGCTCGGCGCGGTCCTCGACGACGAGCAGGCGAAGGCCAACCGGTACGTCACACAGCTCGACGACCCCGAGGCCGGCCGCATCACCGTGCCCGGCCATCCGGTCACGCTGGACCCGCCTGCCACCGTCCGCAATTCGGCCCCCCGGCTCGGTGAGCACCAGGACGTGGCCGCCAGGCACTGGACGCCCCGCAGCACGGCCACCGACCGCGGCCGCGCCGACGCGGACTCCGCCGCGGGCGGGCCGGTCGAGTCGCTGCGTTTCCCGCTTCAGGGTTTACGGGTGCTGGACTTCGGCGCGTTCCTGGCCGGGCCGTTCGCGCCGATGCTGTTCGCCGATCTGGGCGCCGACGTCGTGAAGGTCGAACCGGCGGCCGGCGAACCTGGCCGCTGGGGCGACTGGCCGTTTGTCGGCTGCCAGCGCGGCAAGCGCGCCGTGGCCCTCGACCTCAAGTCCGAGGCCGCCCGGCCGGCCGTCGAAGCCCTGCTGCGCTGGGCCGACGTCGTGCACCACAACCTGCGCGTGCCGGCCGCCCGCCGGCTCGGCCTGGACGAGCAGGCCGTCCGTGCGGTGAATCCGGACGTGGTGTTCTGTCACACGAGTTCGTACGGTCCGGACGGCGCACGCGCCAACTGGCCCGGCTACGACCAGCTGTTCCAGTCGTCGCTGGGATGGGAGCGGATGGGCGGCGGCGAGGGCAACCCGCCGATGTGGCACCGCTTCGGGTTCATGGACCACCAGTGCGCGATGGCGTCCGCGGCCGCGACGTTATGGGCGGTCCTCGCCCGGGACCGGACCGGTCGGGCGAGTTCGGTCGCCGCGTCCCTGCTGGGTGCCGGGGTGCTCACCACGAGCGAGACCTACCTGCGACCAGACGGCACCCTCGCCCCGGTGCCGATGCTCGACCAGGCGCAGCTGACCACGACACCGGGACGGCGCCTGCTGGCCTGCGCGCAGGGGTGGGTCGCGATGGCCGCGACCGCTGAGCGCGACGTCGCGGCGGCCTGCCAGGCGCTCGGGTGCGGGAGTACGGCGCAGCTCGCGGCGGCGGCCGCCGTCCGCCCGGCCGGTGAGGTGCTCGATCTGCTCGCCGGGGCGGGTGTGGCGGCAGAGGAGGTCCGGCTCGACCAGCGCGACGCGTTCTTCGACTCGGCCGACAACGACGCCGCAGGCCTGATCGCCCGCTACCGCCACCACGACTGGGGCGGCTTCGAGCAGCCGGGCGCACTGTGGGACCTGGGCGACCTGACGACCCAGCTGCATCTGGCCCCGCCGGTACTCGGCGAGCACACGATCGAGGTACTCACCGAAGTCGGGATCGCCCGCGAAACGATCGACGGGCTGATCGCCGCCGGCGCCGCCACGGCCGCGCCACCGCCCGCCCTCCGCACGTGAGTTTTTGCTGATCGAAAACACGGAGGTGGGATGTACAGCCCACCGGCTCGACGAGCAGCTGACACGCGCCCCCCAAAGTTGTACCGTATCTGGTACGACTAGGTGCTCGGGAGGTGGCAGGATGGTTTCGGCGATCAGTGCCAGTGAGGCACGTAAGACGCTGTTTCCGCTGATCGAGCAGGTCAACACCGATCACACACCGGTAGAGATCGTCTCGAAGCGGGGGAACGCGGTCCTGGTGAGCAAGGAGGACTGGGACGCCATCGTGGAGACCAACTACCTGCTGCGCACGCCCGCGAACGCGCGGCGCCTGATGGAAAGCGTGGAGCAGTGGCGTACGGGCGGCGCGGTCGAGCGTCCGGTGGGCCCTGACGAGTGAAGCTGACCTGGACGGACCACGCCTGGGACGACTACCTGTACTGGCAGGGCCAGGACCGCAGGACACTGAAGCGCATCAACGCCCTGATCGCGGACATCGGACGCGATCCGGAGGGGCAGGGGATCGGCAAGCCCGAACTGCTGCGCAACAACCTCGCCGGCCTGCGCTCGCGGCGGATCGATGACGAACACCGCCTGGTCTATGCGGTCGAGCCCGGCCAGATCACGATCATCGCCTGCCGCTACCACTACCAGTAGCCGAGCTCGTACCAGTAGCCGAGCCCGTCACGCCCACACCATGGCCACCTCTCTCCGGTGGGGACCGCTACCTGGCCAACAACGAGTTTCTTGGTGAGGTGCTGTTCGTAGAACGGACAGCACCTCAGACGCCACGCGCCTGCTCGAAGTCCTGCCGCAGCTGAGCCTCACCCTGCACGACGCCCCTGATGTCCTGCAACGGACCCTCTACGACGTCACACAACGGGCCATCGAGGTCGACCATGACCAGAAAGAGATCACGATGAAGATCAAAATTCCGGAAGACCGGATCGACGCGGTCGCTGGTGCCGCGACCCGCGTCCCGTCGGGCGCTACATCACAGGACGCATCCGTGCAACTGCCCCGGTGGTGCGCGGCATCCGCGTAGCCACCTGCCGGTAGGGGCCTTGGAAGGCCCCTACGCGACGTCCCAGTGGTGGTAGTTGGTGTCCCACGGCCACGAGGCCCACACCGCGGCACCGAGGCAGATGGCTCCGAACAGGACGGGGACCGTTCTTGGGTTCACGCTTGCTGCGGGGCGCGAANGGTTTCACGGTCCGGGTTGGTCGCCGATGGTGCGGTGCGGGGCCAGGTCCAGGCGTACCGCACGATGAGGGCGAGTAGGATCAGTTCCAATACGATGCCAAGGCCGTAGAAGTACGGCCAGGACTCGCCCACCGCGTTGAATGCCGTGACGGGAACGTAGAGCGAGGCCACGATGAGGTTCGTGATGCGGGTCGCCCGGGCGGGCAGCGTCATCGACAGCACGACCATGAGGATCGGGATGGCCACTAGGGTCAGCGCCGCGGTCGAAAAGGTCTGGGAGAGGTCGAACTCGAAGACCTTGCCGTCGAGGATGTCTTCGACGACGCCGGGCGTGAAGAAGTTGAGAATGTCCACATAGGCGTACAGGAACATGAAGCTGGTCCACGCCGCGGCGAGCTTGGCTCTCACCGGGATCGGCTGGTCTTCCAGTGTGGTGGTGGGTTGACGCGTTCTCATCATGGGCTCCGTCGTTGGTGAGGATCGGTACGTCCACGATCGCTGAGCCCGCTGGCGGGCACACCGGCCCGGAGGCCGGAGTTCGCCTGGCCGATGAGATGGTCTCTCTCTCGTGCTTTCGGCTGATCCGCCGCTGCCGCGCTGTCCCTACAGTGGACAGATGGTGACGAAGGCGCTGCGCTCGTTGTGGGCCTCGGTCGCCCCGGCCGGGACCAGTCGTCGTGCATGTACGTCAGGTTCGGTTCAGTGCCCCACCCGGCCGGTGTCGTAGGCCCACATCGCGATCTCGACCCTGTTCCGGGCGCCGATCTTGGCCAGCAGGCTCGCGACGTGGGTCTTGGCGGTCGTCAAGCTGATGAACAGCTCGGCGGCGATCTCCGCGTTCGTGCGGCCGACAGCGACCAGTTTCAGCACCTCCTCCTCGCGTTGGGTGAGCGGCTCGATCGGTTGGGTACGGCGTTTCGATGAGGCCCCCGCGGCAAGGGTCGCTAGCAGCCTGCGGGTGATGTTCGGCGCGATCAGGGCATCGCCGACGGCAGCGGCATGGACAGCCTGCACCAGCAACTCTGGCCCGGCATCCTTGAGGAGAAATCCTCGGGCTCCGGCCCGAAGCGCGCCGTGGACGTACTCGTCCAGGTCGAACGTCGTGATCACCACCACCGCAATGGGGTCCGCGACGCCCCGCCCTGCGAGGAGCTCGGTCACCTCGATGCCGTCCAGCCCGGGCATCCGAATGTCGACCAGGCACACGTCGGGGCGGAGCCGATGCGCCAGCTCGACGGCGGCCTTGCCGTCGGCGGCTTGGCCGACGACCTCGATGTCGGGCTGGGCGTCAAGGATCATCGACAGGCCGGTGCGCACCAGATCTTGGTCGTCTGCCACCAGCACGCGCGTCGTCATAGGGGCAACTTCATCGGCAGCTCGGCGTCGACCGCCCACCCGCCCTCGGGCGTCGGCCCAGCGCGTAGCGTGCCGCCGAGCAGCTGCACGCGCTCGGTCATCCCCAGCAGCCCGAAACCGTGGGTCGCCGGCCGCGCCGGGCCGATCTGGCCGTCGTCGGTCACGCGGAGCCGCAGCCTTCCTGCGCCCTCGACGACCCTGATCTCCACACGCGAGGCGTTTCGGGCGTGCCGCAGCGCATTGGTCAGCGCCTCCCGCGCCATCCGGTACACGGCGGCGTCGACCTGGGGCCGAAGTCCGGCCAGATCACCCGCCAACTCCACGTCGACGACGGGGTCCGGTTCGCGGCGGGCGAGGAGCATCAGGTCGGCGACGCCGGGCTGGGGACCGTACTCCGCCGGCGCTCCGTCACGCAGCACCCGGACCATCGCTCGCATCTCTGCCAGGGTCCGCGACGCTTCCCCCTCGATGATCGCAAGCGCCTCGAGCGCCGCTTCAGGTCGCTTCGCGGCCATCGTCATGCCAGCCTGCGCTTGCAGCGTGATCGCCGAGACGTGGTGGGCGACCGAGTCGTGCAGCTCGCGCGCGAGGCCGACGCGTTCCTGGCTGCGGACCTGGTCGAGCGCCCGGCGCCGACTCTCGGCGCGGTAGCGGAACGCCGCTCCGCTCGCTGCCGCCGCCGCCAGGACCGCCAACCCGCCGAAGAGCTCGGCTGGCCCGGTGTAGTCGGTCGCAATGCTGAACCCCGCGGCGACCGCAACCACCAGCAGCCCAATCACGATCTGACGCCCTGAGCCCCAGCGGACCAGCGAGTAGACGAGCACCAGGATGTAGATCATCGTGTTTAGGCCCACGCCTGAGGTCCCGCCCAGCCAGCTCGCCAGTCCTAACGCCATCCCGGTGCCGAAGCCCACCACGACGCAGACCAACGGGTGAGTACGCCGCCATAGCAGCACCGGCGCAAGTCCGACCGTCACAATCGTCACGACCGGCCGCCAGGTGATGTCCTCTCGGAGGGTTCCTTCGAGCAACGCCGCCACCATCACCACGCCGACCAGCACCCAGTCGAGCCACACCCGTTCGGGCGTGTCCGCGGCGCGGGGCTCGTCCCAGAGCGAGCGCAGGCCGGTAGTGAACACACACCCAGCCTAGAGACAGCCCGGGCGTCGGAGACCCACCGAAAGAACGAGACGCCGCTCCCCCCAATGGCAGAGGCGGGTCCGGCCTCGACGCCGATGTGCCGGAAGGCCGGTCGCGGCGAGGCCCAGTGCGCCTGTCTGGTAAAAGTGCTGGCCCCGAGCGAACAACCGGGGCCGTGACGACAAGTTCGACGGACACCCCAAGAGCGTCCGTATCCGTGAAGACGTCCTTGAAGCCGCGATCGCCGACTTCTACGCCGAACGCGTCTTCGGGCGGATTCCGGTGGCAGACCTCGGCAAGGTTGCCCATCTGGCGGGAGTGACGGCCGCCGTCCCCGGGCCGCACCCGGCGGCCACTGGGCATCCAGGTCGCGTAGATGCTGTACGTACCCCGGGTGGGATTCGAACCCACACTGTCGGTGGTTTGAGCACCGTCTCTCTGCCGTTGGAGTACCGGGGCCGGCGGGTGGAGCGTGGTCGAGCGGGCGGGGCCGCTGCGGAGACGACCGGGCGGAGCTGGGCGAAGAGATCGTGATCGATCCGGTCCGGAACGTCTCGTCCACGACTCTATCCGGGTAGGGTGCGTTTCGACCTCCCGCCCTCCTCTGCTCGGGCAGGATGTCAACCTGACTCCCCTGCCCTGTCACACTAGGGTCACACCTCCGAGACCAGGAGTACGACTCGATGAGCCAACCCTCCTCGAACCCGCGCCGGGTTCTGATCGCCGAGGACGAAGCGCTGATCCGGCTCGACCTCAGGGAGATGCTGCAAGAGGAGGGCTACGAGGTCGTCGGGGAGGCCGGCGACGGCGAGATGGCCGTCAACCTCGCCGGCAAGCTCCGGCCCGACCTGTGCATCCTCGACGTGAAGATGCCCAGGATGGACGGCATCGAGGCCGGCGCGAAGATCGCCAAGGACCGCATCGCCCCCGTGGTCATCCTCACCGCGTTCAGTCAGCGGGAGCTGGTCGAGCGGGCCCGCGAGGCCGGCGCCATGGCCTACGTCGTCAAGCCGTTCCAGAAGAAGGACCTGCTGCCCACGATCGAGATGGCGATGAGCCGGTTCACGGAGATCGTGAGCCTGGAGGCCGAGGTCGAGGACCTGCAGGGCCGGCTCGAGGCCAGGAAGATCATCGAGCGGGCGAAGGGTGTGCTCCAGACCGAGCACAGCATGACCGAGCCCGACGCCTTCCGCTGGATCCAGCGGACGTCGATGAACCAGCGTCGGACGATGCGCGCCGTAGCCGAGGCCGTGCTGTCGGGCGAGGCGCTGCCAGGGTCGTGACGTCCCCGTTCGTGCCGCCCCCGGCAACCCCGTCCGTGCCGTCCCCGGCAACGCGCGGGCCGGGGACCGGGTGAGCGACGCCTCGCCGCCGGGATCAGCGCCGATCCCCGGTCCCGAGGACGCGCCGCAGCCGTCCCCCCGAGCACCGGAACCGGTTTTGGCGGACGCCCCCGCGCCCGCGCCCGCATCGACCGAGGCCGACACTTCCTCCCCGGGCGCCGAGGCCTCAGACCCAGGCGCAGGGGCCTCAGGCCCAGGCGCGGAGGCCCCCGCGCCCGCTCGAGCGACGCCGGGGTCCGCGCGACCGTGGCGGGTCCGAGCGGGTCATGCGCGAGCGACTCTCGTGGCGGTCGTCGGCCGGATCGGGCAGTGGAGCCGGGCGCGGTGGCGCACCGGCCGGGGTCGGGCGATCCTCGCCGCGATCGTCGCTCTGGTCCTGGCCGTGCCGTCGGCGCTGGGGCTCATCCTGGCCACCGCCCTCGACAGCGACCGCGGCGCCGACGTTCGCGTGACCCGGGTGGCCACCCTCGGCGTCATGGCACCGCTGTCGGGTGATCTGTCCGCCGAGGGAACGAGCGCGCGCAACGCTGTCGCGCTCGCCGTCGAGGAGGCCAACGATTCGGGGGCGATCCCGGGTTGGCGCCTGGAGCTGTCCACCCACGACGACCTGTCCCGCCCGGACGGGGGAGCCCAGGCCGCCGACGCCTTCACCGCCAACGACCGCCTGATCGGCGTCGTCGGGCCGTTGAGCTCGCTCGTGGCCAAGGTCGCCCTGCCCGCGCTGAGTGCCGAGGGCATCCCGGTCGTCTCCCCGTCCAATGCCGNCCCCNCCCTCACCGGTGCCGGCATCGACCCGCGCACCCGCCCCTACCCGACCTACTTCCGGCTCGCCGGCACCGACGAGCTGCAGGCGCGGGTGGCCGCCGAGTACGCGGTGCGGACGCTCGGCCGCCGACGCATCGCCGTCGTCGACGGGGAACCCCGCTACGGCACGACGCTCGGCGGCCGGTTCGCGGTGCGTGCCGCCGCGTTGGGGGCGACGGTCACGTCGGTCTACCAGGTCCAGGGGGACGGCTCCGACGGGTCCGAGCTGGATTCGACCGTGGAGGCGATCGAGCAGGAGGCCCCCGACCTGGTCTACCTCGCCACCGGCGCGGCGTTCGCCGGGAAGCTGCGCACCCGGCTCGCCGCGTCGGGCGCGTCGATCCAGGTCATGGGCTCGGACGCGCTGCTGCAACGCCGCTACACCGACGACGCGAAGTCGGCCGCGGACGGGGACCTGATCACCAGTCTGCTGGTCCCGCCGACGAGGCTGCCGGCCGCCGGTGCATTCGTCGCCGACTACTCCCAGCGGTTCGGCGGTCCGGCGGACGACGACGGCAGCACGACCCCGAGCGGCGCCGACAGTACCGACGGGTCCGACGTCGGCGAGCGGAACCGCGAGGACGCCACCCGGACTCTGCCCGCCACCCGGACTCTGCCTGCCACCCGGACTCTGCCTGCCACCCGGACTCTGCCTGCCACCCGGACTCCGCCTGCCACCCGGACTCCGCCTGCCACCCGGACTCCCGAAGCGGCCGCGGTCGCGGGGACGGGTGGCCAGCCGGCATCGCCGCCGCGTGAGGGTCGCCAATCGGCGGCGCGGGACCCGGCCGGGAGCGGCGCCGCCGGTGGCGACGCGGCTGCGGCGCAGCGCCGGCAGGTGGCCCACGACGCCGCCGTCGAGCTCGCTCAACGTCGCGCCGAGGCCGTTCCCCCGGTGGCCGCCTACGCCTATGACGCGGCGCGGACGATCATCCGGGCGGCGGCGACAGTGCTGCCCGGCCGTCCTTCCGTCGACGCGGCCGCCCGGCACGACGTCGTGGTCGCGATCGGCCGTGGCTCGTTCGCCGGCGTCACGGGTTCCGTCGGCTTCGATCGCTGGGGGGACACGCCCACGCCGAGAGTCGCCCTCTACACCGTGCTCGGGGGCCGGTTCGTCGCCCTGACGACCTGGACCTGACCCGCCGGTCGGTTCCCGTGGCGCTGCCGGTCGTACCCGGCCGAGTGGGTGTGGCCCGCAGCCCCACGTCCACGTCCACATCCACGCCAGGAAATCACTCAAGGCTACGACACGCTCACTACGAGCTTTCCTTGGTCGATATCGCGGGCTAGGTTTCGTCGCGACAAGTCGTCGATCGGTTACCTGATTTCTTCGACGACATTTCCGGCGACTCCGGCGCCCCGGGTGCCGACACCAGCAGCGAGGTGCTGCGGAAGGACGTGTCATGAGCGGTCCTGGACGGCGATGGGCAGTGCTCGGGGCCGCGGGGGTGCTGACGGCCGTGGCCGCGCTCGGCGGGTGCGGCGGCTCCACCGCAGAGGNCGGGNAGAAGGAGTTCGTCATCGGCTTCCAGGGGCCGCTGTCCGGCGACAACCAGCAGCTCGGCATCAACGCCTACGACGGCGTGCTGACCGCCGTCGACCTGGCCAATCGACGCGATGATCTGCCGTTCCGGCTGCGGCTGGTCGCCTCGGACGACCAGGGCGACCCCGACCAGGGCCCGACCGCCGCGCAGAAGCTCCTCGACAACCCGGGCGTCGTCGCCGTCGTCGGTCCGGTCTTCTCCGGGCCGACGAAGTCGAGCGAGCCGCTCTACTCCCAGACCGGCCTGCTGTCGGTGAGCCCGTCGGCGACGAACCCGGCGCTCACCGACCTCGGCTTCCTCACCTTCTACCGGGTGATCGCCCCCGACACGGTCCAGGGCGCGGCCGCAGCCGAGTACCTGACCAAGGTGCTGAAGGCGACGAAGGTCTACTCGCTGGATGACCGCAGCGAGTACGGCACCGGCCTGTCCGGGGCACTCGAGCAGGCGCTGACCGCCCACGACGTCAAGGTCGTCCACGACGGCATCAACCCGACGAAGGACTACACCTCCCAGGCCACGAAGATCATCGGTGAGCGGCCGGACGTTCTCTACTACTCCGGCTACTACTCGGAGCTCGCCCTGCTGACCAAGGCGCTGCGCAGCAAGGGCTTCACCGGGAAGATCGTCAGTGGGGACGGGGCCAACGACGACCAGCTCATCCGGGAGGCCGGCGTCGGCAACGCCGAGGGCACGCTGCTCACCTGCGCCTGCGGGGATCCGAACAGCGATCCCGCCGCGGCCGGTTTCGTCGCCGAATACCGGACGGTCAACAGCGGGGCCCGACCGGGCACGTACTCCGGCGAGGCGTACGACGCCACCAACGCGATCATCGAGGTGCTGCGCAAGATCGGCACCGGGGCCACCCGGGAGTCGGTCGCGGCCGCGTTCGGCTCCGTGAACGTCCCCGGCGTCACCAAGCGGATCCGGTTCCGTAAGAACGGCGAGGTGGAGGGGTCGACGGTCTACCTCTACGAGGTCCGGGACGGGAAGCGGACCGTGCTCGGCCCGGTCCAGTCACTCGTCAAGCCGTGACCCCGCGGCGGACCCCGGTTCCGCCCCGCCTACCTCCGGGTCACCGGCGTCAAGCGGGCGGACCCGGAGGTGTGCCATTCGGGCCGGTGTGCAGTGCAGTTCGGGCCGGTGTGCCGTTCGGGCCGGTGTGCTGTTCGGGCCGGAGGACCCGTCGGCCGGCGGGAACGGCTGGGCCGCAGACGGGAACCAGGGTCGATCGGTCCGGTCGGGGATTCGCGCGATCGGAGACTCGATGGTGAGGCACCCGGGACCGACTTTGGTGCCGTCCGGACCTTCCCCGAGCCCAGGCGTTGTCTACTCGCCCATCCCGGGTGCCACGGGCGATGAGATTAGGGCGGTCCATGCATCTGGTCAATGCATCGGAGTGGTCCGGTGTGTCAGTTCGAGTGTCCTCCTGGGTGGGCAGGAGAACCGGAAAATACTGGCATTAGGGCGATCCATGTCCGGTTTTCGTGTCCCGGTCGGCGGCGGGCCGCTTCCGATCAGCTCGGGCCAGATGTGTTCAGGCCGGCCGGCAGTCCGCTGCGGATCATGCAGGTGAGGCGGCAGGTGCAGGTCACGCGGCCGGCGTCGTCGGTGATCCGGATGTCGTAGGTGACGAGGCTACGCCCGCCACGGATGCGGGTGGCGACGGCGGTGACGGTGCCCGAGGTCGCCGACCGGTGGTGCGAGGCGCTGATCTCGATACCGACGGCCATCGAGCCGGGCGGGGCGTCCAGGTTCGCCCCGACCGAGCCCAGCGTCTCGGCGAGCACCACGGAGGCGCCGCCGTGCAGGAGACCGTAGGGCTGTCGATTGCCCTCGACGGGCATCGTGGCGACCAGCCGCTCGGGGCTCGCCTCGGTGAGCAGGATGCCCATTTGCCGCTCGATCTCCCCGCGCGCGGCGTTGATCTGCGCGGCCAGCCGAACCGCGTCGGCTTCCTCGACGTCAGCCTCCACGACGTTGGCCTCGACGCGCGGACCCCTGTTGCCGTCCTCACCACTGCCCTGGATCGCGGCGATGTCGTCGGCCGCGGGCGCGGCATCGGCAGCGGTCATGACCGCCAGCCTAGACGACCAGCTCCCGTCGGCTGGCCGACCAACCACGATGTGTGGCCGAACCCTGGCGCCGGGCACCGGCCTCCGGCGAGGGCAGGCCCCCGACCGCCTTCGCCCCGGCCGAGCGCCAGTGGTTGGAGGTTGCTGGCGCCTCCCGCCGTAGGAAAGGTCATCAGCCTCAGGCAACTCGCGGCGCGACCGGGGGTGGACCGACGGCGGGTGGCTGAGGGCGGACGGACAGCAGGACGGACGGCAGTCGGCCATGCGGTCCGGGCACGCGGTCCGGGCACACAGTGGCCCCCGCCGCGATGGACCGCCCACAGACAACGGAACTGTCGGACGCACGGCCTAAACTCGCCGCGTGTCCGTCACCACGCCGAACTCGCCCGCCGACCAGCCGGCTCCGTCCGCCGCCGAGGCCCCGTCCGCCGCCGAGGCAGGGTCCGTTGCCGAGGCAGGATCCGCCGCCAGAGCAAGGCCCGCCGACGATGCGGGATCCGCCGGGGCCGGGTTCCCGACCGGCGCGGCGTTCGCTGCCGAGACGAGCGCCTCCGCGGCGGCTGGGTCGGCCGGTGCGGAGGAGCCCGCGGCGGAGGCTCGGCCGGCGAAGCCGCGCGGTGTCCGACGGTCCACCGCCGCGTCGACGTCGACGGCCAAGACGCCAGCGGCCAAGTCGGAGACGGCCGCGACGGCCAAGGCGAAGACGGTCAAGACGGACACGGCTGCGACGGCGAAGGCGACTACGGCGAAGTCGACCGCGGCGAAGAAGGCGGCGCCCGCGGCCGCGGTCCCGCGGCTGCTGCTGCTTGACGGGCATTCGCTGGCCTACCGCGCGTTCTACGCGTTGCCGGTGGAGAACTTCTCCACCACCACCGGCCAGCCGACCAACGCCGTGTACGGATTCACCTCGATGCTCATCAATGTCCTGCGCGACGAGAAGCCGACCCACGTGGCAGTCGCCTGGGACCTGCCGACTCCGACCTTCCGCCACACCCAGTACGCCGAGTACAAGGCGGGCCGCTCGGAGACCCCGGCCGACTTCGTCGGGCAGGTCAGCCTCATCCACCAGGTGTGCGACGCGCTCGCCGTGCCGGGGGTCAGCGCCGCCGGCTACGAGGCCGACGACGTGATCGCCACCCTCGCGACCGCGGGCGCCGCGGTGGGGATGGACGTGCTGGTCGTCACCGGCGACCGGGACGCGTTGCAGCTCGTCAACGAGCGGGTCACGGTCCTGATGACCCGCAAAGGCATTTCCGACATGACCCGGTTCACCCCGGACGAGGTGCAGGCGAAGTACGGCCTGTCACCGGTGCAGTACCCGGATTTTGCGGCGCTGCGCGGCGACCCGTCCGACAACCTGCCCTCCGTGCCGGGAGTGGGGGAGAAGACCGCCACCAAGTGGATCCAGCAGTTCGGGTCCCTCGCCGAGCTGGTGGACCGGGCCGACGAGATCGGCGGGAAGACGGGGGCGTCGCTGCGCGCCCACCTGGCGTCGGTCATCCGCAACCGTTC
Source organism: Frankia torreyi (assembly GCF_000948395.1). Taxonomy (GTDB): domain Bacteria; phylum Actinomycetota; class Actinomycetes; order Frankiales; family Frankiaceae; genus Frankia; species Frankia torreyi. The sequence goes on along the minus strand of NZ_JYFN01000012.1, from coordinate 126,304 downwards.
GCTGACCGAGCTGTCCCGCGATGTTCCGCTCCCCGTCGGACCGGACGAGCTGCGCCTGCGCCCCTGGGATCGCGAGGCCGTCCACCAGTTGTTCGACACGCTGCAGTTCCGCGTCCTGCGTGAGCGCCTCTACGCGGCCCTGGCCACCGCCCCGCCGCCCGTCGAGGAGGGTTTCGACGTCGACCTGACCACCCTCGGTCCTGACGAGGTGGCCCAGTGGCTCGACGAGCACGCCCGCGGGGTCGGCCGCACCGGCCTGCACGCCCGCGGAACCTGGGGGCGGGGCACGGGCGTGCTGTCCGGCCTCGCCCTGGCCTCGGCCGACGGCGCCGCGGCCTGGCTCGACCCGACCCAGCTCACCCCGGCGGACCTGACGGCGCTCGGCGGCTGGCTCGCCGATGCGCACCAGCCGAAGGCGGCGCACGACGTCAAGGGCCCGATGCTGGCTCTCGCGGAGTTGGGCCTGACGCTGGCCGGCGTCACCAGTGACACCGCGCTGGCCGCCTACCTGGCCCTGCCCGGCCAGCGCTCGTTCGACCTGGCCGACCTGGTCGCCCGCTACCTGCACCGGGACCTGGCCGTCGAGCCGGCCGGCAACGGCCAGCTCACCCTCGACGGCTCCGGGGAGGCGGAGGAGTCCCACGCGGACGCGGTGCGGGCCCGCGCGTGCCTGGAGCTCGCCGACGAGCTTGACGCGGACCTGGAGCGCCGTTCCGCCGCGGTCCTGCTGCGGGACATGGAACTTCCGCTGGTCACGGTCCTCGCCGGGATGGAACGGGCCGGCATCGCCGCCGACCAGGATCATCTGACCGAGCTGCAGAAGCACTACGGCGGCGAGGTCACGGCCGTCGCCGCGCAGGCCCATGAGATCGTCGGCCGGACGTTCAACCTCGGTTCCCCCAAGCAGCTCCAGCAGATCCTGTTCGACGAGCTCGGCCTGCCCAAGACCAAGAAGATCAAGACCGGCTACACCACCGACGCCGACGCCCTCGTCTGGCTCGCGGTCCAATCCGACCACCCGCTGCTGCCGGTGCTGCTGCGCCACCGGGACGTGGCCCGGCTCAAGACCGTCGTCGATTCACTGCTGCCCATGATCGATGATGTCGGCCGCATCCACACCACGTTCAACCAGATGATCGCTGCCACCGGCCGGCTGTCGTCCACCGATCCGAACCTCCAGAACATCCCGATCCGCACCGCCGAGGGGCGCCAGATCAGGCGTGCCTTCGTCGTCGGCCCCGGTTACGAGACCCTGCTCACCGCCGACTACTCGCAGATCGAGATGCGGATCATGGCGCACCTGTCCGGCGACGAGGGCCTCATCGAGGCGTTCGGATCAGGCGAGGACCTGCACACCTTCGTCGCCGCAGAGGCGTTCGACCTGCCCATCAGCGAGGTCGACCCCGAGCTGCGGCGGCGCATCAAGGCGATGTCCTACGGGCTGGCGTACGGACTGTCGGCGTTCGGCCTCGCCAGCCAGCTCGGGATCGCCCCCGACGAGGCGCGCGAGCACATGGACGCGTACTTCGGCCGGTTCGGCGGGGTGCGCGACTTCCTGCGCGGTGTGGTCGAACGGGCCCGCCAGGACGGCTACACCGAGACGATGCTCGGCCGTCGGCGTTACCTGCCCGACCTGACCAGCGACAACGCCCAGCGCCGGCAGATGGCCGAGCGGATGGCCCTCAACGCCCCGATCCAGGGCTCGGCCGCCGACATCATCAAGATCGCTATGCTGGGGGTCGACCGGGCGCTGCGGGCCGGCGGGCACGCCTCCCGGCTGTTGCTCCAGGTCCACGACGAACTCGTGCTGGAGATCGCTCCCGGCGAGTACGACGCGGTCGAGGCGCTCGTACGCGCCGAGATGACGTCGGCGTACACCATGTCGGTGCCCCTCGACGTCAGCGTCGGAGCCGGCCGGACCTGGGACGACGCCGCTCACTGAATGCCGGAAAAGCCCGCTCCGAGCGCCGCTGCGCCGATGGTCTGTATACGTTCCGGTCGGGATTTCCGCGGGCGCGCGGCGGACTATGTCCGGACATAGTCGCGTGGTCGCGGTGCAGGTTTCGGACGCGCATGTTAGCCGCTGCGCCGCACCGGCTATGTTGAAGAAAGCCTGACCCGGATCTCGTCAGCGTCGCGGGTGGTGACCCCGGCACCAGGTCACCACGGCCTGACGTGACGCGCAATTCTACGCCGGATATGTCGACCCAGCCGAATAGTCCGCCGCGGAGACCGCGGCGGAATTGGCGGTCCGGGCCACGTCCTGCGGACCGGCCGTAACGGCGGGGAGGAATGCGGTTCGTGCACAACGGTCGTACGTTCGCCGACCGCCGGCGGTTCCTCGTCGCCGCGCCGACGGGCGCCGCCGCGCTGTTCCTGCTCGCCGCGGTCCTGCCCGGCTCGCCGGGCCAGCAGCGGTGGGAGAGCTGGGTCGGCCTGCTGGTCGCGGCGGCCAACGTAGTACTGGGGCTGGTGGCGAGGCCACGCTGGAACTGGGTGCCGCCGTTCGCCGCCGCCTCGCTGGCAACCGCCCTCGCCCTCGCGCTCGCCGGAGCCACCTCCGGCAGCGACGCCGACATGTACCTGGTCTGGTTCCCCCCGCTGTGTGCGTATGTCGCCCTCGTGACGACTCCCGCGGCGATCCTGGTCATCGCCATGATCACCGGCGCGCTCGTGGCGGGCGTGGCGGCCGGCGCCGATCCGACCCAGACAGCGGGTCCCGTGTCGGCGGCGCTCTCCACGGTCGTGGCCGGAGCGGTGGTGAAAGGCCTGTTCCGGGCGGGCTTGCTGCAAAGCCACGCCGATCCGCTCACGCACCTGGCCAACCGGGCGGGCACCCTCGAACGTGGCGAGAGCGCCGTGGCGGAGATCCAGGCAGAGGGCCGGGAGGCGATCCTGGTCCTGGTCGACATCAACCGGTTCCATGAGATCAACGACGCGCTCGGGCATGCCGGCGGCGACCGGCTGCTGCAGATCATCGCGCGGACGCTGTCCGGGCTGCGGCCGATCCCGGCCTTCGTTGGCCGGGCCGGCGGGGACGAGTTCGCCCTCGTCTTCCGCGGGATGCCGGTCCCACCCACCGTCGCGACGGCCGCCAGCCGCCCGGGAGCGCCCCTGCCCGTGCCCACCGCGGCGGAGACGAAGCGGCGCCGGGTGCTCGGCCGCCGGGTCCTGCGCCAGATCCAGGGACCCTTCCAGGTCTGCGGCGTCGACGTCGAGGTGGACGCCTCCGTCGGGATCGCCGTGGCCCCCCGCGACAGCACCACCATGAGCGGGCTGCTGACCTGCGCCGACTCGGCGCTGCTGCGTGCCAAGCGGGTGGGGGAGAGCGTCGGACTGTGGGATCCCGGTATCACCGGGGTGCGGCCCGAGGAGATCGCGTTGTACGCGCAGTTGCGCACCGCGATCACCCGCGGCGAGCTGCTGCTGTTCTACCAGCCACTGCAGTCGGCATGCTCGGGTGGGATCGTCGGCGCGGAGGCGCTGCTGCGCTGGCACCACCCCACCCGAGGGCTGCTGGCGCCCGGCGTGTTCCTCCCCGTCGCCGAACGCTCACCGCTGATCGCCGATCTGACCCGCTGGGTCCTCGACGAGGCGCTGCGCCAGTGCGCCGCCTGGGCGGACGAGGGTCTGCACCTGCCCGTGTCGGTGAACCTCTCCGCCCGGATGCTGGTGCTCGACGACCTGCCCCAGGTCGTTGCCGGCTCCCTGGCGGCCCACGGACTGGCCAGCGACGTCCTCACCCTGGAGATCACGGAGAGTGCGCTGGTCACCCAGCCGGCTCGGGCGGCGACGATGCTGAGTGAGCTGCGTACGCAGGGCGTGGCGCTGTCCCTGGACGACTTCGGCACCGGCTACAGCTCGATGGAGATCCTCAAGACGCTCCCCTTCGACGAGGTCAAGATCGACCGGGGTTTTGTCGCGGATGCCCGCGGCAGCCTGCCCGACGCCGCGATCGTGCGGTCGGTGCTCGACCTGGGCCACCGGCTCGGGCTGCGGGTGGTCGGCGAGGGGATCGAGGACGAGCGCACGCTTGCGATGATGATCGACCTCGGCTGTGACCTGCTCCAGGGCGAGGCGATCTCGGTGCCGCTGCCGGCGGCGGAGATGTCCGAGCTGCTCCGCTCCCGGGCCGCCGAGGTACGGCCGTCTGCCCCGCACGCGACCCTCCCGACATCGGAACGCGCTACGGAGTGCGCCGGCGGGTTGCCCGATGCCCGATTGTCGGATGGTGGCGGGGCGCCCGGAGCCGGGGTGGCCGAGGGCGGGGTGGCCGAGGGCGGGGTGGCTGACGGCGGGGTGGCCGAGGGCGGGGTGGCTGACGGCGGGGTGGCTGACGGCGGGATGGTCGAGGGCGGGGTGGCCGGGGGTGAGGCGGCCGGCGGTGCGGGGCAGGCGGAGGCCGGGCGGTCGGGGTCACCCCCGCCCGGGGAGGCGGGAACCGCACCGGGGGGACGAGGACAGCAGCAGGGGGTGCCCGCACGGTCAGGCCGGCGCATCGGGGGTCGACCGATGTCGAGCGGCTGACCGCGCGGAGCACCACCTCGCGCGGGTCAGTTCGCGGCCGCCGTCCCCGAGGCCGCCGCCGGGGCGGTGGGCGCCAGCGATGCGCAGGCGGCCCGCGCGGTACGCCAGGTGTCGGCGTCCACGCCGGGCGGTGCCGCGGTCGAGCCCGAGCCCGCACCACTGCCGGGTCCGCCGCCGGCTCCTGGTCCGCCGCCGGTACCGGTGCCGCCGCCGTTCGGGGCGCCCGACGGCGGGGCACCGGTCGGACGAGCGCCCTGCGGCGGTGCGCCTCCCGCTGCGCCGGCACCCGGAGTCGGCAGCGTCACCCCGTTGTTCGCGAGGCAGGTCCGGTAGGCAGCCATCGCAGCTGTCCCCCCGCCGGTGGGGGGAGTCGCCCCCGTGGCGGGAGTCGCTCCCGTGGACGGGGTTGCCGGCGCAGCAGTCCCCGACGAGGCCGAGCCGGCCGCCGCGTCGCTCCCGCCGCCCCCGCATCCGGCCAGCACGGCCGTCAGGGTGACCGACAGCAGCGGCAGGATGAGCCGGTGCCGCCGCGTCGCGGTGCCGCTCCGGCGCGCATACCGGGACATCCTGACGTCGTTCATGCTCCCCCTCGGTGCAGCGGGACCGCCGGTGTGCCGGCTGGTGGACACGCTGTCGGGCCCCGCTGTGGGGAGCCTGTGCCGAGGCTGGGTGTTTCCTGCGATTCGCGGGATCATGGTCCCGGGCGGGTGTCAGACGGCGATGCCGACCTCGCGCCACGCCTCGGCGACCGCCTTGCGCTCGTCCGCGCCGAACAGCACGCCGGCCTGGCGGCTCGTCACCGCCGCGAACGAGCGGAAGGTCGCGTTCGGCCGCACCTGCGGGGCGCGCAGGCTCTCGTACCAGATGCGGCCGGCCCGCTCCCACGCGTGCCCGCCGAGCGCGATCGCGGCGAGGTAGAACGCCTTGTTCGGGATGCCCGAGTTGATGTGCACGCCACCGTTGTCACCGGTCATCTGGACGTAGCCGGTCATGTGCGCGGGCTGGATGTCGTCGCCGAGCACGGGATCGTCGTAGGCGGTGCCGGGGTCCTTCAACGACCGCAGCGCTACCCCCGACACCGCGTCGGTGAGCAGCTCGTCGCCGATCAGCCAGTCGGCCTGCTCCGCGGTCTGGCCGAGCGCGTGCTGCTTCACCAGGGAACCGAAGACGTCGCTGACCGACTCGTTCAGCGCCCCGGACTGGTTGACGTACATCAGCGCCGCCTCGTCCTCGGTGACGCCGTGGGTCAGTTCGTGCCCGATGATGTCCAGCGACACCGTGAACCGCTGGAAAAGCTCGCCGTCGCCGTCGCCGAACACCATCTGCCGGCCGTTCCAGAAGGCGTTGTCGTAATGGTCGCCGTAGTGGACGGTGGCGAGCAGCGCCATCCCCTCGTCGTCGATGGAGTCGCGGCCGAACACCTCCGAGTAGAACCTGAACGTGGCACCGAGGCCGTCGTAGGCCTCGTTGGCCGCCACGTCATCGACCGCGGCCTCGCCCTCGGTGCGGACCGTCCTACCCGGCAGCGCCTCGGTGCCGGCGGCGTCCCCGACGGTGCGGCGCGGACCGGCATCCGGGTCCAGCCGCGGCGGTGCGGCGCCGCGCTGCGCGGAGCGAAGCTGGGCGTTGTGGACGCGAATCGTGCGGTGCGAGCCGTCCTGAACGAGGGTGGACAGCGCCCAGGAACGCTGGTCGTCGCTGCCGTTGCGGACGATGCGTTCGAGGATGTGCGGCGGGATGGCGCAGGGCGCGGTGGGGCGTGGGGCGGTGGTGCCCAGGGCGGTGGTGCCCAGGGCGGTGGGGTTCGGCACGGTGAGGTTCGGCGCGGTGGGGCGGGGGCAGGGCATGGTCGACTCCGGAGGGTGGGGGCGGCGACCGGGCCGAGGCCCGGCGTGCAGCCGACGGGTGGCGTGACCCGTAGCCACCGACCCTGCTACCTGCGGCGCAGGATGTCCAGAGTGTGTTGGTGTGTCTGTATGGTGCGATTGTTGGCCTACGGCGTGTTGTTGCCATTGCCGCGAGGTCGTCTCACCGGCGCTCCGCCTCGCCGGCTGCGCCACCGCCGCAGGCCGCCCCGCGCGGCCGCCTGCGTGAGGGCCAGCGCCAGACCGCCGAGCACCAGGTAGGTCATGTGCGCGTCCAGCCAGTTCACGGCGCCGCGCATCCACGGGGCCACCGCCCGCGCCGCGGTCAGGTAGAGCGCGGCGGACAGCAGGGAACCGGGAATCAGGAACCGCAGGAAGCGACGCATCGGCACGTCACCCGCGCCGAGCGCCGCGTCGACCGCCGCGTTGGTGTTGACCAGGCAGAACCACAGCAGGGGGGTCTGCGTCCCCGGGCGGGCCAGGGCCGTGACCAGGCGGCTGCCACCGAGACGCCGCAGGAGGACCGACCGGATGTTGTTGCGCGCGAGCCCGAAGTAGCCGACGTCGACCAGGGCCCGAAAGAACGCGGCGACCAGCAGAGCCGGCACGAACGGCGCCGACCCGCCGACAAGCAGCAGGATCGCCCAGGTGGGCCGCAGCGCGATGAGCAGCAGCGGCGCCCGGCCGGCGAGCGCGGGCGCGATGGCCAGCCCCAGGGCGCCGAGCCCGAGCAGCGAACCGGTGAGCAGCACCGGCCACAACCGGTGAGCGAGCCGCTGCCCAGTCGGCATCGCCCGGGCCGAGGCGTCGCGCGGCCCCGCCCCGGTCAGGCTGTCGGCTGGCTCCCTTCCTGCCGAACCGTCGGCCGGCTGTGCCTCTCCGGAGCCGTCGATCCGCTCTGCCGCGGCCCTACCGGGCAGCCCGCCGGCGCCAGGGCCAGGACCGCCCGGGTCGGCCCGGGTGGGCACTGCCGGCCTGAGAACAGCCTGCGTCCGCCCCGTTTCGGTCGCCCCCACGCGGACCAGTCTGCCAACCGCCGCCCGCGCCGCGAAGGCGGTAGGCCGGGGTGGCCGGCGCGTGGGTTCCTGGTGGTGTCCGACGCGTGCCGGCACTACGGGCGTCGCGGCCGCAGGCTTTCGTTACCCGACCACATCGCGGTCAGATCGTGCCGAGGCTTGGGTACTGCGCCGAGGCGGCACATGTGCCGGCAGAGGCTGGCAGACTCGGCACCGTGCTCACAGTGGGTCTGACGGGTGGTATCGGGTCGGGCAAGAGTGCGGTGTCGGCGCGCCTCGCGGCCCGTGGGGCGCTGCTGATCGACGCTGACCAGATCGCCCGAGACGTGGTCGAACCGGGCACCCCGGGTCTCGCCGCGGTGCTGGCGGAGTTCGGAGCCGAGCTGGCCGCGCCCGACGGCAGCCTCGACCGCCCGGCACTCGGCCGGATCGTCTTCGCCGATGCCGCGGCCCGTCGGCGCCTGGAGGCGATCGTCCATCCGCTCATCCGGGCCGAGACCGCTCGGCGGATCGCGCAGCTCTCCCCGGACGGGATCGTCCTGCACGACGTCCCGCTGCTCGTCGAGGTGCACGCGGAGGGCAGCTACGACCTGGTGCTGGTCGTCGAGGCGCCGCGTGAGCTGCGGCTGGTGCGGCTGGAGGGCCGCGGACTGCCCCGCGATCAGGCGCTGGCCCGGATGGCCATGCAGGCCACCGACGAGCAGCGTCGCGCCGCCGCCGACATCGTCATCGACAACGGCGGCAGCCTCGACGAGCTCGACGCCCGCCTCGACGAGGTCTGGCAGGAGCTGCTGACCCGCCGCGACGCCCGCGCCGCCGAACACCCCCCGGCCACCACCCCGTAGCCCCCGGCCCGGCCTGGCCGGGCGGCGGGACCGGCCGCGCGGGCTACTGCACCCCGGCGGCACCCATGCCGCGCAGCTCCTTCTTCAACTCGGCGATCTCGTCGCGCAACCGGGCCGCCAGCTCGAACTGAAGCTCCTTGGCCGCCTCGTGCATCTGGTCGTCGAGCTGGCGGATGAGCTGCGCCAGCTCGTGCGAGGGCATCCCGGCGAGCTCGGCGGCGTACCGGCCGACCGTGCCCTGCGCCCCGCCCCGGGACTTCATCCCCGGCACCGGCGCCTTGCCACGCGACTGCGACCGTCCGCCCCCACCGATCAGCTCACCGTCCGCCGACTCGCGGACCATGTCGTCGAGGATGTCGACGACCTTCTTGCGTAGCGGCTGCGGATCGAGGCCGCGTTCGGCGTTGTAGGCCATCTGCTTCTCGCGACGCCGGTTCGTCTCGTCGATGGCACGGTGCATCGACGGGGTGATCGAGTCCGCGTACATGTGCACCTGGCCGGACACGTTGCGGGCGGCGCGGCCGATGGTCTGGATCAGCGACTTGTCGGAGCGCAGGAAGCCCTCCTTGTCGGCGTCGAGGATGCTCACCAGCGACACCTCGGGCAGGTCGAGACCCTCACGCAGCAGGTTGATCCCGACGAGCACGTCGAAATCCCCGCGGCGCAGCTCGGTGAGCAGCTCCACCCGGCGCAGGGTGTCGACCTCGCTGTGCAGGTAGCGCACCCGGATGCCGAGTTCGAGCAGGTAGTCGGTGAGATCCTCGGACATCTTCTTGGTCAGCGTGGTGACGAGGACGCGCTCGTCCCGCTCCGCGCGCAGCCGGATCTCGTGGACGAGATCGTCGATCTGCCCCTTCGTCGGCTTGAGCACGACCTCCGGGTCGAGCAGCCCGGTTGGCCGGATGATCTGCTCGACGACGCCGTCGGCCCGGCCCAGCTCGTAGGGGCCCGGCGTCGCCGACAGGTAGATGGTCTGGCCGATGCGTTCCAGGAACTCCTCCCACCGCAGCGGCCGGTTGTCCATCGCGCTGGGTAGCCGGAAGCCGTGCTCGACGAGGTTGCGCTTGCGGGACATGTCGCCCTCGTACATCCCGCCGATCTGGGGGACGGTGTTGTGCGACTCGTCGATCACCAGCAGGAAGTCGTCGGGGAAGTAGTCCAGCAGGGTGTGCGGCGGGGTGCCGGCGTCGCGGCCGTCGATGTGCCGGGAGTAGTTCTCGATCCCGGAGCAGAAGCCGACCTGGCGCATCATCTCGATGTCGTAGGTGGTGCGCATGCGCAGCCGCTGCGCCTCCAGCAGCTTGCCCTGGCGCTCCATCGTCGCGAGGCGCTCGTCGAGCTCCGTCTCGATCCCGGCGATCGCCCGCTCCATCCGCTCCGGGCCGGCGACGTAGTGCGTCGCCGGGAACACGAAGATCTCCTCCACCTCGCGGACGATCTCCCCGGTCAGGGGATGCAGGTAGGTCAGCCGCTCGATCTCGTCGCCGAACATCTCGACCCGCACGGCGAGCTCCTCGTAGACCGGGAACACCTCCACCGTGTCGCCGCGGACCCGGAAGGTCCCCCGGGTGAAGGCCAGGTCGTTGCGGGTGTACTGGACGTCGACGAAGCGGCGCAGCAGCAGGTCCCGTTCGATCTCGTCGCCGACGCGCAGCCGCACCATCCGGTCGATGTACTCCTGCGGCGTGCCCAGGCCGTAGATGCAGCTCACGCTCGCCACCACGATGACGTCACGCCGCGTGAGCAGGCTCATTGTCGCCGAGTGCCGCAGCCGCTCGACCTCCTCGTTGATCGAGGAGTCCTTCTCGATGTAGGTGTCGGTCTGTGCGATGTACGCCTCGGGCTGGTAGTAGTCATAGTAGGAGACGAAGTACTCGACCGCGTTGTGCGGCAGCAGCTCGCGGAACTCGTTGGCGAGCTGCGCGGCGAGCGTCTTGTTCGGGGCCATCACGAGCGTCGGCCGCTGCAGGCGCTCGACGAGCCACGCCGTCGTCGCCGACTTGCCGGTGCCGGTCGCGCCGAGCAGGACCACGTTGGTATCGCCGGCCTGCACCCGCCGGGCCAGCTCGTCGATCGCGGCGGGCTGGTCGCCCGACGGGGAGAAGTCGGACACGACCTTGAACGGGGCGCGCGTCCGCTCGATGTCGAGGCTGGGCCGTTCGAACGTTGTGCTCACGCCATCTAGAACACCACAGCCCTCCGACAGTTTCCGACCGGTCGCCGGCGGCTCGCCCAGCCGGCCCTCGCCCAGCCGGCCCTCGCCCAGCCGGCCCTCGCCCTGCCGGCCCTCGCCCTGCCGGGCGTCTTGCCCTGCCGGCAGTCTCACCCGCCGGCTGGGTTCCAGCCGATCAGCCGGGCGCCGAGCACCGCCGTCTGCAGGACGTACCGGTCGGTCGGAGAGGTCGGGTCGTGGCGGGTCAGGGCGTGGATGCGGTCGAGTCGGTAGGTCAACGCCCGCACCGACAGGTGCAGTCGGCGCGCCGCGGCGAGCGCCACCCCGCCGGTGGTGAAGTAGGCGTCGAGGGTGTCGATCAGCGGGCCGGCGCCGCTCCGGGCGGCCCGCAGCGGTGAGAGCACCGCCTCGACCAGCTCCGCCAGCGCCTCCCGGTCGCGCAGCAGGACCTTGTAGATGAGCAGGTCGTCGGTGTGCACGACGGCCCCCTCCAGCCCGAGGCGGCCGGCGAGCTCCGCGGCGCCGCGGGCCTCCTCGAAGCCGATGCGGACCCCGGCGACGCCGCTGCGCGCGCGGCCGACCCCCACCCGCCACAGCAGGCCGGGCTCGGCCCGCAGCCGGCGGGTCAGTGCGGCCATCGCGGCCGGGGCCTCCGGCGTGGGCGCGAACGCGGGCAGCGGGGAGAAGCCCGCGCCCACGGCACCCGACTCGTCCGCCCGCCGCCGGCCGGGCGGGCGGCTCCCCGCAGCCGCCGCGGCCCGGGCCCGCGACCCCGGTGGTCTCGGCGGCCCGGCGGCAGCGCCCCGCGCCTGCCCGGCTGCAGCGCCGCCGGCGGCGTCCGCCCCGGCCGCCGGATGGCTGGCCGGGGTACGGCCGCGAACGGGCGGCTGCCGGCCGCGGGCCAGGTCGCCCTGCTCGGGCACCACGCAGACGAGCAGGCCGTCGCGGGTCGCGACCAGCGGATCGGTGAGGCTGTGCTCGCGCAGGAGGGACTCGGCCGCGCGGGTCAGTGCCCGTCCGTCGAGGAAGCGCCGGTTACCGGCGACGACCAGGACGGTGTGCGGCGCCTCCAGCCGCAGGCCGAACGCCCCGGCCCGCTCCAGCAACTGGCCCACCGCCGACGTGCCGGTGAGCAGATCATCGACGAGTTCGCGGCGCAGCGCCTCCTCGGAGCGCGCCCGGGCGGTGCGGGCCGCCTCGTAGCCCTCGCAGACGGCGGCGACGGCGTCGTCGCTGGCCCGCAGTACCGCGGAGGCGGCGGCGCGGGTGCGCGAGACCGCCCCGACCGAATCGCCGGCCGAGCGCAGCGGGTGGGCGAGCTGCCCCGACGCCACCGGCTCGCTCGACGCCCTGGTCAGCCCGCGGGCGGCGCGGTCGGCGGCCCGCACCGCGGGCAGCGACGGCCACACCCGCCAGGTCGCCGAGAGGTAGAGGTCGACCAGGGCGCGCAGCGACGCCCCGGACTCCGCCGCCGCCTGGCCGAGGCCGCGAAACGCCTCCAGCTCCGCCCGGGTCAGCCGCCGCCCGCTGTCCGCCGCCGAGGCGAGGACGTCGAGGTAGTCGCCGAGCAGGCCGGCATGCAGCCGGGAGTCGGCAGCCGCGAGCACGGCGGCGCGGGGGAGCCGGGTCAGGCTCGTCTCGGGCAGACCGGCCGGTGCGTCGTCGTCGACCGCGGCCGTCCCGGCCGGTTCGTCCGCTTGGTCCATCCACCCGCCTCCCGCCCCTGATTGCCGAGCCTCGGCAGCGAAATCATAGGCGAAGTCGCAGAGTCCGTGCGGTGTCTGCCGGGACGTTGAAGGGCACGCTAGACGTTGTGCATGTGTAGCACCCGGTCGTCAACGCCGGCCGGGGAACTGGGAAACGGGAGAGGAGTCTGAGCGGACATGACCACCCACGACGCCACCAGGCGGGGAGGGTTTCCGCCGATCACGGTGCGTCCGGGACTCGCCGTCTCGGTGGCGGTCGTCACCGTCCTGCTCGCCGCGATCACGCTGCCGGCCACCGTGCCGGACCGGCCCGACTTCGCCTACCTCTGCGGCGGGCTGATCGGCGCCGGCCTGCTCATCGGCATCATGCTGGGCGCGGACCTGAGGCGGGCCCGGGCCGCCCGCCGGGCCGGGCTGACCGTCGTCGGCATCACCCTCGGCGCCTTTGGCAGCCGCCTGACGGTCGCCCTCGGCGGCCGTGACCGGGGCAGCGCCGACGCCGGCGCGACCCCCGCGGGCCGTCCGGCAGCCGGGTCGGCCGCGCCCACCGGGCGTTCCGGAGCAGCCGGTTCCCCGGGCACGTTCGGCGCGGGCGGCGGAGTCGACGTCGTTCTGCCGCCGGCCACCGGCCCCGGGAAGGCGGCCACCGGCCCGAGGTTCGTCGAGTCGGGTGCCGACGTCCGCGCCGAGGCGCAGGTCGCCCGCGCGGGGCTCACCGTGACCGCCCTGGCCGGCGCGCTGCTGGTCACCCTCGGCGCGCTGGCGCCGGCGGGGACGCTGGCCCTGGCCGGCCAGGTGGCCCTCTGGGTCGGTACGTTCGCGCTGCTGGTGACCTTCATCGACGTGCTGCCCAGCCCGCGCAGCTCCGGTGGGCGGCTGATTGCCGCCCGGGTGCTGCGCCGCACCGGCAGCCGGGAGCGCGCCGAGCAGGCCGTCGCCCGGGCCGGCGTCATCAGCGGCTGGTCGTTGATCGCCGTGGGTGCCGCGGGCGTGTTCCTCGTCGGCTTCGTGGGGCTGTGGGCGGTGCTGCTCGGCTGGCTGGCACTGGGTGCGTCCCGGCTGGCGCAGTCCCAGCAGCGCACCCACGCCGCACTGGAGGGCCTGGTGGCGCGGGACGTCATGAGCCCGGCGCCGCCGGCGCTGTCGTCCTGGTCGACCGTGGACGACGCGCTCCACGACGTGGTGCTGCCCGCCCACCGCGCCGTCTTCGGGGTCGAGGATTTCGACGGTTCGCTCGCCGGAGTGGCGCTGCTGCGCGACCTCGCCGCCGTCCCGATGGACGACCGCGACCTCGCCCGGGTCAACCGGGTCTGCATCCCACTGTCCATGGTCGCGACCGCCGCGCCGGACGACGCGGTGGCAGACCTGCCCGCGAGGCTGCTCGAACGGCCGGCCGCCGGCTGCGTCGTCGTGATCGAGCCGGCGGCGGACGGCAACCCCCGGATGATCGGCACCGTCGGCCCGGTCGAGCTCAGCCAGGCGATCGAGACGGCGCCGCTGCGCGGGCGGGGCGCCCGGCCGGTGCGGCCCGGCAACCTCTGGCGCTGATCCCCCTCCGGCGCTGATCCCGCCGGCGGGCAGCCCGCCCGGCCGGTTCGCCCCCGGCCACGCCCCGGCCGGATCTCCACGTGGGATCCGGCNGGGGGACACNGGGACCGCCGTACCTTCCGATAGTTACTGAGAGTTAACGATTCGTCGCTTCACGCTCATCTCGCTGATGGTGTGGCGCGCGTAAACGTGCTCTGACCGGCCGCTGGCAACGGCGCCCGGCCGGTCAGAGCGACACCTTCCGCCCCGGTGGAGCCGGGGTGGCGCATCCGGGCCGCGACCGGCGACACCTCTGGAGATCTCCGTGCACGTTCCCCTCTGGGCCTGGGCCGCCTTCGTCGGCGCTGTGCTCGGGCTCCTCACCATCGATCTGCTCGCCCACCGCAGGGCCCACGTCATCGGCTTCCGCGAGGCCGCCTGGTGGAGCCTGCTGTGGGTGTCGCTGGGCATCGGTTTCGCCGGGGTCATCTGGGCCTGGCAGGGCCCCGGCGCCGCCGGCGAATACACGGCGGCGTGGCTGCTCGAGAAGAGCCTGTCCGTCGACAACCTGTTCGTCTTCGCGCTGATCTTCTCGTACTTCAAGGTCCCCCGGGAGTACCAGCACCGGGTGCTGTTCTACGGCGTGCTCGGCGCCCTGGTACTGCGGTTCATCTTCATCGCCGCCGGGGTCGCCCTGCTCGAGCAGTTCAGCTTCATCATCTACATCTTCGGCGCCTTCCTGATCTACACGGCCGTGAAGATGCTGCGCGACAGCGGGGTGGAGATGGACCCGGGGCAGAGCCGGGCGGTGTCACTGCTGCGGCGGGTCATGCCGGTCACCGATCAGTACCAGGGGCAGCACTTCGTCCTGCGCCGCGCGGGCAAACTCGTCGCCACGCCGCTGCTCGCCGTCCTCGTCGCGATCGAGACCGCCGACGTGCTGTTCGCCTTCGACTCGGTGCCCGCCGCCCTGGGCGTCACCGACCGGACGTTCCTCATCTACACCAGCAACGCACTCGCCATCCTGGGGCTGCGGTCGCTGTTCTTCCTGCTCTCGGGCCTGATGGAACGGTTCCACCGGCTGGCGACGGGGCTGGCGTTCATCCTGGCCTTCATCGGCGTGAAGATGCTGCTCACCGACGTGTGGCACATGCCGATCACGCTGTCGCTCGGCGTGATCGCCGTCGCGCTGGCCGTCTCGGTGATCTGGTCGCTGCTGACCGAACCGCCCGCGCAGGAGGCGCAGGAGGCGGGGGAAGCGGGGGAGGTCGCCGAGAAACCGGCCCCGGAGGCGGGTTCCTCACCGACCCCGGCGGCCGACCGGGCCGAACCGCGGGAGGTCGCCGCGCCGGGCGGCGGGCTGCCGGGCGGACGCTCGCGCTAGGCCGCCCCGCCCGGCGCGGGCGGCCCGTCGATCGTGGTGACGGCGACCACGCCCGACGGGCCGGCCGCCGGGCACGGTCAGCTCGGCCTCGCCGGCTCGCCGCGCGGGCCGGACGCCGGGGCCCGGCGGATGCGCCGCAGGCCGGGCGGAGGCGCGGTGAAGATCGAGAACGGGTCGTGGTCGTCCGCCGGCTGGCCGGTGTTGACGGCGCGGGAGATCCGGTCCCAGCGGAACCAGTGCGGGCCGCCCCGATCCAGGCACCAGGCCAGCAGGTACCAGTGGCCGCCGGTGAAGGCCAGCAACTGTGGCTCCACCCGGCGGCCCACGGTCCGGCTGCCGGCGGCGTCCTGGTAGTCGATCGCGAGCACCCGGCCGGCCCGCAGGCCCTCCTCGATCGTGGTGGCCAGCGCCGTGCGGGCGACCACGGGTGGCCCCGCCCAGCCGGGTGAGGCCAGTTCGGCGACCTGCCGCTGCTGTGGCGGGGGCATGATGTCGAGCAGCTTCTCGAGCGCCGCCGCGCCGTCACGGGTCAGCGGGCCCGTCGCGGCGGCGGCCAGCGCCACGGCGGCCGAGCTCGCCTGACCCTGGGTGAACGCGACGGGTGGCAGCATCGCGTGCTGGGCGAGCACGTACCCGCCCCCGGGCCCGGAGATCCCGCCGACGGGAACCCCGGCGTCCTGGAGGGCCAGCAGGTCCCGGCGGATCGTTCGCACACTGACGTCCAGCCGGGCCGCCAGGCTTGCGGCTGTGCGCCCGGCGGGTCCGGCCCGGCGCAGCTCCTCGACGATCGCGGTCAGTCGATCTGGGTGCGGCATGCGTTCCACGTTGACAGGGCCCTGTCACGACTGGTGCCGAAACGGCGCGACTTGGGCAATCTCGCTGCCCCATGCCCGTGATGTGCGATGACTGGAGTGCCGAACGGCGGCGGACCCGGGCAGCGGACCCGGGCGGCCCGGGCGGCGCGGCCCGGGCGGCGCGGCCCGGTGACCGGCAGCGGTGACCGGCGCGACAGGCTGGCTCGGTACCGGATTCGGTGTCTCCCGGTGGCTGCGGCGGCGACCGTGATCGGGGTCGAAATTCCGCTCGAGTGTTACCGTAATCCGCATCTGCAGCATTTCCGGTGCACGTTTGGCGGTTTCGGATAACGGGTGGACCGGCGACGGTGCGCGACTCGCCGGGAAGGGAGAAGTGGAGCACCGCGATGCGCTAGTTACCCTGGTCGAGACCGGTGTCCGGGCTGGTCAGCAGGGGTGAGGTGGGTCACGACTGTGGTCGTGGACGGGAGTACGGCCATGAGTGCGGCGGCACCGGCGAAATCCTGATCGATCGACCTGGCCTGATGTGTTCGCCGGTTTGCTCCGTGGACGTACGGCAGGGTTGTCCACGATCTTCTCGTCATCGTTTTATGTTTTAGTGAAGGCGGATGATGCACAGCTTGTTGGCGGTCGTCGTGTCCCACGGAGGCGCAACCCATCTGCACCAGTTGCTCTCGGCCCTGGTCGCCATGAACGGCTGCGAGGCGGTGCTGGTCGAGAACGGCACGCTCGCCGGGCGCTCGGTGCCCGCCGGGGTACGCGTCGTCGAGGGCCACGGCAACGTCGGCTACGGCACCGCCGTCAACCTCGCCGTCAACCTCGCCGTCCGAGGCGCCGTCACGGACGGCCCGGCGCCGGACTGGCTGCTGGTGATCAACAGTGATGTGATGATCCCCCGCGACACCGCGGAGGTCCTGCCCAAGCTCCTCGCCTGGTACCCGCCGTCCGTCGACGCCGTCGGGTTCCCGTTCCTCGCCGGCGACGGCAGCCCCGGACGGTCCCGCGGAGTGCTGCCGACCTCCCGCACGAACGCCTTCATCACGCTGCGCGGCGAGGCGGCGGCCGTCGCCCGGTGGCCGGAGCTGCGCCACCCGGTCGGCGCCTTCTTCGCCATCCGCGTCCCGACCTTCCTGCGCCTGGGCGGCTTCGACCCCGCCTACTGGATGTACTACGAGGAGACCGATCTGTTCGCCCGGCTGTACGCGGCCGGCGGGCGGCTCGCCTGGGCCGACGACGAATGGCCCGTGGTACACGTCGGCGGCGAGACCGTCGGCCGCTCCGGCCTGCTGCACGCCGAGCTCGGCCGCTCGGCCGCCGTCTACGCCCGCCGCCATCGCGCCACCCTGGGCTGGAGCTGGCCCGCGGTGCACGCCGGCCAGCTCGTCGTCCTCACCGCCCGCAAACTCGCCACCGGTCGCATCCATGATGCCCGGCGCGCTGCCGGGATCCTCGCCGGCCTCGCGGCCGGCCTGGCCCGGCCGACCTGGGAGCCCGCCGTGCACTCCCGCTGGCACGCCGCCCCCGCCGCGACCCGCCGTCGCCTCGGCCACCTCTCCCCGGCCGATGCGGCCCGGATCGCAACGCCCGCCGTCCCGGCGCAGAGACCTCGACCCGTTGAGCTGGAGCTGGAACCCGACCCCTCGGTCGTCTATCCCCTCGCCACCGGGTAGGCCTCGCCGCGACCCGGCGGACACCGACGCCCGGCTTGCGCGAGGAGCAGGCGAGCGGCGTCCGGGCTCGATGGGGCGGAACGGGATCCACCGCCGCTCAGTAGCCTGATGCGGCATCAGGACCTGCTGGGCGGGGTGACGGGTCTCGCCGGCGGACCGCGCGTGGTGGAGGAACGACATGGACATCCTGACGCTCGGTCCGGCCGAGCCCGAGCGCGTCGTGCTCTTCGCCACCGGCGCGGGCGGCGACCCGCAGCGTTACCGACCGCTCCTGGACCACCTCGCCGCCCATGGCTGCCGGGTCGTCGCGCCCCGCTTCGAGCGCATGGCCGGGCGGGAGGCGGCTACGGCCGAGTTGCTCGCCCGTCCGGCCGGGCTGGTCGAAGCGCTGCGCCGAGAGGCACCCGCGGACGCGACCGTCGTGGCGATAGGCCACTCCATCGGCGGCTGGGCCGCCCTCTGCCTGGCCGGAGCGACGCCCTGGGAGCGGGACGGCACGCCGTTGGACGTGCCGCGGGAACCTCGGGTCAGCCGGCTCGCCCTGTGGGCGCCCGCCACCGGCTGGTTCGCCGCTCCCGGTGCCCTGGCCGCGGTGACGGTTCCCATGCTGGTCTACGCCGCCGAGCTGGATACCGTCACACCCGTCGACCAAGCTATCCTGCTGAAGAGCGCGCCGGCCGACGTCGAGCTGCGCATCGTGCCGAACGCGGGTCACTTCAGCTTCATGAACTCGCCGCCGCCAGATCTGGCCGACGACGGCGACGCCTTCGACCGTGACCGGTTCCTGCGCGACCTCGCCCAGGCAACCCTGGAGTTCGCCCTGGCGTCCTGAGCCGGGCGATGCCCGGCCACGAGCCGTTGATCGCGGTGCCGGTGCCGGTGCCGGTCGGCCATGGTCCTCCGCGCGGCGGTGAGTCGTTCACGCGATCACGAGGATGGGACTGCTGATGAAGGTGCGCGCCGACCTGAACATCTCGCTCGACGGCTTCGGGTCGACTTCCTGGCGGCCACGCCCGAGGAGGCGCTCCGGCTGGCGGTGGAGGCCGCCCGCGGGCTCGACGTCCGGATCGGCGGCGGACCGACCGTGGTCCGCGACTTCCTCAAGGCCGGCCTGATCGACGCCCTCCACGTTGCCATCGCCCCGATCCTTCTTGGTGGCGGCGTTCGCCTCTGGGACGAGCTGCGCGGCCTCGAACAGAACTACGCGGTGAGAGTGGAGACCGCCGAGAGCGGCACCGAGCATCTCACCTTCACCCGCAGCACGGGCGGAGCCGAGACTCCCGACGCCGAGCCGTGGCGCCCCGTGGGCAACACCCTCTGAGCCGGTCGTCGGCGGCACGATCGGCGGGCCGCCGCGTCCGGCACCCCCTGGGACGGTCACCAGCCGCGGGCGCGCCATTCGGCGAGGTGGGGGCGTTCGGCGCCGAGGGTGGAGTCGAAGCCGTGGCCCGGGTAGATCCAGGTGGTGTCCGGCAGGGGGCCGAACACCTTGCGCTCCAGGTCGTCCATCAGCGTGACGAAGGCGTCGGCGTCACCGAACGTGTTGCCCGGGCCGCCGGGGAACAGGCAGTCGCCGGTGAAGAGGTGCGGGGCGGCGGGGTCGGCGTCGTAGAGCAGGGCGATCGAGCCGGGGGTGTGGCCGACCAGGTGGATCGCCCGCAGGGTCGCCCGGCCCACGGTGATCTCGTCTCCGTCGTGCACGACCCGGGCGGTGGGCACGGGGATCCGAGGGGCGTCGTCGGCGTGGGCGACCGTGGTCGCGCCGGTGGCGGCCACGACCTCGGCGAGCGCCTGGACGTGGTCGGCGTGCCGGTGACTGGTGACCACCGTGGCGAGGCCCGCGTCGCCGATCAGCCGCAGCAGCGTGTCGGCCTCGTTCGCGGCGTCGATGAGGAGCTGCTCCCCGGTGACGGGGCAGCGCAGCAGGTAGGCGTTGTTGTCCGCCGGGCCGACGGCGACCTTGGTCACCGTCAGGCCGGGCAGGGGCCGGGTGTCCGCCGGGCCACCGACGGTGACCTTCCCGGTGTAGCCGCCGGTGGTGGTCGCGCCGGCCTCGTCGCCGTGGGCGTCGCTCATGGGTGTTCCCCTCTCCGGGCGAACGGCCGGGTCTGCTCGGGCATCACGTCCGCCCGCGATGGTCGCGCCCGCCTGAAGTGATTGTCGGCGCCCGGTGGCTCGCCGACACCGCGGACCGGCGTGGGACCACGCCGGGCGCGGAACACCCACTTCGGGCAGGTCGTTACTTTCCGTCGGGTGACGGCCGTACCGCCGGCGCGCGGGCGGGTGCCCGGCGGGCGGCGCCGGCGACCGGCCGTGGAAAAACTGTCAGTCCCCATCCGTAGCATGGCCACACTCGCCCAGGTCCGATTTTCCGGAAGATCATGAGGGATCGACGATGGCCGACCGTCTTGTCGTGCGTGGCGCGCGTGAGCACAACCTCCGCGATGTCGATCTCGACCTGCCCCGCGACGGGCTGATCGTCTTCACCGGCATGTCGGGGTCCGGCAAGTCCAGCCTTGCCTTCGACACCATCTTCGCCGAGGGGCAGCGGCGCTACGTGGAGTCGTTGTCGGCCTACGCCCGCCAGTTCCTCGGCCAGATGGACAAGCCCGACGTGGACTTCATCGAGGGGTTGTCCCCGGCGGTCTCCATCGACCAGAAGTCCACCTCGCGCAACCCCCGTTCCACCGTCGGCACGATCACCGAGGTGTACGACTACCTGCGTCTGCTGTTCGCCCGCGCCGGCCGGCCGCACTGTCCGAAGTGCGGGCGGCCGATCTCCCGGCAGACCCCGCAGCAGATCGTGGACCGGCTGCTGGAGCTGCCCGAGGGCACCCGCTTCCAGGTGCTCGCGCCGGTGGTCCGCGGGCGCAAGGGCGAGTACCTCGACCTGTTCGCCGAGCTGCAGAGCTCCGGGTTCGCCCGGGCCCGCGTCGACGGCACCGTCGTGGCGCTCACCGACGTGCCGAAGCTGGAGAAGCAGCGCAAGCACACGATCGAGGTCGTGGTCGACCGGCTGGCGGCCAAGGAGTCGGCCAAGCGGCGCCTGACCGACTCGGTGGAGACGGCGCTGCGCCTGGGTGGCGGCCTGGTCCTCGTCGACTTCGTCGACCGGGCCGCCGACGACCCCGAGCGCGAGCGGATGTACTCCGAGCACCTCGCCTGCCTCTATGACGACCTGTCCTTCGAGGAGCTCGAGCCGCGGTCGTTCTCGTTCAACTCGCCCTACGGCGCCTGCCCCGACTGCACCGGCATCGGTACCCGCAAGGAGGTCGACCCGGAGCTCGTCGTGCCCGACCCGACCCTCTCCCTGGCCCAGGGTGCCGTGGCGCCGTGGGCCGGCGGGCACAACAAGGAGTACTTCGAGCGGCTGCTCACCGCCCTCGCCGAGGACCTCAGCTTCCGGATGGACACCCCCTGGGAGGGGCTGCCCGAGCGGGCCCGCACGGCGGTGCTGCACGGCAGCGGCGAGACCGAGATCCACGTCGGCTACACCAACCGCTACGGCCGTAAGCGGTCCTACTACACGTCGTTCGAGGGGGTCATCGGCTTCATCGGCCGCCGCCACCGGGAGGCCGAGTCGGACAGCAGCCGCGAGCGGTACGAGGGCTACATGCGCGACGTGCCCTGCCCGGCCTGCCGCGGGGCCCGGCTCAAGCCCGAGTCGCTGGCCGTCACGGTCGGCGGCCGGTCCATCGCGGAGGTCGCCGGGATGGCGATCGGCGAGTGCGCCGAGTTCCTGCGCGGGCTGGAGCTCAGCGAGCGGGAGCGGACGATCGCCGGGCGGGTGCTCAAGGAGGTCGACGCGCGGCTGACGTTCCTGCTCGACGTCGGGCTCGACTACCTCTCCCTCGACCGGGCCGCCGGCACCCTCGCCGGCGGGGAGGCGCAGCGCATCCGGCTGGCCACCCAGATCGGCTCCGGCCTCGTCGGGGTGCTCTACGTGCTCGACGAGCCGTCGATCGGGCTGCACCAGCGGGACAACCGTCGGCTCATCCAGACCCTGCTGCGGCTGCGTGACCTGGGCAACACGCTCATCGTCGTCGAACACGACGAGGACACCATCCGGGCCTCCGACTGGGTGGTCGACATCGGCCCCGGCGCGGGTGAGCACGGCGGGCGGGTCGTCGTCTCCGGGCCGGTGGCGGAGCTGCTCGCCAGCGAGGAGTCGATGACCGGCGCCTACCTCTCCGGCCGGCGCCAGATCCCGGTGCCCGACATCCGCCGGGTGCCGACGAAGGGGCGGGCGCTGACGGTGCACGCCGCCCGCGAGCACAACCTGCGCGACGTCACGGTCTCGTTCCCGCTGGGCTGCTTCGTGGCCGTCACCGGGGTGTCCGGGTCGGGCAAGTCCACCCTCGTCAACGACATCCTCGCCGCCGTGCTGGCCAACAAGCTCAACGGCGCCCGCGAGGTGCCCGGCCGGCACCGGACCGTCAGCGGCCTCGACCACCTCGACAAGGCAGTCAGGGTCGACCAGTCGCCGATCGGGCGGACCCCGCGGTCCAACCCGGCCACCTACACCGGCGTGTTCGACCACATCCGCCGCCTGTTCGCCGAGACGACCGAGGCCAAGGTCCGCGGGTACCTGCCGGGCCGGTTCTCGTTCAACGTCAAGGGCGGCCGCTGCGAGGCGTGCTCCGGCGACGGCACCATCAAGATCGAGATGAACTTCCTGCCGGACGTGTACGTGCCGTGTGAGGTCTGTCACGGTGCCCGCTACAACCGGGAGACCCTCGAGGTCCACTACAAGGGGCGCAACATCGCCGAGGTCCTCGACATGCCGATCGAGGAGGCGGCCGAGTTCTTCGCCGCGGTGCCGGCGATCGCCCGTCACCTGCGCACGCTCAACGACGTCGGACTCGGCTACGTCCGCCTCGGCCAGTCGGCGCCGACGCTGTCCGGCGGCGAGGCGCAGCGGGTCAAGCTCGCCTCCGAGCTGCAGCGGCGCTCCACCGGCCGGACCGTCTACGTCCTCGACGAGCCGACGACCGGGCTGCACTTCGAGGACATCCGCAAGCTGCTCGGGGTGCTCGGCCGGCTCGTCGACGCCGGCAACACGGTGATCGTGATCGAGCACAACCTCGACGTCATCAAGACGGCGGACTGGATCATCGACATGGGGCCGGAGGGCGGCACCGGCGGCGGTCGGGTCGTCGCCCAGGGCTCGCCCGAGACCGTTGCCGCAGTCGAGGAGAGCCACACCGGGGTCTTCCTTCGGGAGATCCTCGGCGACCGGGTCCCGGCCGCCGGCGGGGCGGCGGCCGAGGCCGGTGGTGGGGGAGGCGCTCGGCGGCGCAGGCTCGCCGAAGCGGCGGCCCGCTGAGAGGCGCGCCGGCCGCCCGGCGGGCCACAGGGTGGCCGGCGCCGGGCGGGGATCCGTCGACCGCGCGGGTCCGCGGTGCGGCCGCCCGGGGCCGGGGAGATCAGGTCTGGAGCAGGTTCGCCAGGACGGTGTCCAGCTCCTGCTCGGTGTGCTCCTGGCCGGTCGGCACCAGCCGTTCGGTGCGGTCCAGGAAGCTGCGCAGCGACGCCGTCGCGAGGACCACGACGGAGTGGCGATCCCCGTCGACCAGGTCCAGCCGGACGCCGCCCTCCCCGGGGTCGGGGCCGATCCGCACATCGCCGTCGCCGACCGCCGCCTCCAGCCCGGCACGCAGGGCGTCGCGGGGGGCGACCCAGCTCCCCTGCGGCAGCGCGGGGTGCTCCGGCCTGGACACCAGGGTCATGGACACGGCCAGCGGATCGCACGCACGCCAGCAGATCTGGAACACCGTCACCCGCCCACGGCTGGCCGCGTCGTCCACGACGAACTCCGCCGTGACGTCCTCACCAAGCACGAGCTGGCTCCCTCGGTTCGCTTGCCCGATGTGTCGAGGGTCGCAGCCCCCCGCGCCGGACGCCAGTGGGGGCACCAGAAACAACGGAAAGTCCGGGATTAATCACGACCAGCTTCAGGATCTGTCGCCTGCTGTCATCCTTCTGCCACGCTTCGAGAGGGCCCGCCGATGAGGTTGCGCGCTATGCGTGATGAAATGGTTACGTGCAGGCGCTGCTCATGCGGGATGATGGTCGCCGTAGGCTCGGTTCATGGCTGATCCGGCGTCCTACCGACCCGCGCCGGGCTCGATTCCCGAGACCCCCGGCGTCTACCGCTTCCGCGACGAGCACGGCCGTGTGCTCTACGTGGGCAAGGCCAAGAACCTGCGGGCCCGGCTGGCCAACTACTTCGCCGATCTGCACACGCTCCACCCGCGTACCCAGCACATGGTCCAGGCCGCCAGCGCGGTCGACTGGACCGTGGTCTCCACGGAGGTCGAGGCCCTCCAGCTCGAGTACACGTGGATCAAGGAGTTCGATCCGCGCTTCAACGTCCGGTACCGCGACGACAAGAGCTACCCGAGCCTCGCGGTGACCCTCCACGAGGAGTTCCCGCGTCTGCAGGTCATGCGGGGACCGAAGCGCAAGGGTGTGCGGTACTTCGGTCCGTACGCCCACGCCTGGGCGATCCGGGAGACCCTCGACCTGCTGCTGCGCGTCTTCCCCGCGCGCACCTGCTCGGCGGGGGTGTTCAAGCGGGCCGGGCAGGTCGGCCGGCCGTGCCTGCTCGGCTACATCGACCGCTGCTCGGCGCCCTGCGTCGGCCGGGTGGATGCCGAGACCCACCGGGAGATCGTCGACGACTTCTGCGACTTCATGTCCGGTCAGACCGGCCGCTACCTGCGCCGGCTCGAGCAGGAGATGCAGCAGGCCGCCTCGGCCCAGGAGTACGAGCGGGCCGCGCGGCTGCGCGACGACGCCGGCGCCCTGCGGCGCGCCATCGAGAAGCAGGCCGTCGTGCTGCCCGACGGCACCGACGCCGACGTGATCGCCTTCGCCGAGGACGAGCTGGAGGCCGCGGTCGCGATCTTCTATGTTCGCGGTGGTCGCGTGCGCGGGCAACGCGGCTGGGTGGTCGACAAGCTCGACGAGGTGACCACGGCCGACCTCGTGGAGCAGTTCCTCACCCAGGAGTACCTGGAGGGCACCTCGCTCACCACCGCCGGCGCCGTTCCCCCCGTTCCCCCCGTTCCCCCCGGGCAGGCCGGGCAGGCCGGGCAGGCCGGCGCATCGGATGCCGCCGTCGTGGCTGCCGCTCGGGCCGCCGGGCCCACGCCGCCGGCCCGGTCGCCGCGCACGGACCCGCAGGGCGCGGGCATCCCGCGCGAGATTCTCGTGCCCGCCCTGCCCCCGGACGCGGACGCCGTGGCCGAGCTGCTCAGCGTCGCCCGCGGCGGCCGGGTCGAGGTCCGGGTGCCGCGCCGCGGCGACAAGCGCACCCTGCTGGAGACCGTGGAGCGCAACGCCCGCCAGGCGCTGACGCTGCACCGCACGAAGCGGGCCAGCGACCTGACCGCGCGCAGCCGGGCGCTCGCCGAGCTCCAGGAGGCCCTGGAGCTGCCGGACGCGCCGCTGCGCATCGAGTGCTACGACGTGTCGAACATCCAGGGCACCAACGTCGTCGCGAGCATGGTCGTCTTCGAGGACGGGTTGGCGCGCAAGTCGGAGTACCGCCGGTTCTCCATCCGCGGCGGCGCGGGCGCCGGCCGCGAGCACGGGCGGCCGGACGCCGGGCAGGACGACGTCGCCAGCATGTACGAGACCATCCACCGCCGGTTCTCCCGGTACCTCGCCGAGCGGTCCCGCACGGGGGAACTCGTCGACATCGTCGACCCCGTGGAGGATCTCGCCGTCGGCCCCACCGCCGCTTCCACCGCCGATCAGACTGGCGACCTCGCGGGCGACGTCCCTGCCGGTGCCGAGGCGGGCGTGCGGGACGGGCGGGGCCGGGCCGTCCCGACGGGCGCGGCGCAGTCGATCGACCCGGACACCGGCCGACCCCGCAAGTTCGCCTACCCGCCGAACCTCGTCGTCGTCGACGGTGGCCCCCCGCAGGTCGCCGCGGCCGCCCGAGCCCTCGACGAGCTCGGCATCGACACGGGGCCCGGCGGGGTGGCGCTGTGCGGGCTCGCGAAGCGGCTGGAGGAGGTCTGGCTGCCCGACTCCGCGGAGCCGGTGATCCTGCCGCGCGCCTCCGAGGCGCTGTACCTGTTGCAGCGGGTCCGGGACGAGGCGCATCGTTTCGCCATCACCTACCACCGGCAGAAGCGGTCCGCCGCGATGGTGACCTCCGCTCTCGACGACGTGCCCGGCCTCGGGGAGACCCGGCGCAAGGCGCTGTTGCGGCAGTTCGGCTCGGTGGCGAAGGTGCGGGCGGCGAGCGCCGAGGAGATCGCCCAGGTGCCCGGGATCGGGCCGCGCACCGCCGCGGCGATCCTCACGGCGCTCGGCCGGTCCGCGCCGGGCACCGCCGCCGCCCCCACCCCCGCCGTCGACCCTCGCACCGGTGAGATCCTCGACGAGGCGCCACCGGCGCCCGCGCCGGAACCCGACCCGGTGCGGACCGCACCGGCGCCCGCGGCGG
Source organism: Frankia torreyi (assembly GCF_000948395.1). Classification (GTDB taxonomy): domain Bacteria; phylum Actinomycetota; class Actinomycetes; order Frankiales; family Frankiaceae; genus Frankia; species Frankia torreyi. The sequence continues at coordinate 100,312 of NZ_JYFN01000012.1, read as the reverse complement.
ACGATCCCGCCGCGGCGGCACGCGCCCTGCACCACGCCGACTCGGGAAGGCCGTCATGACCACCCCGACCCTCGACCTCGCCATCATCACCGGCCTGTCCGGCGCGGGGCGCAGCACCGCGGCCAAGTGCCTGGAGGACCTCGGCTGGTTCGTCGTCGACAACCTGCCGCCGGCCCTGCTGTCCACCATGGCGGAGCTCGGCCACCGCTCCGGGGGCGCGGTCAGCCGGATCGCCGTGGTCGTGGACGTCCGCGGCCGGGCGTTCTTCTCCGACCTGCGGGCAGCGGTCGCGGCGCTGGACGCCCGCGGCATGCATCCCCGGATGCTCTTCCTCGAAGCCAGCGACGACGCGCTCATCCGGCGGTTCGACCACGTCCGCCGGCCGCATCCGCTGCAGGGCGACGAGCGCGTGGTCGACGGCATCGGCCGGGAACGGGCGCTGCTCGCCGAGCTGCGTGGCGAGGCCGATCTCGTCCTCGACACCACGGACCTGAACGTCCACGAGCTGCGGTCGAAGATCGATGCGGCGTTCGGGCAGCCGGGCGCGAACCGGCTCAACGCCACCGTGGTGTCGTTCGGGTACAAGTACGGGCTGCCGCTGGACGCCGACCTCGTCGCCGACTGCCGATTCCTGCCCAATCCGCACTGGGTGGAGGAGCTGCGCCCCTACACCGGGCGGGATCCGCAGGTGCGTAGTTATGTCCTCGCCCAACCCGGGGCGCAGGAGTTCCTTGACCAGTACGCGGCCCTGCTGCGCCTGGTCGGGGAGGGCTATGCGCGGGAGGGCAAGCGGTACCTGACCCTCGCGGTCGGGTGTACCGGCGGCAAGCACCGCAGCGTGGCGATGGCCGAGCAGCTCGGCGCGCGACTGGCCGCCGACGGCGTCGGGGTCCGGGTCGTGCACCGCGATCTGGGACGGGAGTGAGCGTGCCGAAGCCCACCGGCCCCGGCCGTGACCCCCGGGCCGCTGAGGGCGCTGGGGCCACCGGGGGCGCTGAGGGCGCCGGGGTCACTGGGGTCGCCGTGGCCCCTGAGGCCGTCCAGGCCGTCGAGGACGCGGGCGCCGGGCTGGAGCCGGCGGTCGTCGCCTTCGGCGGCGGCCACGGGCTCGCCGCCTCGCTGGCCGCGCTGCGCCAGCTCACCTCGGCGCTGACGGCGGTGGTTACCGTCGGCGACGACGGCGGATCATCGGGGCGGTTGCGAGCGGAGCTCGGCGCGCTGCCCATGGGGGACCTGCGGATGGCGCTGGCCGCGCTCGCCGGCCCGGACGGCCCGCCGGCGACCTGGGCGGAGCTCTTCCAACACCGGTTCGCCGGCTCCGGCTCGCTGGCCGGGCACGCCGTGGGGAACCTGGTGCTGACCGGGCTGGCCGAGCACACCGGCTCCCCGGTTGCCGCCCTCGATCTCGCCGCCGGCCTGCTCGGGGCGCGGGGTCGGGTACTGCCGCTGTCCACCGCGGGCATCGACATCGTCGCCGACGTCCTCGGGTTGGACCCGGCCGTACCGGGGGCGGTGACCGAGGTACGCGGGCAGGCCGCAGTTGCCACCACGGCGGGACGGGTGGCCGGTGTCCGGCTCGCACCGGCGGAACCGGCGGCCTGCGCGGAGGCGGTGGCGGCGGCCCACGCGGCCGACTGGCTCGTGCTCGGCCCGGGCTCGCTTTACACGAGCATGCTGCCGCACCTGCTGGTGCCTGGGATGCGGCAGGCGATCACCACCTCGCGGGCGCGCACGCTGATGGTCCTCAACCTGGCCGCCCAGCCGGGGGAGACCGCCGGGTACACCCCGCAGGCCCACCTCGACGCCCTGCGCCGGCACGTGCCCGGGCTGCGCCTGGACGTCGTGATCGCCGATCCGAGTGCCGTGCCCGAGCCCGACCCGCTGGCGCGGGCTGCGGCGGATCTCGGCGCCCGGCTGCATCTCGCGCCGGTGCGGGTGCCCGGCGCACCCGTGCACGACCCGGCCCGCCTTGCCGAGGCCTTCCGTGCAGTGTTCGCACGGTCCGGAGCGGGCGCACGGTCCGAAGCGGGCGCACAGTCCGCGGCGGCGTCGCCGGCCGTCCGCACCGGGCCGTCCGGGCCGCCGGCCCCGTCGGTGCCGCGGGCGCCGTCCGCGGGGGTCAGCCGGCGGCCGGTCACGAAGTACCCATCGTCCGGCGGCGCCGTTCGCCGGACCCCATTCGGTGAAGCCAAGGAGTGATCGGTGTGGCGGCGATGACGGCCACCGTCAAGGACGAACTGAGCCGGCTACGGGTCGCGAAGCCCTGTTGCCGGCGGGCCGAGATGGCAGCCCTGCTGCGTTTCGGTGGGGGGCTGCACATCGTCGGGGGCCGCATCGTGGTGGAGGCGGAGCTGGATACGGGTGCGACCGCGCGTCGGCTGCGTCGGGAGGTCGCCGAGGTCTTCGGCTTCCCGTCCACGGTGGCGGTGCTCGCCGCCGGGGGGCTGCGCCGCTCGGTGCGCTACATCGTGCGGGTCGAACGCGACGGTGAACAACTCGCCCGCTCGACGGGGCTGCTCGACCAGCGTGGCCGGCCCGTCCGCGGGCTGCCGCCGCAGGTCGTCACCGGCTCGGCCTGCGACGCGGCGGCGGCATGGCGGGGTGCGTTCCTCGCCCATGGGTCGCTGACGGAACCTGGCCGGTCCTGCTCGCTCGAGGTGACCTCGCCCGGTCCGGAGGCGGCGCTCGCGCTGGTCGGGGCGGCGCGGCGGCTCGGTGTGCAGGCCAAGAGCCGCGACGTGCGTGGGGTCGACCGGGTGGTCATCCGGGACGGGGACGCCATCAGCGCGTTGCTGACCAAGATCGGTGCCCATGACAGCCTGATGGCCTGGGAGGAGCGGCGGATGCGCCGCGAGGTCCGGGCGACGGCGAACCGGCTGGCGAACTTCGACGACGCCAACCTGCGCCGCTCGGCCCGCGCCGCGGTCGCGGCCGGGGCGCGGGTGCAGGCGGCGATGCGCATCCTCGGTGACGACGCGCCCGAGCACCTGCTCGCCGCGGGCCGGCTGCGCCTGGAACACGCCCAGGCGTCCCTGGAGGAACTCGGCGCGCTCGCCGACCCGCCGCTGACCAAGGACGCCGTCGCCGGGCGGATCCGGCGGCTGCTGGCGCTCGCGGACAAGCGGGCGAACGCACTCGGCATCCCCAACACCGAGGCAAGCGTCTCGCCGGACCTGCTGGAGAACGCCTGAGTGTTGACAATGCGTCATCTGGTTGATTCCGGGCATTTCGCTAGCTGGATCAGCGCTATTCCTGATAAGGGCCCGTTGGTGGCGGAACGTGCCGAGGTCGGACCAACGATGCCCGAACGTCCGTGGAATAATCGCGGAGTAGCACCATCGGGATCGCACGCAGGGGACGGTGCAGGCCTCGCGCCGCGGGGGTGCCCGAACGGTGGAGCGGCTCGGACGGTGTGACAGGCAAGCGCGGGACGTGCCTGGCCCGGGGGTCCGGGTGGGGGAGCGGCGGGAACCTCCGGAGGCGGAGCATCGTCGTGACCGGGTGGGAGCAGGTAGCCCGACGGACGCGCGGTCCCGTGTGAGGAGACCAACACCGCACGGTTCGGATTACCGCCGATGATGTGCGAACTCGTTAGGCTCCTGCCTCGACAACGAGATACCGAACTCCGGTCATGACGCAAGCGGCGTCGTGGCCGTCGAAACGACGAGACAAGACGGTAGGGAGTCCTGAACGTGGCTACGCGGGTGGGTGTCAACGGCTTCGGGCGGATCGGCCGTAACTTCTGGCGGGCGCTCGCGGCGAGCAAGCGGGACGACCTTGAGATCGTCGCCGTCAACGACCTGACCAACAACAAGACCCTCGCGCACCTTCTCAAGTACGACACCACCCTGGGCACGCTGGCCGCGCCGGTCAGCGTCGTCGACGAGGGCATCCGGGTCGGCGACACCCTGATCAAGGTGCTCGCCGAGCGCGACCCGGCCGCGCTGCCCTGGGGCGAGCTGGGCGTGGACATCGTCATCGAGTCCACCGGCCGGTTCACCAAGGCCGCCGACGCGGGCAAGCACCTCACGGCGGGTGCCAAGAAGGTCATCATCTCGGCCCCGGCCAAGGACGAGGACATCACCGTCGTCGTGGGCGTGAACGACGACGCCTACGACCCGGCGAAGCACCACATCCTGTCCAACGCCTCCTGCACCACGAACTGTGTGGCGCCGATGGCCAAGGTCCTCGACGAGGCGTTCGGCATCAGCCAGGGCCTCATGACCACCATCCACGCCTACACCAACGACCAGGTCATCCTGGACTTCCCGCACGAGGACCTGCGCCGGGCCCGGGCGGCGGCGCAGAACATCATCCCGACCACCACCGGTGCCGCCAAGGCCACCGCGCTGGTCCTGCCGCACCTCAAGGGCAAGCTCGACGGCATCGCCATGCGGGTGCCGGTGCTCGACGGCTCGGTCACCGACCTGGTCGCCACGCTGAACACGCCGGCGACCAAGGACGAGGTCAACGCGGCGTTCAGGGCGGCGGCCGACGGCCCGCTCAAGGGCTACCTGGTCTACACCGAGGACCCGATCGTCTCCTCCGACATCGTGAACACCCCGGCATCCTGCACCTTCGACTCGCTGCTGACGATGTCCGCCGGCAACCAGGTCAAGATCGTCGGCTGGTACGACAACGAGTGGGGCTACTCCAACCGGCTGGTCGACCTGACCGCCCTGGTCGGCGCCCGCCTCTAGGTTCGCCGTAGTACTGGTCTCGCTGTAGTACTGGTTTCGCTGTGGTGCAAGGCGCCGTTCCGGCCGGGGCCGCCGTCCGCGGTCCCGGCCGTCGTGGTTGCGTCCCGCACTCTTCCTCTCGCATCGCAACCGCAACGCCGCGGAGCGTGTCCGGCCAGGTTCCCGGTGGGGATCGCCGGAGGCGGTTCGCAGCATCGCCCGTCTCCCTTCCCCGGTCTCGAACCCAATGGAGTAACCAAGAGTGAGGACGATCGACGACCTACAGGTCGCCGGGCACCGCGTCCTGGTCCGCAGCGACCTGAACGTGCCGCTGGACCGTTCGGGCGACACCCCGCGCATCACCGACGACGGCCGGGTCCGCGCCAGTGTCCCGACGATCGCCGCGCTGCTGGACCGTGGCGCGCGGGTGATCGTGACCTCCCATCTCGGCCGTCCCAAGGGCGAGCCCGACCCCAAGTACTCGCTGGAGCCGGTCGCGGTCCGCCTCGGCGAGCTGCTCGGCCGGCCGGTGGCCTTCGCCGGCGACGGCACCGGCGACATCTCCGGCGCCCGCGCGCGTGAGGTCGTCGCCGGTCTCGGCGACGGCGAGGTGGCGCTGCTGGAGAACCTGCGCTTCTCGCCCGGCGAGACCAGCAAGGACGCCGTGACCCGGGCGTCGTTCGCGGACGCCCTGGCGGCCCTGGCCGAGTTCTACGTCGGCGACGCCTTCGGCGCGGTCCACCGGGCCCACGCCAGCGTCGTCGACGTGCCCAAGCGCCTGCCGCACGCGGCCGGCCGGCTGGTGCTCACCGAGCTCGACGTGCTGCGCCGGCTCAGCGCCGACCCGGCCCGCCCCTACGCGGTGGTCCTCGGTGGCTCGAAGGTGTCGGACAAGCTCGGGGTCATCCGCGCCCTGCTGCCCAAGGTCGACGCGCTGCTCGTCGGCGGTGGCATGTGCTTCACCTTCCTGGCGGCCCTCGGCCACGGCGTCGGGGGCTCGCTGCTCGAGTCCGAGATGATCGACACCTGCAAGGCCCTGCTCGCCGAGGGCGGCGACCGGATCGTGCTGCCGACCGACGTCGTCGTCGCCGACCGCTTCGCCGCCGACGCCCAGACGGCGGTCGTCGCCGCCGACGGGATCGAGGCGGGCTGGCTCGGCCTGGACATCGGCCCGGAGTCCACGGCGCAGTTCGCCGAGCGGCTCGCCGGCGCCGCGACCGTGTTCTGGAACGGCCCGATGGGCGTGTTCGAGCTCGCGCCGTTCGCCGCCGGCACCCGCGGGGTCGCCGAGGCGATCGCCGCCGGGGACGGCTTCTCCGTGGTGGGTGGCGGGGACTCCGCCGCCGCCGTGCGCACGCTCGGCATCCCCGACGACGCCTTCAGCCACATCTCCACCGGCGGCGGGGCGAGCCTGGAGTACCTCGAGGGCAAGACGCTGCCCGGCCTCGCGGCGCTCGATGTCTGAGACCGGGAGCCGGTGATGGCACCGCTGGGCCGGGGACGATCCGAACGGGGTACCGAGAAAGGTAAGAACCGCGTGAGCAAGGACAAGGGCACCGGGCGGCGGACACTGGTGGCCGGCAACTGGAAGATGAACCTCAACCACCTCGAGGCCATCGCGCTGGTGCAGAAGATCGCCTTCGATCTCAAGCCCGCGGAGCTCGAGACCGTCGAGGTCGTCGTCATCCCGCCGTTCACCGACCTGCGCAGCGTCCAGACGCTGATCGACGGCGACAAGCTCGCCCTGGGCTACGGCGGGCAGGACCTCTCTCCGCACGGCTCGGGCGCGCACACCGGCGACATCAGCGGGTCGATGCTGGCCAAGCTCGGCTGCTCCTACGTCGTCGTCGGCCATTCCGAGCGCCGCGCCGACCACCACGAGGACGACGCCCTGGTCGCCGCGAAGGCGAAGGCGGCCTACGCCGCCGGGATCACGCCGATCCTGTGCGTCGGCGAAGTGGAGGAGATCCGCGCGGCCGGCACCCACGTCGAGCACGTGCTGGGCCAGCTCACCGGGTCGCTTGCCGGGATCACCGCCGAGCAGGCCGCGACGATCGTCATCGCCTACGAGCCGGTGTGGGCGATCGGCACCGGCCGCACGGCGTCCGCCCAGGACGCCCAGGACATGTGCGCCGCCGTGCGCGGGCAGCTCGCCCGGCTCTACGGCGACGCGGTGGCCGCGGGCATCCGCGTGCTGTACGGCGGCTCGGTGAAGGCGGCGAACGCCGGCGAGCTGTTCACCATGCCCGACGTCGACGGCGGGCTCGTCGGCGGGGCCAGCCTCGTCGCCGAGGAGTTCGTCGGCATCGTGCGCAGCGGCCCGCCCGCCTGAGGCGGCCGAACCGAGAGCCCGGTGGGGGTGAACCCCGCCGGGCTCTCGCCGTTGTGGGCGCAGTGCCGTTGTGGGTGCGGTGCCAGATCTCGACGCACGCAACGCTCGCCCGCCGGCCGGACCCGGCTGCGCATCGCGCGCCCGGAGCGGGGTGCGTCACCGCGGTCCGGGCGACAGGGTGCGGTACCTTGGCGGAACCGTAGAGAAACGGCCGGCCGGGCCGGTCTGTATGCGGCTGCCCGCCGTGTACCCGGTCACGCACCCGGCCCTCGCGGTGCCGGTTCCGGCGGGGGCTCGCCGGTGCAAGCGGATACTGTTGCCTGGCGACGTGTGCCGATACCGCTTGCCCCCTGACGGTTGCCGGATCCACCGAGGTTGCTGCCAGGCGTGGGTTGCTTGGCAGGCGTGGGTTGCCTGCCGGGTGCAGGGTGCTTGGCAGGTGCAGGGTGCTTGGCAGGCGTGGGTCGCTTGGTAGGCGCAGGTTGCTGGAAGGCGCAGGAGGTGTGCAGGGCCGTGGAGCCTCCACTGTCGCGGAGGCGAGCCGGGCGCGGGTCTCCTGCCACCTCCCCGAGGAGCAGGAGCTGGTCTGAATGACGGTCGGTCTGTCGATCGCCTTGATCATCGCGAGTATTCTGATGATCCTGCTCGTCTTGTTGCACCGGGCCAAGGGCGGCGGTCTGTCCACCCTGTTCGGTGGGGGCGTGTCCTCGTCGCTCGGCGGTTCCTCCGTCGTGGAGAAGAACCTCGACCGGCTGACCATCCTGGTCGGGACCGTGTGGTTCGTCTGCATCATCGGTCTCGGTCTGCTGCTGAAGAATTGAACGCCCCGCGTGCGCGCCGCCGCCCCCGGAGGGCGGCGGCGTCTCGACTTGCGGCGCTCGCCGCCGTGCTCGCCGTCACCGTCGCGGCCTGCAGCGGCGGTTCCGGCGGCTCCGGCCGCCTCGCCGCCCCCAGCCCCACCCCGACGGCCATCGCCACGACCCCGCCGGCGGCCAAGCCCGGGGGCACCCTGCGCATCGTCACCCAGCAGATGCCCAGCGGAGACCCGGGCTGGGCCGACCAGCCCGGCGAGCAGGCCGTCGTCCGCCTCGTCGCCCGCCAGCTCTACAGCTATCCCGCCGACGCCGATGCGGCGAAGTCGACAGTCCCGCGGCCCGACCTGGCCGCCGGGGCGCCGATTGTCACCGAGGACGGGCTGGTCTACACCGTCCGGCTGCGGTCGGCGGCCCGCTGGGACACCCCGAACCAGCGGCGGATCACGGCCAACGACGTCGCCCGTGGCATCAAGCGGCTGTGCGTGCCGCCGGATCCCTCCCCGCTGCGCGGCTACTTCGCCGCGACGGTCGTCGGCTTCCGCGAATTCTGTACCGAGCTCGCGGCGACCCCGGCCGGGGACGCCGCCGCCTTCGTCGAGAGCAACACCATCGAGGGGGTGGAGATCGTCGGCGATGACACCGTCGCGTTCCACCTGCTCGCCCCGGTGAACGACTTCGTCGACGTACTGGCCCTGCCGGCGGCGTCGCCGGTGCCGCTGGAGGCGCTCGCCTATCCGCCCGACTCGCCGGAGTACCTGCACAACCTGGTCTCCGACGGGCCCTACCGGTTCACCATCGCCCCGGACGACGACGCCACGCCGGGCTACCGGCTGGCCCGAAACCCGTCGTGGAGCGCCTCCTCGGACGGCATCCGCCGGGCGCTACCCGACCACATCACGATCATCGACGGGCTGTCCCCCGAACAGATGCAGCAGCAGCTCGAACGCGGCGACGCGGACATGGCGCTCGACGGTGAACTCCCGGCCGGCCGGGCCGCGGAACTGGCGAAGGCCAAGGACCCGCGCCTCGTCGTCGCCCCGGTGGGTTCCACCCTGGCGCTCACGGTAGGCCTCGACGGGCCGTCCGCGGCAGCCCTGCGCGAACCGGCCATCCGCCAGGCGCTGCCCTACTGCATCGACCGGGTGAGCCTGGCCGCGGCTCTCGGCGGCCCCGAGTTCGCCGCCACCACGGGCGGGCTGCTGCAGGAGCCGATGACCGGCTACAACGACGCCGACCCGTTCCCGAGCCCCGCCGGCCTCGGCGACCCGGCCCGCTGTCGGGAGGCGCTCAGCCAGACCCCCGGCGGACCCGTCACGGCGCTGTCGCTGCTCACCACCGACAGCGCCACCGACGCGGCGGTCGCCGAGGCGCTGCGTACGGCGTTCGCCCGCGCTGGCGTCCGCCTTGACGTGCGGATCCGCACCGGTGCGCGCTGGACCGCCGCGGCGGTCCAGCCCACCGGCCAGTTCTGGGACCTGGCGCTGTCCACGATCACCCCGGCGTGGTTCGGCGACGCCGGGCGCACGGTCTTCCAGCCGCTGCTGGACGAGCAGTGGCTCGGCCCGCGGCCCGCCGACGGCGGCTACCGCGATCCGAACGCCTCCCGCCAGCTCGACGCCGCCCTGCGGGCCACCTCGGAGACCACCGCGGCCGCCTCGTGGGGCGCGCTGGAGCAGACCGTCGTCGGCAGCGCCGCGGTGATCCCGCTGGCGGTCGTGCACACCCCGGAGTTCCACAGCGCGGGGGTCACGACGTTCGCGATCGTGCCGTCCATCGGCACGGCCGATCCGTCCGCCGTGTCGCTCGGATCCGGATGACGCCCGACCCGTCCTTGATCGTCCCGGCTGTGCATGGCCGGGTTGGGGTGGTCGGTGCATCCACGTTGGGCCCTGGCGGCCTACACTCCCCCCAGGACGTACCCGGAGGGACAACCCGGGGGAGTGGCCGGGAACGTCATGCTTGCGGAACCGGCTGTCGGTTCCCGCGGTGGTGCACACCGCGGGGCCGCCGCAGCGGGTTCCGGGCTACCACCCATGGGACGAGACGAAGGAGCACGCGGGCCGTGGCAGGTGGCAACGCCATCCGGGGGAGCCGGGTCGGGGCAGGACCGATGGGAGAGGCGGAGCGCGGCGAGACCGCGCCCCGCCAGCGCATCTCCTTCTGGTGTGCCAACGCGCACGAGACGAGACCGTCGTTCGCCGCGGACGCGGCCATTCCCGACACGTGGGACTGTCCGAGCTGTGGCTTTCCGGCGGGGCGGGACCGGGACAACACCCCGGCCCCGCCGCGGACCGAGCCGTACAAGACCCATCTCGCCTACGTCCGGGAGCGGCGTAACGAGAAGGACGGCGAGGCGATCCTCGCGGAAGCCCTCGCCAAGCTGCGGGGCGCCCCCTAGGCTGATTCGAGGCCTGACATCCGGCCCGCGCCGCGCTCGCGCCCGCGGCCGGACAGGCGGGCCGTCGGTTGGTGCCCGGCGCGGGTGCGCGGGACGCTCCCGCCCGGCCCCGCCAGGCCCACCGCCGAGGATGATGCGCCGTGACCGTTGATGACGTCGGCGCCGGTCGGCTCGTCGCGGGGCGCTACCGGCTGGTCGAGTGGCTGGGCGCCGGCGGGATGGGCACCGTCTGGCGGGCGTACGACGAGGTGCTGCGGGTCGACGTCGCAGTCAAGGAGATCCGGTTCCCGGCCGACCTCGAGGACGCCGAGCGGGCCGGCCAGGTCGACACGGCGATGCGGGAGGCTCGCAACGCCGCCCGGCTACGGGGCAACCCGCACGTCGTGACCGTCCACGACGCCGTCGAGCAGGACGGGCTGCCGTGGATCGTGATGGACTACGTGCCCGCCGCCACCCTGGTCGCCACCGTCGAGCGCGGGGGCCCGCTGCCGGTGGAACGCGCGGCCCGGGTGGGCCTCGCCGTCCTTGACGCCCTCGTCGCCGGCAAGCGGCTCGGGGTGTTGCACCGCGACGTCAAGCCGTCCAACATCCTGCTGGCGCACGACGGCCGGGTGCTGCTCACCGACTTCGGCATCGCCACGCACGTCTCCGACCCGACGCTGACCGGGGGTCTCGGTAGCGGCGGGACCCCCGCCTACATGGCCCCCGAGCGGCTGCTCGGCGGTGCGGCGACCCTCGCCGGCGACCTGTTCGCGCTCGGCGCCACCCTCTACCTCGCCGTCGAGGGGGTCCCCCCGTTTCACCGGGAGACCCTGCCGCTGACGGTCGGCGCGGTGCTGCACGCCGACCCGCCCCCGTTCGCCCGCGCCGGCCCGCTGGCCCCCGCGATCGCCGGCCTGCTGGCCAAGAGCCCGGCGAGCCGGCTGCGCCCCGACGGCGCGCAGGCCCTGCTCACCCGGGCGTCATCCGGCTCCGCGCCGCTGCGCCCGGCCCCTGCAGCGCGCGGTCGAGTGCCGGGTGGCGCGACCGGAGCGGCTCCGGGTGGCGTGTCCGGGGTGGTCCCGGGTGGCGTGTCCGGAGCGGTCCCGGATGGCGTGACCGGAGTAGCCCCGGGGAGCGCGACGCCGGTGTCCCTGCGGGCCATGCCCGGCGCGGTGCCGGGGCGGCGCCCGGTGGCGGGCGGGTCGCCGCCGACGGGGCCGAGCGGGGGGCGGTGGGACTGGCGGCCGGTCGGCCTGCTGCTCGCCGCGCTGGTGGCGGTCGTGGCCGTGGCTGGCGGGATCCTTCTGCTCACCTCCGGCGGTGGCGGTGGTGGCGGCGAGATCGGCCCGTCCCGGTCGGCCGGGCCCGTCGCCGCGGTCGACGGGGACGGCGCGGCGCGGCCGGGGAACGGCGGCGACCTGCCCGCCGGCATGATCGGGCGGTGGCGGGGGACGGTCGCGCAGGACGAGGCCTCGTATCCGGCCGAGCTCATCCTGGCCGGCGGCCGGGTGGGCGAGACCCTGGGCAGTAACCGGAACACGCGCGACGGCTGCGCGGCCGACCTGGAGCTCCTGAGCGTCCGCGGCGCCGAGGCCCGGTTCGCCGAGCGTCTCACCGCGGGCGGCGTGGCGTGCGTCGCGAACGCGGTCGACGTCCTCGTGCTGCGCACCGACGGCACCCTGGACTACGACTATCCAGCGTCCTTGATTGTTCCGGGCGGGCATGCGGTGCTGCGTCGGGTGCCCGGGTGAGCCGACCCCGCCGGCGAATACCACGAGCATCCAGGGGAGGCAGGGGAGGCGTGGCGGGACTCGGGTTTCCACCCCGGACGGGTGACCGGGGGCGACGGCGGGGCGGCCGCGGGCGGGTATGACCCGGGTCTCGGCCCGCAGGCTCCGCGCGGACCGGCGACCGTCCCCCGGGTCCGGGGCGACGGTACTGACTGGAGGTGCCGCGGTGGATCCCGACTTCCCGTTGCTGAGCGTGTTCCTCTACATGGTCTGGTTCTTCGCCTTCGTCCTGTGGCTGTTCCTGCTCTTCGCGGTGATCACCGATGTCTTCCGCAGCCCGGACCTGTCTGGCTGGGCGAAGGCGGCCTGGACCGCCGCCATCGTCGTGCTGCCCTGTCTCGGTGTGCTCGCCTACCTCGTCGTCCGCGGCGGCAGCATGCACGAGCGCAGCCGCGCCGCCGCGGACCGGGACGAGCGGGCGTGGCGGGCGTATCTCGAGCGGGCCGCCGCCCCGGCGAGCAGCGCCGACGAGCTCGGCAAGCTCGCGGACCTGCGCGATCAGGGCATCATCAGCGACGTCGAGTTCGAACGCGGCAAGACGCGGATCCTCGCCTGAGCACAGGCGGCGGTCCCGGAAAACCCGGCCCGCCGACCGCACCAACCCACCGCACCAACCCACCGGCGCCTCAGCCGGGGTCGGTGTCAGCCGTGGGTCGGTGTCAGGCGGGAGGCGGCCGCCCGGTCGACCAGCCAGAGGGTGCGTTCGCGGCCCACGGCTCCGGTTGCCGGGACGTCGATCGGCCCCGCTCCGGAGAACGACGCGGCCACGGCCCCGGCCTTCTCCTCACCCGCGACGATCACCCACACCTCGCGGGCCGACTGGATCGTCGGCAGGGTCAGGGAAATGCGTTCCGGCGGCGGCTTCGGGCAGTCGTGCACGGCCACCACCGGCTCCGTGGCCACGACCGCCGGCGAGTTCGGGAACAGGGACGCGACGTGCCCCTCCGGGCCGAGACCGAGCAGGACGACGTCGAACACGGGGACCGCGGCGCCCGGCGCCGCGCGGCCGGCGAGCAGGGCCGCGTACTCCGCCCCCGCCGACTCCGGGTCGGCGTAGCCGGATGCCGCGGTGCTGCCCTCGACGTCCCCGCCGGCCGTCTGGGCCGCGTGATGGCCCATCGGGAACACCCGCTTCGGGTCGACCGGGATGTGGTCGAGCAGCGCCTCGCGGGCCTGCCGGTCGTTGCGGTCGGGGGAGTCCGCGGGGACGAACCGCTCGTCGCCCCACCAGACGTCGACCCTGGACCAGTCGACCGCGTCGACCGCGGGGTTCGTCCGGACCGCTCGCAGCAGTGCGATGCCGATGCCACCGCCGGTGAGCACCACCGACGCCTCGCCGCGGGCGGCCTGCCCGTCGATCAGCCGGGTGATCAGCCGGGCGGCGGCGGCGCGGGCGAGGACGCCGGCGTCGCGGTGCGGGACGAGCTGCGGCTCGGCTGTCATGCGCCGCCCGCCTTCGGCTGGTCCGCCGTCGCAGATCCGGATGTGGACCCGGATGTGGACCCGGCGGCCGGGCCGCGCGCCGGCCGCTTCGCCTGGGCGGCGGAGCCCGACAGGCCGGCGGGCGGGGAGCTCCCGGCGGAGGACGCCGTTCCCGCCTGGGGTGCGCTCCCGGTCTGGGATGCGCTCCCGGTCTGGGGTGCGCTCCTGGCAGGGGATGTCGTTCCCGCCTGGGAGGTCGCCCCGGCCTGGGCGGCGCCGGCGGTCGGCGGAACCGTGCTGGTGACCGTCACGGACTTGTCCATCGGGTCGCGCCAGATGTGCTCGCGGTGCGGCGAGCGGTCGGCGAGGTGCGCCAGGCCGCTCCAGGTACCCAGCGCCTCAGCGAAGACCTCGTCGTCGTCGAGCCGGCGCAGCTCCTCGGCGAGCAGCTCGCCGACGCCGCGGCCCGGCAGCGGCAGGACGCGGTCCGGGTAGCCGGACCGGGAGATCCTCGCCGTGCGGGAGTCGGTCCGGGAGATCGCGAGCTCGGACCCGCCGAAGGACACGGTCACCTTCGTGATGTCGGGCCGGCTCCCGACCTCCTCGACGGACACCGGGATGCCGAGCTTGTTCTGCAACCAGCCGGCGAAGAGCTGGGCGCTCGGGTTGGCCCGCCCGGAGGTGATCACCGCCGCGTCGGGCCGGTCGCTGACGGTGTCGAACGCCGCGGCGAGCAGGGTCCGCCACGGCGTCAGGCGGGTCCACGACAGGTCCGTGTCGCCGGGCGCGAAGTCCGTCGCCCGCTGGGACAGCGCGGCCAGCGGGTCGGGGGCGGCGGTGACGTCGGTGACGCGGCGGTCGGCGAAGACGCCGAGCGGATCGTAGGCGATCCGGACCGGCGGCTCGTCGTGCCACCAGGTGACCACCGGGGCGTCCGGGGCGAGCAGCGGCAGCACGACCGACTCGGCGTGCAGCGCCAGGCGCCCCGACATCCGCATGACGACCGCCTCACCCGGGCCGAGCCGGCCGCCGATCGAGACCTCGGCGTCCAGCCGGGGGTGCGGCGACTCGATCTGACGGCGCACCACGATGAGCAGCCGGCACGGGTGGGCGGAGGCGGCGAGCGTCGCCGCGCCCTCGGCCTCGCTGACGTGCCTCTCGTCGACGACGGCGACGAGGGTGAGCGCCAGCCCGAAGGCCAGCGCCCCGGCCGCCCGCCGCTCGGCGGAGAGGGCCTTGACCACCTCAGAACCGGTGGTGTCCCACAGCGTGGTCACGAGGGGCTCCTATCCGTCCGCGGGAGTGGGCCGCCGGCCGACGGGAAGCCTCGGTCGACGGGAGGGTGCACGCCGTGATGGCCGGCCGGGCGCCGGTGGGCGGGCGCGCTCACGGCCGCCGCCACCGGCGGCCGTCCGCGGCGAGCATCTCGTCGGCCGCCGCCGGCCCCCAGCTTCCCGCGCGGTAGCGGTGCGGGGTCGTGTTCGCCCAGTACTCCTCCAGCGGGTCGACGATCCGCCAGGACTCCTCGACCTCGGCGTTGTTCGGGAACAGCGTCGCGTCGCCGAGCAGCACGTCGAGGATGAGCCGCTCGTAGGCCTCGGGCAGCGCCTCGGTGAACGCCTCGCCGAACAGGAAGTCCATCGCGACGTCGCGGACCTCCATCGCCGAGCCCGGCACCTTGGAACCGAACTTCAGGGTGACGCCCTCGTCGGGCTGCACCCGGATGACGAGCTGGTTGTTGCCGAGCTCGGCGGTGTCGGTGTGGTCGAAGGGCAGGTGCGGCGCCTTCTTGAACACGATCGCGATCTCGGTGACCCGTCGGGGTAGCCGCTTGCCGGTCCGCAGGTAGAACGGCACCCCGGCCCAGCGGCGGGTCTCGATGCCGAGCCGTACCGCGGCGAACGTCTCCGTTCGGGAGCCCGGCGGGATGTCCTTCTCGTCGAGATAGCCGGGAACCCGCTCCCCGGCGAGCCAGCCCTGCTCGTACTGGCCGCGCACGGCAAAGCGGGCAAGGTCGTCGGGCAGCGAGACGGCGCGCAGCACCTTGAGCTTCTCGGTGCGGATCGTCTCCGGGCCGAAGCTGACCGGCTCCTCCATCGCGGTGAGGGCGAGCAACTGGAGCAGGTGGTTCTGGAGCACGTCGCGGGCGGCGCCGGTCTCGTCGTAGAAGCCGGCGCGGGTGCCGATGCCGACGTCCTCGGCCATGGTGATCTGCACCGAGTCGACGAACTGCGAGTTCCAGATCGGCTCGTACAGGCTGTTCGCGAACCGCAGCGCGAACAGGTTCTGCACCGTCTCCTTGCCCAGGTAATGGTCGATCCGGTACACCCCCGACGGGGTGAACACGTCGTCGACCAGGGCGTTGAGGTCGCGAGCCGAGGCCAGATCGTGCCCGAACGGCTTCTCGATGACGACGCGGCGCCAGCCGCCCGAGTCCTGCGCCGAGGACAGGCCCGTGCGCTGCATCTGCTTGAGCACGACCGGGAACGCCGAGGGCGGGATGGACAGGTAGAACGCGGCGTTGCCCCCGATGCCGTGCGAGCGCTCCAGGTCCTCCAGCGTCGAGGCGAGCCGGTCGAAGGCCGCGTCGTCGTCGAAGGAGCCCTGCAGGAAGCGGACGGAGCCGGCCAGCCGGTCCCAGACCTCGTCCCGGAACGGGGTGCGCGCGCCCTTCTCGGCGGACTCGCGGGCGAAATCGACGAAATCGCCGTCCGACCAGTCCCTGCGCGCGAAACCGAGCAGCACGAAACCAGGCGGCAGCAGCCCGCGGCTGAACAGGTCGTAGACGGCGGGAATCAGCTTCTTGCGGGCCAGGTCACCGGTCGCACCGAACACCACGAGGGCGCTCGCGTCCGGCAGCCGGGGCAGTCTGCGGTCACGTGGATCCCGCAGCGGGTTGGATCTCACCGTGGGCGCCACCCGTTCCCCCTTCGTTCTCGCTTCGGTCTACCCGAGGTTGTTTCACCTGCGACCGTCGCCTGTCCACGACGGACGCTGAGACGATCACCACGGCCGCGGACCGGCCCGGTCACCCGGCCGATCGGGGTCATGCTCACGACGCGGGACGTGCCGGCTAGCCGTCCGAACCGGACCTGCCGAGCTGCTGCGCGATGGTGCCGAGCAGCTGGTTCCACGAGTCCTCGAACTTCTGTACCCCCTGGGTCTCCAGAGTCTCGATCACGTCGTCGAGGTCCACGCCGACGGCGGCCAGCGCGGCGAACACGCCACGGGCGTCGTCGTAGTACGGGCGGATGGTCTCCCCGCGGACCGTCCCGTGGTCGGCGAACGCCTGCAGGGTCGCCTCGGGCATGGTGTTGACGGTGCCGGGCGCGATCAGCTCGGAGACGTAGATCGTGTCCGGCAGGGACGGGTCCTTCGTCGAGGTGGACGCCCACAGCGGCCGCTGTGGCTTCGCGCCCTGCGCGGCCAGCGCCTGCCACCGAGGGGTGGCGAACGCCTTCTCGTACCGTTCGTAGGCCAACCGGGCATTCGCGATCGCCGTCTTCGCGTGCAGCGCCTTCGCCTCCGGCGTGCCGATCTTCTCCAGCCGGGCGTCGACCTCGGAGTCGACCCGGCTGACGAAGAACGACGCGACCGAGGCCAGGTCGCTGACGTCCCGGCCGGCCTCGATCGCCTGCTCGACACCTGCGATGAACGCCTCGATGACGGCGTCGTAGCGGTCCAGGCCGAAGATCAGCGTGACGTTCACGCTGATGCCCTGAGCGAGGGTCTCGGTGATCGCCGGCAGCCCGTCCTGGGTGGCCGGGATCTTGATGAACAGGTTGGGCCGGTCCACCAGCCACCACAGCGCGCGGGCCTCGGCGACGGTGCGCTCGGCCTCGTGGGCCAGGCGGGGGTCGACCTCGAGGGACACCCGCCCGTCGACCCCGCCGGAGGCGTCGTAGACGCCGCGCAGCACGTCGCAGGCGTCACGGACGTCCGCGGCGGTGATCGCGCGCACCGCCTCGCCGACGTCGACACCGCGGACCTTCAGGTCGCGTAGCTGCTCGTTGTACAGGTCGCTGGACGCAATCGCCTTCTGGAAGATCGTCGGATTGCTGGTGACACCGACGACGCTGCGGTTGGCGACCAGATCGGCGAGGTTGCCGGTGCGCAGCCGGTCCCGGCTGATGTCGTCCAACCAGACCGCCACTCCGGCGGCCGAGAGCTCGGACAGGGGGTTGCTCATCAGGCTTTGGTTCCTCTCCGCGGGCGGTGAACGTCCACAACAGGTCAAGCCGTTCTCGGTGCCGGTGATGCCCGTCGCCGGGAATCGGTTCCGGTGCGCCGCCGACCGGCGCGCGGCGCAGGCCGGCTCCGACCTGACGCCCGCCGGGTGCACCCCTGTGGGCACTACCCCGTCGCGCCGGCTCCATCCCAGTCTGGTTCCAGTCTGATCCCCATCTGTTCGGCTCTGTGACGCGCGGGTAGCGGTTGGAAGAACACCCGGCGTGAACTGGCAGGACGGCACTCGTGAGACACACCACGCCGGGCCTGGGCCGCGGGCGGGACGACCCCGTCCGGTGGCCCGGCCGGCTGGACGCGCGACCGGCGACGTGATCCAGACCGCACCGTCCGCTGCCCGGTGCGGGTGCGGCCGCCGCGCGTGCGCCCCAATCCGGCGGCTAGACTCCGACACGTCGTAGAACACCGTCCGCTCCGTCCCCGGGGCTCCGTACAGTGCGGGTCGTCCGCCGATCCCGCCGATCGCGAGGTCGCTCTGTCTACCGAGGCCGCCCTTCGTCGCCGGCACGTCACCACACGCGGACCGGTGCGGTCGGGCACCTCTCCGTCGGTGATCGCCGCAACCACGCTCCCGCCTGCCCCGGACCATGTCCCGGCCCAGGGTGCCCCCGACCCCGCGGACGCCCCGCGCCCCGAGACCGCACCGACCGAGGCAGCCATGCCGTCCCCCGCGAACGCGACACCCACCGGTAGCGCGATCTCCGGTGGGGTCGGACTCTCGAACGGTGTCGCGAAGCCCGCCGGAACCGGCCGCTCGAACGGGGTCGCGGTCTCGAATGGCACGGCGGTCTCGAACGGGGTCGCGGTCTCGAATGGCATCGCGGTCTCGAATGGCACGGCGGTCTCGAACGGGGTCGCGGTCTCGAACGGCACCGCGAAGTCGAACGGCACCGCGAAGTCCAACGGCACGGCGGCCTCCCCGGTCGGCGCCGTCATGTCGAACGTGACGGTGATTCCCCACGGTTCGACCGCCGCGTCACGCGTCGGATCCGGCTCGAACGGCACGTCCGGCTCGAACGGCACGTCCGGCTCGAACGGAACCGCTTCCCCCACAGCGACCCACCGCTCCGGTTCTCCCACGGCGACCCATCGCTCCGGTTCCCCCACGGCGGCGTCGAACGGCACGGCGGCCGCCCACGCGGCGCCCGCCGCCGCGGTGCCGCCCGTCGCGAGTGGGTTCGCCGCGGTGAACGCGAAGATCCGCGCCTACGTCGCGCTCATGAAGCTGCGCGTGGTCGAGTTGCTGCTCATCACCACCGTGCCGGTGATGATGCTCGCGGACCGGGGGATGCCCTCGCTCTGGTTGATCGCCGTCACCCTCGTCGCCGGCACCCTGGCGGCCGGCAGCGCCAACACGATCAACTGTTACGTCGACCGGGACATCGACCAGGTCATGGCCCGCACCAAGCGGCGCCCCCTGGTCCGTGCCACCGTCACCCCGACCGAGGCGCTCGTCTTCGGCATCGCCATCGGCATCGTCTCGACGCTGATGTTCGGCCTGCTGGTGAACTGGCCGTCGGCGCTGCTCGCGGACGGCGCGATCGCCTTCTACGTCTTCGTCTACACCCTCGGGCTCAAGCGCCGTACCCCGTCGAACATCGTCATCGGCGGCGCGGCCGGCTGCTTCCCGGTCCTCATCGGCTGGTCCGCGGTCACCGGCACCGTGGGCTGGTCGGCGNTGCTGCTGTTCGCCGTGGTGTTCTTCTGGACCCCGCCGCACTTCTGGGCGCTGGCGATGAAGTTCCGCGACGACTACGCCGCGGCCGGCATCCCGATGCTGCCCGTCGTCGCCCCCGTCGAGGTGGTGACCCGGCGCATCCTCGGCTACTCGTACGCGATGGTGGCCGCCTCGCTCGCGCTGGTCCCGGTGGCCCACACCGGCCCGGTGTACCTGGTGTCCGCCGTGGTCGTCGGCGCCTGGTTCCTCGCCGAGGCGCACCGCATCGACCGCCGGACCCGCCGCGGCGACGATCCCCGCCCCATGCGTCTGTTCCACATGTCGATCACCTACCTGACGCTGCTGTTCGTCGCGATCGCGGTCACCGCCGTCGTCTGACCCCCGCTCCGCCTCGGATCCCACCGATCCGACTCCCCAGACGCGCCGACCGCACACCCGCGGCCGGCGCGTCTGGCCTTCGGGGGCGCTCGGGTTCCGCGGAACACTTCGCGGTCCCACCGGCAGCGTTTCCCGCAGAAATGATCAGCCGTCTCGCCGCAGACCAGGCCGCGGCGAACTGTTCGCTCGGGTTGCGACCTCTCCGGACGAGGCGCCAGAAAGCACAACGGCACGAGGCCACGGCTCGGCCGTTCTTACCGGACGGACGGCGCCGTCTGCGAGCTGTCAGCAGTCAGCAGTCAGCCGGTGCGTGCGGTTCGGGCGGCCGCCAGATTCTCCCGGATCGTTGCCGTGACTGGATGGTCCTGACCCAGGACACGCACGCTTTCGGTGAGGGTCTGTTCGTGCAGGGCGATGGCCTCATCGAGGCGTCCCACCGACCGGTAGGCGCCGGCGAGGTTGTGGCGGCTGGTCAGGGTGTCAGGGTGGTCGGGTCCCGGGTGAGGTTCTCGTCTGATCCGTCCTGGTCGGAGTGGCGGTCGAGGGCGGTGCGGAGGTGGGGAAGCACAGTGCGCCAGCGGGGCCAGTTCTCCGGGTGCCCGGCAATGCCTGCCGGCAGGGTCGCGCGCAGGAGGTGGATGAGGGTGGCGTCGGTGGTGGTGTGCTGGTCGGGGGTCATCGTGGTGCGGACGGCGGCGGAGGTGAGCCGGTGCACGGTGAGAGTGGGCCCGTCGCGGCGGGTGAGCCCGTAGTCGACGAGCGCGCCAACCGTGTCCGCCCAGGCCAGGGGATCGGCCGCCGCGTCGTGGAGGGGGCCGGCGGGTAGTTCGTCGATGTTGTCGCTGAAGAGGTCGAGGGGGATGGCCTCCGCGGCGCACGCCGCGCACAGTTCCAGCAGACCGACCGCGGCGGGCTGGTCGGCGCGCAGCCGTGCCAGGGAGAGGTCCCACAGGTTGGCGATCGTGATGCCGGGCCGGTCGGGCACCCACCCGCGGTGCAGCATGTCCCCGAGCCGCCCGCGCAGGAGCTGGGCGTAGTCGTCGGGCGGCATGCCGGTCTCGCCCAGGTAGCCGGCGGCCTGCTCCACGGCCAAGGGCAGGTCCCCGAGGAGTTGCGCGATCCGCCCGGCCGTCCCGGGGGCGAGCGCGGGGATCCGCCGGGTGAGCAGGTCGACCGCGTCGCGTCGGGGGAGCTCGGGCACGGCGATCTGGGTTCCGAAGCCGTCGAGGCCGGCGCGCCGCGAGGTGACGAGCAGCCGGCCGAAATGATCGGTCGGGCGGAACGGGCCGACCAGGGCCCGGTCCCCGATGTTGTCGAGGATGAGCAGCCAGCGCAGCCGTTCGCGCCGGAGCACGTCGAGGACGGCGGACCAGTCCGCGCCGTCGGGCAGGCCGAGGTGCACGCCGAGGTGCACGCCGAGGGTGGACACGTGCCCGGGGATGAGCTGTGGATCTTCGGTGGGTATCCACCAGACCAGGTCGTAGCTGTGTGAGTGGCGGTGGGCGTATTCGACGGCGAGGGCGGTTTTCCCGATCCCACCGAGGCCGTGCAGGGCGCAGACCGCGACCGTGCCCTCGTCGGTGAGTTGCTGGTCGAGCAGGTCGGCTCGGCCGGTGAAGTGGGCCAGCCGTGGGGGGACGTTCCACACGTCCGGCCGGCCGCCGGGGAACGACGGGCGGACCTGCACCGCCCGCCCGTCAGGCGGGAACGGTGGTGCGTCGCGTGGTTTCGCCCGGCCACCGGGGACCGGGCCAGTGCCGCCGCGCGGAGCAGTTCCGCCCGCGCCTGTCCCTCCGGGAGCGCGAACAGGTCTGTGGAGACCACCTGGGCGAGTAGTCCCGGCCGGTCGCAGTCGGCTACCCGCGTCACGAGAAGCTTGCGGGCCGCCCCGGACGGGTCCGCGGCCCACGCCGCCTGCCATTCGGCCTGGCCGTAGACCGAGCGGGTGTAGGCGTCGGAGAGCACCGCGATGGTCCGCGTCGCGCGCTGGGCCCCGTCGTGCATCCCGCCGACCCAGTTCGACCCGGGGCGAAGTCCCCCGCCTGGACCAGGACCCGGTAGGTGGCTTCTTCCAAGGTCCAGGCGATCCACTCGGCCCAGCCCCGGTCCGCCGCGGTGTAGGAGACGAAGAAGTCCCAACCGCCATCCCCGTCAGCCGACCCGCCCCCGCCGATCATCTGTTCAGTGTCCCATCGCACCCACACCGGACCATTCCAGTACGGGAACCGACACCTACAGTGCTCGACAGGAGGATGTACCTGGGTTGGCTCGACGAGGCACGAGAGAGGGCGACGACCTCTCCCACGATCGGAGTCGGGGCATGCCGGCGTGACGTGGGTTGGACGGTTCAGCGGTCCGGCCCGGCCGCACCGCCCTGCCCGAGGCGTCCGGCCTTCGGTCGACGGACCTGGGTTTCAGCCCAGCTTCTCGCCGTACACGTGGTCGACCGCCATTCTCATGAGCACCCGGCGGTCGGACACCATCACCGACCGGTACTCGTCCCAGTCCGGGTGCTCCCCGGCGGCGCTGCGGTAGTAGTGCACCAGCGCCTCGACCTCGGGGCCGCGGGGGTCCGTCCCCGGTCCGGTGAGCGTCGCCGTGCCCTCGGCGGTGGCCCAGGCGCGGCCGTCCGGGCTGGTGACCTCCAGGGTGGCGCGCGGATCCCGACGCAGGTTTGCCGTCTTGGCTCGCCCTTCGGTCATCGAGACGTAGAGGACCTCCGCCTCACGGTCGAAGTAGGGCTGGACGGGAGAAAGCTGAGGACGGCCGTCGGCCTTGATCGTGGCAAGGACACCGAGTCGACTCTCCGCGAGCAGCACCCGCGGGTCGAAGGGCGTGATGGTCATGTGCGTGCCCAACCTCCGCCCGTCCGCCCCCTATTCCTGACGGCGCGGGCCCCACACGGTCGGGGCGCGCTCCGTCGGCCGGTCAGTACCAGGCGCGTTCGGTCGGCCGGTCAGTACCCGGTGCGGTCCTCGGTCAGGGGCGGGGCGCGCCGACGGGCTGGCGGCCCGGCGTCCCTGGGGCCTCTGCCGGAGCGGGCTGGGCCCCTGCTCCGGGCACGGGCGCGGCGACCTGGGCCGGCGAGGCCGGCGCCACGAATGCCGGGGCCGCGTCGGTCGGTGTCGCCATGTCGGTCGGTGTCGCCGCGCCGGCGGTCGCCAGGGCCGGGCGGGTGACCATGGAGAGCCACAGGCGCAGCGCGACGACCCACATGATGGTGGCGCCGGTCATGTGCAGGGCGACGAGGCCGGAGGGGACGCCGAGGAAGTACTGGGCGAAGCCGATGCCGGCCTGCGCGACGACCACGGCGATCAGGACGAGCGAGTCGCGTCGGGCGGCCACGGGGGCGGCGGTGACCCGCACCGCGAACGCCATCGCCGCGACCAGGCCGGTCAGCAGCATCGCGCCGTCGGCGTGGAGCTGGGAGACGTTGACGATGTCGAAGCCGAAGCGGGCGGGGTGCTCGCTGTCGCCGCTGTGCGGGCCGGTCCCGGTCACCACCGTGCCGAGGACGAGGACGCCGGCCGAGACGACGACGAGCAGCCGGGCCAGCCACAGCAGCGCGGGGGCGACCGCCGGGGTCACCGCGCCGGCGCCCTGGCGGGCGCGGCGGTCGAGGACGACGGCGTTCCACAGCAGCACCATGGACAGCAGGAAGTGGCCGGCGACGGTCGTCGGGTTCAGCTTCGTCAGGACCGTGATGCCGCCCAGCACCGCCTGGCCGAGGTAGCCCAGCCACAGGCCGAACGACAGCAGGGTCAGGTCCCGGCGGCGGCCGTCGCGCAGGCGCAGCGCCATGATCGGGGTGATGAGCACCACCAGCCCGACGACCAGCCCGACGACCCGGTTGCCGAACTCGATCGCGCCGTGCAGGGCGTACTCGGAGTGCGGCGTGAACGAGCCGTCGCCGCACTGCGGCCACGTCGGGCAGCCCAGGCCGGAGCCGCTGAGCCGGACGACTCCGCCGCTGACCACGATCAGGGACAGCGCGAAGACGTTGAGCGCGGTGACGACCTGGAACGCGCGCCGGCTGACGAGCGGCAATCTCCGACGCGTTGTAGAAGCTGGCACGGGTGCCATAGTAACGCCCGGTGCGCCCACGACTCGCCGGTCGGACGCCGGGCCGCCCGGTCGGGTCATACGCGGGGATCGGGTCATTCCCGGCAGTCGGTTATGCGCGGCGGCCGGGTCATGCGCGGCGGCCGGGTCATGCGCGGCGGTCGGTTATTCCCAGCGGAAGGTGCGGGCGGCCAGGCCCAGGGTCACCACGGCCCACACCGCGAGCACGACCAGGTTGCGGACCCCGGGGCCGGAACCGTCGGCGAGGACGTCGCGCAGCCCGTCCGACAGTGCGGCGGTGGGCAGCACCTCGGCGATCGCCCGCAGCCAGCCGGGCAGCTTCGACAGCGGGAAGACCACCCCGCCGATCAGCAGCAACAGCAGGTAGACGCCGTTGGCAGCGGCAAGCGTCGCCTCGGCGCGCAGGGTGCCGGCCATGAGCAGACCGAGCCCGGAGAAGGCGGCCGTGCCGAGCACGAGCAGCGCCAGCACGGACGGCACGGCGCCCGCCCCGCCGCTGGGATCCCAGCCGAGCGCGAAGCCGACCGCGACCAGCAGGACGAGCTGGATGACCTCGACGGCGAGCACCGCCGCGGTCTTGCCGGCGAGCAGGATCGAGCGGGGCAGGGGCGTCGCGCCGAGGCGCTTGAGCACCCCGTAGGAGCGTTCGAAGCCGGTGGCGATCGCCTGGCCGGTGAACGCGGTCGACATCACCGCGAGCGCCAGCACCCCGGGGACGAGGAAGTCCACCGACTTCTCGGTGTCGCTCGGGAGCACGTCCACGGCGGTGAAGAAGGCGAGCAGGCCGACCGGTATGATCATGGTCAGCAGCACGGACTCGCCGCGGCGCAGGGTGAGGATCAGTTCGAGTCGGGTCTGCGCGGCGAACATCCGGGCGCGGGTGGCCGCCGCCGGCGCCGGGCGCAGGTCGAGCAGGCCGGCGCGGCCCCGGCCAGCGGGTCCCCGGGTGCCGGGCCCGGCGGCGTCGGTGGCGGTCATGAGCCCAGCTCCGAACCGGTCAGCTCCACGAAGACGTCCTCCAGCGTTCGTTGCTCCACCCGGAGATCCTCCGCGAGCACGCCGTTGCCGGCGCACCAGGCGGTCACCGCGGCGAGCAGCTGCGGGTCGACCGTGCCCTGAACCAGGTAGTGCCCGGTCGGTCCCTCGTGGGCGGTGGTGCCGTCCGGCAGCGCGAGCAGCAGCTTGCCGAGCTCCAGGCCGGTGGGGGCACGGAAGCGCAACTGGCCCTCGGCGCCGCCGCGGGTGAGCTCCGCGGGCGAGCCGACGGCCACGACCCGACCGCGGTTGATGATGATCACCTGGTCGGCGAGGCGCTCGGCCTCGTCCATCGCGTGGGTGGTGAGCACGACGGTGACGCCGGCCGTGCGCAGCTCCTCGATGAGCTCCCAGGTGGTGCGCCGACCCGCGACGTCCAGCCCGGCCGTCGGCTCGTCGAGGAACACCAGCTCGGGGCGGC
The DNA here is from genome assembly GCF_000948395.1 of Frankia torreyi. Taxonomy (GTDB): domain Bacteria; phylum Actinomycetota; class Actinomycetes; order Frankiales; family Frankiaceae; genus Frankia; species Frankia torreyi. Next base: position 75,054 of record NZ_JYFN01000012.1, on the reverse strand, counting down.
CGACCACGGCCATCGCCAGCGACAGCCGCTGCTGCTGGCCGCCGGACAGCCGGCGGAACGGGGTGCCGGCGGAGTCGGTCAGACCGAGCCGGTCCAGCAGCGCCGCGGGATCGAGCGGGTGGCGATGGTGCGCGGCGACCAGCCGCAGCATCTCCCCGGCCCGGGCGCCCGGGTACATCCCGCCGGCCTGGAGCATCACGCCGACCCGGGGCCGCAGGGCGACCGCGTCCACGATCGGGTCACGGCCCAGGATGCGGACCTCGCCCGCGTCGGCCCGGCGGAAGCCCTCGCAGATCTCCACCGTCGTCGTCTTGCCGGCGCCGTTGGGGCCCAGCAGCGCCGTCACCGAGCCGACCGGGACGCCCAGCGACAAGCCGTCGACCGCGCGGATCCGGCCATCGGGGGAGGCTGCCCGCCCCGCCGACGCCGCGAGCGTGGCGGGCGTCGTCGAGACCTCGGCGAACGGCGCGGGCCGCAGAGCCGGCGCGGCGGAGCTGCGGCGGCCACGTCGACCGGGGCCCCGGGAGCCCTCGCCGCGCGCGGTCCCGGACCGGGAGGGAATGGATCGCGCGGAGTAGGTCTTCACGAGGCCATTGACGCTGACTGCCAGGATCTCGGCCACCTGGCGATCCTACGGATCCGACCGGGGGGAAGGGGGGTCGGTNCCTGCCNCCTCGGAGCCGACCCGCCGGTCGGACACCCTCAACTTCGCTGCTGCGGCGGCCGGATGGGCAGGACGCGGCGCCGTGCGCCGACCGCCACCGGCTCGCCCGGCTCCACCAACGCGCCCCAGGCGCCGAGCCGTTCATAGAGCATCGACGGCGTCGTGCTGTACAGGCGCGACAGGGACTGCAGGTCGGAGCGGCGTAGCCGCAGGATGTCGCGGGAGCTGTCCGAGCGCAGGACCTGCACGATCGCGATCCAGCGTCGCAGCGGGCCGGTCCGGGTCGGCGGCAGTTTGCGCAGTCGGCGCAGATCGATGACGAGTGGGGGAAGGTGGTCGACGTCACGGCGGTCGGCTGCCGGCGGGACCAGCAGGGTCGCGGGAACGTCGTACAACTCGGCGAGCTCGACGAGCCGGTGCACCCGCAGGGTGCGGGAGCCTCGTTCGTAGGCCCCCAGAGTTCCCGCGGTCCACCGGCCGTGGGTGCGCTCCTGGACATCCAGCAGCGACATGCCACGCCGGTTGCGCGCCGCGCGAAGCCGGCGCCCGAGCTCCAGGGCGTAGTCCGCCTCGGTCACGGTCTCCGTCCGGGTCAGGTCGACAGGAGACGCCAACCGCCCCCAGTGACAGCCTGTCAGGCATCGGTGCGCCTGACAGCCGGTTCGACCAAGAAGGCGCGAGGGAATGTGGCCCTGGCGTGCTCCCGTGAATGCGGGGTGCAGCAGATCTCGGGGCCGCACCGCCGTAGAAGTGGCGCTAGGTGACCGACTTGCGCCCCTTGTCGTGATGGCAGTCGGGGGTGAAACCGGCGGCGCGGCGGCCGGCCCTGCGCCCGTTTGTCGATCGCTGAAGCAGGTCAGCGAGGTGCGTCGGGGTCGTCGAGGTCGTCGGTGTCGTCGAGGTCGTCGGCCCAGCCGCGGGCGCGGTCGACGGCGGAGCGCCACCGGCGGTAGGCACGGTCGCGCCGGGCGGCCGGCATCGCCGGGTGGTAGCGCCGCTCGCTGCGCCGGTGCGTGGCCAGCGCGGCGGGGTCGGTGAAGAAGCCGGTGGCCAGGCCCGCCAGGTACGCCGAGCCAAGCGCCGTGGTCTCGATGTTGTCGGGCACGTCGACGTCGACGCCGAGCATGTCGGCCTGGAACTGCATGAGCCACGGGTTGCGCGCGGCCCCGCCGTCCGCGCGCAGCTCCCGCACGGCGAAGCCGGCGGTGGCCATCGCCTCGACGACGTCGCGGGTCCGGTAGGCGATCCCCTCCAGCACCGCGCGGGCCAGGTGCGCCCGGCCGGTGCCGCGGGTGATCCCCAGCAGGGTGCCGCGGGCGCGTGGATCCCAGTGCGGCGCGCCGAGGCCGGTCAGCGCCGGGACGAAGTAGACGCCGTCGTTGCCGGACAGCGACGCGGCGAGGTGCGCCGTCTCGGCGGCGTCCCGGATGACCCCGAGGGAGTCGCGCAGCCAGCCGACGGCCGCGCCGGTGGACAGGATCGCGCCCTCCAGGGCGTAGCGCACGGGCTCGCCGTCGAGCTGGTAGGCGATGGTCCGCAGCAGCGACGACTGCGGCGGCGGCACCGCCGTCCCGGTGTTGACCAGGACGAACGAGCCGGTGCCGTAGGTGTTCTTGGCCTGCCCCGCCTCGACGCAGCCCTGGGCGAACAGGGCGGCCTGCTGGTCGCCGACGGCGGCGGCGACCGGGATCCGCACGCCGAGGAAGGCGTCCGGGTCGGTCTCGGCGTAGACCCGGGAGCTCGGCACCACCTCGGGCAGCACCTCGGCGGGCACGCCGAACAGGTCCAGCATGTCGGGAGCCCAGGCCGCGGCGGCGAGGTCGAGCAGCAGCGTCCGGGACGCGTTGGTGACGTCGGTGACGTGGACGGCGCCGGCGGTCAGCTTCCACACCAGCCAGGAGTCGACGGTGCCGAAGGCGATCTCGCCGCGGCCGGCCCGCCGGCGCAGCACCGGGTCCCGGTCCAGGATCCAGCCGATCTTCGTGGCGGAGAAGTACGGGTCGAGGACCAGGCCGGTGCGGGCGCCGACCACGCCCGCGTGCCCGTCGGCGGCCAGGCGCTCGCAGCGCGCGGCCGTGCGCCGGTCCTGCCAGACGATCGCCGGACCGACCGGGGCGGAGGAGGACCGCTCCCACAGCACGGTGGTCTCCCGCTGGTTGGTGATGCCCAGCGCGGCCAGGTCCGCGGGGCGGCGACCGGCGTCGACCAGCGCCGCGGCGACGGTGTCGACGACGCTGCGCCACAGCTCGTCGGGGTCCTGCTCGACCCAGCCGGGCCGGGGGAACCGGGGGTGGATCTCGGTGTAGCCGCGCCCGACGACCGTCCCGTCCCGGTCGAGCAGGCAGACGGTGGTCCCGGTGGTGCCCTGGTCGACCGCGGCGACCACGCTGCCCCGCGCCGGTGTGCCCATCGTCGCCTCCCGCCCTGTGTGCGCCGTCCCGCCGATCTTGCCGCAATCCGCGGGATCGGGCATGGCGCCATGCCCGGACGCCGGGCGGCGCGGACGACGGTCAGCCGAGGCGGGTGGTCAGCCGAGGCGGGTGGTCAGCGCAGACGGCGGTCAGTGCAGGCGGGTGGTCTGCCGGGGCGGCGGTCAGCCGAGGCTGGACAGGTCGACGGCGGAGCCGGGCGGGGTGACGGCGGCGGTCGGCCCGAAGTCGTCGAAGGTCATCTGGTTGGTGGAGCTGCCCGCGACGGTGATCCGCAGGGGGTAGGTGGGGCCGGTGTTCGCGACGACGAAGGCCGTGCCGTCGGGGGCCGCGGCCCGCACCGTCCGGGCGTCGCCGACCTTCTCCCGCCGCACGTCGCCGGTGAGCCCGACGAGGTAGCTGCCCAGGGAGTCGCTGAGCTTGCCGAGGGTGAAGTAGCTGTACTTGGCGGCGTCGGCGGGCGCGAGCCGGACCCACCGGTCGGCGAGCAGGTCCGCGGCGTCGCCGTCGCCCGTCGCCGTGTAGAAGGAGCGGCCGCGGCGGACGTAGGTGTCGTTGTTGATTTTGACGAGCTGGGTCCGCTGGCCGTACTCCTCGATGGTGCCCCGGGTCGTCGTGGCGGACATCACCAGGTCGTAGCGGCCGGGGGAGTCGGAGCTGGGATCCTCCTCGCTGCCCACCACGTGCACTCCGGGGGCGGAGCGCAGCGCCGTGAGCGCGCGGGAGCCGACCTCGGCGGCCGGCAGCTTCTCCAGGCCGTTGGTCTTCTCGCCCCCGCCGCCGCAGGCCGCGGCCGCGCCGAGCGCGAGCAGCAGGCCGAGCCCGAGCAGGGTCCGCCCGATCGCGCCGCACCGTGGTCGAGCCCGCATCCGTCCGCCGCCTCCCCGTCCGAGGTCCGCCGGGGGATGGGCGTCCGCAGGGACGACCCGCCCGGTGGTGCCGCAAGTCTGGCATCACGCCGCCAGCGGTGGCCGACCGCCTATCAGCCGTGGGTAGATGTTGTGCGGAGCCGGAGTGCGACCGGCACCGGCACGGCTCGGGACGGCACAGCTCGTGACGGAAGGCCCTGCGACGGAAGGTCCTGTGACGGAGATCGCCTCGGGGTGGACCTGATCGGGGGCCCTCGGTTCGACCTCGTCCCGTAAATAGGGCACACTAGCGTTGTGAAAAACGACCACGATGCCTCGGGCGGGACGGCCGACGGCCGCACCCGCGACCGGGTCGTGCGTCTGCTGCTGGAGGGCGGGTCGGCCACCGCGGCCGAGCTGTCCCGGCAGCTCGGCGTGTCCCCGGCGGGCATCCGCCGGCACCTGGACGCCATGGTCGGGGACGGCATCATCACCCCGACCGAGAGCCGGTCCCGCGAGCCGCGGGGCCGCGGCCGTCCGGCCAAGCGCTACGCCCTCACCGAGGCCGGCCACCGCGCCGGCCCGACGGCGTACTCCGATCTCGCGGCCGGCGCGCTGAGGTTCCTCGCGGAGGTCGTCGGGCCCTCGGCCGTGAGCCAGTTCGCCGAGGGCCGGGCCTCCGACCTGGAGCGTCGGGTGCGCTCCGCGGTCGTCGCGGCGGAGCCGGCCGATCGGCCGGCGGCGCTGGCCGAGGCGATGACGGCCGCCGGCTACACGGCCAGCGTCTCGGAGCTGCCGACCGGCCTGCAGATCTGCCAGCACCACTGCCCGGTCCAGTTCGTCGCGGAGCGCTTCCCCGCGCTGTGCGACGCCGAGACCGCGGCGCTCGCCCGGGTCCTCGACACCCACGTGCAGCGCCTGGCGACGATCGCCCACGGCGACGGCGTCTGCACGACGCACATTCCCGTGGGCGCGGCGCCGGGACCCGATCCGCATGGTCCGTCCGACCAGGACGTGTCCCGTGCTGGCGGGTTCCGTGCTGGCGGGTCCCGCGAAGGCGGGTTCCGCGTAGGCGGGTCGCAGCCGCCCGTGTCCGACCGGGACCCCGCACCCGCGCCCCCGACCTGTCCACCGTCCCCGTCTTCGGAGGGTTCCGCCCTATGACAACCTCTGCCGAGACCGCCCTCGAAGGCCTTGGTTCCTACAAGTTCGGCTGGGCTGACACCGACGCCTACGCCGACGACGTCCAGCGCGGCCTTTCCGAGGCGGTCGTCCGCGGCATCTCGGCGAAGAAGTCCGAGCCGTCGTGGATGACCGACCTACGCCTGAAGGGGCTGCGGCTGTTCGAGCGCAAGCCGATGCCGACCTGGGGCGCAGACCTCTCCGGCATCGACTTCGACAACATCAAGTACTTTGTCCGCTCGACGGAGAAGCAGGCCGCCGAGTGGGAGGACCTGCCCGAGGACATCAAGGCGACCTACGACAAGCTCGGTATCCCGGAGGCGGAGAAGCAGCGCCTCGTCTCGGGTGTCGCCGCGCAGTACGAGTCCGAGGTCGTCTACCACAAGATCCGTGAGGACCTCGAGGAGCAGGGCGTCATCTTCCTGGACACCGACTCCGGCCTGCGTGAGCACCCGGAGCTGTTCCAGGAGTACTTCGGCTCGGTGATCCCGGTCGGCGACAACAAGTTCGCCGCGCTGAACACGTCCGTGTGGTCGGGTGGGTCGTTCATCTACGTGCCGCCGGGCGTGCAGGTGGAGATCCCGCTGCAGGCCTACTTCCGGATCAACACCGAGAACATGGGCCAGTTCGAGCGGACCTTGATCATCGTCGACGAGGGTGCCTACGTGCACTACGTCGAGGGCTGCACCGCGCCGGTCTACTCCTCGGACTCGCTGCACTCGGCGGTCGTCGAGATCATCGTGAAGAAGAACGCGCGCTGCCGGTACACGACCATCCAGAACTGGTCGAACAACGTCTACAACCTGGTCACCAAGCGGGCCGCCTGCCACGAGGGCGCCACCATGGAGTGGGTCGACGGCAACATCGGCTCCAAGGTGACGATGAAGTACCCGGCCGTGTGGCTGCTCGGCGAGCACGCCAAGGGCGAGGTCCTCTCGATCGCCTTCGCCGGTGCCGGCCAGCACCAGGACGCCGGCGCCAAGATGGTGCACGCCGCGCCCCGCACGTCGTCGACGATCATCTCGAAGTCGGTGGCCCGCGGCGGCGGCCGCACCTCCTACCGCGGCCTCGTGCAGATCAACGAGGGCTCCGCGGCGTCGAGGTCGACGGTCAAGTGCGACGCGCTGCTCGTCGACACCGTCAGCCGCTCGGACACCTACCCCTACGTCGACGTGCGCGAGGACGACGCCTCCATCGGCCACGAGGCCAGCGTCTCCAAGGTCGGCGCGGACCAGCTCTTCTACCTGATGAGCCGCGGCCTGTCGGAGGAGGAGGCGATGGCGATGATCGTGCGCGGCTTCGTCGAGCCCATCGCCCGCGAACTGCCGATGGAGTACGCCCTCGAACTGAACCGGCTCATCGAGCTGCAGATGGAAGGTGCGGTCGGCTGATGGTCGTCATCGATGCCACCGGGCGCCCCCCGATGGCCTCCGGAGCCGTGCCCCGCCCGGTGCGATCGCGCAACCCGCTCGACCACGACGTGCCCACCGGCCGCGAGGAGGCGTGGCGGTTCACTCCGCTGCGCCGGCTGCGCGGCCTGCTCACCGGCCCGGACGCCGACGGGAAGGTCTCCGTGACCGTCTCCGCGCCGGCCGGGATCGCCGTGGAGCAGCTCGACGCCGCCGACCCGCGGATCGGCCGGTCGTACACGCCCGCCGACCGGGTCGCCGCGTTCGCGCTGGCCCGGGCGGGCGGTGCCACGGCCATCACCATCCCGGCCGAGGCCGCCACGGCCGAGCCCGTGGTCGTGCACCTGCACGGCGAGAGCCCCCGGGCCGCGGCCGGCACCGCCGCCGGGGTCGCCTACGGTCACCTGCTCGTCGAGATCGGCCCGTTCGCGTCGGCCACCGTCGTGCTCGACCACACCGGCAGCGCCACCTACGCCGGCAACGTCGAGGTCCACGTCGGCCACGGCGCCTCGCTGACCTTCGTGTCCCTGCAGGACTGGGACGCGGGCGCGGTGCACGTCGGTGCGCACGCCTACTCGATCGGCCGCGACGCGAAGCTGCGCTCGTTCACCGTCACCCTCGGCGGCGACCTGGTCCGGCTCAGCCCGACCGTCGACTACCGCGGCCCGGGTGGCGACGCCGAGCTCAACGGCGTGTTCTTCACCGACGCCGGCCAGCACCAGGAGCACCGGTTGCTCGTCACGCACACCCCGCGGTCGTGCCGCAGCCGGGTGACCTACAAGGGCGCTCTGCGCGGCGACGGGGCGCACTCGGTGTGGATCGGCGACGTCGTCATCAACGCCGACGCGGTCGACACCGACACCTACGAGCTCAACCGCAACCTGGTGCTCACCGACGGCGCCCGCGCCGACTCGGTGCCCAACCTGGAGATCCTCACCGGGGAGGTCGTCGGGGCCGGCCACGCCAGCGCCACCGGCCGCTTCGACGACGAGGCCCTGTTCTACCTGCAGTCCCGCGGCATCCCGCCGGCCGAGGCCCGCCGGCTCGTCGTGCACGGCTTCTTCGCCGAGGTCATCGACCGCATCGAGGTCGCCGACCTGCGTGACCGGATCATGGCGTCGGTCGCGGCCCGGCTGGGCGAGACGCCGGCCGAGGACGAGCCCGCGACGCCGGCCGGGGCCGAGACGGTGGGCGCATGAGCGCCGCCGCAGACTCCGCCGCCGACTCCGCGGCCGTGCCTCGCTGGCACCGGGTCTGCGCGCTGGCCGACCTGAAGGACGACACGGCGCTCGGCACCGAGATCGAGGGCGTGCCGGTGTGCGTCGTGCGCGCCGGGGAGCGCGTCTACGCGGTGCGCGACGAGTGCTCGCACGCCGACGTACAGCTCTCGCAGGGCGAGGTCGAGGACGGCAAGATCGAGTGCTGGCTGCACGGGTCCCAGTTCGACCTGGCCAGCGGCAAGGCGCTGACCCTGCCGGCGATCGACCCGGTGCCCACCTACGCAGTGACCATCGACGGCGACGACGTGCTCGTCGACGTCGCACATTCGAACCTGGAACGAGGGTGACGGCAGCGGTGTCGACCTTGGAGATTCGTAACCTGCACGTCTCGGTCGAGACGGAGGAGGGCCCGCGCGAGATCCTGCGCGGCGTCGACCTGACCGTCCGCACGGGCGAGACGCACGCGATCATGGGTCCGAACGGCTCGGGCAAGTCGACGCTGTCGTACTCGATCGCGGGCCACCCCAAGTACACCGTGACCGACGGCAGCATCACGCTCGACGGTGAGGACGTCCTCGCGCTGGGCGTCGACGCCCGCGCCCGCGCCGGGATCTTCCTGGCGATGCAGTACCCGGTGGAGATCCCCGGGGTGTCGGTGTCGAACTTCCTGCGCTCCTCGGCCACGGCCGTGCGCGGCGAGGCGCCGAAGCTGCGGACCTGGGTCAAGGAGGTCAAGGCCTCCATGGAGGCCCTGGAGATGGACCCGTCGTTCGCCGAGCGCGGCGTCAACGAGGGCTTCTCCGGTGGTGAGAAGAAGCGCCACGAGATCCTCCAGATGGCGCTGCTCAAGCCGAAGATCGCCGTGCTCGACGAGACCGACTCCGGCCTCGACGTCGACGCGCTGCGCATCGTCTCCGGCGGCATCGAGGCCGTGCGGGCCAAGGGGGAGACGGGCATCCTGCTCATCACCCACTACACCCGCATCCTGCGCTACATCAAGCCCGAGTTCGTGCACGTGATGGCGGCCGGGCGGATCGTCGACGAGGGCGGCCCGGAGCTCGCCGCCGTGCTGGAGGACTCCGGCTACGACCGTTACGTCAAGGGCGGCGGGGCCGCGGCGCCGGCGGGAGCGGGGGCGGTGTCATGACGCTCACCGAGTCGCTGATCGCCGGCGGCACACCGGGCGCCACAGGCTTCGACGTCGAGCAGGTCCGCAAGGACTTCCCGATCCTGGCCCGCACGGTGCACGACGACCTGCCGCTGGTCTACCTCGACAGCGCCGCCACCTCGCAGAAGCCGCTGGCCGTCCTGGACGCCGAGCGCGCCTACTACGAGCTGCACAACGCCAACGTGCACCGTGGCATCCACGTGCTCGCCGAGGAGGCCACCGGCCTGTACGAGGCGACGCGGGACAAGGTCGCCGCCTTCATCGGCGCGACCGACCGGCGCGAGGTCGTCTTCACGAAGAACTCCACCGAGGCGCTCAACCTCGTCGCCTACGCGATGAGCAACGCGGAGACCACCGGCGGGGAGGCGGAGCGGTTCCGGCTCGGCCCCGGCGACGAGATCGTCGTGACCGAGATGGAGCACCACTCCAACCTGGTGCCCTGGCAGATGCTCGCCCGGCGCACCGGCGCCACTCTGCGCTGGATCGGCCTGACCGACGACGGCCGGCTGAACCTCGACAACCTCGACGCGGTCATCACCGACCGGGCGAAGGTCGTCTCGATGGTCCACCAGTCGAACATCCTCGGCACGGTCAACCCGGTGGCGCGGATCGTCGCCCGGGCCCGCGAGGTCGGCGCGCTCACCGTCCTCGACGGCTCCCAGTCGGTGCCGCACATGCCGATCGACGTCGCCGAGCTCGGCGTGGACTTCCTGGCCTTCACCGGCCACAAGATGTGCGCGCCGACCGGCGTCGGGGTGCTCTGGGGGCGCTACGAGCTCCTGGAGGTCATGCCGCCCTTCCTCGGCGGCGGCGAGATGATCGAGATCGTCACGATGGAGGGGTCGACCTACGCGGCCCCGCCGCACCGCTTCGAGGCCGGCACCCCGATGATCAGCCAGGTCGTCGGGCTCGGCGCCGCCGTCGACTATCTGACGGCGCTGGGCATGCCGGCGATCGCCGCGCACGAGCACGCCGTCACCGCGTACGCCCTCGACGCGCTCGCCACCGTGCCCGGCACCCGGATCATCGGCCCGCCGACCGGCACCGACCGCGGCGGGGCGATCTCCTTCGTCCTGCACGACGACGCCGGCCGGGCGATTCACCCGCACGACGTCGGCCAGCTCCTCGACGAGCGCGGCATCGCCGTGCGCGTCGGCCACCACTGCGCCCGGCCGGTCTGCCTGCGTTTCGGCGTGCCGGCCACGACCCGGGCGTCGTTCCACCTGTACACGACGACCGGCGAGGTCGACGCGCTGGTGGAAGGTCTGCACGGGGTTCGGAGGTTCTTCTCGAGGTGAAGCTCGATTCCATGTACCAGGAGATCATCCTGGACCACTACCGCAATCCGCTGCACCGCGGCCTGCGCGACCCGTTCGACGCCGAGGTGCACCACGTCAACCCGACCTGCGGCGACGAGGTCACCCTGCGGGTGAAGGTCTCCGACGGGGTCGTCGAGGACGTCTCCTACGAGAGCGAGGGCTGCTCGATCAGCCAGGCCTCGGCGAGCGTCATGAGCGACCTGGTCATCGGCAAGAAGGTCGACGAGGCGCTGGAGCTCGAACGCGAGTTCCTCGCGCTGATGCAGTCGCGGGGCACCGCGGAGGGCAACGAGGACGTGCTGGAGGACGCCGTCGCGTTCGCCGGCGTCTCCAAGTACCCGGCGCGGGTCAAGTGCGCCCTGCTGTCCTGGATGGCCTGGAAGGACGCGACCGCCAAGGCCGTCGACCCGGCCGCCGCCGCCGCGCCCACCCCCGGCCTCGCGGCCCCGTCGCTGACGCCCGCCGCCGGTGCCGGCGCCGGCCCCGCCCTGGACGTACCCGAGCAGGAGAAGCCATGAGCGAAGTGGTAACCGACACCCGTGACGAGACGGCGGCGAGCGACGCCCCGGCGCAGCCGACCGGCGGCACCGAGACGCCCGCGCCAGCCACCGTCGCGGAGCGGGCCGCGGGCCTGGAACTCGCCGAGTTCGCCGACATCGAGGAGGCGATGCGCGACGTCGTCGACCCCGAGCTCGGCATCAACGTCGTCGACCTCGGGCTCGTCTACGGCATCCACGTCGCCGACGACAACACCGTCACCCTCGACATGACGCTGACCTCGGCGGCCTGCCCGCTGACCGACGTCATCGAGGACCAGACCCGCTCCGCGCTCGTCGACGGCCCGGACGGCCTCGTCGCCGGCGTGACGATCAACTGGGTCTGGATGCCCCCGTGGGGCCCTGACAAGATCACTGACGACGGCCGCGAGCAGCTGCGCGCCCTCGGCTTCAACGTCTGACCCGCCCAGCGAGCCGCCGCCGGTCTGGCCGGGATCGTCCTCCGGCCAGACCGGGCCGCCGCCCCGATCATCCGGGTTTCGCCGCAGCGCCTGCACGGCCCTGGGCGGCCGAATAAATGCCGGTGAACGGATTGACGTTCAGCCCCCGGCTTCGCTGAATATCGCCATCTCGATGTGAGCCTGGGCTGGAATCACCATGACCGCAGCCGACACCGTGGATATCGCTGTTCTGGCCGAGCGCATCATATGTGCCGCTGCGGCTCGTCCGAGGGTCCTCGTCGGGATCGACGGCCCAGGCGCCGCCGGCAAGAGCACGCTGGCCGGTCAGCTGGCGGCTGCCATCCCTTCCGCGCACGTCGTGCATGTCGACGACTTCTACCTGCCCTCCAGTCGGCGGACTGAACGGCGGGGCGCCGTTGGCCCACTGTTCGATCTGCCTCGGCTCGCCGACCAGGTCGCCATTCCAGGTGCGGCCGGCGCCGCACTGCGCTATCAGCGCTATGACTGGATCAAGGACGATCTTGCCGGATGGATTCAGGTCCCCGCCGGTGCATCCCTCATTGTCGAGGGCGTCTACTGTCTCGAGCGGAAGCTACGCGCTTGTTACACTTTCACCGTGTTCTGTCAGGCAGAACCAGCACTACGCCTCGCTCGCGGTCTACAACGCGACGGGGAGGAGTCGCGTGATCAATGGGTCAACGAATGGATGCCGGCCGAGAATGAGTATATGGCGCTACAACGGCCGGATCGCTTCGCCCAGATGGTCGTCGACAGCTCGGTCGTCGACGACGTAGAAACGGTGTTCCGCGTCGCCGGGGTTTAAACAGCTCACGGCGTCTCGTCTCAACAGCGAAGTCGCCTCAACAGCGAAGTTGAGTCCTCTCTGGCCGACACTAGCAGTGCCGTACACACCGCGGGCCGCGCCGACGACATGTCGGTCAACGCCTGACGGAAATTGCTGTTTCTGCGGGTAGGCCCGCACGCGTCTTCATTACGCACGTCGGTCGCCGCCTGCGTGGCCACGCGACTTCGCAGCCTTGGGTCCATCTCAAGAGCCGACTCATGCCGTCTCCGCGGCCGCCGAGCGAGGCGAGGGTCGTGAACCTGGCCCACCTCGCCAAGCCAGCCCCTCGGCCCCGGCCGGGGCCCCTGGCCCCGGCCAGGTGTTCCGCGGAACCGCGTGGCGATCAAGGTGTTCCGCAACATCAAAGTTGCCGACGACCGGTACGACGACTGGCTACATGATGATCATGGCGACTGAATCGACAGGAGGCGGGGCCGTGGCGTCCACCTGGAACGAGACGCGGTCCAGGCGACCGCCTCGCGAGGACAGGGTTGCCGAGCACCGGGCCCGGATCGATGCCGAGGTGCGTGCCTACCGGCTGCGGGAGATCCGCGAGGAGCAGGGACTCACGCAGGTCGAGCTCGCGGAGCGGATGCACGTCAGGCAGCCCCCTGTGTCCGATCTTGAGCGGGGAGCTCTCGATCGTGCTGGGCTGTCGACCATCCGGGCCTACGTGGAAGCCCTCGGCGGGAAAGTCGAGATCATCGCCGACTTCGGTGATCGCCGGGTCGTCCTGAGCTGACGGCCGGGCGGCCGACGCCCCGGCCGCTTTTAACCGGGCGGGCATCCCACCTTTCCCGCTGGCGGACTATGGCGTGCGTGGTCCGGGTGGTGCCTGCCTCGGTCCTGCCGCCTGGATCGCCGTCGATCGAATATAGCGTCAACGCTATGAACTGGGGTACCGTCGAGCTGGAACCGGAGGTCCGGGACTGGCTGGAGCGGTTGCCGACCGCGCAGTTTGCGACGGCCGCCTTCTAGGTGGACCTGCTCGCTGCGCAGGGGCCGTTGCTGGGTGAGCCGTACACACGGCAGCTCGACGGCAAGCTGCGGGAGCTGCGGTTCCATCTGGAAGGTCGGGCTGTCCGGGTGACCTACTGGATAGCGTCGGGCAGGCGGATGGTGCTGCTGACGGTGTTCGCCAAGACGCGGATGCGAGAGGCCGCCGGGGTGTCCCGAGCGAGGCGTGCGCTGGCGCGGTGCCTGGCCGCCGAGCACACGGCAGACGAGGATGCGAGGGATGGCGGCGATGGCTGAACGGTCGGACTGGGCGCAGCTGCGGGAACGGCGGATGGGCGAGCTGGGTGCGCGGGATGCTTACCAGTCGGCCAGGCTGGCGTTCGAGCTGGGCCGGTCGGTGCGGGAGCTGCGCCAGCGGCGCGCCTGGAGCCAGGCCGAGCTGGCCGCTGCGGCGGGCATGACGCAGTCGGCGGTGGCACGGTTCGAGGCCGGTGGCACCGTACCGACACTGCCGGTGCTGGAACGGCTCGCCGAGGCTCTCGATGCCGACCTCGACGTCCGCGTCATCCCTCGCCCCGCGGCTTAGGAGACGTGGGCGGTCGCGTGGCTCGGTCGATCGGCGTGGCCCGACCGGGCCGGTTCGAGGCCGGGGACGACCCCGTTCGGGGCAGTCGTCCGGCGGCGGTTCCGAGCCTTCCAGGCCCAGCTTGTAGGGTCGCAACAGGCGATCGGCGGCGTCATCGGTCCTTCCCGGCAGTGGCTCTCATTCAGCGGAATCTCCCTTCGTGCTCGGTGCGGCTCGGCGTGTCGGTCGGGACCTCGGGTCTGGTGGGAAACCCGCTGGGGGACAGGGCGTATCGGCCCGCGGATCGCCCCGCAGACCACGCCATGAGACGGGAGCAAGTCTGTGCCGAGCCCGCGGGTCCTCGGCCTGGTGCTGGCCGGGGGGGCCGGACGGCGGCTGGCGCCGCTGACGGCTGACCGGGCCAAGCCCGCCGTTCCCTTCGGTGGGTTGTACCGGCTGATCGACTTCGTGTTGTCCAACCTCGTGAACGCCGGCTATCTGCGGATCGCCGTGCTTACTCAGTACAAGAGCCACAGCCTCGACCGGCACATCACCACGACGTGGCGGATGAGCAACCTGGTGGGGAACTACGTCACCCCGGTGCCGGCGCAGCAGCGCCTCGGCCCGCGGTGGTTCGCCGGCAGCGCCGACGCGATCCACCAGTCGCTGAACCTCGTCCACGACGACAATCCGGACATCGTCGTCGTCTTCGGCGCCGATCACGTCTACCGGATGGATCCCCGGCAGATGGTCGCCCAGCATCTCGAGTCCGGTGCCGGGGTGACCGTCGCCGGGCTGCGGGTGCCGCGCGCGGACGGCCGGTCGTTCGGGGTGATCCAGACCGGCCGGGACGGTCGGACCATCGAGGCGTTCCTGGAGAAGCCCGCCGACCCGCCCGGCCTGCCGGACAGCCCCGAGGAGACGTTCGCGTCCATGGGCAACTACGTCTTCTCCACCGACGTGCTCATCGAGGCGCTGCGGAAGGACGCCGCCGACGAGGACAGCCCGCACGACATGGGCGGCGACATCATCCCGATGCTCGTCTCGCAGCGGGCCGCGGCCGTCTACGACTTCAGCGACAACGTCGTGCCCGGCACGACCGACCGGGACCGCGGCTACTGGCGTGACGTCGGCACGCTCGACTCCTACTTCGACGCGCAGATGGACCTGTGCGCGCTCGACCCGGTGTTCAACCTGTACAACCGCGAGTGGCCGATCCTGACCAGCGTGCCGTCGCTGCCGCCGGCCAAGTTCGTCCACGACGATCCGCGGCGTACCGGCATGGCGATCAACAGCATCGTCAGCAACGGCGTGATCGTCTCCGGGGGCACCGTGCGTTCCTCTGTGCTCTCGCCAGGCGTGCGGGTCAACTCCTGGGCCGAGGTCGACCGCGCGGTCGTCCTCGACAACGCCGTCGTCGGGCGCGGCGCCGTCGTCCGCGACGCGATCCTCGACAAGAACGTCCACGTCCCGCCGGGCGCTCAGGTCGGCGTCGACAAGGACCGCGACCGCGCCCGCGGCTACACCGTCAGCGAACGCGGCATCACCGTGGTCGGCAAGGGCGTCACCGTCACCGACTGACTCCCCGCCGCCCGCTCCGGCGCGCCCCCGCACCACNGCACCAGCACCACCGCACCAGCACCACCGGCCCCTGCAACACCACCAACCCGTCGATGGAGAGACAGTCCATGCGCGTCGCGCTGCTCACCCGCGAGTTTCCCCCGGACGTCTATGGCGGGGCGGGTGTGCACGTCGAGTACCTGGCCCGCGAGCTCGCCCGGCTGGTCGACCTCACCGTGCACCGGGAGGCCGGCGGGCATCGGGAGGCGGCCGCCGGCGGCGACCGGGCCGTGGTGGAGGCGTCCGGCGGGCCGGGCGTCGCCGCGGTGCGCGCCCACCCGAGCTGGGCGGCGCTCGCCGGCACCGACGACGTGCTGCGCACCCTGTCGATGGACCTGTCGATGGCCGCGGCGGCCGTCGGCGCGGACGTGATCCACTCCCACACCTGGTACACCAACCTCGGCGGCCACCTCGCCGCCCTGCTCGGCGGCGTCCCGCACGTGATGACGTCGCACTCGCTGGAGCCGCGCCGGCCGTGGAAGGCCGAGCAGCTCGGCGGCGGCTACCGGCTGTCGTCGTGGTCCGAGCGGATCGCCATCGAGTCCGCGGCGGCGGTGGTCGCGGTGAGCGCCGGGATGCGTGCCGACATCCTCGACGCCTACCCGGCGGTCGACCCGGCGCGGGTGCACGTGATCCGCAACGGCATCGACACCGACGAGTACCGGCCCGACCCGGCAACCGACGTGCTGGAACGGCACGGGGTCGACCCGGAGCGGCCCACGGTGATCTTCGTGGGGCGGATCGCCCGGCAGAAGGGGCTGCCGGTGCTGCTGCGCGCCGCGTCGGCGATCGACCCGCGGGCGCAGCTCGTGCTCTGTGCCGGCGCCCCGGACACCCCGGAGCTGCTCGCGGAGACCACCGCCCTGGTCGACGGGCTGCGCGTCGAGCGCGGCGGCGTCGTCTGGCTGAACGGGATGCTGACCAAGCCCGAGGTCATCCAGCTCCTCAGCCACGCCACCGTGTTCGTCTGCCCGTCGGTGTACGAGCCGCTGGGCATCGTCAACCTGGAGGCGATGGCCTGCGGCACCGCCGTCGTCGCCTCCCGCGTCGGCGGCATCCCGGAGGTCGTCGACGACGGCGTCACCGGGCTGCTCGTGCCGCCCGACGAGCCGAAGGCGCTCGCCGACGCCGTCAACACCGTGCTCGCCGACCCGGCGCGGGCCGCGGCGATGGGCCGCGCTGGGCGGGAGCGGGCGGTCGGCGAGTTCGGCTGGGCGGCCGTCGCCGAGCGCACCGCGGCCCTGTACGACTCCGTGGCCAGCCGCTAGCTGGCCGAACGACGCCACGGGGCACCGGCCCGCCCGGCGGGATCCCTCAGGCCTGGCCGGTGTGGCCGCGGATGACGTCGTCGACGGTGTCCGCCGTGGCTGCGCGCCGTAGCCACAGATCCAGCAGGTCGATGTCGACGCACTCCAGGATCCGCTGGCGAATCGCCTCGGGCACGGGGACCCCGCGGCTGTCCAGCACGAGCAGTACCGCCTTCGCCTCGCCGCGAGCCTCGCCGCGAGCCTCGCCACGGGCTTCTCCGCGAGCCTCTCCGCGTGCGTCGATCTCGTTGTAGCGTTCGTAGTGGTAACGCCGTCCGACGGCAGTCGTCATGAGGAAAGCCTCCCATCGGTCGCGGGCCGCCTGGGGCAGCCGACCCACGGTCACATCATCGTAAAAGATCTTCTTCTCGGGTTCCAGTGCGTCCAGCGCCGCGAGCAGTGCCGGGAACATCACGTCGATGTCGGCGTCGTCGAGATGGCACGTCGCCGCGAACAGCGCGGACGCCGGCCGCGCCGTCGCCTGCTCGACGTCCGGGAGCAGCGGAACATCGTCGGCGGTGAACATCCGCGGAGACAACCGCGCCCCGCTGTGGGTGTCCGCGGCGATCTGGTCGCGGTACCAGCGGGCGACCGCCGGATCCGGCACGAACACCACCAGCGAAGCCGTCACCCGGAACTCGGTCTCCAGATGTCCGACATACAGCTTCCACGACCCCAGCTTGCGCGGGTCACGGCCGCGCTGAACCTCGTAGACGGTGCCCCGTACCGGGGTGTCCTCCGAGTCGCAGTACAGCACCATCGCGTCGGCGAGAAAGGTCTGCGGACGCACATGGGGGTCATGCAACCGGGCGTGATCGAACGCCGGCGCGTCCTCACCGCCGAGCAGCTCCGTCTGGACCCAGTCGGGCAGGGCGGGGTCGAGCCGGAGGAGCTCAAGCGGTATCTCGTGGGCGGAAGTGGGCATGCCGCCACCATGCCAGGAAGGTGTGACAGATCTGGCGCGTCGCGTCACTGTCGACCACATCGCCGTAAGGTGCGCTGCCAGTATGTGTGCTGGCAGTAACGCTGCCGACTCGTGGCGGGTGGTCAGTTCTTCCAGGCGGTCTCGGTGACCGGGGAGCGGCCCAGCAGCGGGCGCCACCAGGACTCGTTCTCCTTGTACCAGGCGATGGTGGAGCGCATCCCCTCGCTGAAGTCGATCAGTGGCGACCAGCCGAGCTCCGTGCGCAGCTTGGTGGAGTCCAGCAGGTAGCGGCGGTCGTGGGAGGGCCGGTCCGGCACGATCGTCTTCAGTGACGCGGGCAGGCCGAGCTCGGCGAGGACGGTGTCGGCGATCGTGGAGATGTCGGCCTCGACCCCGGAGCCCACGTGGTAGGTCTCGCCGACGCGGCCGCGGTCGAGTACGGCGTCGATCGCCCGGCAGTGGTCCATCACGTGCAGCCACTCGCGCCGGTTCGTCGTCGACGCGTACAGCGGGAGCTGCTCGCCCTGCAGCGCCCGGGTCACGAACAGCGGGATGACCTTCTCCGGGAACTGGTACGGCCCGTAGTTGTTCGAGCAGTTGGTGATCGTGACCGGCAGGTCGTAGGTGTAGCCGTAGGCGCGCACGGCGTGGTCGCTGCCGGCCTTCGCCGCGTTGTACGGGGTGCGCGGCAGGTAGGGGGCGTCCTCGGTGAAGGCGCCCGGGTCGTTGAGGTCCATGTCGCCGTAGACCTCGCAGGTGGAGATCTGGTGGAAGCGGGCGATCCCGACCGTGCGGGCCGCCTCCAGCAGCGCCTGGGTGCCCATCACGTTCGTCGAGAAGAAGTCTCCCGGCCGGATGATCGCCAGGCTGTTGTGCGACTCCGCGGCGAAGTTCACGATCACGTCGACCGAGTGCTCGCGCAGCGTGGACTCGACGAGCTCGCGGTTGCGGATGTCGCCGTGGACGAAGGTGATGCGCTCGGCGAGGTCGGCCAGGTTCTCCCGGCAGCCCGCGTAGGTCAGGGCGTCGAACGCCACGACGGCGTCCGCGGGGTGCCGCTCGCGCCAGTAGCGGACGAAGTTCGATCCGATGAACCCGGCGGCTCCGGTCACCAGCAGCGTCGACATCGTTCGGCCTTTCGGTCGGCCCGCATGCTTCGGCGCACGCGGTGGGATGGGCGGTCGGCGGCCATGGTCTCGCGGCCCGGGCCAAGCGGGTTCAAGTCTGCCTGGTGCGCGTCGAGGCGGTCCGCGCCGGGTTGGCAGGGAGGGCCGGGGCCCCCACCCCACCATCCGGTGAGGGTGACCAGCCCGGTCCAGGTCGGCGACGTCACGCGGAGGTAACACGCGCAAATTACGCTCCGGGCTGTGGCGGACCTGTTCGAGGGTTATCCGGCAGAGGCGGCGGCCACGGCGGCCTGGGACGAGGTGTTCGAGGCGTCGAACACCCCCCGGGACGTGTACGCCGCCCTCTACGACGCGTTGCAACCCCTCAGCAGCGCAGATCTCGCGGCCCGCAAGGTCGCCCTGGACCGGGCGTTTCGGGACGCGGGCATCACCTTCAACCTCTTCGGTGAGGAGCGGCCGTTTCCCCTGGACCTCGTGCCGCGGCTGCTCGCCGGCGACGAGTGGGACGTCATCGAACGCGGCGTCACCCAGCGTGTCCAGGCGCTGGAGGCGTTCCTGGCGGACGTCTACGGGCCGGCCGAGGTGCTCGCCGACGGCATCGTGCCACGCCGGCTCGTGCTGACCAGTGCCCACTTCCACCGCGCGGCGCACGGCATCGACCCGCCGAACGGGGTGCGGGCGCACGTGTCCGGCATCGACCTCATCCGCGACGAGCAGGGCGGCTTCCGCGTCCTGGAGGACAACGTCCGGGTGCCGTCCGGGGTCAGCTACGTGATCGAGAACCGCCGGGCGATGACCCGGGTGTTCCCGGAGCTCTTCGCCACCCACCGGGTGCGGCCGGTCGCCGACTACGCCACCCACCTGCTGCACGCGCTGCGCGCCGCCGCGCCGCCGGAGGTCGCCGACCCGACGGTGGTCGTGCTCACCCCGGGCGTGTACAACTCCGCCTACTTCGAGCACGCGCTGCTGGCCCGGCAGATGGGCGTGGAGCTGGTCGAGGGCCGCGACCTGTCGGTGCGCGACAACAAGGTCACCATGCGGACCACCGAGGGCGAGCAGCCGGTGCACGTCGTCTACCGCCGGGTGGACGACGACTGGCTCGACCCGCTGCACTTCCGGCCGGAGTCGATGGTCGGCTGCGCCGGCCTGGTCAACGCCGCCCGCGGCGGGCACGTGACGATCGCCAACGCGGTCGGCAACGGGGTCGCCGACGACAAGCTGATGTACACCTACGTCCCCGAGCTCATCCGGTACTACCTCGGCGAGGAGCCGATCCTGCCGAACGTCGACACCTACCGGCTGGAGGATCCCGACCAGCGGGCCTACGTCCTTGACCACCTGGACTCCCTCGTCGTCAAGCCGGTCGACGGCTCCGGCGGCAAGGGCATCGTCATCGGGCCCCAGGCCAGCGACGCCGAACTCGCCGAGCTGCGGGTGCGGGTCAGCGAGGACCCCCGCGGCTGGATCGCCCAGCGGGTCGTGAAGCTCTCGACGTCGCCGACGCTGACCGATGACCGCCTCGGCCCCCGGCACGTGGACCTGCGCCCGTTCGCCGTCAACGACGGCAACAAGGTGTGGGTGCTGCCCGGGGGGCTCACCCGGGTCGCGCTGCCGCGGGGCAGCCTGGTCGTCAACTCCAGTCAGGGCGGCGGCTCCAAGGACACCTGGGTGCTCGCCGCCGAGCGCAACCCGCGCGAACCGGCGCTGCCGATGGCCCGCCCGCCCGGTGCCGCCGTCCGCCCCGCCAGCGGCCCGGACCACGGCCCGGTCTCCTCCGACCAGCAGCAACAACAGCAGCAGAACCAGGCCGGGATCGCCGCGGGGAGCCGGGGATGCTGAGCCGGATCGCCGAGTCGCTGTTCTGGATCGGCCGCTACGTGGAGCGGGCCGAGTCCACCGCCCGCATCCTCGACGTCCACGTCCACCGGGTGCTGGAGGACCCGTGGCTCGACGCGAGCTCCGCCGGCCGCGAGCTGCTCGCCGTCATGGGCCAGCCCGCCACGTTCGACCAGCAGGTCGACTCCCGCACGGTGACCGAGACCCTCGCCTACGACCCGGCGCGGCCGTTCAGCATCACCGGGGCGCTCTCGGCGGCCCGGGAGAACGCCCGCAGCGCGCGCGTGGTCGTCTCCAGCGACGTCTGGGAATGCCTCAACGCCACCTGGAACGACCTGCCGCACACCGAGGAGCTGGCCCGCCGCCTCGGCCCGCACGTGTTCTTCCGCTACGTCCGCGAGCGCACCGCGATGCTCGCCGGGCTGGTCGACGCCACCCTCGCCCGTGACGACGGCTGGCGCTTCCTGGTGCTCGGCCGCAGCCTGGAACGCGTCGACATGACCTCCCGGCTGCTGTCGTCGAGCATCAGCGACGACCCGCACTCGCAGAGCTGGATCAGTCTGCTGCGCTCCTGCGGCGCGCACGAGGCGTACCTGCGGACCTACCGGCGCGCCGTCGACGCCGCCCGGGTCGCCGAGTTCCTGCTGCTCGACCGGCTGTTCCCGCGCTCGGTGTACTGGTCGCTGGCGCTGGCCGAGGACATCCTCGCCGAACTCGACGGCGGCCGCGGCCGGCCTCGGTCCACCGTCGACGACGCCGCCCGGCGGACGGTCGGGCGGACCCGCACGGAGCTGGAGTTCCACAGCGTCGCCGAACTCGTCGAGAACATGCCGGACCTGCTCGCCTCCCTGCAGAGCACCTGCTCGTCGGTCAGCGGCGAGGTGACGGCTCGCTACTTCGCCCGGGAGGCGCCGCGGTCCTGGGCGATGGAGGTGCCGGCATGAGCCGGCCGTCGCGGCTGACTCGCCCGGCCAGCCCCACCCGGGTGGTCCACCCGGCTCGGGGCGACGCCGCGGTCCGGTGGACGCGGCGGGCCCCGGCGCTGCGCCGGGGGCGGCCGGCGAGCCCGACCCGCTCGGTGGGCCCGACCCGGCCCACCCGACCCATCCGAGGGGACTCCTGGTGAGCTGGCAGATCCGCATCGAGCACTCGACGGGCTACCGCTACGCCAGCCCCGTGCTGTCCTCCTACAACGAGGTCAGGATCATCCCGCAGACCGCCGCGTCCCAGCTCACGCTGGAGGCCACGGTCCGCACCGAGCCGGCGGCGACCACCTACCGCTACTGGGACTACTGGGGCACCCAGGTCACCGCGTTCGACCTGCACACCCCGCACACCGAGCTCGTCGTCACGGGCCGGTCGATCGTGCAGACCGCCGCGGCGCCGCAGCCCCCAACCGACGTCCCCACCTGGGAGCGGCTGGGCGCCGACCCGGTCGCGGACGAGTTCGTCGAGTACCTGCGCCCGTCGGCGTCCACCCCGGAGCACCCCGAGCTCTCCGCCGCCGCCCGCGACCTCGCCGCCCGCCACGGGCCGCGGGAGTTCATCCCCGCCGTCGGCGACTGGGTGCGCGAACGCCTCGCCTACCGCCGCGGCACCACCGGCGTGCACACCTCCGCGGTGGAGGCGTGGCGGCGCCGGGAGGGCGTCTGCCAGGACTTCGCCCACCTCGCGCTGGTCCTGATGCGGGCGGCGGGCATGCCGGCGCGCTACGTCTCCGGCTACCAGCACCCCTCCGCCGCCGCGGAGGTCGGCGAGACCGTCGAGGGGCAGTCGCACGCCTGGGTGGAGGGCTGGCTCGGCCAGTGGTGGGGCTTCGACCCGACCAACGCGGTCCCCGCCGGCGAGCAGCACGTGGTCGTCGCCCGCGGCCGTGACTACAACGACGTCCCGCCCGTGCGCGGCGTCTTCTCCGGCGGCACCTCCACCTCCCTCGGCGTCACCGTCGCCGTGACGCGCCTGGCCTGACCTCGCGGGCGGCGACGTCGCGACCGGAGGGCGTCGCCACCCGAAGACGGCACCGTAGTCTGGACGGCATGAGCATCGCCGTGTCGTGATCGGATGATGTCCCGCCCCGGTGGCGTTTCCACCGTCGTCCGTAGCCGTCTGACGTCACCACGGCGTCGCCAGGAAGCCCGAAAGAGGCCCAACCTCAATGATCATCGTGTCCGAGCTCGAACTGCGCGCCGGAGCCCGCACCCTGATCGAGCCCGTCTCCTTCCGGGTGCAGCAGGGCGACCGGATCGGTCTGGTCGGGCGCAACGGCGCGGGTAAGACGACGCTGCTGAAGGTGCTGGCGCGCGAGGGCCTTCCGTTCGCCGGTGGCGTCGATGTCCGCGGCGAGCTGGGCTACCTGCCGCAGGATCCGCGCGCCGGCGACCCGACCGACACCGCCCGCGACCGGGTGCTGTCGGCCCGCGGCCTCGACGTCCTGCTGCGCGAGATGGAGAAGCTGCAGCTCGAGATGGCCGAGCTGGTCGACGCGAAGGCCCGGGACGCGGCGATCCGCCGCTACGGCAGTCTGGAGGAGCGCTTCGGCACGCTCGGCGGGTACGCCGCCGAGGCGGAGGCGGCCCGGATCTGCTCGTCGCTGGGCCTGGCCGACCGGGTGCTCGCCCAGCCCATCGGCACGCTGTCCGGCGGACAGCGCCGCCGGGTGGAGCTGGCCCGGATCCTGTTCGCCGGGTCCGGCAGCTCGGATGCGACGCTGCTGCTCGACGAGCCGACGAACCACCTCGACGCCGACTCCATCGTCTGGCTGCGCGACTTCCTGCGCGCGCACAACGGCGGCCTCGTCGTCGTCAGCCACGACGTCGACCTGCTCGACCGGTGCGTCAACAAGGTCTTCCACCTCGACGCCAACCGCGCCGCCCTCGACGTCTACAACGTCAACTGGAAGACGTACCTCAGCCAGCGGGAGCTCGACGAGCGGCGCCGCAAGCGGGAGCGCGCCAACGCCGAGAAGAAGATCGACTCACTGAAGGCGCAGGCCGACAAGATGCGGGCGAAGGCGACCAAGGCCCGCGCCGCCCACCAGATGGACCGCCGTGCCGAGCGGCTGGCCGCCGGCCTCGCCGAGGTCCGCGTCGCCGACCGGGTGGCGAAGCTGCGCTTCCCGGACCCGGCACCCTGCGGGCGCACCCCGCTGACCGCCACCGGCCTGTCGAAGTCCTACGGTTCGCTGGAGGTGTTCACCGACGTCGACCTGGCGATCGACCGCGGGTCCCGGGTGGTCGTCCTCGGGCTCAACGGCGCCGGCAAGACGACGCTGCTGCGCATTCTCGCCGGGCAGGAGCGNCCGGACACCGGCGAGGTGCATCCGGGGCACGGCCTGCGGCTGGGCTACTACGCGCAGGAACACGAGACGCTGGACACCGACCGCTCCGTGCTCGACAACATGCGGGCCGCCGCGCCGGGCACCTCCGACGTGGAGCTGCGGCGCATCCTCGGCGCGTTCCTGTTCAGCGGTGACACCGTGGAGCAGCGCGCGCAGACCCTCTCCGGTGGCGAGAAGACCCGCCTGGCGTTGGCCGGACTGGTGTGCAGCTCGGCGAACGTGCTGCTGCTCGACGAGCCGACGAACAACCTCGACCCCGCCTCCCGGGACGAGGTGCTCGCCGCGCTGAGCACCTACAAGGGGTCGGTGGTGCTCGTCACGCACGACCCGGGTGCGGTCGAGGCGCTCGACCCGCAGAAGGTGCTGATGCTGCCCGACGGCGTCGAGGACAACTGGTCACCCGATCTCATGGAGCTGATCACCCTGGCGTGACGCCCGCCGGGGGCGGTCCGTCGCCCCGTCGGGACGCCCGCGCCCCGGGACGCTCGCGACACCGAGACGCTCGCGCCACCGGGCGCGCCCGTACCCGCCGCAGGACCGGCGGGGCGGACTTGCCAGACTGGGGCGTCAGGTCGGAGGGGACACCGGCCTGACCCGAAGTGGAGAGTCTTTGTGAGTACGCAGGGCGGCACCAAGGCGGTTCTGGCGGCGCTGGCCGCCAACCTGGGCATCGCGGTGACGAAGTTCGTGGCGTTCCTGCTCACGCAGTCGTCGTCGATGCTCGCCGAATCCATTCACTCGGTCGCCGACTCCGGCAACCAGGGTCTGCTGCTGCTCGGCCAGCGCAAGTCGGCCAGCCCGCCCGACGAGGAGCATCCCTTCGGGTACGGCCGCGCGCGGTACATCGCCGCCTTCCTCGTCGCCATCGTGCTGTTCAGTGTCGGCGGGCTGTTCTCCGTCTACGAGGGCGTCGAGAAACTCCGCCACCCGCATGAGCTGGACAGCGGCCTCATCGCGATCGTCATCCTGGTGATCGCCGTCGGGCTGGAGTCGTACTCGCTGTCCACCGCGGTCCGCGAGTCGAGCAAGACCCGGGGGGACCGCTCCTGGTGGCAGTTCATCCGGGAGGCGCGCGCACCGGAGCTGCCGATCGTGCTGCTCGAGGACCTGGCCGCCGAGCTGGGGCTGATCTTCGCCCTGCTTGGCGTCGGGCTGACCCTGCTGCTCGACGATCCGATCTGGGACGGGGCCGGCACTCTGGCCATCGGCATCCTGCTGCTTGTCGTCGCCGTGCTCGTCGCGACCGAGGCGTACGGCATGCTTGTCGGGGAGGCGGCGACCCCGCAGGCCGTCGCGACGATCCGCGGCACGCTCGCCGCCGCGCCCGGGGTGACGAAGGTCATCCACCTGCGGACCCTGCACCTGGGCCCGGACGAGCTGCTCGTCGCCGCCAAGATCGGGATTGCGCCGACGGCGACGATGCGGGAGGTCGCCGCGACCATCGACGGCGCCGAGGAGGCGCTGCGGGCGTCCCTGACGGTCCCGATGCGAATCTTCCTGGAGCCGGACATCCCCCGCGACTCGCTGCCCCGACCGTCCGCGGGCGGCACCGAGGCGACCTCCGCGCCCGCCGTCTGACGCGCGGCCGCCGACGCGCCTCGTTCGGAGCGGTTCCGGGCCTTCTCCGGGGCGGGTCAGGCCGGGGGGCCGCCGAGGCAGAGCCGCAGGGCGAGGGCTCCGATCGCAGTCAGTGACACGAGGATGACGGGCAGGCTGCCGGCCTGCAACCGGTCGCCCGGCCGGGCTGGTCGGGGCCGGGGTGCCACCGCCGCGACCAGCAGCCAGGGGAACACCGGCAGCCAGCTCCGTTCCACCCCGCCCTCGGCGAGGCCCAGGGCCACCGCGAACAGCACGGTGGCGGTGGCACCGACCAGGAACGGCCAGCCCGGCGTCAGCCGCAGCCGGCGCGCGGCCCGGACGGCGACGGGACCGGTGGCGAGAACCAGGACGGTCAGGTCCAGGAAGATCCAGGCCAGCGCGGCTCCCGCCGACGGTCGCGGCGCGCTGGCCAGGGCCAGCCCGTCCGGCCAGGAGAAGCCCCAGGCGTAGAACAGCCACAGCGGCAGCAGCGCGCCGAGCCCGGTGATGACGTTGAGCAGCGGCCGGCGCCGCACGAAGTAGGCGGCCGCGACCGCCACCCCCAACCACACCGGGGCATAGCCGAACAGCGCCGCCAGGCCCAGCAGCAGCCCGCTCGCCAGCGCCCACCAGACCGACCGGCGCTCTGGTTCGCAGCCGACCACGCCGACGGCGACCGCCAGCGCGGCAAGCGTGGCGGTGACGGCGTCCGGAGAGGCTGCCAGCCAGCCGCTCCACGGCGCCAGGACGAGGACGGGAACCAGCCGGCGGGCCGCGGTCTCGTGGCACAGCGAGCGCATGGCGACGCACACCACCGGAACGGTCAGCGCGCCGAGCGCGGTGAACAGGACGCCGATCGCCACGGCGCCGTGCAGCCCCGCCCGGGTGAGCAGCCAGGTGGCGAGCACCGGACCCGGCGGGTGCGCCGGCAGCACGGCGACTGCGCCGGCGGCCGCGTGTGGCGTCGTCGTCGTGTAGGCGGCGAGCAGGCCGAGCGGGTCGTCGCCGACCGCGCCGGCCGCCGCGAGCAGGTCCGCCGGTGCCCGCAGGCCGGCGGTGAGATCCCCGGGGGCGACCAGGGCGAGTGCGAGGCTCCATGCCAACGAACCGAGATAGCCCAGCAGCAGCAGAACGCTCCAGGGCAACCGGAACACCACCGACCGCGCGGCCGGGGTGGTCGGTGGCGCTGTGTGGGTGGTGGTGGTGGTGGAGCTGTCGGTCGGCGCGGTCGAGGCGGCCGATGGCGCTGTGTCCGGGGCGGTGGCGGCCCCCGGAACGACGTCGGCGGTCGGGGTTGTGTCGCCGGGCTGGGCCGGCGGCCGGATCGTCGAGGCCCACCAGGCCGTGAGCGCGATCACGACCGCGGCGACCGCGAGCGGGACCACGACGAGCGGGTCCAGCCGCGGCTCCCAGCCGTCGTGCCACGGGGGGCGCGTCAGGCCGAGATCGACGTCGGTGCTTGCCAGCAGGGCGGTGCCGGCGAGCCCAAAGGCGACCAGGGCCAGCCAGATCCCGGCCTCGGCGAGCTCCGCGCGCACCGCCGGCCCGAGCGCCGCCGTGGGCGCGCCGGCCCGCCGATCCGCCGATCCCCGCGCGGCCGTCGGGACGCCCGCCCGCTCCGACGCGCTGCCGGTGACGCTCACGGCCTCGCCCCGCCGGCCGTCGCGTCCCGGGACGTACCCGGCGCCGAACCGGCGATCATCACTTCACGGGCCACCCCTGCACGGTAACGAGTCTCCTGCCGGCTGAGGTCCAGGGCCGATCGGCGCGCGGGTTCCGGGTGCGCGAGCCCAGGCCGGACCGGCGCCACGGGGGGCGGGCACGCACCGTGCGGCGGTGGTCTTCCCGCCGGCCACGGCCCTGCACGGGCCGGTGCCGGGTGTGAGTAATCAGTCGGTTTGATCTGCGGCGTTCGCGGTCCGTCGGCGGGCTCTGTACAGTGATCGACTGTTGGTTGTACCTGCGGTATTGCGTTGAGGGAAGATCGCCGATCATGCTGGTGACGATGTTCGCGGCGACGCGCCGTTGCCGTTGTTAGGCCGTGCGTAGGGGATTGGGGACACTGGTCACCGTGCATGGTCGGCCGTGGACGCCCGGCGTGCGTGCGGGCGGGTGCGACCCGGGCCATGTCGGCGCTGGCGTCGGCGTGGAGATGGAAGCGCGAGGGCACGGTCACGCACCGGCGCGCCGCGTGTGATGGATCACATCTGCTTCGAGTGGCGCGTTCACTCGAGCTGAGTGAAGATCGGTTCGCAGATCATCGAACACGGAGGGGGCCACGTTGGCCGAGCTTAGGAAAGGAACCCGGATCACCGGCGCCGAGCGGGACAAGCTCGCTGCCGAACTTCGGAAGAAGTACGAAGGTGGGCAGAGCATCCGTCTGCTCGCCGAGTCCTCTGGCCGTTCGTACGGTTTCGTCCACCGGATCCTGTCGGAGTCCGGCACGACCCTGCGCGGCCGTGGCGGTGCGACCCGGGGCACCAAGAAGAAGAGCGCCTGATCATGGCGGTGCCGGCCGCCGCCGAATCGGCGGCGGCCGGACTGCGGGTGGAGGTCGTCGGACCTGTCGCGACCATCCGGCTGTCCGGATCCGGTGATCCCGGATCCCTGGAGGGTCTCGGCTCCGCCCTTGATGACGCCCAGCGGCGCATGGGCGGCGACGTCCGGGTCGCCGTCCTCCGCGTGGGCGATCAGGTTCCGCCGGCCGCGGACACCGCGGCGTGTCCGCCGGGCGGCGCCAGGAACGCACCATTCCCCTCGTCGCCCGCGCGAGTGGATCCGGCCTCTCTGATCGAGGGGTACCGGGTCTGGCGGGAGGCACTCGACCGGCTGACCATGCGAGCCGACCTCATCAGCATCGCCGCGGTGGCGGAGGTCACCGAGGACGTGGGCACCGCCCTCGTGGTCGCCTGCGACCTACGGATCTTCGCCGTCGACGCGGGGCTGCGCCCCGTCTGGGCGCGCGGCGGCCTGCTGCCCGCGGCGGGTGCGCTGACCCGGCTGGCCGACCTCATCGGCTGGTCTCGTGCCCTCGACCTGTGCCTGGCCGGGGGGCAGCCGCTTGGTGCGGCGGAGGCGGCCCGTCTCGGGCTGGCCCAGCGGCTGGTACCCCGCCCGCGCCTGGACGACGAGGTCGACACGGTGGTCGCGGGCCTGCTCGCCGCATCCCGTGCCGTCACCGTCGAGGTCAAGGCGCTTCTGCGCGGCGCCCGACCGGTCGGCCGATCCGTGGTCCCGACGCGGGCCGGGGCCGCTGCCGACCATCGCGATCTTCCCGACGCCGAGGGTGAGGCGTGGGCGCGTACGCTTTTCGACCTGCTGGACGCCTCGCGGGGCATCGCCGCGGGCTGATCCGCCCGGGGACGGCGCCCGATCGCGGCCCGCGCCCCGACTGGCGCGGTCCGAGGCCGCCCTGACCGCGACCGATTCGACCGAGGCCGCCCTGGTCGCGGGCCCGCCACGCGATCACCACCGTCCGAGCCCGCCACCGTCCGAGCCCGCCACCGGTCGGCGGGAATTACCGCGAACCACGTGTGCTTACTTGCTTACAGTGCAAGCAGTGGAAGTAGGAGGCGTGATGAGACCGGGTTCGGACAGTGGGGCTTTCATGCGATCCGTCACCCGCGACCGCACGGCGGCGAGGACCTCGCTGCGGCCGGGGACGCTGCGCCGCATCGCGGCCTTCGCGCGGCCCTGGCGTGGCCATCTGGTCTGGTTTCTCCTCCTCATCGTGGTGAGCGCCGCGCTCGGCGCGGTCGTCCCGCTGATCCTCAAGGAGATCATTGACGGCGGGATCGGGCGTCACCGGGTGGGCTACGTCGAGGTACTGGCGGCGGTCGTCGCCGCGCTGGCCCTCCTCGACGCCGGCCTGTCCCTCGCCCAGCGCTGGTTCTCAGCCCGTATCGGCGAAGGCCTGATCTACGAGATGCGCAGCCAGATCTTCCGGCACGTGCAACGCCAACCGCTGGCGTTCTTCACCCGCACCCAGACCGGGGCGCTCATCAGTCGGTTGAACAACGACGTGCTCGGCGCGCAGTCGGCGTTCACCAACACGTTGTCCTCAGTGCTGTCGAATGTGCTCTCGGCCGGGTTCGTGCTTGCCGCGATGCTCGTACTGTCCTGGCAGATCACTGTTGTGTCACTGGTGTTACTTCCGGTTTTCATCTTTCCCGCTCGCGCGTTCGCGCCCCGGCTCGCCCGGCTGACCCGGGAACGGTACGGGCTGAACGCGGACATGAACAACACCATGACCGAGCGATTTAACGTGTCGGGCGCGATGCTGGCCCAGCTCTACGGGTCCCCGGAACGTGAGGAGGTCAACTTCCGCGGCCGGGCCCGGCGGGNACGAGACATCGGGGTCACCCAGGCCATGTACGGCCGAATATTCTTCGTCTCGCTCAGCCTCGTCGCATCGCTGGCGACCGCGATCGTCTACGGCGTCGGCGGCCGTCTCGCGGCCCGGGGAGATCTCGAGGTCGGCACTCTGGTTGCGCTCACCGCGTATCTCGGCCGGCTCTACGGGCCGCTCACCCAGTTGTCGAACGTGCACGTCGACGTCATGACCGCACTCGTGTCGTTCGAGCGCGTCTTCGAGGTTCTCGACCTCGAACCGGCGATCGTCGACCGGCCTGATGCCGTCGATCTGCCGGCGGGCGCGGCGGCCGTCGAGTTCGATCACGTCGGATTCCGATACCCCGCCGCGGACGAGGTTTCCCTGGCCTCACTGGAGTCCGTCGCGGTCCTCGACACCAGGATCCCCGCGCCGGTGCTGCACGACATCACGTTCCGGGCGGATCCCGGTCAGATGATCGCACTGGTCGGACCGTCCGGTGCCGGGAAGACGACGATCAGCCAACTGATCCCACGGATGTACGACGCCCGGTCCGGCGTGGTCCGGGTCGGTGGGCACGACGTGCGCGACCTGAGCCTGCAGTCGCTGCGCTCCGCGGTCGGTGTGGTCACTCAGGACGCCCACCTGTTTCACGACACGGTGCGGGCCAACCTGACCTTCGCTCGGCCGGACGCCACCGACGAGCAGATGTGGTCCGCGCTGGACGCCGCCCGGATCGGGGAGCTGGTGCGCACGCTGCCGGACGGGCTGGACACCGTCGTCGGCGACCGCGGGCACCGGCTGTCCGGCGGGGAGAAGCAGCGGCTGGCGATCGCCCGGCTGCTGCTGCGCGCGCCGGGCATCGTCGTACTGGACGAGGCGACCGCGCATCTCGACAGCGAGTCCGAGGCCGCGGTGCAACAGGCGCTGAGCGCGGCGCTGGCCGGCCGTACCTCGCTGGTGATCGCGCACCGGCTGTCCACCGTGCGGGAGGCCGACCGCATCCTCGTCGTCGACGGCGGCCGCATCGTGCAGAGCGGCACCCACGACGAGTTGCTGGCGCGTGGCGGCCTGTACGCCGAGCTGTACCGGACCCAGTTCCGCCCCGCCACGGAGTCCACAGAGCCCGCGGGGTCCACGGAGCCCACCGTCGACCCCGCGGCCGCGGTCCCCGCCTGAGCCGACCCGGGACCCGGCCGCGCCGCAGACGCGGGCACCGCCGTTCGGGGGAGGCGCCGGGGTAACCCGTTCGGTCAGGTACCGGGTTCCACCGAACGTGGCGGTGCTGCGGCGAGCGCGGCGGACTGCGCGGGCGCCGGCCCGGGACGCGGATCCGCGGCGGCGGGGCCGGGTTCGGGTGCGGTGGTGATCTCGACCACGGCGATGTCGATGTCACCGGACGGCTGACGGTGAATAGCGGGATTTCGATTCATGTCCGACTCCGGGGGTGCTCGACCGTGTCATACCGACTTCCGCGTCCGGGTGGAGCGGCTCCCAGGAACGTCGGCACCCTTGCCGTCTTTCCCGTATCACGCGCGCCGACGGACGGGGGTGGCGCGGGGGACGAGACGGACGGTACGCCGCCGGGCGACCACGCGCAGCATGTACCTGATCGACCTGATCTGACTACTGCCGGGAGCGCGACGCGCGTCTCTCGGCGGCCCCCGTGTGCAATGACCGACGATCAGTACTTAGGCTTTGTCTGTGCCACGTAGAGCCAAGATTGTTTGTACCCTCGGCCCGGCCACCAGCTCGCCAGAGAAGGTCCGGGCCCTCGTCGACGCCGGAATGGACATTGCCCGCCTAAACTTCTCCCACGGAACACACGAACAGCACGCCGTCACCTACGCCCGGGTGCGGGAGGCGGCCGAGGCTGCCGAGCGCAGCGTCGGCATCCTCGCCGACCTGCAGGGCCCGAAGATCCGCCTCGGCACCTTCGCCGACGGCGGCGTCACCCTGCTGCCGGGCCAGCGCTTCACCGTCACCATCCGGGACGTGCCCGGAGACCAGCACCAGGTCGGCACCACGTACTCCGGTCTGCCCGCCGACGTCTCGGCCGGCGACCGCATCCTGGTCGACGACGGCCGCCTCGTCCTGCAGATCGACGGCGTCACCGACACCGACGTCCACACCACAGTCGTCATCGGTGGCCCGGTCAGCGACCACAAGGGGATGAACATCCCCGGGGCCGCGCTCACCGTGCCGGCGCTGAGCGAGAAGGACGCCGACGACCTGCGCTACGCCCTCGAACTCGGGGTCGACATGATCGCGCTGTCCTTCGTGCGCAGCGCCGCCGACGCCAAGGCCGTGCACACGATCATGGACGAGGTCGGCACCCGGGTCCCGGTCCACGCCAAGATCGAGAAGCCGCAGGCGGTCGCCGCCCTCGACGGCATCATCGAGGCGTTCGACGGTCTGATGATCGCCCGTGGCGACCTCGGCGTCGAGCTGCCCCTCGAGGACGTGCCGCTGGTGCAGAAGCGGGCCGTCAGCCAGGCCCGGGAGCGGGCGAAGCCCGTGATCGTCGCCACCCAGGTACTCGAGTCCATGGTCAGCGCGCCGCGGCCGACCCGCGCCGAGGCCAGCGACTGCGCGAACGCGGTCCTCGACGGGGCCGACGCGATCATGCTCTCCGCGGAGACGAGCGTCGGGGCCTACCCGATCGAGTCGGTGTCCACCATGGCGCGGATCATCGAGACCGCCGAGGCCGACCTCGGACGGATCCCGCCGCTGCGCACCGAGCCACGGACCCTCGGTGGGGCGATCGCCCAGGCGGCCGCCTCCGTCGGGCACGCCGTCGGCGCCCGCTACCTGGTCGCCCACACCCTCAGCGGCGACACGGCCCGGCGCCTGGCCCGGTACCGCAGCGAGGTCCCGGTGCTGGCCTTCACCCCGATCCCCGCCGTGCGCAACCAGATGGCACTGTTCTGGGGCGTGGAAACCTTCCTCGTGCCGTTCGCGGAGAGCACCGACGAGATGGTCCGCCAGGTCGACTCCGCCCTGCTCCAGATCGGCCGCTGCCGGCCCGGTGAGCTCGTGGTCGTCGTCGCCGGAACCCCACCCGGCGTGGCCGGCATGACCAACATGATGCGGGTCCACCGCATCGGCGAGGCGGTCTGACGGCCGCACCGTGCAGTCGTGACGATGCGACGTCGCGTCGTCGCGTCGTCGTTCTCCACCCGACTTCACGTGTCTTCCCTGACCTGACCTGACCTGACGCCTGACCGGCGGGCGGTTGCCGCGGGGCCCCACCCGCGCCGACCGACGGTCGGGCGCCCCGCCACCTCGAGCGGACGCCGACCCCCGGACCACCGCACCTCCCTCGCTCGGATGCGATGGCGGGCCCGGCGTCCGCGCCCGCCCCGTCGCCCCGCCGCCACGGCGACGGAGTCGGGGACGCGTTCGCGATCCTTGGACCTCCCACGCGTAATGGGATGGAGTCCCGCGCGGGCACCTGTCGCCTCGGTTGCGGGCGACGACCCCGCCGTGCAGCGATTCGCCGTGCCCGTCCGACGGACGCCTGGCGGCTGTCATGATGATGCCGGCCGCGTCCCAACCCGCCGACCGGGATCGCGGCGGATCCCGCGACGCGGGTCCGGATCGGATCGGGCGGCAGCCTGTCGGGCAAGGGCGCATGGTCAGGGAGTGGTTGCATGGTCGAGCAGGGGAGCGGGCCGGACGATCAGGCACCAGCGGGCACGCCGACGGCCGACCCCGGCCCGCCCGGCCACGGGCCGCAGTCCCGCCCCGCCGGCCAGTCTTCGTCCGCCGGCCAGTCGCGGCCCGCCGCGGCCGCCGACCACCCGGGCGCCGGCGTCCCGGCTTCCCCGGCTTCCCGTACCCCGCCACGTGCCGCGCCCGCGGGCCGAGCCGTCTCCGGACCAGCCGCTCGTCCTGCCTCGCCCGCCGGCGCCCGCGCCTCCGTCGCCGGCGGCTTGCCCCTTCCGCCGGACAACGCGATCGCGGCGAGCGCCTCCTCGACCGGCGCTTCGCCCGGACGGTCTGGTTCGGGGGCCTCGCCTGGGCCGTCGGGGTCATCGGGTTCGGCCGGGTCGTCGGGTTCGGCCGGGTCTCCTGGCGGCCGGTCCGGCGCCGGTGGCGGGCCCGGCGCGTCCCGTCCTCCGGGGGCGGCCGCGCGTTCAGCCGAGGGTGACCGTAGCCCGATCCGTCCGCCGCTCGCCCCAGGCCGGTCCCAGCCCACCGGCGCCCCGCCGACGCGGCAGGATTCGTCCTCCGTTCGCGACAACCGCGGACCGGGCGGAGGCCCCGTCCGCGAGACACCCGACCCCGTCGCACGCGGGGGTCGGCCGGCGGCCGGTGCGCCCGCCGGCCCCGCCGGCCCCCCCGGCCAGGGCCGGGCCGGGCTCCCGCCGGATGCCAAGGGGCAGCCGGCGGGGAACGCCGGCGCACGTCCAAGCGCCGCCGGCACGCCACGGGGCGGATCTGCCAGTGAGCGGCCGGCCGCCCGGCCCGGCGCGCCGCGTCCGGCCTCCGGGCAGCCCACCGCCCGGGTGGCGCCCGCGGCCGGGCCGTGGCCCGGGCGGTCACCGGTCCCGCCGAGCGGGGACGCGGACGGTGGGGCTGGCGGGCGTGGCGCCGACGGTGGGCGACAGGGCGCTGCCGGTGGCGTCGGCGCCGCCGGGGGTGCTGGTTCCGCCGGGGGTGCTGGTGCTGTCGGCGGTGGTGGTGCTGTCGGCGGTGGTGGTGCTTCCGGTGACGCTGGAGGTGTTGGCGCTGGGGGTGCCTTCGGCGGCGGGCGCGAGGACGAGGGCGCCGGATCCCGCGCACCGGCGCGCCCGTCCCGGGCGGCTGGGGCGTCGTCGGGCGCGTCCGGTGCCTCGGCCGGGTCGGCCGAGGCACCCGCGTCGTCCGGGGCTCCCGGCAGAGCATCGTCGCCGGGGTCGGCGACCCGTACTGGCCGGACCGATGCGGGCGGCGCGGCCAGACCAGCGGGAAACGGTGCGGTCGAACCGGCAGGAAGCGCGGGTGACGGATCTCGGGCGCGGTCGGCGGCCGCGGGTCAGGCTGGCTCGGCCGACAACGGCGCGCCGGACGGGTCGCCTGCCGCGGCCGGCGCTGCTCCGCGGCCGCAGGGCGCCGGCGACCGGGCCCCGAAGTCACCGCGCGTCGACCGGGACCTCTCTGCGCCACCCCCCGCGCCCGGCCGGTCCGCTCCGGGCGCGTCGCCGGGATCCGCCGCGCAGACGCGGGCGTCGGCCCCGCCGGCCCCCCAGGCCGGCTCTCGAACTGGCCGACCGGGGCTCGGCCCAGCACCCGCGCCGGGCCGACACCAGCTGCCGCGTCCCCCCGATCAGCAGCCGTGGACGCCGCAGATCCGACCGGCCGCCGGCCAGCAGGCGGACCCGCCCCGCGCCGCCGCGCCGCCGCCGCCTGCCGCGCAGCCGCCGCCTGCCGCCGCCGTGGGGGGAGACCAGGGGCGGTCGAACGTCGTCGCGCCCGGGCCGCCAACGCCGCCCGCATCGCCCGTGCCGCCGGCGAGGACCGATGTCGCTTCGCCCGCCGCGGCCCCGCCATCGCCGCCTCAGTCCGCCTCCGCACCGGCGGACGCCGCACCTCGGCCCACGTGGTTCGAGCGCGAGGCGCCACGATCGCCCGTCCGGTCCGCCGACGCGGGGACGAACCGGCCGTCCGGGGAACGCGACGTCGCAGATCGCCAGTCGGCCGGCCGGACGGACGGGCTGTCCCGAGGCCGCGGGCCCGAGCAGACCCCGGCCGCTCCCAGGGTCCCCGATCCGCTGCCGAGGCGCGGGGACGAACGCGGGGGTGAGCTGCCCGTGGCACGGCCGCCCGCCCGGGAGGCCTCGGCCCGCGCCGGCGCCCCGGATGTCGTCCGGCCCGGTCGCCCGGGCACTGCGGATCCACAACGCGCACCCGCCCCCGGCATCGGCGACGCGACTGAACCGGCAGCCGGAAACGCCGCCGGGAGCCGTGCCGGCGCCGGCACGGCCCGGCTGCCGACCGCACACTCGGCGCTCGACCCGCCGACCATGCGCGTCGGACTGCGTCGAGATCGCGGGAGTGATGATCACGGCGCGGCCGCGAAGCGGTTCGCGGCGACCGACGACGGCTGGCGTCTCACGGACCCGGGGCAGCACCCGGAGCCGGACGCCTCCAAGGTGTCTGCAGCGTCCGAGGCGTCTGCAGCGTCCGAGGCGTCTGCAGCGTTCGAGGGCGGCCGCGCCGGCTCCGTCGCGCCGTCCCGCCTACGCGATCACGACTCGGCGGCTGAGCCGGGCGTGGTGCCGGAGCACGAGGTGCCCCGGCCTGGCGAGCCCGTGACCGGGTCCGCGACGGCGCCGGGCCGGACCCGACCGGCGGCCGCGCTGGCCATGATCGTCGGCGCGGTGGGCTGCGTCATCGGCAGCGTCCTGCCCTGGAGCGAGATGTCCAGCGCGGACGAGACTCGCACCTTCAACGGCCTCGTCGTCGGGGACGGCCGGCTTGTCCTCGTCCTGGCCGTCATCCTGGGGGCTCTGGGTGCGGCGCGGCTCGCGCGCCGGCCGATCGGCGGTGGAGCCGCAGATGTCCTGGTCGCCCGCGTGGTCGCCATCCTGATCGTGGTGATTGCCGGGCTCGATCGGGCCTACGGACCGCCGACACTCGCGTCCTTTCGGGCCATCTCGGCAGACGTGATCTCCATCCATCCGCAGAACGGGATCATGTTCACGCTCGGGTCCGGCATCCTCGCCCTGATCGGCGCCGTACTGCTGCAGCGGCGCTCGGCACCGACCGGAGGCGGTGCCCGGCGGTAATCCGCCCGGTTTGGGTGGTTCTGTCTCGCGACCATGCGGGCGGCTTCCGCGCGTGATACGACCGTGCGGGGCGGTCGTCAGGCCCCTCCCGGGGTGTCGGACGGTGGTGGCGTGGGTGACCGGTCAACAGCAGAGTCCGTGGGCCCGCCCGGGGGGCGGTGGTTCACCTGTGGCCGCCGGGGGCGGCACCCGGGGCGACGCGGGGGACGGCGGGACGCCACCACCCGCGGCCGGCCCACGCCCACCCGGGGATGACGACCGTGAGGCCATTGTCGCCGCGGAGCTGCGGGCGTGGCGGGCACGGGCCGCGGCGACGGCTGATCCTGCCTGGTCCCTGGCGGGATCCGGCCCGGTCTCCCTGGCGGCGCCGCAGGTCGGCGCGGCGGCTGGCGGCGCCGCGCCGGACGGGTGGTCATCCCCCACAGCGTCCCGCGCACATCCGTGGGACCTGCCCTCGGCGCCCGCTGTGTCGACGTCTGCGTCTGCGTCGGCGCGGACGGCGGCTTCGGCCGAGCGCTCGTGGTCGCACCGGTTCGCGTCCCACTGCGCCTGGCTACCCGGCCCGCTGGCCGTCTGCGCCGGCGTCGCCGTGATCATCGCGTCGGGGATGCGGTGGGCGACGGTGCGGGCCTACGGGTTCGTAGAGTTCACCGTGCGGGGAACCGATCCCGACCAGCACGGGCGGTTGACGGTGCTGCTCGGCATCCTCGCCGTGGTCGCGGGCCTTCTCCTCGCCGCCGGACGCAGGGAGTGGGGGCGCCTGCTCGCCACCATGGCGGGGCTGATGATCTTGCTGGCCGCCGCGGTCGACCTCGTCCAGCTTTACCGGGGAGGTCCGTTCGTCAACAGCGGGCTGCGCACGGCGATCACGGTCGGCCCCGGCTTGTGGGTGATTGCCTGTTGTGGTTTCGTTGTTCTTCTGGTCGGCCTGGCTGCGCGCTTCGCGCATCGGCCTGCGGCCGGCGGCGACGAGCCGCGGCGCTGATCGGCGACCGGCGTCCCGTCCGGCCTGATGTCAGGGCTGGCGGTGGCCCGATCGTGGGGCGGGTGACCCCCAACAGGGGGACGCCCGGTTCGGTCGATTTGGGGTCATGACGGCAACCACGACATCAGGCACTCTGACAGAGGTCAAGGGCACACGGGGGGAGCAGCGAGGCTCGGTCGGGGGACGTGCCGGAGATGTTCCGCACTTGACCGGATCGCGCGCCCTCACGCCACGCGGGGGGTGGCGCGAGGGCGCGCGCAGCATACGGGGATTCGTGCGCGCCGGGGTGGTGGGCGCTGACATGGGGGTGTCGGCGCCCACTGCACCTTTTCAAACCGATCGAAGCCTTGTCGGGCTCGGCGCGGCGGGCGGGCGCCGCCCCACGATCGGCTGGTTCCAGTGGTCCGACGCCTCGGTCAGGCCATCCCCTCGGCGCGGCGGTCGAGATGACCATCCTCGATCGCCCGCTTGAACAGGTCGACCTTTGTCGCCGCGTCTCGGCCGACCCGTCGGTACTTCTGGCGGACCCGATCGATGTACTGCTTGGCGGTCTCCGGGGAGACGTTCATCTTGCGTGCCACGGTCTTCAGCGGCATCCCCGTCGCATACAGGCGCAGCGCCTCGATCTCCTTCGGGGACAGGTCCGGCTTGTCGGGAGAGTCGTCGGTGAGGAGCAGGAAGGCAAGCTGTGGCGAGATCCATCCGGTGCCGGCGGCGGCCGCCCGGATCGCGGTTGCCAGGTCCTCGACGTCGTCGGTCTTCGGAACGAAGCCCGAGGCGCCGGCGCGCATCGCGTCCCGGACGGTGGCCGGCGCCGCCGCGGCACTGAACACCACCACGGCCCGTTCGTCGGAGAGCAGCCGCCGGAGGTTGTCCGGGGGCTCGGTGCCGTCGCCCAGGTCGAGATCGAGCAGGACCACCTGTGCGTGTCGCCCGGGCCCCGCGAGCAGTGCGTCGAGCGAACAGGCCGTGTCGATCAGGTCGAAGTCCTTGACGTCGTGCAGCAGGTCCGCGAGACCGCGCAGCACGATCGGATGATCGTCGACCGCCGCAACCGTGATGATGTCGGAAACCGTCGTGTCGTCCTCTGCGTTCATGGTGGTCCAGTCGTTCTCCCGGACTTGCGGCCATGACAGACCTCGACACGGCCGTACGGGCGTCGGTGCCCGCCAGTGGGGACGTGGGGGCGTCCCCGGCCGCGAGGAGCGTCGGGGACTCCGCTCGCGCGACGTCCACCATTTCAGCAGATCCCCACCCGATGTCACGACCAGGTTCCGCTTTGCGCAACGAGGCCGAAACATCGGACTCGCTCAGCAGCCGCAGTCGCATCCGCCGCAGTCGCACTCCG
Organism: Frankia torreyi; assembly: GCF_000948395.1. Taxonomy (GTDB): domain Bacteria; phylum Actinomycetota; class Actinomycetes; order Frankiales; family Frankiaceae; genus Frankia; species Frankia torreyi. The sequence goes on along the minus strand of NZ_JYFN01000012.1, from coordinate 36,325 downwards.
CGCACTCGCCGCAGGACCCACAGCAGTCACAGCAGTCGCAGTCGAGGTCGCCGCACCGGCTGCACAGACCCTCCTTTCGCCGCCCGTCCAGCGGCGACGTGTATTCGCCGCACATCTGGCAGGTCAGGAACATGCCGGCGGCGACCAGGCAGGCCGAGCCCGTCCGCCGGCGGTGTGGCGGCCGGCCGTCGGGACGACCGTCCGGCCGCTGGCCGGGGCGGCCCGGCCCAGGTGACGGTCCGGTGGCCGCGAAGGCCCGGTCGACGGCGTGGTCGAGCCCGAAGCCGAAGAGGAGACGGGCGAGCCGGGCATCGACCGTGTCGGTGAACCGAACCTCGGCCAACGCATGCCCCAGGTCCCGCCGGCTGTCCTCGCACAGGCGGCGGGCCTCGGTCGGGCTGGTTCCCGTCGCCGTCAGCGGGTTCCACGATCCCGACCGGGCGTCGTCGGCCTGATCGGTGACGGCGTCGAGCAGATGAACGACGCGGCCGAAGTGTCGCCCCACCGCCGCGAGGGGCGCGCGGTTGTCGTCGCACCCGGCCACGACGGCGGTGTGCGCGAGGACGGCGGACACCGCGCCTTCGGTCGGAGCCAGCGCGTCCAACAGCGCCGCCCTGCCCCGGCCGCTGGCGCCCTCACGGGCGCGTTGCTCCACCGCCGCGTGTTCCAGCAGGGCGACACCGAGTCCGACCCCGGAGCCGGTGCGCTCGGCGGCTGCGACGGCCCGGCTGGCCACCCGCTGCGCGATCGCGGCCGCGGGGCGGCGGCGCAGGAGACCGTCGCCGTCCGCAACGTGGTCGCCTACGGCGGTCGCGCCGGCGGCAAGGGACACCGCGGCCGCCAGCCGCGGGCCCGCCTCGGTGGAGGCTGGCACCTCGATCCGGCGCATCGCGCGGAACGGACACGGCCCGGCCCTGCGGCGCTCTGCCGGCGCGCCGGCCTGCGCGGCGACGAGCACCGACACGACAACCGCGTCCACGTTCGTGGCGACCCGGGCCCACTGGCCGTGATGGTCGCGGAGGGTCAGGCACAGCCCGCAGAGATGCGACATCCACGCCGCGTGCAGGTCCTCGGACAACTGCCGCCGGCAGGGGCGAACCACTCCGAACATGGTCGCACCTTCTCAGAAGGGCGGGTGGCGGTACGTGCACGCGGGCCACGTCGCCCTGTCTGGCTTGCGACAGTGCAACCGCCGGGGCGGGATCACGTCCGTCTCAGGCGTGCGACGGGGAGTTTCCAGGATCACGGCTGAGTGCCGCCGCGAGCCGATCGAACTCGACCGGATCGTTGTACACGTGGGCGCTCACCCGCAGCACCGGTCCCTCGAGATCGCGGCTTCGCTGGACCGGGATGGCGCTGGTGAGGATCGCCTCCTGCCGGTAGAGACGATCGCGGACGGCCACCGGGTCCACGCCGGGTGGTGGTTCCAGCGTGACGATGCCGGTCGGCGAGTCCGGCTGCTCGCGCACCCGCCATGCGCCGGCACCGTCCAGGACGCGTCGCCCATAGGAGGCGAGGTACACGATGCGGGCGAACACGAGCGGGGGATCGCTGGCGAGCAGCTCGGAAAGCGCGTGGGCGAGACCGACCCGGGACGCTATCGAGGCTTCACCGATGCCCAGCCGGGCCAGGCCGGGCAGGGGAATCGGCCGGCCGTCCTCGCCCCGACCCATGCTGTAAAGACTCGGAACCGCGACGCTGATGCGCTCGGCCAGGTCCCCCCGCACGGCGAGGAAGCCGGTGCCCCGCGGGCCGCACAGCCATTTGCGTGACGTTCCCACGTAGGCGCTGGCGTGGACGTGCGAGACATCGAGCTGGCCGAGCGACTGGGCGACGTCGAGGATGAGCGGCACCCCGGCGGCGGCGCAGCGCCGGCCGATCTCGACGGCCGGCTGCACGATGCCGCGTTGGCTGGGGACATGCGGCAGGACGACGAGATCCAGCTCGTCGAGCCCGAGCGGACGGGCCGCCCCGGGGGTGGGCATTCCCACCCTGTCGAGGGCGTCGAGGTCGATCACGCCCTGCGGGTCGACGGGCAGATTGATCAGCTCGAGTGGAGCCTGTCGCGCTCGGGCCTCGAGCACGAGCGTGTTGGAGCCGTACTCGCTCGGGAGAATCCCGACTCTGCCTCTCGGGGGCAGCGGCCAGGCGGTGAGCAGTGCGGCGAAGGCGGTGCTGGCCGAATGGTGAAAGGCGACCTCGTCGGGGCCGAGCCCGGGCCCCAGGAGGTCGGCGAGTGCCGCCCGCGCGGAGTGCAGGACCTCGCCGACCTCCATCTCGGCGACGTACGCGCCGCGTTCGCCTTCACGCCGCAGGTGGGCGATCTGAGCGTCGAGAGTCGCCTGGCTGGGCCGGGCGGCGGCGGCCGAGTCCAGGTGAGTCACCGCTGAGGCCGGTCGCGCGGCACGCCAACGTCGGGACAGCTCGGTTCCTGCCCGGTGAGTGGCCGACATCAGCTCGCCCGCTCGGGCACGACCTTGCTGACGATGTGCTCCGCGATCGCGAGCGAGGCGGTCGCCCCCGGCGACGGGGCGTTGCGCACGTGGACGACCCGACCGGTGTGCGACAGGACGAAGTCGTCGACGAGGCTGCCGTCCCGGGCCACGGCCTGGGCCCGCACCCCTGCCGGACCGCGTACCACGTCCGTGGTCCGCAGTTCGGGCACGTAGCGCCGGGCCTCCGCGACGAATGCCCGCTTGCTGACGGTGTGCAGGATCTCCTTCGCGCCGGTCTTCCAGTGCGTCCTGGCCATCTTGTGGAAGCCCGGCCAGGTGAGGGTCCGACGCAGATCGCTGCCCTGGACGGTGCCGACCGTGTAGCCCTCGCGGGCGGTGGCGAGCACCGCGTTGGGCCCGACCAGGACCTCCCCGTCGATCCGCTTGGTGAGGTGGATGCCGAGGAAGGGGTAGCGCGGATCCGGCACCGGATAGATGAGCCCGCGGACGAGGTCCCGCCGCTGCGGGCGCAGCAGCCAGTAGTCACCTCGGAAGGGAACGATCTGCGGGGACGGGTCCTCGCCGGTGAAGGTCGCCACCAGGTCGGACTGCAGCCCCGCGCAGGCGATCAGCAGATCGAACGGACCGACGCGCTCGGAGACGACCGAGACCCGCCCGCCGTCCTGGGCGGCCACCTCGTGATTGCCGTTGGGTCGGGCGCTGGCGGAGCCGGCGACGGTCAGGCGCAGGTGCACCCCGTCCGGCCGCTCGTCGACGCCGATCACCTCGGCCCCGGTGCGCACCGTGCCGCCCGCGGCGATGATCTCCTTGCGGAGCGCCTGCGCGACCCCGGGATAGTCGACGATCGCGGTGGTGGGGGAGTGCAGGGCGGCGACCCCCCGGGCATGCGGTTCGATCGTCCGCAGCTCGGCGGCGTCGAGCATGCGGGTCCGGGGGACTCCGTTGGCCTCCGCGCGCTTCTCGATCGCGGCCAACCGCTCCAGTTCGCTGTCGTCGACCGCGACGACGACCTTGCCGCACTCGTCGTAGCGGAGGTCGTGGGTGTCGCAGAACTCGCGCAGCAGGCCGACGCCGCGCCGGCACAGGGTGGCCTTCAGCGAGCCCGGGACGTAGTAGAGGCCGGCGTGGACGACGCCGCTGTTGCGTCCGGTCTGGTGCCGGGCGACGTCGGGCTCCTTCTCGAACACGGTCACCGTCGCTCCCGGTTCGACCTGGCCAAGACGCCGGGCCACCGCCAGTCCGAGAATGCCGCCGCCGATCACCGCGATCCGACCTGCCACGCCCCGCCCCCTGCTCCTCGTCGATCGGCTGGAGTCCTCCGCCACGCCGACAGTACGGAACAAGTATCGGCATGCACGCTGTGTGACGAACTGGTAGTCCGGCCGGCGGCCGTGCGGCGAACCCGGGGCGGCACGACCCGCAGGACCACCCCACCGCCGTGCCACCACCCCACCGCCGTGCCACCACCCCACCGCCGTGCCGCCGCCGGGCGGCTCAGCCGAAGAAGTGGCCCGGCGGGTGCGCGCGGTCGGTGCGCGAGCGGGGCACCCCGCGCAGCGCGTCGGTGAGCGTGCGCGCCGTGTTGACCAGCGGCACGTGGCTGAACGCCTGCGGGAAGTTGCCGGTCATCCGCCCGAGCCGGGGGTCGTACTCCTCGGCGAGCAGGCCGACGTCGTTGCGCAGTGACAGCAGGCGTTCGAACAGCTCCTGGGCCTCGTGCACCCGTCCGGACAGCGCGTAGTTGTCGGCGAGCCAGAAGGTGCAGGCGAGGAAGGCGCCCTCGCCGGCGGGCAGCCCGTCGACCGCGCCGTCCTCGGCGGTCGGGTAACGCAGGACGAAGCCGTCCTCCATCAGTTCCCGTTCGATCGACGCGACCGTGCCGACGACCCGGGGATCGGTCGCCGGCAGGAAGCCGACCAGCGGCATGTACAGCAGCGCCGCGTCGAGCTCGCGGGAGCCGTAGAACTGGGTGAAGGTGTTGCGGTCGGAGTCGAAGCCCCGCGCGCAGACCTCGGTGTGGATCTCGTCGCGCAGCGCGGACCAGCGTTCCACGGGGCCGGGCAGTCCGGACTCGACGATGCCGCGCACGGCCCGGTCGGCCGCGACCCAGGCCATCACCTTCGAGTGGACGAAGTGCCGGCGTGGCCCGCGGACCTCCCAGATGCCCTCGTCGGTCTTGCGCCAGCCGGTCTCCAGGAAGTCCATCAGCTTGGTCTGCAGCGGCCAGGAGTCGTCGCCGTGGTGGTCGGCGAGCGCCTGCCCGCCGGGCAGGACGAGTCCGGGCACGGACGGCCGCCGGTTGGCGACCGCGACCCGCGCGACGTGCAGGGCGTCGAGGACCTCGCCGTAGACGTCGAGCTGGAACTGGTCGACGGCGGCGTTGCCGACCCGGACGGGGGAGGAGTTCTCGTAGCCGGCGAGCCAGGGCACCTCGTACTCGGGCAGTCGGCGTTCCCCCCCGACGCCGTACATGATCTGCACCCGGGACGGGTCGCCCGCGACCGCGCGCAGCAGCCATTCCCGCCAGGCGGTCGCCTCGCTGGTGAACCCGGCGTCGAGCAGGGCGAGCAGGGTGATGGTCGCGTCGCGCAGCCAGCAGTACCGGTAGTCCCAGTTGCGCACCCCGCCGATGTGCTCCGGCAGGGAGGTGGTGACGGCCGCGACGATGCCGCCGGTCGGGGCGTAGGTCAGGGCCTTGAGGGTGATCAGCGAGCGGCGCACGGCGGGCTGCCACTGGCCGTCGTAGGTGCAGCCGGCCATCCAGTCCGACCACCACGCCTCGGTGAGGGTGATCATGCGGCGGACGTCGTGGACCGGCGGTGGCGTCTGGTGCGACGGCGTCCAGGTCAGCGAGAAGGGCACCGACTGGCCGGCCGCGACGTGGAAGTCGGCGTAGGTGGCCATGTCGTGCCCCTCCATCGGGGCGGTGGTGCGCAGGGTGACGGCGTCGGGACCGGCGACGGCGGACATGGTGTGCTCGTCGACGCGGCGCACCCACGGCACGATCGAGCCGTAGTCGAACCGGAACCGGGTCTCCGAGCGCATGTGGACGGCGCCCTCGAGACACTCGACGAGGCGCAGCACCGTGTGGGTGCCGGCGTGGGGAAACATCGCGTCGACGATGCGCACGGTGCCGGAGGCGGTGGTCATGTCCGTCTCCAGTACCAGGGTGTCGCCGCGGTAGCGGCGGCTGACGCCGAGGACCGGCTCGACCGGGGCGATCTGCCAGTGCCCGTCGTCGGCGTCACCGAGCAACGCGGCGAAGCAGGACGGTGAGTCGAACCGGGGCAGGCACAGCCAGTCGATCGAGCCCGTGCGCGCCACGAGTGCCGCGGAGTGGGTGTCGCCGATCAGCGCGTAGTCCTCGATCAGGGATGGCACGACCTGTTCCTCGCTCCCATGGTTTCGCTGGTCGCGATCATCGGACGGTGATGATCGCCGGATGTGGGATGAACGCCGTTGCCGGCGTCATCGGATGTGGCCCATCGCGGGTGGCCCGTCGTTGGACCCGATCGTGGGCGGGCGCCGCCGGTCGACGGTGTGCCGATGCGCGCGCCCGGGGCGGGCTCGCGCCCCCCGCCCGGCAGATGGGCCGGACAGAGGAGGCGGTCACACGTGGCGGAGGTCGCCGAGCCTCACAAAGGCGTTCACCTTACGGACTGCGCCGGCCGGCTAGTTTGGGGGTCCGGACTTCGTGGTGGTCCACCCGTAATCCGGACCAGAATTCCTTCCCCGATGTGACAGGACTCACGACGTGGCCTCTTCGCCGCCCACCGCCGCCACCCGCGCCGCGCGGTATCTGGTCGATCCCCGGCGCCGCACGGCGGTGGTGGCGATCACCCTTGCGGCCGTCGGTCTGATCGTGTTCGGGATCTACGCGACGCTGAGCGGGCCACCCCCCAAGCAGGAGGCCGTGGTCTACTTCACCCCGGAGGCGACGGCGGCGCAGAAGGAGGCCGTGCGCGCCGCGTGTCCCTCGGTGGGGCGCGCGATCCAGGAACNGAAGGACCGCAACAACCTCGCCGTCAGCAGGGCGTATCCGCTGCGCTACGACGTCGCGAAGGCGTCGACGGCCGACCGTGCGGCGGTGTACAAGTGCGTGCACGACCAGCCGGGCGTGGTCGGCATCAGCCAGGAGACCCAGGGCCAGTGACGGGCTCGGTGGCCGCCCACTCCTCCTCCTGATCCCGCTGCTCCTGGTCGTGCTGCTCGAGGAGTTCGGCGGGGGTGGGTAGACCGGCGTCCCGCGCCTGCTTGGCCTGCCAGAGGCTGACGATCATCGTCGCCAGCACGACGAGCCCGCTGAAGATCAGGCTCCCGCCGCTCCAGGGCGACGAGGCGGGCAGGGTGTCGACGACGATCCACACGATGCCCGCGGCGATCATGCCGAGCCCGAACAGGATCGTGAACGCCGACGAGAACCGGTTGGCGGCCGCCTGGTCGGCGAGGTCGGCGGCCTTGCGCCGGGCCCGCTCGAAGCGGCTGCGCGCCCACTCGTACTCCAGGCTCAGGACGAAGAACCCGAGGGCGACGACGAGGAAGCCCGGACCGGGCAGGACGAGCATCGCGATGCCGACGCCGAGGACCACGATCCCCAGCACGGTGAGGGCGATCCTGCGCAGCAGTCGGGCGCTTTGGGTCAGCACAGGCGGCGACTCTCCCTGTACGGGGTGGGACGGGGTGGGGCGGGTGGGACGGGATGCGCGCCGGTCCCCACGGGTCCATGGTGGTTGCTGGTGGCGGTGGTTCCTGGCGCCGGTTCCGGCCGTGGCGTCCGGGCGGATGCCGTTCGGGCGTCATCGACCTCGTCGTCGCTACCCCGTTGCAACGCGCCGCGCACCACAATCGTGGCCCGAATCGCCGAGTCCGGCTCCGTGAGCTGAGCCGCGTTCCCGCCCGCGGCGCGAACCAGGAGCGTCCCCGGATCGTTGGTTAGGGTGGCAAAGGCGGCTCACCAGGAGCTTCCTGCGGACGAGCGGGTCAACAAGGCGCGGAAAGGGTTGTTGTGGAGATCGAGGAGACCGCGCTCCCCGGCATCGGGTTGCGGCATGACTTCCAGACGCGCAGTGGCCGTCGGCTGGGGGTCGTGTCCCATCATTACGGGCGGCGTGATCTTGTCATCTACGATCCCGACGATCCCGACTCCTCCCGGGACTCCATCCCGCTCACGGCGGAGGAGAGCGACGCGCTCTCGGAGCTGCTGGGTGCGCCGCACATCGTCGAGAAGCTGGCCGACATCAGCAGCGCGTTCGCCGGGCTGGTCGGCGAGCAGATCGCGATCCTGCCCGATTCGCCCTTCGCGGGCCGCCCGCTGGGCGACACCCAGGCCCGCACCCGCACCGGCGCCTCCATCGTCGCCGTCGTCCGTGACCAGATCGTCCACGCCTCCCCCCGGCCGGACTTCCGGTTCGAGGCCGGGGACATCGTGGTCGTCGTCGGGACCCCGGAGAACACGGCGTCCGTCGCCGCGTTGCTCCACTCCGGCTGACGAGCGGGTTGGCCGGATCGAGTGCATTCCACCGCGACGACCTTCCTCGAGCTCGGGGGAGTTCTGTTCTCCCTCGGCATCCTCGGACATCTGGCGCTGCGCGTCGGAATCTCCCCCATCCCGCTCTATCTCGTCGGTGGCCTGGCGTTCGGTCACGGCGGGCTGCTGCCGCTCGGCGCCAGTGAGGAGTTCATCAGCGTCGGCGCCGAGATCGGCGTCGTCCTGCTGCTGCTCACCCTCGGGCTGGAGTACACCGCCGGCGAGCTGCTGTCCGGCCTGCGTAAACAGGCCCGCGCCGGGGTCTTCGACCTCGTCCTGAACGCCACCCCGGGCGTCGTGGCGGCGTTCGTGCTGGGCTGGGGTCCGACGGCGGCGGTGGTCCTCGGCGGGGTGACGGCGATCTCCTCGTCCGGGATCATCGCGAAGGTCCTCGGCGACCTCGGTCGGCTCGGTAACCGGGAGACGCCGGTCGTGCTGTCCGTCCTCGTGCTCGAGGACCTGGCGATGGCCGTGTACCTGCCGATCCTGACCGCGCTGCTGGCCCACCACAGCTTCGCCCGTGGGTCGCTGACGGTGGCGATCGCCCTCGGCCTGCTCGTCGCCGTCCTCTATGTCGCGCTGCGGCACAGCGACAAGGTGACCCGTCTGGTGTTCAACCCGTCGGCGGACCGCGACGACGAGGTCCTGCTGCTGCGGGCGCTGGGGCTGGCGCTGCTCGTGGCCGGCCTCGCCCAGCGGATGCAGGTGTCCTCCGCCGTCGGCGCGTTTCTCGTCGGCATCGCTCTGTCCGGTCCCGTGGCCGAGGGGGCGCAGGAGGTGCTCCGGCCGCTGCGGGATCTGTTCGCGGCCGTCTTCTTCGTCTTCTTCGGCATGCAGACGGCCCCCGCCGACATTCCCCCGGCGCTGCTTGCCGGGTCGCTGCTGGCGCTTGCCGGCGTCGTGACAAAGGTCATGACGGGGTGGTGGGCGGCCCGCTCCGCCGGGATCGGGACGATGGGTCGGTTCCGGGCGGGCGCGGCCCTCGTCGCGCGCGGCGAGTTCTCGATCGTGATCGCCGGCCTCGCCGTGGCGGCCGGCATCGAACCGAAACTGGGGCCCCTCGCCGCCTGCTATGTGCTGCTCATGGCGATTATCGGCCCGCTGGCCGCCCGCTTCGTCGAGCCGGTGACCCGCACCACCCGCCGTCGGCTGGGCCGCTCCTGATCACCGGACCGCGGCGCCGCATCGACGAGCCCGCAACGGTTGGTCCACGTTCCCTCGATATCGGGTGGGGCCCTCCGTGTGCCGTGCGCCGGCCGCGGCGTCGTCCAACCGGAACGGGGGCAGACTTCCGGGCCCGGGTGTGCCCACTCGGGCGGCCATGTTTGGCAGGATGCGGCCCATGAGCGGACTTCTCGAAGGTAAGCGCGTTCTCGTCACCGGTGTTCTCACGGAAGCATCGATCGCGTTCAGCGTTGCCCGTATCGCGCAGGAACAGGGCGCGCAGGTGGTTCTCTCCGGATTCGGACGTGGCCTGTCGCTGACGCGGCGCATTGCCAAGCGCCTGCCCAGCGAGGCGCCGGTCGTCGAGCTGGACGTCACCGACGAGGAGCAGTTGGCCGGTCTCGCCGGGCGGGTGCTCGAACACGTCGACGGTCTGGACGGGGTGCTGCACGCGATCGGTTTCGCCCCCGAGTCGGTCCTCGGCGGCAAACCGTTCGTCGAGGCCGCCTGGTCCGAGGTCGGCACTGCCCTGCAGGTGTCGACCTGGTCGCTGGCCTCCCTGACCCGGGCGGCCCTGCCCCTGTTCGGGGACCGGGCGTCGGTGGTGGGCCTCGACTTCGACGCCTCCGTCGCCTGGCCGTCCTACGACTGGATGGGCGTCGCCAAGGCGGGCCTGGCGTCCACGGCCCGTTACCTCGCCCGCGACCTCGGCCCGCGCGGCGTCCGGGTGAACCTGGTGGCGGCCGGCCCGCTGCGCACGATGGCAGCCAAGAGCATCCCGGGTTTCAGCCAGTTCGAGGATGTCTGGGACGGTCGGGCGCCACTGGGCTGGAGCGTCCACGACACGACACCCGCGGCCCAGGCGTGCGTGGCGCTGCTGTCGGACTGGTTCCCGGCGACCACCGGCGAGATCGTCCACGTCGACGGCGGCGTCCACGCGGTCGGCGTCTGACGCGGTCGGCGTCTGACGCGCGGCCGCCCGCGCCGGGCCGCGCCGGGCCGTGGTGGGCCGACCGGCGGGCGTTGTGGCCGAGGTCGGCCCGCCGCCGATCAGCCGGCGGTCGCCGTCTCGTCGAGCAGGTCCAACGCCGTTCCGACGATCACGTCCACGGTGACGGGTACGGTCCCCGGCCGGACCGCCGCCCCGGCGGCGTCCGGCGGCGGCGTGGCTGAGCCGAGCGTCGAGATCGGATCGCCGTGCACGCCCGCCAGGAAACTCAGCGCCCGCGGATCGCCGTCGACAACGGTGACCATCGGACACCGCCGGTCGGCCGGGAAGAGCTCGGCGAGCAGCGCGTCCGACCCCTCGGCCAACCCGCGGCGGGCCTGCAGCGCCTGGAAGACGGCTCCCGGCGAGGTCAGGCAGACCACGGTCACCTCGTGGCCGAGCCCGGAGCGCAACTCCGCCGCGGCGCGCAGCACCTCCGGCATGACCGGGCCGACACCGACCAGGGTGATCGCGGCTGCCGGCCCGCCCTCGTGCAGCCGGTAGCCGCCGGCGAGCACCAGGGCGCGACGGCGGCGCCAGCCGTCCGCGTCCACCGGGAGCTCGGCGAGCCGCTGGTCCACCGGGCGGGCGGAGAGCTGGATCAGGCTGGAGGCACCGTCGAGTCGGGCCAGCCGGCCGAGCCCCGCCAGCAGGCACCAGGCGAGATCGTGGGCGAACGCCGGCACCCAGGTCGTCGCGATCCCGGCCGGGGCGCCGTCGCCGCCGTTCCAGGCCAGAGCGCGGGTGATCGGGTCGAGTCCGGTGTCGGCCACCGCCAGCACCGAGCGGGCGTCGGCGCTGCCGGCGGCGAGCCAGCCGGGCAGCACCCGACCTGCCGACACCTCGTCGGCGACCCCGATGGGCAGCAGCGGCAGACCCTGCCGGCTCCACGCCACCCCCAGCGAGCCGAGAACCCCGCCGAAGGCCGCCGCCGACAGTCCGCCGGCCACATGCCGCCCCGCCGGGGCATCGCCCTCGCCGTCATCCGCGCCGCCCGGCCGCATCAGGTCGGTCGCGCCCCCCACACCGCCCACCGCGTCGATGATTGCCGGTTCCGCCCTGGAGGCGGGGTCGGTGGTGCTGCCGGGCGACGCCGTGCCGCCGCCGGAAGGCCCGCCGGCGGCGGCCAGCCAGCCGGCGAGCACGGGATCGGCGGCCCGAGTGCTGATCGTGACCACCGCGGCCGCCGCCTGCGGGGCGAGCCGCGGCAGATCTCGCAGCAGGTCCCCGAACGCCTCCTGGGTGGAGATCCGCTCCGGGAAGCGGCGGGCAGCCGCGTGTGCGGGCACCGGGGCGGGACTGCGCAGCGGCACCGGAGCACGGTCGAGATAACGCGCGACGTGGCGGGCGAGCCGCCGCGCTGCCGGATCCTGGGACAGGGCGACAACCGCCCCGTCGACGTCGGTCGCCGCACCGGCCCCGTTGCGGGAGGCGAGGTTGCGGGAGGCGAGCTGCGCGGCTGCCGGCGCGGGTGGGTCGCGGCGGCTGGTGTCCGCGGCCGGGTACGGGCCGTCCTCCGGCGCGAGCCGGTCGCCGGTGTAGGCGAACAGCACCGTGGGCCGGTCCGCGGCCACCTCGTCGAAGGCGTCGATCAGCAGCGGGATGTCGTGCCCGCCCAGATCGCCCAGGCAGGCGAGGATCTGCTCGTCGGTGAGGGTATCCAGCAACCGGCTGATGCCGGCGCCGGCCGTGCCCGGCCCGGCGAGGCGGCGGCGCAGGTCCGCCCCGCGGGCGTGCAGCAGGTCCCGGAACTCGGCCGGAGTGAGCAGGTCGAGTCGGGACCGCAGCGCGTGGCCGCCGGGCGCCCGGAACAGCGCCTCGAGCCGACGGCCGTACCGCACGGTCAGGACCTGCCAGCCGGCCGCCTCGAACAGCCGCGCCGCACGGCCCGGCCCGCCGATCCCGCCGGGGCCGCCGGTGGCGGCGGACACGCTGGTCCCGGTCACCATCACCACCCAGAGCAGCTCGCCGAGATGGGCGGCCCGCTCGTCGGCGATCGTCTCCCAGACGGCCGGGTCGCGTAGCTCGGCGTAGTCGATCAGGCAGATCTGGCGTCCCCGCGGGGTGCGGTCGAAGCGCTCGCCGGCGTACCGGCGGGCCAGCGCCGCCCACACCGTTCCACTCGGCCCGACGTTGCCGGCGCCCAGCACGCGCAGGGGGCGGGAGTCCGCCAGAGGCGGCGCGCCGTCGGGCCGCAGCCAACCGGCCGGCGGGTCGCCCGCCGCCGGCCCGCCGATCGGGTCGCCGGCCACCCGCGCGTCCTCGAGCACGTGATGGACGGCGTGGACCAGCGCGGCGGCCCGGGGCGTCACGCTGACCCGATCCTCGGCGCGCAGCGAGTCGAACCACAGGACGGTGGCGATGCTCGAGGCCGCGGCCACCCCAGCCCGCTCGCTGCGGGCGGCGGCCGGGGAGCGCCGCCCGGAGCGCACGCCGTCCTCGACGGCCGCGGTGGCGGTGGCACGCAGCCGACGCTCCACCGCGGCCAGCGCGGCGAGATCGAGTACCCCACCGGGCGGGCCCGGCGTGACCGGTTCCGGTGCGCTACCGGCGATCAGGTCCGGTCTGCCAGGCGTGGCCGGCCCGTGGGGCGCGGCCGGCACCACGGCGCCCGGCGCCGCCGGTGGTCCCGCGGGCTCCCCGGCGTCGGCGGGCCAGGGGCGGCGAGCGGCGGCCGGCGACATCACCATGGAGTCCTCGTCTCGATCTTGCTGGATGTCCGCGCCGGATCGCAGGGGCGGGCGGGCCGGGGCCATCGCGCCGTCCTCCTGGCCCGGTCGAGGGGTGGCGTCCGGCGCGGCGGTGTCCGGGGCGTCTGCGGCGTCTGCGGCGTCCGCGGCGTCGGGGACGTCGGGGACGTCGGGAGCATCCGGGATGTCTGGTCCCATGGTCAGCTCCCCCCGACCCGCATGCGCCCGCAGGGCGTCCGCCGGTCTGACTTCCGGCCTGCGCATGACCGGCCTTCGTCCCACGACACCGACCTCCCAATGTCCGGACGTGCGGTGCGGGCCGGAGGTTGTGCCGCCGGCCGGATCGGCGACACACGTCCACTACGCGCGGCGGGCCCGCGTCCGGCGTCCCGTTTCGTGGTGGTCGCACCATTTCAGCATCCGTGGGCGGTTGCGGTGCCGCGGGCTGAACTCCGCCGACCCCGCGTCGCCGGTGCGCGCCCCACCGGCGACGCCCCGGCTCTGCCGTGCGGCCGGGCGAGACCCGTCAGTCCGTCGTGGTGCTGGCCGTCCCCTTGAGGTCGTCGGCGGCGAGCAGACGGTCGAGGCGGGCGCGCAGCGCCGGTTCGTCCGCCTCGGGCGCTGTGAGCTCGACGGTCTTGACCCGGCTCGTGGCCCCGCGGACGAGCCGCACCTGCGGATGGCGCAGACCGAGCGCGCCGGCCAGGGCGCGCAGGGCGGCCTCGGTCGCCCGGCCGTCGACGGCCCGCTCGGTCACCCGGACGATCAACATCGCACCCGCCCGCGGATCCGTCCAGCGCCCGCCCACGCCGGCTCGCCCGGCGCCCGGTTGGACCCGGATCGTCACCCGCATGACTGCTATCGTGCCGCACCGCCGCACCGCCGCACCGCCGCACCGCCGCACCGCGCGAGCTCGTGTCGCGGCGTGAGGACGAGGGTGATCTGGACACCGCACGTCTGCGGCGCCGACGCGGGCACGATGCCACCAAGGGGTGACCACGGGGGTGATGGTTCCCCGCGGTCCTCCGGGATGTGTGTGTCGTCGGCCGGGACGGTCCGGAGACGGTGGATCGGCCGGCTACTATCCGGCCATGGTCGAAAACGAGGGTCGCGTGGCCCTGGTGACGGGTGGTAACCGCGGCATCGGCGCCGCCTGCGCGGTCGCGCTCGCCGCCGCGGGAGACCGGGTTGCGGTCGCCAGCCGCGGCGGCTCCGCCCCCGAGGGCATGCTCGGCGTCCGGATGGACGTCGCCAACACCGAGAGCGTCGACAAGGCATTCGCGGAGGTCGAGGCCGAGTTCGGCCCGGTCGAGATCGTCGTGTCGAACGCGGGCATCGTGCGCGACACCCTGTTGGCCACGATGAGCGAGGACGCCTTCCAGGAGGTCGTCGACACGAACCTGCTCGGCGCGTACCGGGTGGCCAAGCGGGCGGCGCGGCCGATGATGCGGATGCGCCGCGGGCGGCTCATCTTCGTCTCCTCCGTCGTCGCGTCCACCGGCGGGCCCGGGCAGTCCAACTACGCCGCCTCCAAGGCCGGCCTGATCGGTTTCGCCCGGTCCCTCGCCCGGGAGCTGGCACCCCGCAACATCACCGCCAACGTCGTCGCCCCCGGCCCGATCCGTACGGACATGACCGACGCGCTGACCGAGGCCCAGCGGGCGGCGCTCACCGCCCAGGTGCCCGGCGGGCGGATGGGCGAGCCGGCGGACGTCGCCGCCCTCGTCGCCTTCCTGGCCTCGCCCCAGGCCGGGTACATCAGCGGTGCGTTGATTCCGGTCGACGGCGGACTGAGCATGGGGCACTGATTCCCAGCCCGGTTGACCGCGGCCGAGCGCCACGGCCGGCCGCACCCTCGCGCCGCGCGGACAGTTCCGACGGCCGCCGCGCGGACGGGTCCGACGGCCGATAGGACCAGTTCGTCAAGCCGGTCACCGACCCGCGCGGCCGCACATCACGGCGCCGGCCCGCGGGCCGGGCTGCGCCGGCGCACGCCGGCCGGGCCCGCGGGTGGGTGAGGGACGTCGCCGACGGATATCGTGGGCGGCGAAGCCTTGCTGCGCGCCGTCGAGCCGTGGCCGTGCGCGGCGGCCGGCGTCACCCGGCGTCGGTCCTGGCCCACCGCTCTCGTCCTGGGCGGTGGCGCCGAGGCCGCCGCAGCCACAGCCACGAAGGGGTGGGTCCGATGAGCGTGATCCGGGTGGAACCGCGTGGTGGCCGCGACTTCGACGTGGAGGCCGCCGAGGAGACCTCGCCCGGCGTGCCCGGTCTCTCCTTTTCGTTCCGGGTCACCGTCGACGACGCGGTGCTCGCCGCGAGCGGGACGGACGTCGGCGACGAGCCGGGGATGATTGCCCTGGTCCGCGCGTCGTTCGAGTACCTGCTGGCCCGGGAACCGGCGGGAGCGATCCTGCCGGAGTTCGAGCTGTCGACCATCGGCCGCTACTTCCCGACCTACCCGGCCGACCTCGCCAACCGCGTGCCGCGATGACCGTGACGCCCGCGACGCCCGGGACGCTGGGGGTCGCCAGCGACGTCGACGCGCTGCTGCTGGTCTCCTTCGGCGGCCCCGAGGGCCCCGACGACGTGCTGCCGTTTCTACGCAACGTCACGGCCGGGCGGGATGTCCCGCAGTCGCGGCTCGAGGTCGTCGCCGAGCAGTACCGGATGTTCGGCGGACGCAGCCCGCTCAACGACCAGAACCGTGCGCTGGCCGAGGCCCTGCGGGCGGAGCTGCCCGGCCTGCCCGTCTACTGGGGCAACCGCAACTGGGCGCCCTACCTGACCGACACGGTCGCCGAGATGGCCGCCGCCGGGGTCCGCCGGGCGGCCTGCTTCGTCACCTCGGCGTTCTCGTCGTACTCGGGCTGCCGCCAGTACCGGGAGAACCTGGCCGCGGCGCTTGCCGCACTCCCGCCGGCCCTCGCCGCCCCGGAGCTGATCAAGCTGCGCCTGTTCTTCGACCATCCCGGCTTCGTGGAGCCGATGGTCGACCGGTGCGTCGCCGCGCTGGCCGAGCTGCCCGAGAAGGCGCAGGCCGACGCCCACCTGCTGTTCACCGCGCATTCCCTGCCGCTGTCGCAGGCGTGGGCCAGCGGTCCCCACGGCGACGCCTACCCGCGCCAGCTACGCGCCGTGGCGGGAGTGATCGCCGCCGGGGTCGAGCGTGTCACCGGGGTCCGCCATCCCGTCGAGCTGGCCTACTGCAGCCGCAGCGGACCGCCGGCGGTGCCCTGGCTGGAGCCGGACGTGGGCGATCGGCTGGTCGAGCTCGCCGGCGCCGGGGCGGTGGGCGCCGTCGTCGTGCCGCTCGGCTTCGTCAGCGATCACATGGAGGTCGCCTACGATCTCGACGTGCTCGCCGCGCAGCGGGCGGCGCAGGTCGGGCTGCCGGTGGCGCGCGCCGGCACGGTGGGCACCGACCCGCGGTTCGTCGCGATGGTGCGGGAGCTCGTCGAGGAGATCCGGCATCCGGACCTGCCCCGCCGGGCGCTGACCGAGTTCGGACCATGGCCGCAGAGGTGCGCCGCGCACTGCTGCCTGCCGCCGCGGCGGTCACCTGGCGCCATCCAGGACGCCGCGAAGGGTGGACGGCATGCGGATGCGGCGATACTGATGGGGAACGACGCAACCAGCACCGGACGACGAGGCGAACGAAGGTAACGGAGCGATCGGAGATATGCAGCGCTACGTGTTCGAATCCCCGGAGCGGTTCGTGGTGGGAACGGTGGGCCAGCCCGGTGACAGGGTCTTCTTCCTGCAGGCCGCCGGCCGGGGGCAGGTCGTGACCGTGGGCTTGGAGAAAACCGAGGTCACGGCGCTCGCCGAGGGGCTGAACACGCTGCTCGGCCAGGTCGGTCAGACCCAGGGGATACCGCTTCCGGCCGCCTCGGACGTCGAGATCGATCTCGCCCCGCTGGACGCGCCGTTCCAGGAGGACTTCCACCTGGGGCAGCTCACCGTCTCCTGGGACGGCCACCGGGTGTTCGTCGAGGCGGCCGGGATCTCGCCCGGGGAGATCCGGCTGCCCGAGAGCGAGGACGAGCTCGACTCGCTGCGGGTCGGCCTGTCCATCCGGCAGGCCCGGGCCTTCATCGAACGGGCCCGCACGATCGTCGCCGCCGGTCGCCCGGCGTGCGTCCTGTGCGGTCGCCCCGACGACCCCGCGGGCCACTTCTGCCCCCGGCTGAACTGACCGGCCCCACCGGTTCACCCGGCGCCGGTCCTTGCGGCGCCGGTCCTCCCGGCCCGGTTCACCTGAGGCCGTGTTACCTCGGGACCGCGCTGCCCGCGCCCGCGCCCGAGCCGGTTCAGTGCGGCGGCGGCACCGTCGCGCAGGACGGGTCGAACGCGTCGTAGGCGGCCTCGTAGGCGCGCCGCACCGCCGCGGACAGGCTGCGCAGGGCCGCGGACCGCCGCGCGATCTCGTGGGCCGTCACCGCGGCACCGTCGTCGCGGGCCGCCAGGTCCAGCAGGGTCGACAGCCGCTCCGCCCGGGCGAGCAGGGCGTGGGCGGCAGACGGGTGGCCCGGGCCCAGCCCCGGCCCCGGTTCCTCCTCGCCGCGGTCGCGCAGCAGGGCGAGTACCTCGGGGCGGGCGCTGGCGATGTCCAGATGCACCAGGGCGGCCGTGGTCGTGCGGATCGCGTCGCTGAGGTCGTGCTCGGCGGCGCGCAGCCCGGCGCCGGGCGGCGGCACCCTGGCCGCGGGCAGCACCCGCCAGTGCACCGACTCCAGCCGGCCCTCCAGCGCCGGACCGTGCACGACGACGCTGGGGACGAGCAGCAGCGGCGGGGTCGGCCCGACGACGAGGACGGCCTCACCCGCGGTGATCGCGTCGCGGTTCACCTCCGGCGGGCCGGGCAGGCCGGCGACGTCACCCGGGGCGGGCAGGACGAGGCGCAGCCGCTGCGCGCCGGCTGTGCGCAGGGCGCCGAGACCGAGGACAAGCGGCTCGTCGCCGAGGGTGTGCGGCGCCGCCTCGCCGCCGAGCGCGCGGTGCACCTGCGTGATGACGTCGTCCAGTCCGACGAGCCCGGCAAGCCATGCGTTGCCCCAGCCGGTGAGGACGCCGGACCGGGGCGAGGCTGACAGGGCGGGAAGCACATTGCCTACCGTAGGCAATCGAGGGGGTCTCAGGCGCGCCGAGGGTGGCTCACGAGCCGATTTTCCGTGTGATAGGCGTGCCGGTCGCCGCCGGCCAGGCACCGACCGGCGAGCCAGGGCAGGCCGACGCTGAGCAGCCAGTAGGAGTGCCGGAGCGCACCCGGGGCCGTGACCTCGGCGTCCGCGCCGCCCGCGGCATCCGGCCCGGACGGCGCGCCGACAAGTGGTACCCCGGCCTGGGCGAGCCGGTGGGCGAACGCCTGCGCGATCAGCCGGTGCCCGTGCGGCCCCGGATGGACCCGGTCGACGTCGAAGCTGGACCGGTGGCGCACGGCCGGATGACGGCCGAGGTCGACGACGAGCACCCCGGGATCGGCCCGGGCGGTGGCGCGCACGGCGGCGTTGAGGCGTCCGACCCGGTAGGCGAGAACGCGGGCCAGCGGCGCCGGCAGCGGAAGCAGCCGGCCGGGGTCGGGCAGGGTCGCGGTAAGCACGACCGCCCCACCGGCGCGCAGCCGGCTCACCGTCCAGACCAGGTCCTGACGCACGCGCAGCGGGTCGAACGTCCGCTTGAGCACATCGTTCATGCCCGCGATCACGGTGGCCACCTGCGGGTCGCAGGTGAGCGCGACCGGTAGCTGGCGGGTGCGCACGTCGCGGGCCGTCGCGCCGGTCGTGGCGAGGTTGGTGTAGTCGACGGCGTCGGGCGGGCCGAGGCGTTCGGCGAGCCGGGCGGCGAAGCCACGGCCGTGGGTGGCGGTGCGGCGGTGCTCGCGGCCCATGGTGACTCCGTCACCCAGCCCGACGGTGATGCTGTCGCCCAGTGCGACGAAGCGTGTCGCCGGTGGGGGGCGCCGGCCTGACCGGGCCGCGGCCATCGGTGGGCCGCCTTCAGGCGGCCATGGGCGGTGCCGGCGGCACCGGGGCCGGCGCGGCGACCGTGGCGGTGTCGGCCGTCGGCGACCCGGCGTGGCAGGTGAGGAAGCCGGCGACAGCGGCCGACCAGGTGAACTGCTCGGCCCGGGCCCGCGCCGCCGCGCGCCGGTCGGCCTCCCCGGCCGGCGGCACCGACAGCAGGTCGACGACCGCGTCGGCGAACGTGAACCCGCTGCCGGCGGCGATCGCGCCCACCCCCGGCACCACCAGCTCGGCCAGCGCGCTGGCATGGTTGACCACCACCGGCGTGCCGCTGGCGAGGGCCTCCAGGGCGGCCAGTCCGAACGTCTCCACCGGTCCCGGGGCGAGCGCGAGGTCAGCGGTGGCGAGCAGGCCGGCGAGCCGTTCGCGGTCGGCGACGAAGCCGAGGAAGGTCACGGGCAGCCCGGCGGCCCGCCGTTCCAACCGGCCGCGGTGGGCCCCGTCGCCGGCGATCACCAGGCGGACCGGAACCCGCCGGCGGACGAGCTCGGCGACGGCGTCGACGGCGGTGTCCACCCGCTTCTCCGGCGCCAGCCGGCTGGCCACGACCAGCAGCGCCTCCCGGTCCCGGGCGAACGCCCGGCGCAGCGTGCGGTCGCGGTGATCGGGGTGGAACCGGTCGAGTTCCACGCCGAGCGGGATGTGGCACAGATTCGGCGTGCCGAGCCGGACGAACTCGGCCGCGGCCCAGGCCGTCGTCGTGACGACCGTGTCGAACCCGGCGGCGAGCGAGGCGTTCGCCCGGTCCGCCGCCGCCGTCACCGGCAGCACGCCCCGCAGCGCCGGCGGCGTCCAGGTGCCGAGCAGCCGGTCGAGCCGTTCGTGGCTGACGACCAGGGACGGCACGCCGTGCCGGCGCGCCCAGCCGCCCAGCGGACGCAGGGTCGCCCGGTCGTGGACCTCCAACCGGTCGGGCTGCTCCCGGTCGAGCAGGGCCGCCACCCGCCACGGCTGGGTGATGACCCGGTAGCCGGTGCCGGGCAGGCGGGGGGCCCGAACCCGCAGCACCAGCGCGTCGGGGCGCTGCTCGACCTCGTCATGCTCCCCGGGCACGATCTGGACGACCTCGTGACCGGCCGCCGTGTAGCCCGCGGCGAGGTGGCGCAGCGTCGTCCGGATGCCGCCGGAGGCCGGCGCGACGAAGTTCGCCGCCTGCACGATCTTCATGGTGACCGCCTGTCGTCTCGTCGGGCCGCGTCCCGGCCGCCCGCCCCCGTTGCCGGCGGCCACCCGGCCGCCCCCGATCCCCGCCGGGCACCACCGCCGGACCCTGCCTGCAGGTGCCGGGCCGCCCACCCACCCGGGCCGGGCCGTCCGGGCGTCCCGGCCCGGCCGTCCGGCCCCCCGCGCGCGCCGATCTCCCGATGCCCCCCGTGCGCCCCGCGCCCCCCGTGCGCCCCGTGCGCGCCTGGCCCGGCGCGATGGCCGGCCTGTCCGCCGCGACGCGCGGTCTGTCCGCCGCCGGTGCCGAGGACGTCGCGGTAGTGGCCGAGCAGCTCGTCGCCGACCGCGCTCCAGCCGCATCCGGCGACGGAGTCCCGCGCGGCCAGCGCCATGGTGGCCCGCCGCTGCGGGTCGCTGACCAGCGCGGCGACCTGGGCGCGCAGCGCCGCCGGATCCCCCGGGGCGTAGTGCAGGCCGGTGCGGCCGTGCTCGACGACGTCGAGCAGCCCACCGGCCGCCGGGGCGACCACCGGTACCCCGCTGGCCTTGGCCTCCTGGGCGGCCTGGCAGAACGTCTCGTGCACGCCGGTGTGCACGAACACGTCCAGGCTCGCCACCGCGGCGGACAGCTCGCGGCCACTGCGGAAGCCCAGGAAGGCGGCGTCCGGCAGCGTCCGGGTGAGGGCCAGTCGGGACGGGCCATCACCGACGACGACGAGCCGGGTGCCCGGCAGGTCGGCGACCGCACCCAGCAGGTCCACCCGCTTCTCCCGGGCGAGCCGGCCGACGTAGCCGACGAGCAGCTCGCCGCCCGGGGCGAGTTGGCGGCGCAGGTCGGCGTCGCGGTGCCCCGGATCGAAACGTTCGAGATCCACGCCCCGGCTCCAGCGGGCGACCCGCTGCACCCCCTGGCGCAGCAGGGCGTCGACCGAGTCCCAGGACGGCGCGAGCGTGCGCGCCGCCAGCCGGTGCACGGTGGCGAGCCAGCGCCAGATCGTGCGCTCGGCGGTGGCCAGGCCGTAGCGGGCCGCGAACGCCGCGATGTCGGTCTGGTAGACGGCGACGCTCGGCACGTCGAGCCGCCGGGCCGCGAACACCGCCTGCGCGCCGAGCCCGGCCGGCGCCGCGAGATGAACGATGTCCGGGTCGAACTCGCGCAGCGCCGCGGGCAGGGCGGGCCACGGGACGGCGAAGCGGAACGCCGGGTAGCCGGGCATCGGCGCCGACGGCGCCCACAGCACGGGCGCGCCGGCGTGTGCGCGGGGGGCGGTGCGCCGGGCGGCCGGTGCCGGGGCCGGCGCGACGACCATCGCCTCGTGCCCGCGGTCGCGTAGATGCTCCAGGACTCGGCACACCGTGTTCGTCACCCCGTCCACGTGGGGGAGGAACGACTCGGTGATCACGGCTACGCGCACACCGAGCACGGTGGCAGGGCACGGAGCCGTCCCGCGGACGGCCAGCCGACCGCTACGTGAACGTTCCCGCACAGCTTCGTGCCGGAAAGCGTCGCCCAGGCCGGGTGGCCGAAGTTCGGGTGGCCGCGGGCCGGGTGGCCGCGGTCCGGGTGGTCCGGGGCCCCTGGCGCAGTGCGGTGCCCGATCGTGGCCGTTTTCCCCGCGACCCGGTGAGGAGGATATTGGGAGGGGCAGGGCAGGCGCGGGCGGGGACGAACCGGACAGGGAGAACCATCGAGGTGCACAGATGATGTTCAAACGCCGGGAGACGGTTCTCATCACGTCCGCCGGCCGGTCGCGGCAGTCCGACATCCACCGCCGGGAGCGGCGTTACCTGGCCTCGATGCTGTTCCGGGTCATCTGCTTCGTGCTCGCCGTGGTCGCCTTCCAGGGCTGGCTGCGGTTCATCGCCGTCGCGATCGCCGTCATCCTGCCCTGGGTCGCGGTCGTCGTCGCCAACGGTGGCCCGCCCCCCGAGCGGGACCGACCCGCCACCTTCGATCCGGTGCGGGCGGTGCAGGACGCGCCGGCGGCGCTGACCGCCGATCCCCACCGCGTGGTCGACAGCGAGGGCTGGGTCGACGACGCGGGCTGGGTCCACGGCCGGCCCTCGGCGGCGCCGGGCGGCGCGTGGTCCGCGACTGCGGACGCGGCCTCCGAGTATCCGGCGGACGCGTCGACCCCCGGCTCGTCGTCCTCGGGCTCGTCGTCCTCGGGCTCGTCGACACCCGGCAACGAGCCGCCGGGGCCCGCCGAAGCCTCCGCGCGGGCTGATCCCGTGGCCGACGCCCCGTCACGGTGACCTTCATCAGCTTCACCACGGACTATGGGCTCGCGGATGGTTTCGTCGCGGCGTGCCACGGGGTGATCCTGCGGGCAGTGCCGACGGCCCGCATCATCGACGTTACCCACCTCGTGCCGCGGGGCGACGTGCGCCGCGCGGCGGCGGTGCTCGCCCAGACCGTCGGCTCGCTGCCGCGCGGGGTGCACCTCGCGGTGGTGGACCCGGGGGTGGGCACGGCGCGCCGGGCGGTGGCGGTGCGCGCGGCCGGCGGCGACCTCGTCGGGCCCGACAACGGCCTGCTGATCGCGGCGGCCGAGCGGCTCGGCGGCGTCGAGGCGGCGGTGACGCTGCCGGTGCCGGCCGCAGTGCCCGCCACGTTCCACGGCCGCGACGTGTTCGCGCCCGCCGCCGCCGAGCTCGCCCGGGGGACGGAGCTGACCGCGCTCGGCGCGCCGCTCGACCCGGCGACGCTCGTCCGCCTGCCCGCCCTGCACGCCCGGCTGCGGTCGGACGGGGCGCTCGAGGCCGAGGTGCTGCTCGTCGACACCTTCGGCAACGTGCAGCTCGCGGCCGAGGGGGCGTTGCTCGCCGATGCCGGGCTGCGGCCGCCCGGCCGGGCGCTGGTCTGGGCCGCCGCCCCCGGCACCGGCCCATCCCTCGGCGCGGCCGGTGGAACACCCGTGACGGAGCTGGCGGTCGGGGTGACGTTCGGGTCGGTGGCGCCCGGCGAGCTGGTGCTCTACGTGGACGCCGCGGGCATGGCCGCGATCGCGGTCCGCGACGGCGACGCGGCCCGCACCCTGGCCGTCGCCCCGGCGGACCGGCTCGCGCTGTGTCGGGCGGGCACCGGGGTCTGAGCGGGCACCGGGGTCTGAGCGGGCGTCGAGCCTGAGCGGGCGTCGAGCCTGGGTGGGCGTCAGGGCCAGTCCGGGCCGTTCGCGGGTCAGCAGAAGCCGGGGACGGCCTGCCAGCTCGGGCCCGGGTCGGGCGCGTCGTCGCGCAGCACCGTCGCCTCGATCCGCCCGTAGGGACGGTCCGGTGCCTGGTAGACGACGTCCGGGTTGTCCAGACCGAACGGTTCGAGGTCGACCAGGAAGTGATGCTTGTTCGGCATCGACATCCGTACCTCGGCGACCTGCGGGAAGGCGGTCAGGGCCGCCTCGCCCATCCGGTAGAGCGTCTGCTGCAGCGCCAGGCTGTGGACGTCGGCGAACGTGCTGACCAGAGTTTCGCGGACGCCGTCGAACAGCGGCCCGAAGTCATGACCGGCCCCGATGTAACGCCAGCGGGCCGTCACCTCGGTCGCGAGGATGCGGTCGGTGGTCTCGGCCAGCGTCGTGTAGTCGTCGCGGGGAAATCCCCAGAACTCCGAACCGGTCGACTTGAGCAGGACCAGCCCGGCGAGTCCGGAAACGACGAATGCGGCGTCGCCGTCCACCGTGACGACCGTCGTCCGTCTTTCCCCGCCGGCCCGGCTGAACGCATGGTCGTGCGGCGTCCCGCCTACCAGGATTCGATTCCAGTGGTATTTCTCGATCTCTATCCGGGCGCCGTCGATCCACGGGAAGGAATCGACGAAATGCCGGCCGAGCCGGATCGCGAAATCCTCGATCTGGCCGATGCCATGCTTCCGCGCGAAGGCGTAGACGGTGTTCTTCTGCGCATCGGTCGTGAGGACGTGGGAGTTGTCACCGGTCAGGTGTGCCGCGGCGAAGTCGCCGCGAAGCGCGGTGGACACGTTCAGGTCGGTGAGGTGATGCACCGGACCTGTGCGGTCCACGTGGACGAGACGGATCTCCGCCTTGCCGAACTGGTTCGGTCCAAGCACGATCGCCATCGAGCCTCCCTGGTCGCGGGGACGTGCGTTCCCTCGCGGTGAGGGTCGCCCAGCGACGAGTCTGGTCCGGTCCCCGGCCGGGCCCGGCGCGGCCCGGCACGTGGCGCCGCGACCCGCGCGGCCCGACGGTGTCCACGGACGCCCCGCCCGTGGCCCAGCCCCGGCCCGTGGCCCCGCCCATCCTGCGGCAGCGGTGTGACGGCACGGGCCGTCCGTGGGTTTCGTGGCCGTTTCCGCCGGTCGGCCGCGAGCCGTCCGTGCCGAGGCCGTCCAGTGATCCTCCGGGGGTCCACCCGAGGGTCCGTGGTGGCCGGGGTGGGCGCAGTCCGCCGCCGGCCCCACCACCCCCGGGTTCGCGGGTCATCGATCACCGATCGCCCAACGAATCCGCGTTTCCCGCCGGAATTCCATCGACATCGCAATCATCCGTGATGGTCCTGGGTTGGTGTCGACCGGATGGCCCGTCTGGTCGTCCCCGAGTTGCGGAAAACCATCCGTCGGCGTGACCGGTTGCGCCGTCTTTGGCGGCGCGATGGGTCCAGGTCGTCGCTTTCGACGGGTCGGCGAATTGTCATCCCGGGGGGCAACCTCATCCGGTGTCCGCGCGTCGGAAGAGGGGAAAGGGGAGGGGTTTATGGGGAATGCCCGGAGGGTGCTACCCTCCGTATTTATATGCTCGACGCGGAGTGATGGTCGGGCGGCTGACACCGGCCAGTCCGGTGATCGACGGGACGAGGTGCCGACCCCTGGGTACCGTTCAGACCTAGGCTTCCGTCCGGCGACGATGCCGGTCGCGTTCTTCGGAAGAGGGCATTACATGTCTCGCTCGGTAATGATTCCCTCACGTGTTTCTCGTGGGTGGGACCCGAGCCGTCCGGGTCGGCGGCCGGCCGGCACTTTCGGGCATCGGCGTGGCCGGTGGGTCGGCGGGGCGCTCGCGTTCGTCACGGCGCTGACCGTCGCCGCCTGCTCGCCCGGCGGCGGGTCGTCGAAGCCGGCGGGCGTCGCCGTGCCGGATCCCGCGGCGAGCGTGACCGTCTTCCCGGGCGACGACACCAGGGGCGTCACCCTCACCGATCACGTCGTCGTCCACGCCAACGCCCCGCTGGCCGACGTGAGCGTCGCCCGGGAGGCGAGCGCGTCGGAGAAGACCGAGCCGGGGGTGCTGCTCGGGACGTTCTCGGCCGACCGGCGTACCTGGACGTCCGCGGGCGGTCTGTACTCCGACTCCCGCTACCAGGTCACCGCCACCACCAGCCCCGCGGCGGGGATCGTCGGGACGAAGTCGGTGCGTACGAGTTTCGTCACCGGGGTGCCGGAGAAGGCGTTCAAGGTCTCCTGGGATCCGGTCGCCGGGCAGACGGTCGGGGTCGGCGCGCCGATCAGCCTGACCTTCAGCGCCCCCGCACCGGACCGCGCCGCCGTGCAGCGCATGCTGTCCGTGCGTACCGACCCGCCGGTCCTCGGCGCCTGGAACTGGATCTCGAACCGGCTCGTCGTCTGGCGCCCGCAGCAGTACTGGACGCCGGGAACGAAGGTGCACGTGGAGGCGAACCTCGCCGGGTACGACGCGGGCGGGGGACGCCTCGGCGTGAAGGACCGGGCGATGGACTTCGTCGTCGGCTCGGCGCAGATCTCCAAGGTCGACGCCGCCACCCACATCATGCAGGTGTTCCGCAACGGTCAGTTGCTGCGCACGATGCCGGTGAGCCTCGGCAAGCCCACAACCCCGTCGATGGACGGCCCCCACAACGTCCTCGGCAAGTCGCCCGAGGTGATTATGGATTCGGCGACGGTGGGCATCCCCAAGGGCAACCCGGATTACTACTACGAAAAGGTCCAGTGGGCGGTGAACTACACCAGCGGCGGGCAGTACGTGCACTCCGCGCCCTGGTCGGTGGCCTCTCAGGGGCGGACGAACGTCTCCCACGGCTGCGTGAACGCTTCCCCGGCCGACGCCCAGTGGTTCTACGGAATCAGCCGGCTTGGTGACATCGTCGACATCGTCAACAGCGGCCGCCCGCCGGACACCAGCCAGCTCGGCAACTTCTGGTCGGTACCGTGGTCGGTCTGGAAGGCGGGCAGTGCCCTGCCCGTGTCGGACCAGCCCGAGACGGCGGCTCCCACCACTCCGCCGGCGGCGAGCACCGCCGTTCCCAGCGCCCCCGGCGGCCCCGGGGCCTCGGCGGCCGGCGGCCCCGGTGCTTCGGCGGCCGGCGGCGCCTGACCGGCCCCGCCTCGGCGCCGACCGGTCACCGCCCACGCGGGTGGTGACCGGCTCGTCGGCGTCTGCGGGGTGCGCCGGCGTCGCGGCGAGCCCGGCCGGCCCACCGGTCCCGCGCCGTCCCGGGGCGTCCCGCGCCGTCCCGGGACGTGCCCCGTCGACGCGGGCGGACCCGGCCGGGAAGGCACGGGCCGTGGCGACGGGCACGCAAGAAGTCGGTGAATTTCCCGCCGAACCCGGTCACGCATCGGCCCGTGACGGCACCAACCGGCCCATGCTGTTGAGTGGAAGCATGAAGTGCGCGCTGGCGCGGCGCCCCGGCGGGCCGCGACCGGGTGGGGCCGACGTCCGCGGCTCGCGCGGCGGCCGTGCCCGCCGAGGCGGCTGCGGCTGTCGCGACGCTCGGGGAAGATCGCGACCTCCGGGAAGAGTGGGGCGTCCGGA
This sequence comes from Frankia torreyi, assembly GCF_000948395.1. Lineage (GTDB taxonomy): Bacteria > Actinomycetota > Actinomycetes > Frankiales > Frankiaceae > Frankia > Frankia torreyi. Next base: position 9,570 of record NZ_JYFN01000012.1, on the reverse strand, counting down.
ATGGCCGCGGCGTCCGGGAAAAGTACGACGTCGCGAACGAGTGCGACGGCTGGGAAGAGTGCGACGTTCGAGAGGTGCATCGTGAGGCGCTTGCGCAACCAGGCCACCGGTCTGCCGGTCTGGTGGCTCGAGCTGCTGATGTTGGCCGTCCTGTACTACTCGTACACCGGGACCCGCTCCGTCGCCGACGCCTCGGCCGGCGAGGCGATGCGGATGGGCCACGACCTGGTGCGGTTCGAGACCTTCCTGCACCTCGACATCGAGCTCAGCCTCAACCGGTGGCTGCAGAGCGTCCCGGTGCTGGCGGTGGTGTGCTGCTACTACTACGCGACACTGCACTTCGTGGTGACGCCGGGACTGCTGGTGTGGACGCACCGCCGGCACACCCGGCACTACGCACAGATCCGCTGGACGCTCGTGGTGACCACGCTGATCTGCCTGGTCGGGTTCTTCCTGTTCCCGACGGCGCCGCCCCGCCTGCTCACCGGCACCTCGTACACCGACACCATGTCGCACTTCGCGGGCTGGGGCTGGTGGACCGGGACCGCCAGCGCCGCCCCGAACGGACTGGAAGGCATCACCAACCAGTACGCGGCGCTGCCGTCGCTGCACTGCGCCTGGTCGATGTGGTGCGGGTTCCTGCTCGTGCGCTTCGGGCGCCGGCCGGTGACCCGGATCCTCGGGGTGCTCTACCCGGCGGCCACGTTCTTCGTCGTCATGTCGACCGCCAACCACTATCTGCTCGACGCGGTGGCCGGCTGGATGGTCCTCGGCGTCGCCGCCGGTTCCGTCGCGCTGGTGTTCGCCTGGCGGCGGCGGGTCCCGACGGTCCCGGTCGGTGCCGTGCCGGTGCCGGTGCCGCCGCGGGAGTCGGCCCGACCGGCCGGCTCGGCGGCCCCGGTCGCCGTTGCGAACGCAGGTGGGTCAGGCCCGGTGCCGGTCGTGCTCGCCGCCTCGACGGCGGCCGGCCGCGATCCCACCGCCGGTTCGGGCGCCGTCGAGGCGGCCGAGTCGCCCCCCTCGCCAGAGTCGCCCCCCTCGCCGGAGTCGCCCCCCTCGCCGGAGTCGCCGGAGTCGCCGGCGGAGCCCACCGCGGCCCAGCCCGCCCCGCCGGCGGAACCCGCTTCCTCGGCACGGGCGGCGCCGGCCCCCGATCGGCAGGGCCCACCGGCCACAGCGCCCGTGCCCCCTGTGCCGGCCCCCGCCGCGCCTGAGCACTCCCTGCGATCGGACCGGGCCATCCGTCCGGACGGTGCGCGCGCGGTCTGATTCGGACGGGCCTCGTCCGGGCGACCAAGCGGCGCGGCGCCCCGCCTGCCGGTGGGGCCACGCCGTGGCGGGGTGTCCAGGATGGGCGGTTTGCGACCCCCGGTGTGTTGCCTGGGTGGGCGATGTGCGAAGGTTGTGCCGCGGCCGGCGTCGGCCGCGCACCCTCCCTACCTCGCCTGTCCGGGCAGCGTCGCGAAAGATGCACGTCCGACCCTTCCGCGCCGTCCCCGGGTTGCGCGTCCGGTCCGATCCCGCTCGGAGTCCGATCGATGTCCCCGTCCCTGGCCGCGCGGCTGCACCGTCCTCGCCCGCTCGCGTTCGTCGTGTCGCTGGTGCTGGCCTGGCTGCTGCTCGCCCTGATCGCCTTCGCGCTGCGCCGCGGGCCCATCCAGGATGACCTGGCCGCCCGGGCGACGGCGGCCGTCCGGGCTGTCGGCGGTGTGCACGCCCAGGTGCGCATCGAGGGGCGGGAGGCGATCGTCACCGGGCGCTTCCCCAGCGCGGCGGCCGCGGAGCAGGCGCGGGCCTCGGCCGCGGTCTCCGGCACCACGTCGGCCCGCCTCGGCGACGACGTGGTCATCGCCACCCAGCCGGCCAGGCCGCTGGTGCTCGCCGTGGCCGGGCAGGGCCTGTCGGTCACCGCGACCGTGCCGGACGCGGCGAGCCGCGCCGCGCTGCTGGCCGCCGTGGCCGACGCCGCCGATGGCACGGTGCGCGGCCAGGTGCTCGTCGACCCGGCGGTCGCCGAGCCGCCGGTGGAGGCCGTTGCCGCCCTCGCCACGGCGCTGCGCGGGGTGGCGGGGGAGCACTCCGCGACAGTGTCCGGCTCGACCGTCGCCCTCGCCGGCGGCACTCCCGACGAGGCGGCCCGCCGCCGGCTCGGCGCGGCGGTGCTGGCCGCGACCGCCGCCACCGTCCCCGGCGCCACGCTGGCGGACCATCTGGTCGTCACCCGCACCGGGTCCGGTGCCGCCGCCAGGCCGGGTCGCGCCGCGGCCGGGAGCCGGCAGTCGGGATCGGCCGCGCCGGGCGACACCTCCGCTGGTTCAGGGGTGTCCGCTGGTTCAGGGGCGTCCGCCGGGACGGCCGGAACCCTGGCGGCCCTGCGGGCGGTCCTTGACGGTCACGACGTCACCTTCCCGGTGTCCGGGGCGCGGCTGAGCCCGTCGGCGCAGGCCAGCCTGGACAAGGTCGCCAGCACCCTGCGCGGCGGGGATCTCGCCGTCCTCGTCGGCGGCTACACCGACACCTCGGGGCCGTCCGCGTTGAACCAGGCGCTGTCACTGAACCGGGCCCAGGCCGCCGCCGACTACCTGACGAGCCGGGGTGTCCCCGCAGACCTCGTGCGGGTCGCGGGCTTCGGCTCCCGCGAACCGGTCGCGAGCAACGGCACCTTGCAGGGCCGCGCCGCCAACCGTCGCGTCGAGATCATCCCGTTGCCGTCGCGCTGACGGCGGTGACCGTGGGTGCGAGACCGCACCCGTGCCGGCGTAACGCCGGGCCGGCGTGGTAGGCAGACGCCATGGGCGACTCAAGCATGGGGCTGCACGAGCAGCCCGACAAGCTCTCCGCGCAGACGGTCGACCGGCATCGGGCGATCGTCTCGCTGATGGAGGAGCTCGAGGCGGTCGACTGGTACGACCAGCGGGTCGACGCCGCGACGGACCCGGAACTGGCCCAGGTGCTGGCGCACAACCGGGACGAGGAGAAGGAACACGCGGCGATGACGCTGGAATGGCTGCGTCGCCACGATCCCGTGCTGGACACCCAGCTACGGACCTACCTGTTCACCTCCGGACCGGTGACCGAGGTCGAACAGGAGGCCATGGATCGGGGCGGCTCCGGCGACCCGGGCGCGGTGACGGAGCGGCAGGCGGCGGGGCCCGGTGACGGCTCCCTCGGAATCGGCAGTCTGAAAGGTGTAGGCGAGTGAATCATCTGCTGCGCGGCCACGCCCCGCTGACGGACGCTGCCTGGAAGGCGGTGGACGACGAGGCGAAGGCCCGCCTCACGACGAACCTGGCCGCCCGCAAGGTGGTGGACTTCGCCGGGCCGCACGGCTGGGAGTACTCCGCCACCCCGCTGGGTCGGGTGGCGGCGCTGTCCTCGCCGCCGGCGGCCGGGGTGCAGGCCCGGGTCCGCCAGGTGCAGCCGGTCATCGAGCTGCGCGTCGGCTTCACCCTCGATCGCGCCCAGCTCGCCGACGCCGACCGCGGCGCCGACGACCTCGATCTCGCGCCGCTGGAGGAGGCGGTGCGCCGCATCGCCGTCACCGAGAACTCGGTGGTCTTCCACGGCTACCAGGAGGCCGGCCTGGTCGGCATCACGCAGGCGTCGGCACATCCCCAGCTCCCGCTGGCGGCGGGGACCGACACCTACCCGCGCACCGTGGCCAAGGCCGTCGCCCTGCTGCGCCGCGCCGGCATCGCCGGACCGTACGCCCTGGCCCTCGAGCCGGACAGCTACACCGCGGTGATCGAGACCGCCGAGCACGGCGGCTACCTGCTGCTCACCCACCTCCAGCACATCCTCGACGGGCCCGTCGTGCAGGCCCCCGGCGTCACCGGAGCGGTCGTGCTCAGCCTGCGTGGCGGCGACTTCGTGCTCGAGTCGGGCCAGGACCTCTCGATCGGGTATGCGGCCCACACTGCGGACACCGTCGACCTGTACCTGGAGGAGAGCTTCACCTTCCGGGTCACCGAGCCCGACGCGGCCGTCGCGCTCGTGCCGGCCGCCGGGGGCGCGTAGCCGATGGTGGGACGGGGGACGGACGGCCCGTTCGTCCCCCGTGTCGCACCGCGCCGGGCCGTCGCGCCGGGGCCGCGGGGGCCTTTGCGCCCGGCCGTGACGGGCGATACGGCCGTCTTGCGCCGAGGGGGCGCCGCATGGCACCCTGCAATTAGGGAAGCCTTAGCTAAGGCATCGGTCCGCTTGGGCTGGCGCCGCGGCCTCCCGGCAGGATCTGCCAACTGCCGGCCAACCCCGGGTGGGCTGGCCGCCTCGGGCTGGTGAGGTGCGGTGCTCATCTGTTCATGCTTCGCGGTGTCTGACCGGACGCTGCGCACAGTGATCGCCGCCGGTGCTCGCGACGTGGACGAGATCGGCGCGCGCTGCGACGCTGGCACGGGCTGCGGCGGCTGCGTCGAGGAGATCGAGGACCTGCTGGACGCCTTCGCCCCCCGCTGCGCCCGTCTGATCGCCAGGGCCAGCTAGCTGGGCGTAAAGGGCCACGGACCAGGTAAAGGGCCCCACGGACCACGTAGGACCTTGGCCGTCCAGGGCCGCCGGCACAGCGGCGCCGAAGGCTCGGTGACGTCGACGAGGATCCGGTGAATCCGTGCGTCGAGCGACATGCGGCCACCGGCCCAGGCGATGCGTCGGCGACGTTCCGACACACTCGGTAGTGTCATCGCCATGATGCGTAGCGTGATCGGATGCGTGGTGACGCGCCGGACCGCGACGCCGTCGGCGAGGCGCCCGGCGGCCCTGCCCGTCGTCCTGCTGGCGTTGCTGGCCCTGCTGGGCTGCGTGGTGGGCCCGGCGGCGCCGGCGAGCGCAGGCGGCGGACCGCCCGGCAGCGACCGCGATCCGCGCGCAGCCGCAGCCGCAACGGCAGCGGCAGCGGCAGCTCCGGCTGATCCGCCGCCGGTCGCCGCCGACGCTGCCGGGCCCGACCCGGACCTGCCGGGGCCCTGGCAGATCGGTTACCGCACGGTGCGGATCGTCGACTCCAGCCGCCCGGGCCGTGTTCTCGTGACCTCGCTGTGGTACCCGGCCCGCCCGGACGCGTCCGCCGCCCCCGGCACGCCCCTTCCCGGGACGAGCGGAGTGAACGGGGTGAACGGGACGAACGGCCCGAGCGGCGGGCCGCGCGCGGCGACCGAATCCGGCGCCGGTGGAGCCTGCCCCGAGGTCGCGGCCGCCGGCCCGGCGGGTCTCGGCGGGCCCGGCCGGCCGGCGTTCTACCCGTTGGTCGGAAACGTCGGGTTCCCCTCGGCGAGCGCCGTGACGGACGCCGCCCCGGCCCCGGGTCGGTTCGCCCTCGTCGTGTTCTCCCACGGCAGCGCCGGCAGCCGGGTCCAGTCGGCCTACCTGATGGAGGCGCTGGCCAGCCACGGTTTCCTCGTCGCCGCCCCCGACCATCCCGGCGACACGATGACCGACGCCGCGGCGGGCCGGGAGGAGCGCCAGCTCGCCCTGGCGACGGATCGGCCCCGCGACGTCTCCGCGGTCATCGACGCGCTGACCGCCAGGTCCTGCCTGGTCGCGTCGCGGGTCCGGCGCGACGAGATCGGCGTCGTGGGCTTCTCCTTCGGCGGTTTCACCGCGGTCGTGTCCAGCATCGGCGTCCTGTCCGCGCCGGCGGACAGGCGCATCCGGGCGTCCGTGGGGATCGCGGCGGCGACCTCCCCGTTGCCCGCGGCGTCACTCGCCCAGGTGCGCGTGCCGACGCTGCTCATCGGCGGTACCCGGGACGTGAACGTGCCGATCGCCCGGAACGTCGACCGGGCGTTCAACCTCCTGGTCGACTCCCACCCGCGGATGACCGTCGCCGTCACCGGCGCCGTGCACAACTCGTTCACCGAGATCTGCCGGCAGGCCGGGCTGCTCGGCGCCGCCGGGATCCCGGCCGTGTTGGGCATGCAGGTCGCGCTGACCTCCGCGGCCACCTGCTGGTGGCCGCGGATCGCCCCCGCCGACGCCCACCGGCTCGCGGACCGCTACACCGTGGCCTTCCTCGCGCTGCACCTGCGGGGAGAACCCGGCTACGCGCGCTACCTCACGTCCCCGGAGGCAGGGGACGCGCGGCTGGCGACCGTCCGCTCGAGTCCCTGACCGTCGCGCGGGGGAGGCGGTCGGCGTCGCCGGGTGCAGGCCCGGCCGGTGGCCTTCCCCGGAGGTACTACCCCGGTCGGGCTACCCGGACGGTGCTATGAAGGCATACAGGTGACCCACCCCGACATCAGCGGCTACCGTTGGCCAACCGGCCGGCGGGCGTCACGATGCGCAGCGTCGGCCGGTTGATCCGATCGCGTCGGCGCCTCACCCGGACCCGGTGCCCGAGTCGCCCGCCGAACCGGATCACGGGCGATGCCTACGGGTACGGTGCGGTGCCCCGCAAGGAGGTCGTGGCGATGTCTGCTCGCCAGGTGCGGCGGTTCGAGCTGGAGCGTGAGGTCGACGTCTCGGGGGTGTCCGGGACGGGCGCGGTGGCATTTGGGGCGCAGGCGCCCGACGGCACCTGCGTGCTGTGGTGGGACTCCGAGCACGACTCCATCGCGATCTATCCGACGATGGAGACCCTGCTCGCCATCCACGGGCACGGTGGGACGACCCGGGTGGTCTACATCGACGCGGCCGACCAGGCTCCTCCTGCGCGCTCCACGGTGACGCCGCCGGACCCTCTCGGCCCGGCCTGCCGGGCGGGAGGTCAGGTCAACGGACGGAAGCAGGCGGTCGCGCGGTCCTGAGGATCGACGGTGTAGAGCGCCAGGGTGCCCGCCATCTCCCGCGGATCGATGCCGTGGTCCAGCATCTGCCGGTGTAGATCCGTGAGCATGCGCAGCGCGTAGCCGAGCAGCACGGGCGCGATGCCCGCGGGATGGCGAAGGGTCTCCACAAACCGCGTGTCGGCGTCGGCGTCGCTGGTGAGCGCGGCGAGGATGCCGAGCCTGATGCGATCCTCCAGGTCCTCCCAGACCGCCGTGCTCGCCGGCGTCTCGGGTCCCTGCCAGATCCCCGGCACGCGCAGTTCCGCAACGAGGACGGTCGGCTGGCGGCCGGTGCGTAGATGCACGGCCACGACCCACATCGCCATCAGCCAGCACAGCCCGCGCATCGTGTTCAGCGGATCGGCGGCGACCTGCTCGGACAGATGCCGCTCGGACTGTGGCCGGCTCGCCGGCGCCAACCAGCCCCAGGCGAGGCGTTCGATGTCGACGATCTGGACCATCGGCAGGTCGGCGGGATGGGGTCGGGCCAGCGCGGCAGCTCGGCCGGAGTCGGCGTCGACGAGCGCGAGCGCCCCGGGGTCGGAAAGGGTCTGCCAGGCCAGACCCGCCGATGGCATGCGGCCCACGGTAACCCCAGTAACAAGGCTAAACCAGGGTGTTGGCTGCACGGTGTGAAAATGGTTGTGCGGCCGCCCCGGCCCTTTCTTCCCGTCGGCATCCGGCACCGTCATCTCGCCGTCATGCACGCCCATTCGCGGACGCCGACTTTTCACCGATCGACTCACCGATCGACTCACCGATCGACTCACCGATCGACTCACCGATCGACGACGTAGCGGTGGAACATCGGGTGGATCGTGAACTCGGTGACGCTGTGCAGGGCGGGCCGCGGACGCCGGGGCCGGCGGACCTCGCCAGTCCCGGCCGCCGGCTGGGGCGCGGCGCCGACCGGCACCCGCTCGGGATCGGCGGCGGTGTCCCCGACGGGGACGAGGAAACCGACGTTCCACAGCACCTCGAGGATCACCTCCGGTTCTCGGCTGTCGACCCAGGAGCGGGCCTCCGGGGCCGTGTGGACCGCCCCGGTGGCCAGGTCCAGCAGGAACAGTTCCAGGTCCGCCCGGCCCCAGACGGGCGGCCCGGCGCGGAACGTCTGGAAGACGCCGAGCAGGCCGGGATGCTGGAACCGGTATTCGGCCGCGATGTCGCGCGACCGTTCGGCCGAATACGTCGATTCGACTGCCTGGATGTCCCGCGGGGTGATTCTGACCGACTTGCGGGGGCTGTGGGTACGGGCGTGGTCGAGCGCGTGGCTGCAGTACTGAATGATTTCCCGGGGGCGACACAGTGAACGGTCTGTCATGTACCGGAAGGACCACAGTGGCCGAGTGAAGACCGCGCCCCAGCAGTCATTGTCGGTGCGGCTCCTCATGTCGGGGACCGTATGCCGGATGCGGCCGGCTATCATCTTCCAGAGCCCTTCCTCATCCCAGGAGATCACCTCGATGAGATCGCGGAACTTCTGGGCATCGTCGTAGATCGCGGGAATGCTGTCGTAGAGTTCCTGTCGCAGCGACATGCAGATCCGCAGGTGCGGCGAGAGATCATTGATCGACATGCAGGCCTGGAACAGGCCGGCGACGAACGCCTGGGCGTCCTCGGAGGCGTCCCAGCCGCGGTCCAGCTCGTCGACGAGCACCGTCACCCGGCTGCGTTCGCACAGGCGGACCAGCGGGGGCAGTAGATGTTCGATCTCCTGGAGCTTGTACAGGTACTGCAGCTCCCGGGTGCGCACACCCGCCTCGTACCGGCCTATCTTCACCGACTCGATCCGGCGAAGATAGGAGACGAAGGCATCGAAGGCGCTTGTCGTGCCGCCCGCGTGATGGTCCCGCAGGTAGGTGTGGATCTGGCTCTCCGCGCCACGGCGCAGCCGGCCGTGGCGACGGGTCAGCTCCTTCATGATCAGTATGAGGATCAGGTACTTCCAGGCCGTCGCATAGGCGCCCAGCTTCGCCCACGCGCCGTCCAGCTCCCGGGTCATGGCGGAGCTGAGGAACTCGTAGGAGTAATCCTCCGGGGCCAGCTCGATCACCGAGCGGCCCGCGTCCCGCTGTCGATGCGCCATGGTCTTGAAGATCGCACTTTTGCCGGCGCCCCGGTTCGCGACCAGGATCGTCTTCGTCCCCGAGTTCACCTGGTTGTATGCGGAGGACTCGATGAAATAGGAGTCGAGCCCCCGACGGATGTCTCGTTCCGCGGCGGCCGCGCCGAAGCTGAGCCGGGCAAGATCGACCATCAGAACCCTTTCGGCCGAACGCCGACGCATGGTCCGAGTCTGAACGCTCACGACGATACCGCGAACACCGTCGCATTGCGGGCGAATTTCTCTCGTATACGCGTTTGACGTCCCCACCACTGCGTGGTTCCACCGATCCGGTCGGCGTTCATGCAGGTCGGAGCCCCGGCGGGCCGGGTCGATCCGGTGCGGGATTGCCTCCGCCGGCTACGGGAAGGCGGCCGGAGCAGTCGGCGGCCGCTCCCGGAATCTGCAAAAAAGTCCGCATTGACGACGACGTCCGGCCCGAGACTCCCGCGTGCTTCGGGCCTGCGGTTTCGCGCGCCGGGAATGTCGGGCCGGTCACGGCGACCCGGCCGACCCGGCCGGCCGGGTCGGTCACGGCCTCCCCAGGCCTGGCCGAGCCCCGCGGGACCGGCACGTGATCCGCGGGTGCCTCGATGTCCGGGTGCCTCGATGTCCGGGTGCCTCGATGTCCGGGTGGCTCGGTGACTGTGGGTGACTCGGTGTGGGGTCTAGTCGCCGAGGAGGTCGAGGGGGGTGGTGGGT
>NZ_JYFN01000110.1 GCF_000948395.1 Frankia torreyi | reverse complement strand
ATGGACAACCTCAATACCCACGGCATCGCCTCGCTCTACGAGGCCTTCGACCCCGCCGTCGCGTTCGCTCTCGCCGGGCGCCTCGAGATCCACCACACCCCCAAACACGGCTCCTGGCTCAACATCGCCGAGATCGAACTGGCCGCACTGACCCGCCAATGCCTCGACCGCCGCATCGACGACCTCGACGTGCTCAACACCGAACTCGCCGCCTGGCAGACAGCCGTCAACACCGACCAGCGCCAAGTCCACTGGCACTTCACCACCGCCGACGCCCGCACCAAACTCCGCCACCTATACCCCAAACATTAGTGGCGACGGTCTACTAGTGCCTCGTCAGGCCACGTTCGCCCGCTGGACGATCTGCCGGAGTTTCTGATCTTCTGCGTGCTGGTTTCGCCAGGCGATGTAGTCGTAGATCATCTGGTTCTGGGTTCGTGGCCGGCATGGTCGGTGTCCCCGCGCCGACCAGCGCTGTGATGTCTCGCGATCGACCAAGTTCCCACTGAACCGGGACGGGGAGCCGGATCCCGTCTCGGCCGGCTGCGGACTATTCGGCCGCCTGTTCCAGGCGGGCATAGGCGAACTGGAGGGCGTCGGAACCGGCCGCGGCGGTGAACACCGAGGCGGCCAGCCGGGTGAACCGGGGGGCGACCACCAGCCCGAACACGAAACCGGTGGCCACCCACTGCCCGGCGCAGAACGGGCAGGTGATCAGCTCGCCGATGCTGTGCCGGGCCTCGCTTGACTCGCGCACATCCTCGGCCAGCTCGGCCGGACCCGACTGGCCGCGGAAACGGGTGAACGGCGCCCGCAGGGGGCTCGTCACCGGGTCCTTGGTCAGCACGCGGCTGAGCTTGTGCGTCGCGACGGTGACCAAAGCGAGGTCGGCCGCGCTCACCCGTTCGGGCGGCGCCGCCCCGACCAGCCGGGCGACCCCGACCATCGAGGCGCACGCGACGCCATAGGTCCCCAGCGTCGCCAGGTATCCGCCCAGCGGACGCGGCTCGCCACCGGAGTACTCCGCTTCCTCCCGCCGCGCGATCCCGGTGACCCGATCGGTGACCTGGCGGGCGGTCGATTCCCATGTAGTCATCATTATTCCGGGCGTACCCCGGCCGAGGACCCCAAACCGAGCGACGCCATGTCGGCGGCACCTGAAGATCACCCGGGCAATCCGACCGGGCCGGGAGCAACGGCGGACGCCGACCGAATCCGCTCCCGCCATCCCGTTCGGCGCAGGGCGCCCTCGGTGTGCCTCGTGTTCGGACCCGGCCAGTCGGCCGTCGACGGTATGCTTCGCGGCGTGCCAGCGTGGAAGGCGATCGAGCAGGCAGAACCGGAGTTCGCCGGGCGGGTGCGGCGGCTGTTCGATGCCGGTCGCCACAAGACCATCGCAACGCTGCGCGCCGATCGCTCGCCCCGTATCTCGGGCATCGAGTGCGAGTTCACCGACGGCGACCTCCGCTTCGGTTCGATGACCGACGCCCGCAAGGGCGCGGATCTTCACCGGGATCCCCGCTTCGCGCTACACGGCCCCACCTTCCACCCCGAGCAGGGCAGGGAGAGCGACTGGCCGGGCGAGGCGAAGATCGCCGGGCGGGCCGTTCCCGCTAACCCGGTGACCACGGCCGAGGCGAGCGAGCATGCCGACGGAGAGATGTTCGTCGCCGACATCACCGAGGTCGTCGTCACCCGCCTCAACGCCGAGGCCACCGGACTCGTCGTCGAGTCATGGACGCCCGAACGAGGACTCCTGAGGGTCGAGCGGAAGTAGGGCCGCACCCGGCATCGTCCATGGGATCCCCCGGGCGGGCTCGGGCGGCCCGGGGGCCCTGACGCGAGATTCCGTGCCGCCAGTTGCAACCCCCCTCGGGGTCGGCTACTGGCTGGAGTGGGGGACGAGGGTCCGTTCGGGAGCCATGCCGCGGCGCCGTCCACGGATGGTGTGCCGGTGCGCGGGCCGGGTGGGCGGGACGGTGTTGACGTCGGCGTACGAGGTGTTCCTACGGACCTGGTAGACCCAGCTCCTGCTGACCGTCATGCCCTGCGCGGCGAGTACCGCGACCGTCTTGGTGACCGACCCGCCGGTCTGGTCGAGGGTGCGCGCGATCGCCTCGCGTTTCGCTGCCGGGTCCGCCGCGCCGTCCAGCCCGGCGGGCGACGCCGCATCCGGCCGGTCGGCCTCGACCCGATCGACACCCGCCCGATCGGCACCCGCCCGATCGGTGTCGTCGTCCTCCTGGGGCGAGGGTCCACGGCTGTCGGTCCGGCTCGGGTGGTCAGCGACGTCTGGCGCCGGGGCCGGCGAAGGCGCCGCCGTGGTGGCTTCATCGGCGGTGACGGTGGAAGCGGTGACGGCGGCCGTGGTGAGGGCGGGCTCGGTGACGGCGGCCGTGGTGACGGTGGGCTTGGTGACGGTGGGCTTGGTGACGGTGGGCTTGGTGACGGTGGGCTTGGTGACGGTGGGCTTGGTGACGGTGGGCTTGGTGATGGTGGGCTCGGTGACGGCGGGCATCGGGCCACGTTGCGGTGGGATCGGTAGGACGGTGGTGACCGGATCGCCGACGGTTCGGCGTCCGGCCGGATGGATCTGACGCATGAGCAGCTCGTAGGAACCGAGCAGGGCCAGCGGCGGCCAGCCGGCGATGATCCGGGCGGTGACCGTGGGTTCGGCGTGTAGCACGTTCGCGGCCAGCGATGCGCAGGCTCCGAGCGCCAGCAGGAGGTAGGCCAGCCAGGACCGGTTCCGCCCGGCGCGCCGGTCCGCCAGCATCGCCATCGACGCGGCCACGATCAGCCCGTCCACGCTGAACGGCAGCACCGCCGCGGTCATCGAGTCCTCCCCGTGCGCGATCGCGACCCCGCGCATGTGCCGATAGGACACGAAGGCCGCCACCACCGCCACCGTCGCCACCGCGACCACCGTGGTGACCCGGATCGCCCGCTCCGCCCGGAGGCCGGAGGATCGACCCTCGCTCACCGGTTGATCACCGTCCACACCGATCTCCTCGTCTGCTTCGGAATGCCTCGTCAGGACACATTTTGCGCCGAAGCCGATCGCGTGGTCCGGACACCCCGATCGATGCGGAATGCCAGTATTCGCCCTGGTGCCAACCGTGATAAAAGCGTCCGCCTACGCATTTCTCAGGTCACCATCGGCGACCGTCAGCCCTGACCGTTCGGATCGGATCTGTTGCAGGCAGTCGGTCCTCTGGTCGGGCCGGCTCGGTGTGAGCCCCGACGATCCGGCCGCTTACCGCGCTTCCCAGGGGGCGTCGTCGCCCATCTTCTTGTAGTACTTGGCGAGGTGGTTCCTGGCCCGGGTGATATCGGCCGCGGGTAGATTNACGCCGCCGCGCGAGCCCTGCATGACCGCCGCCGCCGCCATCACCCCGCGAGGAACGACCGTCAGCTCGCCGTCGATCACATCAGCGATAAGCAGCTTGTAACCGGTGAACTCGTCTTTCTTCTCCTGGTCGTACCAGACGTGCGCCTCGCGGTACTTGCCGTTGGGGGCGTCCTGGGCCTCGACCCAGCGCCGGACCCGCTTCTCCGCCGCCGCGCCGTTCCAGGCGCGCGTGCGGTCGGCCAGCGGAAGATCCTTGAATGGCGTGACGGACATACCTGCCTCCTCGGGGGCGCCTCCAGATCATTGCGGCCGGGCTGGGCGAGCGGCCGGGCTGGGCGAGGCGGCGTGTGTGGTTGCGGGGGCCTGTCGCGTTCCCTGATCGTGACCGTCGAGGTGTGCAGGTGCGAGCATGATCGCGGAAGTCGAGGTATGCAGGTAAGGGCATGGTCGCGGAAGTCGAGGTCCGGCCCGGCGGCATGGCGCGGTTCCGCGGAACACCGGGCGTCGGGCTCGGGGCTGGTGCTCGCAGACAAATCCCGCCTTCATGCCTTTCTGCGCCTTCCTGAACACGGAATCGAGCCGAGGGCTCGTGCCACTTCTCGGGCCGAAAACCGTACCCAAGCCTCGGCACGATCTGGCCGCGTTCTGACCGCAAATCGGTACGGAGCGCCGGGCTGGGTTAGTGGCCCAATGCCGGGTATGGCGGCGCCAGGTGCACGACCTCCACGTCGACCACCGCGAGGACGGCCGGAGGACGGTCGTTCTCCCGCCGACACGCGGCTGACTCGCCGAGACCGAGATCAAGGCCGCGATCGCGCGAGAGGCACGGCTCGCATCGACCTGAGGAGGCTGAGCGACGATCGCGGTCCACATCGGTACCTCGGGATGGAGCTACGGCCACTGGGAAGGCGTGCTCTACCCGCCGGGGACGCCGCCCGGCCGCCGCCTTGCTGTCTACGCGGCCGAGTACGACACGGTCGAGTTGAACGCCAGTTTCTACCGCTGGCCGGCCGACGCGACGTTCGCTCGGTGGCGCCGCCGGCTCCCGCGGGGCTTCGTGATGTCGGTGAAGGCGTCGCGTGGGTTGACCCACGCCAAGCGGCTCTACGCACCGGAGGCCTGGACGGGTCGGATCGCGGGCGCCTGGCATGAACTGGCCGACCGGCGAGCGGCAGTCCTGGTGCAGCTCGACGGGCGCCAGAGCCGCGACGACGCCCGGTTGGAGTACTTCCTGGCCGGGGTGCCGCCGTGGATGCGGGTGGCGGTCGAGTTCCGCCATCCAAGCTGGCACGACGAGGCGGTCTACCGGATCCTCGAACGGTACGGCGCGGCCTACTGCGTCATGAGCGGCGCCGGCCTGCCGTGTGTCCTGCGGGCCACCGCGCCGTTCGTGTACGTGCGCCTGCACGGCCCGGACCCCACGACCCTCTACGCCGGTTCCTACGACGACGACGCGCTGCGCTGGTGGGCCGGCCGCATCAACGAATGGTCCGGCGGCGGCCTGGATGTCTACGCCTACTTCAACAACGACGGCCACGGCTACGCCGTCGACAACTCCCGCCGACTGCGCCACCTGTGTGGCGCGTGAGCGGTACTCGCACAGGCGGGGTCCAGGCGGAGGTGCTCAGGCGAGAAGACTGGACAGATGATGACCGACGAGCCGTCGCAGCACCCCGCGCAGGGCCCCTGGACCACCCTGGACGTGCGCGTCAGTGCGCCGGTCGCCTGGGTCCGGTTCAACCGCCCGGCCGCGCACAACACCGTCACCACGACCATGATGATCGAGATGCACGCCGTGCTCACCGACCTCGCCCGCGACGACACGCTATCCGTCGTCGTCCTCACCGGCACCGGCCGGACGTTCTGCCCGGGCGCGGATCTGACGGCGGTGCTCACCGACCACGACCCCGACCTCCCACCGGTGGAGGTCTACCAGTCGGCGACCCTGCTGCACGAGATGCCGCAGCTCACCATCGCCGCGGTCAACGGCGGCTGCGCCGGCGCCGGGTTCGGCTGGGCGGCGGCGTGCGATCTGCGGGTCGCCGCCGCCCGCGCCCGTTTCTCCGTCGCGTTCCCCCAGCTCGGACTCACCAGCGAGCTCGGCCTGCCGTGGACGTTGTCCCGCGCGCTCGGTGGGGCCGCGGCGCGTGACCTCTGCTTCCTCCCGGCAAAACTGACCGCGGACGATGCTCGGCGGATCGGGCTGGTGGCCCGGGTGTTTCCCGACGACCGGTTCGAGGCGGAGGTCACCGCGATGGTCACCGAGCTGGGCGCGCGCCCGCTGAGATCCGTGCGCGGAACGAAGGCCAACCTCCTGTTGGCCGAACGCAGTGGCCTGGCGGAATTCGTCGACGCCGAGGCTCGGCGCCACCAGAGTTTCTTCACCGGATGAGACGCCGACCGGCCGGTGGCACCGAGATCGTGCGGCGAGCACCGGGGCTCAGGCGACCTTCGGATACTGCTTCTTGAGCCGCTCGATGAGGGCGAGCGCGGTCTGCTCGTCGCGGGCCACCGCACCCCAGCCCTCGATGA
Source organism: Frankia torreyi (assembly GCF_000948395.1). Classification (GTDB taxonomy): domain Bacteria; phylum Actinomycetota; class Actinomycetes; order Frankiales; family Frankiaceae; genus Frankia; species Frankia torreyi. The sequence continues at coordinate 3,948 of NZ_JYFN01000110.1, read as the reverse complement.
ACATGCCGTCGTAGCTCAGCCCGACCCAGCGCCCGGTGAGGCGGTCGCCGTGCGGATTCAGCGCGAGGAACAGCGATCCCTTCGAGCGAACCGGACCCTCGGAACTGACGTACCAGCCCATGATGATCTCTTCGTCGAAAATCTGTAATTCACCCCACCAGAGGTACCCGCCCTCCTCGGTGGGCAGTCCGCGAGTGATCGCCTCTATGTGGATCTTCGCTCCGGACTGCTCCAGGCTCGCCTCCTGCGAGGAATGGATCTCCTCGCCGTCCCGGAACGTCTGCCAGGCCGTCCACCAGCGACCGGACAGGTCGACGCCGCCACCGGCCCGGCGGCCCACGCCGCCCGGCGACGGCACAGGTGCGGGCAGTTGGGGGCTTGCGGCGGGACCGGCGGCGGCGGCGCTTCCCCCCACCATGAGCTGTCGACGATCCGTGGTGTCCACCTCCTCCAGTGCTCGTGACCAGGTGATGCCCGCCTGGCTCCCCTTGTCCTCCAACCAGGCGTGCCGCCGCAGCTCGACCAGCCGACCGCCGGCGTTCAGCTCGGCGTCGATCGCGCTGATGAGCGACTGGGACGGCACGCCGAGCAGGCCGCGCTCCGCCTTGGACAAGTAGCTCGGCTGGTAGCGGACCCGGCTGGCGAGCTGGGCCTGGCTCAGCCCGGCCGCCTTCCTCAGCTCGACGATGCTCGCCAGGAGGGTGGCAAGGCAGGGTTGCATGTCCATCACATCGTCTACCCGGATTCCTCGGTTCTGGTTCGTCGCCCGACGTTTCCACCTGGTCTGCTTGTAGTCACACCCCGGAATGGGCGCGCGGGCTGCCAGGCCGGCCCGGATCGTCGACTGATCGTCGCACGCAACCAGATCTCCCCCGCACCACGGGTGGCCCGCCTGCACGAGGCCGCCGCACCGGCCTTTCCGCATCCAGTATGACGGCTCTCACACCCTCGCCAAGGGGCCCGCCATCCGCGAGCGTCTGTAGACGCACCCGGATGGGTGACAGCCGTGACCGCGCTCATGCGGACGAGGAGTGGAGCATCGTGAGAACGTATCGGCTCGCCGATGCCGGCGAGGTGAGATTCGATTTCTTCAGCGAGGATAAATCAGTTCATCTTTTTGTGAACGCGCCGGCAGGGGCCCGGCCCCTGCCGCGCCGATCCGGGGCAGGGACGGTTTGACCGCGCCCCGGCGTCACGCGCCGTCCGAGGCAAGCTGGACCCGCGCCGAGTCCACCGTCTGCGGTGGATGCTCCGCGCCGGAGTCCTACGCGGTCGTCTTCGTCGACGACGACGGTTCACCGACGTCGGTCGGGGCCACGTTTCCCGGGCCGATGTCGGCGGAGATGTACGGAAGGATCGTGGGCGGCACGTTCCGCGTCGTCCCCGCGGACCCGGCTCGCCTCGCCCCGTAGGCGTCCGGCGGGGCGCCGGGATCAGGTGCCGGATTCCTTGATCCTCCCCTCTGTCCAGACTCGGGCCAGGATCTCGTCGGCGGTGTCGGCGGAGGTCTGGTGTGAGGTGTCGAGCCAGAGCCCGAGGCGGGGGGTCCTGCTACGAAGCACGGTGTCGAGTGCGTGGACCGTCCATGCGTCGTAAGCGGTCTTGGTCCTGGACGCTTCGCGGGCGACTATGGCGTCGGGGCGCGGGGCGAGCACGACCACGAACAGGGGCCGACTTCGCATCGCGGCGACCGTCTCGGCGAGGTGGTCGCCGAGGATGACGTCCTGGCTGATCACGGTGAATCCAGCCGCGAAATAGCCGTCGCTGACCGTGGCGGTCAGCTGATGACGCAGCCGGAGCTGCCGGGTCGCCTCGTCGGTCGGGTCGGGGGTCATGTCGACGCGGCCGTTGACGACCATGCGCCGGAAGAGGTCGCCTCGCACGTGCACCGAGCGGGGTAGCCGTTCGGCCAGTATCTGCGCGACCGTCGACTTCCCGGCCGCCTGTATGCCGGTGACGAGAATGACCGCCCGCTCGGTTCTCCGGGCCGCTGCCGGTGAGGTGTCGTGGTCGTTCTGCTCGTTGGTCGTTGAGCTCATCGGACAGGTCACTCCTCCGCGCGATCGTCACCTGGCCCCAGAGTCCCCCTCTCACCGCGACCGCGTGTTCACACCGCCCAGCACCAGGGCAGACGCGTGACGGCGGCAGCTCGCCGCCCGCCGGGTGACTCGCTCATCAGCGGCACCCGCACCAGTGGTGCGGATGCCACGGTCACGGCCGCCCACCTGGTGCCGAGGTGACGGGATCTCTGCCTGCCCGATCGGAATAGCGCAGTACTGGTCGGCCTTGGAGAAACAAGGCCCGCGACCTGCGTGGCCGCTCCAGCAGCGCCCCGAGGAGGACACGCATGTCCCAGGCCGCCGCCGTCGCTCAGACCACCCCTGTCTCCAAGAACACCGCCGCCTCCGAAAACACCGCCGTCTCCGAAAACACCGCCGCCGCCGACACCACGGGGCCGGTGTATGCCAGCCCGACCGACGTGGCGACCTACGGTGAGTACACGATCAGACGGGACCCCGCGGACACCCGGCCGCTGTACCGGTTCACCGGGCGGATCACCGCGGACGGGTCGAGCGGATTCCCGGCCGAGCCGGGCCGCTACCACATCTACGCCGGCTGGTTCTGCCCCTGGGCGCACCGCGTCACCCTCGAGCGCGCGCTGCACGGGCTCGAGGACGTCATCAGCGTCTCCTACGTCGACGGCACCCGCGACGCCCGCGGCTGGGGATTCCGCGAGACCTACGGCCCGGACCCGGTCAACGGCTTCACCCTGCTGCGCGACGCCTACGAGCGCACGGAGCCGGGCTTCGACGGCCACGTCTCCGTCCCGACGCTGTGGGACCGCGAGACCGGCCAGGTCGTGTCCAACGACTTCACCAGCCTGGGGATCGACCTGGCCACCCAGTTCGGCCGCTGGTCGAACGGCGCCGACACCTACCCCGAGCACCTGCGCGCCGAGATCGCCGAACTCGACTCCTGGATCGGCCCGGCGGTGAACCACNGGGCGCACCGGGCGGCGCACGACGAGACCGTCCGCGCGACGCTGCTCGACGCGTTCGCGACGCTCGACGCCCGGCTCGCCGACGCCCCGTATCTGGTCGGCGGCCAGCTTACGGAGGCCGACGTGCGCCTGTGGGTCTCCCTGGTCCGCTACCGCGGCCGCCGCGGTGACCTGGCGGCCCTGCCGCCGCTGTCGGACTACCCGCACCTGTGGACCTACGCCAGCGCCCTCTACCAACTCCCCGCCTTCCGGGCGACCACCGACTTCGCCACCTTCTCGGAGCCGGCCGCCGTCCTGGCGGGCTGGGACACCGCGCCCGGAGACGACGCGTAGCCGCATCGGCACGACCGCTTCTCGCTGGGAAAGGCGTCCTGATCGCGGCTACGTCGCGGCGCGGCGGGTCGCCTCACGACCTTCTTGCGCATACGAACAGAGCACGCCCACGTACGAACTCACCGTGATGCCGGGCCGAAGCCCGGGGCGGCTACGGCGAACCGACCGGCTCCAACGTTGGGGGCCATACCACGGCGGCGGTCACCATCCGGTGGTGGCCGCCGCCCCTCGGTTCACGTGGGGGTGGGGGGCACGTAGACCTGCACGACGCCGTCGACCTCGCGAACGGTGAGGCTGGGCAGCGGACGCGGCGGGGTGCGGATCTTNTAGTTCACGACCTCGCCGGCCAGTGAGAAGGCCATGCGGTGGCAGGGGCAGTTCAGCCGCTGCTGCGCCGGGTCCAGGGCCAGCCGGCAGCCCTGATGCGTGCAGATCCCCGACGTCGCGCGGACCCGACCATCGGTCCGCCGCACGAACCCGACCACGGTCCCCGTGTCGAAGGCACGCACTCCGCCTTCCGGCAGGTCCTGTGTGGTGGCGACGGTCCGCCAGATGCCGGCCGTGGGAACCAGGGCGCCGCCGGGCCCGCTTGCCGGCTCCGGTCCGGCCACCGG
>NZ_JYFN01000109.1 GCF_000948395.1 Frankia torreyi | reverse complement strand
GAGTACCGGGATCTGATCGTGGCGGCGCACCGCCGGTTGGGCCGGCCGGTCGTGCTGGTCTGGGATAGTTTGAACACCCATCGATGCGCGGAAATGCTCGCGTTCATCGCGGCGAACTCCCTGTGGCTGACCGTGATCCGGTTGCCGTCGTACAGCCCGGAGCTGAATCCAGTGGAATCTGTCTGGTCGCTGTTGAAACGCGGGGAGATCGCCAACCGGGTCCTGGTCGACGTCGATCATCTCACCAGTCTGGTCCGACGCGGCATGAGCCGGGTCGGACACCGTCCTGACCTGCTCGAGGGCTGCCTGGCGGGCACCGGGTTGACCTTGACACCATCCCATGATCAATCAGCCGACCTCGCGCATTAAAGGTCGGTAGCGCACCGTCACCACCGAATATGCGCCAGAGCCGTTGTTCTTACACTCCCCGACCCGGAACCCCCGTAACCAGACCCCGACCATTCAAGCTCTGTAGCTGTCCGGTCCAGATGCCGATGCGGAAGGTCTTGGCCGCTGTGAAGCCCTGCTGCTCGTAGTAGCGCACGAGTCGTCCGTCGCCGCCGGCCCCAGGACAGCGACCCGATGCGGTGCCCGGCGGCGAATGCCACCAGCGCGGTGTAGTGATCCGGCGCCTCAAGATCCAGCTCGCCCGACACGCAGGCACGGGCGAGGCCGAGCTCGCCGGGCGCCGACACCAGATGTGCGACCGCCTTCGGGCTGTTCACGCGAACGTGCACGGTGGCGTCGTCGGGTCCCGCGGCCGAGCCGTCGTAGGCGGTGAAACGGACCGGTGCCTGAATGGCCAGCGCCAACGCGTCGGCGACCGGCCGGCTCACGGGTTCTTCCTCTCGACGCCGCTGCTGCGTCGACCCGCCCCTGTCATCGTCCCTCAACAGTCTTGGCATAGAAATCCAGCAGTCGCCCGTCTGGGTCGTAGGCCTTCTTCAACGCCGTGTACTCCGTGCCCCCGTAGGTGTCCCCGAACTCCTCGCGGGAGTAGAACGACGTGCTGTACAACGACTTGCGGCCACCGAGGTCCGCGACGAGGCGTTCGAGGAGACGGTTGTGCGCGTCGCGGGGTTCGCCGGGCGCGAGCCCCACCAACGACCAGATACCGACGTTCACGTACAGCTCGGCGGGGTCCACGCGGTACAGCGGCCAGACTGCAGCGGGGTCCCGCGCAAGCAGCGGAACAGCCACGCCGGCGCGATCGGTGGCCGTGATGTACGGTGAAGGCGGTGTCGACGACCGGCACCCGGTCCCAGCCTATGGTGCGCCGAACATATGTTGTTGCCGAACCCGGTAGAGCTGGGTGAGGGATATCGCTGCATGGGGCAGGAATCTCCGGCCAGCCATGTCGGGAACGGTCTCCCATGGCCCTCGGCTCCACGCCTCGAGCACGGAACTCACATTCTCCTCCGTCAACTCGAGCCACTCTATGCGACCACTCTCAAAGGAGCTGTGCGCGCCGCGGATCCGCCTGGCGATCTCGTTCTCGCTGAGGTCGGTCTGCGCGTGTGCGAAGAAATAGCCCTGCGCCTCCGGCAGATAGTACCCAAACCAGGAGAAGATGATATCGCCGACCAGGTCCTCCTTCTCGATCTGCAGCTCCTCAGACAAGGCGCGGCGGGCGAGAACGAAACAGTTCTCCTGCTTCGTCTCGGTCGGCCGAAAATTCATCGTCTCATGGGGCCCCACCTGAAAATATTCCTGCCAGGTCCGGACACCCGCGGTCCGCTTGATCAGCAGCACCTTTCCGCTGCGGCTACTCACCGTTATGTTCAACGCGATATTCGAGTTGGGCGCCCCCGCAATAACCGCCGCCAGTCCACCGTGCAGGGAGCCGCCGTCGGCATTAGTGATCCGCGAGGCCAACGTGTCGTAGATATCCCGATGATCGCGCATGATATCCCGGATGACGACGTTCTGGTAGTACCAGCCGCCGGTCACCGTGATAATAAGCTGCGAACCCTGGTCCTCCCGAGTGTCCAGGTCGAAGCCGACCAGCGAGGAGCACTGGCTGCCTTTCCCGCCGCTCTCCCCCAGCACCATCTCCTGGTAGCGCTCGATCATTTCGTCCGGGACCCAGTTCTGTGCGGTACGCCGGAGCCGTCTGACCTCCCCGACGTTGTCGTGCTCGTCCAGCACGCGATTCGCGTTCCACCGGGTTATCTCGTAGAAACCGACGTCCGCCGGGTTGAAGTCAAGCTCCGGCAGGTCGATATACAGCGGCTCGGCGCCGAGATAGTTGAGATACTCCGCCGGCCGCCGTCCTGACATTCTTTCGCCGGCGCTCTGAAAACAGTCGGCCATCACCCGGTAAAGAGATTCAAGGAACAACTGGCGGTCTTGAATTCTGTCTGGGAGCCTCTTGTCACGCTTCAGCGGGTTCAGCCAGGCAAAGATGTCTTCGGCGGTCCACGTCTCGACACTGTTCCATGACGCGGACTCCAGGATCTTGCGCTGCACGAGGTCGGCCAGGTGTTCGCGAGTGAGGTAGCCGCCTTCGTAGGGAGAAAACGCCCCACGCCGGTGATGTACTCTCCCCAGCCCCGCGCACAGAGCGCGCCGGTCGCCATCGACAGCATCCTTGAGTTGCTTATGCAGCGTCGGCAGGTCGAGGTTTTCTGAACTCGAGCTCACACGCGGAAAATACCGCGGTCACGGGTGGCCCCACAAGGACGCCCGACGGGGCCCGTGCCTTCGGCCGCGTCCGCCCGGCTGAGCCAGTGGGGGCATCGCCCGCGATCACCGACGCGGAGGAGCCCACCGGTCCGATTCGTGGGGGATGATCGCCGAGAAGGCACGAAAAGCCAGGTCGTGGCCCCTCAGGCGTCCCCCCTGAAGCGAGTCCGAGAGCTCAGAGCTGCCCCTACATTGAGCGCAGACGAACGCTCATGCTTGTCCCCGGGACCCGGCTCGGGTGCCCGAGGACCCTGGCGCCACCGACCAGCTCCCGCAGGAAGACAGCGGACGGACGCCAGGGCTGACCCCACTAAGGAGGCAGCCCATGGATACCGGACGCCACCGCCCCACACCATCACCTCGGCCGAGGGTGCACACATCCGCACCGCGGCCGATGAACGGCGGTGACCTGGCCTACGGCGTGTTGCTCTGCGCACTTGTGCTGGAGGCGCGACGGTGGCGCTCCAGCCGGGACCGGGTCAGGAGCCCGGTCCGAGCCGGCCGGCGCGCCGCCGAGCTCGATGCGGCCGAGCCTCTGAGCAGCGCCGAGGTGACGGCGCTCGCGACGGTGTTCGGGGCTCCGGACGCGGCGGCCCTGCTGTTGCGAAGGGCCGGCCTGGCGCCGGAGGCGTTCCCGGCCTTCACTCCAGGTATCCAGGCGCTGACTTTCTGGTCCGCCGTGGGGCTCGAACTTGGCCACGGGCGCGCGCCTGGCGGCCGGCGGCGGCTGCTCACGGAGGCGGCGGCCCTCTATCCTGGCAACCGCGTCTTCCGCTGACGGTCCGGTGGCGCCCTGGCGAGGCACGTCCCGTGCCCAGACCCCGAAACCATTCCAGACCACAGAACGATTTCATGGTACGGAGTACGGCGGCGGACGATCCTTCTAGGGTACTTCTGCGCGGTTTGTCTTTTTCGTCGTTTGCGATGAAGAAGACAAACCGCGCAGGTCAAAAGAGTTCCACCTACGTGCCTCCGCGCCAGCCGGCCTACGAGAATTTTCTGAAGATCGGCTTAATGCGAGATTTATCCCGCACTCGGCACCTAGACTTGGCTTCGTTCACCATCGCGTGAAGCGGCTGCCGCAGCGGCACCGCAAACTCCGACAGTCGCGTCAGGACGGCAATCCGGGGGCTGTGTTATGTCCGAGTCCGTGTTCCCGATTTCACCACCGCACACACGCGAGATCGCGCACCTTCTTTACGTGCCGGGGTGCCGCCTGGGGTGGGCGCCCGATCCGGCACCCGTACCCGAACCGGCGCGGCCCGATCCAGACAACGACGCCGATGAAGCCATCGCCCGCGAGCCGGCCGGCGTGGTCCGGCCCGCCGCGCACCCGAAAGGGGGACCACGGCAGGGGCCTCCGCGGGTGGCGGGCACACCGCGCCGGCGCGGATGGCGCCGGGCGCCCCGCTACCCACCGTTGTGGTCACTTATCGGGGGCTCGGCCGCGGCGCTCACGGTTGACCACCAGGTCTCGAGGGTCTGGTTGGTGGTCGTAACACTTGCGACGGCGCTCGTCGTCTTCAGGCTCTTCATCTCGGCAAAGAACAAGGATCACAGCGCATTCAGGTGGCTGCTCACGTCGCCGCTTCGCCTGAGCCTCAGCGCGTTCAGCCTCGCTGGCGTCGCCTCCGTCTACCTGATTCTCCGCGGCGAAACGAGGCCCCTGTTCATCGGCACCGTCGCGGCGGCCGCGGTACTCGGTGGTTGGCTGACGCTACCGCCGGTGATCCGCACCTTCCGGTCGGCTCGTGGCCGTAGGCCAGCCGGCGAACGGCCGCTCAGGGCGATTCCCCACGACGATGCGAACGCCTACGCGGCGGAGCCGGGCGCCGAGCCGTCGGGGGCCGTCCCGATCCATGTCGTGCCATCCGGGCCGCAACCGTCCGGCGCCCTGCCCCTGTCACGCCGGGTGCCAGCTGGCAGGCCGTCGCGGCTGCGCCCAGTCGCCTGGTCGAATCCACCTTGGCTCGTGGACGTCTTCGGTGGGCAGCGCACCGACGACCACGACGACGGAAGAGCTGGCCTGCTGGCGGTCCACATCCTGTCGTTGCTGGCCGGCGGACACCGGGTCTGGATGGCCGATCTCTCGGAGGACGACCTGTCCGGCATGGCGGCCGTGTACGCCGCGGCGGCCGGCGTGCCCGTGACCCATCACGACGTCCTGGGGTCCGTCGGCGCGTCGCCACTGATCGCCGATCTTCCCAATCATGTGTATCCACAGATCATCGCCAAGGCGGTCGGGGCGCTTCGTCGCCATGATGACGGTCGGGTCGAGCACCTGGCGGAGATGCTCCAGGATGTCGCGGACCGGTTGTCCCCGCATCGAACCATCACGTTCGGCCTTCTCGTCGACGCGTTGTTCGTCCTCAGCGGCAGGTCCGACAGCCGCCGCGGGCTGCTGTCCGCCGACGAAGAGCATGCGCTCACCTGGGCGATGGACGTCCTGGTCCCGGCGGGCAGCAGCAGAGTGGACGACCTGCAGCTGTTGTGCGGGGCACTCGGCCCGCTGGCCCGCGCGGACGACCGCGAGCACACGGTCTCCGCGGAACCGGCCCGGCCGATCAGCTGGCGGCCGACAGAGGGGCTGCACGTGCTCGAGGTGGCGACGGCCGACGAGGGCGATCCCGCGAAAGACCTCGTCGATCAGCTCGTCATCCAGCGGGCCATCTGGGAGGTGGGCCGACGGTGGCGCGCGGCGCTCGCCCCCGACCACCGCCCAGTTCACGGCCCCGCTGACGTCATGGTGCTCAGTCTGGGCCAGGCCCGGGTCGACCCGGCGCACATCAAGCGGCTGCGCGCGGCCTGCNAGCGCGCGGGCATCGGCCTGCTGACGTTCTTCGACGACTTCGACGACACCGCGAAGGAGATCTACAACACCAGGAGCGGCTTGAGTCTGTTCATGCGATTGGGCAGCGGGGCGCATGCCGCCGCGGAGGCGATCGGTCACGAGCACACTTACCAGCGCGCCGACATCGGCAAGGAGCTCAGCCTGACGGCGACCGAGACCGACACGGTTGGCGAGTCGACGCAGGGCGGGACGTCAAAGACGGTCGGGTCCAACAAAAGCCACACCTGGGGTCACGACTCGCCGATCAATCCGATTCCGGACTCCGTCGCGGTAGCACGGGCCAGAGAGCGCGCGACGACGACCACCCGCATGACCGGCATCGAGCGCAGCGCCTCCCAGGCGCTGGCGTGGGTGCACGGCTCCCACGAGGGCTGGCATCGTGTCTACGACCATCGTGTCGAGGCCGTGACGCTCCAACAGCTCTATCCCCACGAGGCCCTCGCCGTGCACAGCCACGGGATAGAAGCGATGGACTGCAACCCCGCGCTCGCACTGCTCCCCTTCGTGGTCGAGCCCGCGCGGCGGGTGGGCGACCCAGCACCGGCGGTCGGCGGGCGCCGGCCGAGCTCCGAGCTCCGGACGCCGCCCCCGCGGCCGCGTAGACCAGCGATCCCGGGCTTCGGCCAGGCCCGCGAGACGCTGCCCGGTCCCGACACCGACGGTGCCGGACTCCTCGACTGGCCGCAACCACCGGTCGCCAGCCGCCGGCCGCGCCCCTGGCTGCGGCGCCCCTCAGCTCCCTCGTTCAGGGGGCCTGATGGCCCTCACTGACGGGATGGCCTTCCACCGGCTGACGTGCGCACCGAGACCCACGCGCCAGGGCGGCGCCGACGACACCCCGGCGGCGCTGGTCGCCGCGCTGGCCGGGCTGCATGCCGACCTCAGCGGGCCGCTCTCGCCGGGTGACCTGGTCGCGGCGGCGAGGCCAGCGTTCGCCGTTGCCTGGCTGCGCCGCCCCGGTCGGTCGAGCATGGACTTCCTGGTGGGCGGCCGGCCGGGAGTCGCCGTCGTGCCCTGGCACGGCGGAGGTGGGTACGCGGCGGGCGGGGGCACCGAGCGACCGGTGCATTATCCTCCCGGCGCCACGGGGTCTGCGCTGCCCAGCGACCAGACGGCCGACTGGCTGCGCGAGCTGCCTTTCTGGGTGCGCTGCGCCGGCGCGCCAGATGCGCTCTGGGCCGCCGGATCCGGTGCGTCGTCGGGAGCCGCAGGCGGAAGCGGTGCGGGCAACGGCGGGGCGGGTGGCTCGCCGGGCGGGCGAGCCGACGGCCGGCCGGCGCGGACCTCCTTCGACACCTATGCCGCGTACTTCGACGAGCCGTTCGGCTGGCTCGTCGTCGCCGAGCCGCTGCCGCCGGAGGTCCTGGCCGTCGAACTCGGCGCGACGGTACGTGCGGGCGCCGCGCATAAGCGCCAGGAGGGCGTCGCGGAGGCGCGCGCCGCGGTCGACAGAGCCGACGCCCGCTACCGAGAGCTCAGTACGGTCGGCACCATCGGCGTCTGGGCCGTACATGTCCTCGCCGCGGGACGCACCCCCGCCAGGGCCTGGTCGATGGCCGGCCTGCTGTGCGGGGCGAGCGACCTGGAGTCGCTGCCGTACGCACTTCGGCCCGCAGGCGCGGCCACGGCATTCGACGATGTCGGCGACGGCGACCGGCCCCCCGCCGGGGAGCCGTTCCACAGCGAGGCCCAGCGTGCCCCCCACGGGCCTGCCGGCTCGGGCGCGTTCCGCCCGCCCGCCGGCGACGCGGCCCCGGCGATGCAGGCGAGGCGGCCGGGGAACCTTGAGCCCCGGTTCCGGTCACCGCTGCTGGGCACCGCCCATCTGCTCGCCGCCATCGCCCGGCCACCCCGCCGCGAGCTGCCGGGCATCAGGCTGGTCGTGCCGCACNCCTTTGACGTCNCCCCGGAGGGGCCCGCCGGCCCCGACGGCGAGGCAGGCACCGGGTACCCGCTGGGCCAGGTGCTCACTGCCGCCCGCACCGATGCCGGCCCGGTGCTCGTCTCGGCCAGCACGCTCAACCGGCACGCATTCGTATGCGGCGCGACCGGCTCTGGCAAATCCCAGACGGTTCGCTGGCTGCTCGAAAACCTGTCCACCGGTCGGGACCGGCAAGTGCCGTGGCTGGTCATCGAGCCAGCGAAGGCGGAGTACGCCCGGATGGCGGGCCGGTTAAGCGCCGGAGCGGCACCGCTGCTGATCCGTCCCGGCGAACTCGACGTGCCTCCCGCCGGGCTCAACCCGATGGAGCCGGAGCCGGACTTCCCGTTGCAGAGTCACATCGACCTCCTCCGGGCGCTGTTTCTCGCGGCGTTCGAGGCCGAGGAGCCGTTTCCCCAGGTCCTGTCGCTTGCAATGACCCGTGTCTACGCGGATGCAGGCTTCAATCTGGTAACCGGCCACGCCGGCCCGAGCAGCAGCAAGACGGACCGCCGCCCGCGGTACCCGACGCTTCGCGAGTTGCAGGCCGCGGCCAGCCGGGTCGTCGACGAGATCGGCTACGGCCCGGAGACCGAGGCCGACGTGCGCGGTTTCATCGACATCCGGATCGGCAGCCTCCGTGAGGGCACCTCCGGCCGGTTCTTCGAGGGCGGTCACCCGCTGGACATCGGCCGACTGCGAGATCGTGACGTCATCCTGGAACTGGAGGACCTCACGAACGATCAGGACAAGGCATTCCTGATGGGTACCGTCATACTCCGGATCGTCGAGCACCTGCGCGTCAAGTATGGCCGCGGCGGGCCGGGCGAGCTCCAGCACGTCATGGTGATCGAGGAGGCACACCGGCTCCTGAAGAACGCGCCCGACGGCCCAGCCGCGGCCGCGGTGGAGTTGTTTGCCACCCTGCTCGCCGAAATCCGCGCCTATGGGGAGGGCGTCGCCGTCGTCGAGCAGATCCCGGCCAAGGTCATCCCCGATGTCGTCAAGAACAGCGCGTTGAAGGTGATGCACCGGCTACCGGGTGCGGACGACCGCGCGTTCGTTGGCGCGGCGATGAACCTGCAGCCGGAGCAGTCCGAGCAGGTGGTCGCGCTTCCGCCGGGCGAGGCGGCGGTCACCGTGGATGGCATGGACTTCCCGGTACTGGTCCGGGTGCCGTTCGGTGAGGAGCGCGAGAAACGGGACGGCGCATCCGGTGCCGACCCACCGCTGGTGGCTTCCCGGAGCCGGCTCTGCCCCGCGGAGTGCCTGCGGCTGCCGTGCACGCTGCGACAGATCGACGCCGCCAACGGGCTGGCGAAGACCCCGGTTGTCACCACGTGGACAGAGGCCGCCGTAGTCGCGCACCTGGTCGGGCGCAACGCGGTCGGGCCGAGCCCGCGGGTGCGCCAGACTCTCGGCAAATTCGCCGGTCAGGCTCCCCTCGTCTGCGCGCTCGTGAGCGCCGTCGACCGCGCGGTCGACGCTCGGCGGGCGCTTCTGCGCACCTGGGTGGACCCGGACGCCTTCGCGGACCACATCCTGGCGGTCCTTCGCGGGCAGCTGGCCACCGAACCAGCGGACCCATTCGGCCGGGGCCGAGTGGACCGTTGTGACGCGTCGCGCTGGGCGGGCGGCCCCTATCGATGGTCGGACGTGCTGCAGACCCTGCGAGCCGAGCCACCGGACGCGCCGCGCCACCCCAGCACCGACGAGTGGACGCGGCGCGGCCTCTGGATCGACGCTCCCACCGCCGCGCGACAGCTGGCCCTACTCCTGACGGCGCCCGAGTACGGCGAAGGCGGGGACGACGTGCTGGTGGGCGACACCGCGGCAAGTGGACTGCTGGCGGCCACGGCAGCGCTCGCCTCCGGCCCGACGCTCGAGCGCCAGATCAGCGCCGCGTTCGAAGCCGCCTGCCCGCGGCCCATCAACGGGGACCTCGGATATCTGGTCGCAGGCGCCGCACGCGATATCGAGCGCCGGCGCACCGGGCAGACCGACCTCGGCGGCGCCTGACGGGCAGACACGGACCAGCCGGCAACAGACGGCCGCTCAATTGACAAGGAGAAGAAAGAGATGGGTAGTGAGCTGAAGGTCGGCGCCTTCGCCGAACTGAAAGTCGGCCGGGCGGAATCACCCGGCGGCAAGCGGGGTGTGGAAAATCGAGCGGACCGCGCCGCCGAGATGCCCGACGACTGCACGTGTTCCGACGGGCCCAACGCCGACGGGCAGCAGCTGGACTCCGCGTCCACCCAGCGCATGTTCACGTCGAACAAAGGACCCGCGGAACGCCGCCGCTGGGAGCGGGTGCCACCCAATGACCCGCCCACGGAGCAGGCCCAGCCCACCGAGCCCGCACCGGAGGGCCCGGACACGCAGGCCCAGAGCCCAGACGGGCCTGACGGGCCTGACGGCGCCATGGGCGCGGACGGCAGCGGGGCCGCGGACGGCGGCGGTGCGGACGGCGGAGGAGGGGGAGGAGGAGGCGGAGGGGGAGGAGGAGGCGGAGGGGGAGGAGGAGGCGGAGGGGGC
>NZ_JYFN01000108.1 GCF_000948395.1 Frankia torreyi | reverse complement strand
GACCTCGACCGCGCCGGCGGCGGTCATCACCTGCCGCGGCTGCGCGTGACCGTTACGGACCACCAGCCGACGGCCACGGGCGTCACGCTGGTCGGCGAGCTCGGCGATGTAGGCGTCGACCTCGGCTTCCAGGGCGGCGGCGAGCATCCGCCGGGCACCCTCCCGGACGATCTCATCGATCAGCGACGGGCTGCCCGCCGGACCATCGGCGGGCGTGTTCTCCTCGGGTACTACCGTGAGCACGGGCGTGCCTTCCCGACCGACGCGTCAACGTCGGCCTGACTGAGACCTCAACCTCGATCACCGGGAAGGTACGCCCTCCCCAGCCGATCCACAGGTCTCAACCATTGCTCCTCGTGCCTCGTCGAGAAAGATGACGCCGTCGCGTCGGCGGCTGGTGGGGAGACGGAGACAGACGGCCAGGCGTTGATCCATGCGGCTTCAGCCGTGCGGGCTGTCGGGCGGTGGGGTTCACAGGGATCACACAGAGGTCGCACAGGGTCTGCGCAGGCGGGGGGCCGACCGTGAGGGCATGACACTCCTGCCGATTTCCGATGTCTCCCGCACCATCGCCCCGCGCACCATCGCCCCGCGGTCCGACTACCCGCGGTCCTCGAGCCAGCCTTCCGCAGGGCAGGTCGGCCGGGAGGGGCGCGCCGATCAGAGAGTCACACAGCCGAGCCCGCGGCCACCCCGGGCGGATCATCCCGTTCTGGACCTGGTGGTGCCGGTCTACAACGAGGAGCAGGATCTCGCGCCGTCGGTTCGGCGGCTGCACGCCTTTCTCCTCGGCCGGTTCCCGTATCCGTTCCGGATCACGATCGCGGACAACGCCAGCACCGACGGGACCCTGGCGCTGGCCCGGGTCCTGGCCGCCGAGCTGCCCGGCGTCGCCGTCACCCACCTCGACCTCAAGGGACGGGGACGGGCGCTACGGGAGGTGTGGTCGTCCTCGGACGCCGACGTGCTCGCCTACACCGACGTCGACCTGTCGACCGACCTGGGCGCCCTGCTCCCCCTGGTCGCGCCGCTGATCTCCGGGCACTCGGACGTGGCGATCGGTAGCCGGCTCAGCCGCGGGGCACGGGTGGTGCGCGGGCCGAAGCGGGAGTTCATCTCCCGCTGCTACAACCTGCTGCTGCGCCGGACGCTGCGGGTGCGGTTCCGCGACGCGCAGTGCGGCTTCAAGGCGATCCGGTCCGACGTCGCCGCACACCTGCTGCCGCACGTCGCCGACACCGGCTGGTTCTTCGACACCGAGCTGCTTGTCCTGGCCGAACGCTGCGGACTGCGGGTGCACGAGGTGCCCGTGGACTGGGTGGACGATCCCGACAGCCGCGTCGACATCGTCGCCACCGCCCTGGCCGACCTGCGGGGCATCGTGCGGGTCCGCCGGGCGATCGCCAGCGGCGCGGTGCCCGTCGCCCACCTGCGCTCCTGGATCGGACGCCGCCCGCTCACCGCGGCCTGCGCGCTGCCCACCCACCTGACGCCCTACCCGGACGCCCACCCCGACCCCCGCGACCAGCGCGACCAGCGCGACCTCCACGACCTCCACGACCAGCGCGACCCGCACGACCAGCGACCCACGCAGCCGGACGCCGACCGGCAGGCCGCCCCGGCCGGCACCGGCGCCCCGGCCGGCACCGGCGCCCTGCGCTGAGCCCGCCCGCATCCCGCGGCATCCCGCACTGAACCCGCCCGTCGGGTGGGTGGCCTTGCCGCGACTGACTCTGGAGCTTTCTCGATGACGACCACCGCACCCAACGTCGACCCATCCGACACGATCCGGCTCGCCCCGCGGCCGCGCGGCGGCGGGCGCTGGGCCCAACCGCCGCCTCCGCCGCCGGGCAGGGGACACGGGCGGCTCGGGCGGCTGGCCCGCGGGCCGGCCGGTGATCCGGTCTGGGTCCGGGCGGCGCTGCTGGCCCTGCTGGCCGGCACGGCGCTGCTCTACCTGTGGAACCTCAGCGCCTCCGGCTACGGCAACAGCTTCTACGCGGCGGCGACGCAGGCGGGCTCGCAGAGCTGGAAGACGCTGCTGTTCGGCTCCCTGGACGCCGGCAACGCCATCACCGTCGACAAGCCGCCGGCGGCGCTGTGGATCTCGGGGCTGTCCGCGCGGGTCTTCGGCTTCTCCTCCTGGTCCGTGCTCGCGCCGCAGGCGGTGGAGGGGGTCGCGGCCGTCGGGCTGCTGTACGCGACGGTCCGGCGCAGCGCCGGCGCCACCGCCGGGCTGCTCGCGGGCGCCGCGTTCGCGCTGACGCCGGTCGCCGCCCTGATGTTCCGCTTCAACAACCCGGACGCCCTGCTGGTGCTGCTCCTCGTCGCCGCGGCCTACTGCACGGTCCGGGCGACCGAGCGGGCCAGCGCACGCTGGCTGATGCTCGCCGGGACCTGCCTCGGCTTCGGCTTCCTCACCAAGCTGGCGCAGGCGTTCCTGGTCGTCCCGGCACTCGGCCTGGCGTACCTGGTCGCCGCGCCGACGGGCCTGGGACGCCGGGTGCTGCATCTGGCTGGCGCGGCCGGGGCGATCGTCGTCTCGGCCGGCTGGTACGTCGCCCTGGTCGACCTGTGGCCGGCGTCGTCACGCCCCTACATCGGCGGTTCCACCGACAACAGCCTGCTGCAGCTCGCCCTCGGTTACAACGGTCTCGGCCGCATCCTCGGCTCCTCCGGCGGCGGGGCCGGCGGCGGCGGGGGCGGGATGGGCGGCGGGGGGAACAACGGCTTCGGCGGCGCGACCGGGATCACCCGGCTGTTCGGGTCGAGCATGGGCTCGGAGATCTCCTGGCTGCTGCCCGCGGCGCTGCTCGTGCTGGTCGTCGGACTGTGGCGAACCAGGCGGGCACCCCGCACCGACCCGGCGCGGGCCGCGCTGGTGCTGTGGGGCGGCTGGCTCGTCGTCAGCGGGCTGGTGTTCAGCTTCATGAGCGGGATCATCCATCCCTACTACACCGTGGCCCTGGCGCCGGCGATCGCCGCGCTCGTCGCCGCCGGCGGGACCGCGCTGTGGCGCGACCGCGACCAGTTCCCGGCGCGGGCGGCACTCGCCGCCATGATCGCGCTGACCGGCGGGTGGAGCTTCGTGCTGCTCGACCGGGTGCCGACCTGGCTGCCGGCGCTGCGCTGGATCGTGCTGGTCGCCGCGTTGGCCCTGGCCGCCGCGCTGGTCGCCGGCGCGGCCCGCTTCACCCGGGTGACCGCGGTGCTCGCCACCGCGGCGGTGCTCACCGTCGGCGCCGGCAGCACCGCCTACGCCGTCAGCACCGCCGCGCATCCGCACACCGGCTCGATCCCCACCTCGGGACCGTCCAGCGCCGCCATGGGCGGTGGCCCCGGCGGCAACGGCGGACGCTTCGGTGCCGGCGGCACCCCGCCGACCGGCACCACCCCGCCGACCGGCACCACCCCGACCAGCGGCACCACCACGACCGGCACCACCAGCACGGCGGGCAGCACGTCCACGGCGGGCGGCACCTCGACGGCCGGCGGCACATCCACGACCGGCGGCACCTCGACGGCCGGCAGCACGTCCACGACCGGCGGCACCTCGACGGCCGGGGGGATGGCGGCGGGCGGAGGCGGCGGCGAGCAGTCCGCGAACGCGGCGTTGACGGCGCTGCTGGCGCGGTCGACGACCACGTGGGCCGCGGCCACGACGGGCGGCGCGACCAGCGCGGCGCAGCTCGAACTGGCCAGCGGGCAGTCCGTGATCGCGATCGGCGGCTGGGACGGCAGCGACCCGGCGCCCACCCTGGCCCAGTTCCAGCAGTGGGTCGCCGACGGGAAGATCCACTACTTCCTGGCCGGCGGCGGGGGCATGGGCGGCGGGATGGGCGGCGACCGTGCCACGGGCACCGGCACCGCGATCGCCACCTGGGTTGCGGCGCACTTCACCGCCACCACGGTGGGCGGTCAGACGGTCTACGACCTGACCGCCACCAGCACGAACGGCTGACACGACGATGCCGGGCACGACGATGCCGGGCACGACAACGGCTGACCCTGCCCGCCACGGCGGCGACGGACCTCCCGGGGACCATCGCCGCCGCGGCGGGCGTTTCGGCCCCTCCGCTGCGATCGGCGCGCCCGGATCAGCACGCCGTCCGGATGAGGGCGCGGTCCGGCCCCGACAGTCAGGAGGTTCCGCGGAACCGCACCGCGGGGCGGGCCGGGCCGGGGCGGACCCCCGAGCCCATGCCGATCTCCACCTGGACGAGTGGGCGGGTGGTCAGGGGGTGTCGGGAGCGGCGTGCTGTCTGGCGAGCAGGGCGCGCAGGCCGTCGACGATGAGGGTGTCGGCGAAGGCGGTGAGGTCGCGTCCGTGGACCTGCGACCACATCGCCTCCACCCGGCTCAGCGCCGGCCACTGCGCGGGCCGGTCGCTCGGGACACCGGTACCCGCGCCCTCGCGCAGCCGGCGCTGGATCGACCGGGCCATGCCGTAGTCGTGCAGGACGTTGAAGCCGAGCAGCGCGTTCTTCGGCGTCAGGCCGGCGTCCAGCAGGATCTGGAGGTAACCGTCCATGATCCGCCACCCCTGGGTGGTGGGGGGGCGGCCGTAGACCAGGACGTCGACACCCGGCCACGCCTCCAGGGCCGCGGCGCAGCGCCGGCGCAGCTCGCACAGGCGCACGTCCCAGTCGCCGAGGTCGGGCGGGGGAATCTCGACGCCGGCGAGGACCGCGTCGATGACCAGGTCGACCAGCGCGTCCTTGCTGGCAACGTGGTGGTAGGCCGCCATGGCGGACACCCCGAGCTCCTCGGCGAGCGCGCGCATGGTCAGCGCCTCGAACCCCCGGTGAGTCCCCACCCGCAGGGCGGCGGCGACGATGTCGTCGACCCCCAGGGCCCGCACCGCACCGGCCGGCGCGCCGGACGCCTGCGCGCCGCGCGCCGTAGCCGGACGGGCACCTGCCGCCACCTCACCACCCGAGACACGTCGACGTCGCCGGGCGCCGCCACCCTCCCCGGCACCCCCGGGGAACGCCCCGCGGTCAGTATAAAACCGGCGCCCCCACGGACCGGACGATCGTCCGACCCCGGTCGGTCAGTCGATGCGGCCGGTGGTGACGAGGTGGTCGACGAGGACGGGGACCTCGGCGAGCGCCCGCAGCGCGTCGTTGAGGTGGGTGCAGCCGTCGGTGCCGACGACGAGTCGGATGACCCGGGCCCGCAGGGTCCGCATCGGCTCGCCGAGCAGCAGGTCGACGTTGTCGGCGGCCGACGGGCAGGTCTCGAAGGGCAGCACCCGCGGGTCCGCGCGCAGCCCGACGAGCCGCATGGTGGCCGGGTCGACGGTGGCGTGCACGCCGTACTCGTGGACGACCGTCTCCACCCCCTGCGGGCTCCACATGCTGTCCCGGAACATCGAGTCGACGGTGAGCAGGCCGTGGGGCGTCCCGGGCTCGGGCGCGACCACGTCCACCCGGCGCCGGCGGCGGAACATCGCCGAATCGCCGGACGGCGCCGGCATCCGGTGCCAGGCCAGCGGGTCGTCGGGCTGCTCCAACGGATGGGCGGGCACGAGGTTCTGTTCCAACCCGCCACCCTGGGCCATCCGCTCCAGCGGGGCGCCGTCAGCCCGCCATCCCGAGCAGACCTCCCGCATCGCCTCGACCCGGCTGGCCGCCGTCGACGCGGCGAACTCCGTCAGTTTCTCCTGCTCGCGGGGCCACAGCCGCCAGGCGATCGGCGCCACGAGGGTCGCGCCGGGCATGTCGTCGAGCAGGAAGTGCAGCGGCGATCCGGTGGCGACGTCCTCGGGGACCAGTTCGCGCAGGCGGGCACGGTAGCCGCGGCCACCACTCTGCCCGATCAGGCCGTCCAGGGCCTTGCGCGGGGGCACACTGGTGACGGAACGCAGCGTCCGGGTGCTGTCGATGGTGACGCGCAGCTGCGCGGAGTCGACCACCGTCGCCTGCCTGTCGCGCCCGGTCACGAGGTCGCGGGCGCCGGCGTGCAGGTGCATCGGGGACCCGAAGCCGTCGGGCCAGGTCACGTTGAGATGGCTGGTGCGGCGCACCGATCCGGGCACGCGCGGCGGGGCGCCCCGGTGTGGACTACCCGGCGGCGGGGTCAGCTCGGCGAGTGCCGGCAGCGGTCGTACGGGAGACGGCATCTGGACCTCCGAGCCCGGTCGGGCGGCACGCCGCAGCGGCGCACCGCCCTTCTGGGCCGCGCCCGCGGCATAACCCGTCACCCTTTACACAGTAAAGCCAGTGGTGAATCTACCCTGCACAATCCCGCTGCGCTGGGTGACATCGACCACGGGCAGGCCGGACACCCGCAGCCCGAGTGGGGGTGCGGGTGCGCTCCCGGTCAGGGTGCGGAGTCGGTCCAGGGGCTGGGGCGGTTGGGGGCTGGGGTCGGGCAGGGGCTGGAGCCGGGCAGGGGCTGGAGTCGGTCAGGCCGGGAAGGCGAAGTCGCGGATCAGGGTGACGAGCTCCAGGGGTCGGTCGCTCTGCACGGCGTGGCCGGCGCCATCGACGAGGGCGTAGCGCAGGGCCGGCAGGCGGCGGCGGAACTCGGCGACGTCGGCGTCGTGGACGTACTTCGACTCGCCGCCCCGCACGAGCAGCGCCGGCACGGTGATCGTGTCGACCTCCTCCCACAGCGAGGTGAAGTCAAGCCAGTCCGGGGTTCCCGGCGGGGGCGGGCCGAACAGGTCGTACCGCCAGGACCAGCGGCCGTCCGGCAGCCGGCGGGCGTTGTGGCGCACCCCGCGGCGCACCCCGGCGGCGGCCCGCAGCGGGC
Source organism: Frankia torreyi (assembly GCF_000948395.1). GTDB lineage: Bacteria > Actinomycetota > Actinomycetes > Frankiales > Frankiaceae > Frankia > Frankia torreyi. The sequence goes on along the minus strand of NZ_JYFN01000108.1, from coordinate 3,561 downwards.
TGAGCGCCACCGCGGCGTCGGCCATCTCCTCGAACGAGGCGTAGGTCGGCGGTCCGGAGACGAGCGCCACCGAGCCGCGTTCGGCCGTCGTCATCGTCCGGCTCGGGTCGTTGACCTGCGGGGTGACGTCGACGATCACCGCGCGGCGACAGAGGTCGGGGCGCGTCGCGGCGAGATGGGTGACGGTCAGGCCGCCGAGCGACATGCCCACCACGACCGCCGCGTTCGGCGCCACGGCCGGCAGCGCCGCCTCCAACGCCTCGACGTTGCGCCACGGACCGTAGTCGCGGTCGGCGCGCCAGGACGACCGGCCGTGGCCGGGCAGGTCGAACGCCACCGCGGGCCGGCCCAGCGCGAGCGCCACGTAGTCCCAGGTGTGGGCGTTCTGCGCGCCGCCGTGCAGGAACACCACCTCGGGATCGGCGGTGCCCCAGCGGATGTAGCTCAGCCGTCGGTCGGCCGCCAGGTCGACGTAGCCGCGGCTGACGTCGGGCCGGCCCGCGAACGGCAGGCCCAGTTCCTCGGCGTTCTCGTGTAGCAGTCCGAACTCGTCGTAGTCGTCGGCCGCCAACGTGCCCTCGACATCGGTCGCCACGTCGCCTCGCTCTCCTCGCGCCGGCCTCGATCCGTCCCGCGAACCTCGATCCGACCCACGAACCTCGATCCGTCCAGCGAGCCTCGATCCGTCCCGCGAACCTCGATCCGACCCACGAACCTCGATCCGTCCAGCGAGCCTCGATCCGTCCAGCGAGCAATGTAGGACGCTCCGGCGTCGACGTGTGCCGCTTCGAGCCGCAATGCGATCCCAGCGGTGGGAATGCCGATCGACAGGCGCGGTTGTTAGTATGAGTCAAGCAACTATCCGACGTGGACGCGGGGCACACGGTCGACCCGACCAAAGGCATGCGCCAGACGCAGCGGGCACACGCCCGACGCAGAAGGTACCCAGGCCCCTCACCGCAGCGACGAGATGCCTCCCGGCCCCCGGCCGACCCGCCTCGCGCCCATGCCATGCAGCACGCCCGGCACCGCCCGCAGCGGCGGGCCCGGCCCGCATCGGTGATGGAGGGAGCAGCGCCGGATGTCCACGACAGCGGGGACTCCGGTCGACGCAGCGCGCCGGCCACACCAGGACGACCACTCGGGATACCGCTGGATCGCCCTGTCGAACACGACCATCGGGGTACTGATGGCGACGGTCAACAGCTCGATCGTCATCATCTCCCTACCCGCGATCTTCCGCGGGATCCACCTCGATCCCCTGCAGCCGGGCAACGTCAGCTACCTGCTGTGGATGCTGATGGGCTACATGCTCGTCTCCGCCGTGCTGGTGGTGACGCTGGGCCGGCTCGGCGACATGTTCGGCCGGGTCCGGATCTACAACGCCGGCTTCGCCGTGTTCAGCGTCGCCTCGATCGGGCTGGCTCTGACCCCCTGGCAGGGCTCGTCCGGGGCGCTGTGGCTGATCGGCTGGCGGGTCGTCCAGGGCGTGGGCGGCGCGATGCTCATGGCCAACTCGACGGCCATCCTCACCGACGCCTTCCCTACCCGCCAGCGCGGCATGGCGCTGGGCATCAACCAGGTCGCCGCGCTCGCCGGCTCCTTCATCGGGCTGGTCGCCGGCGGACTGCTGTCGGAGTGGAACTGGCGCGCGGTGTTCTGGGTGAGCGTGCCGATCGGCGTGGCCGGCACGATCTGGTCCTACCGCAGCCTGCGCGACACCGGCCGGCGCGCACCCGCGCGGATCGACTGGTGGGGCAACATCACCTTCGCGGTCGGGCTGACCGCGCTGCTCGCCGGCGTCACCTACGGCATCCAGCCCTACGGCGGCCACGACATGGGCTGGCTGAACCCGAAGGTGCTCGCCGCACTGATCGGCGGCGCCGCCGTCCTGGTCGCGTTCGTCCTCATCGAACGGCGCACCGCGCAGCCGATGTTCAACCTGGCGCTGTTCCGGATCCGGGCGTTCACCGCCGGCAACGCAGCGGTCCTGCTGTCCTCGATCGCCCGCGGCGGGATGCAGTTCATGCTGATCATCTGGTTGCAGGGGATCTGGCTGCCGCTGCACGGCTACGACTACGTCGACACGCCACTGTGGGCGGGCATCTACCTGCTGCCGCTGACGATCGGGTTCCTGGTGGCGGGCCCGGTGTCGGGCTTCCTGTCCGACCGGTTCGGCGCCCGCGCCTTCGCCACCGGCGGCCTGACGCTGGTCGCGGCGACCTTCGTCGGCCTGCTGCTGCTGCCGACGGACTTCAGCTACCCGGCGTTCGCGGCGCTGCTGGTCCTCAACGGGATCGGTTCGGGCCTGTTCTCCGCGCCGAACACGACCGCGGTGATGAACGCCGTGCCCGCGGCAGCCCGCGGCGGCGCGTCCGGGATGCGCGCGACCTTCATGAACTCCGGCCAGGTCCTGTCGATCGGCCTGTTCTTCTCCCTGATGATCGCCGGGCTGTCCTCGACGCTGCCGCACTCGCTGCACAGTGGGCTGGCCGCGCAGGGCGTGCCCGCCGACGTCACCGACCGGGTGGCGAACCTGCCGCCGGTCGGCAGCCTGTTCGCCGCCTTCCTCGGCTACAACCCGATGCAGAACCTGCTCGGCGACGGCACCCTGCACCAGCTTCCCGCGGCGAACGCCCAGGCGCTGACCGGCAAGGAGTTCTTCCCGCACCTGATCGCCTCGCCGTTCCACCACGGCCTGATCATCGTGTTCTCGCTGGCCATCGCCATGTCGCTGATCGCAGCCGTCGCCTCCCTGCTGCGCGGCGCGCGGTATGTCCACGTCGAGACGCTGCTCGCCGCCGAGGCCGCCGCCGGCCCCACCGCGGACGGCGGCACCATCGGTGGCGGTGCCATCACCGACGGCGGTGCCATCACCGACGGCGCTGCCCACACCGACGGCGCTGCTGTTCCGGCAGGAAGCAGCAGTTTGAGGGAGATCCGCCATCCGGTTGAGAACAGCCACCCGGCCGAGGACAGCCACCCGGTTGAGAACAGCCACCCGGCCGAGAACGGCCACCCGGCGGGGAGCGGTCAACCGGCCAGGAGCGTCCTGCCGGCAGGGCGGATGCGGCCGTCCGACCAGGCGGGCGTCGACCTGGACGCGCCGACGGTACGGATCCCCTAGCCGCGCATCCCTAGCCGCGCACTGCCTGTGCCCGGGGGAGGCGGACGGCCGTCCACCTCCCCCGGCCGCACCGATGTTCTCCCACCCGCGCCGCCCGCCCACCTCACCCTCGGCGCCCGCCTTTCCGCGCCGCCTGCCTGCGACGCCTACCCTCCAACGACGCCACCCAGCTCTGCTGCCGCGGACGTCGGCTGCTGCCACGGTCGCCCTTCCTGGGTGGCTGCCGGGAGACTCGGCGCGCCAGTACACCCGTCGAGAGCCGGTACCGCCCACGGACCGCGAAGGGTGTGGCGGCCAGATCCGGTTGTTGTGGTTGGCGTTGTTCGCGCGGGACGTGCAAGTGCGGGTTGGTTCCCGTGTCGTCTCCGCTCACAGCGTACGAACATGTGTTCGACATCCGGGGTGTGTTGTTCTACCGTCGACCCATGGTTTTC
>NZ_JYFN01000107.1 GCF_000948395.1 Frankia torreyi | reverse complement strand
GGCTGTGCCGTCGGGGGGTGCGCGGTGAGTACGGCGACGGCGGTCCGCCGGTCTGACGGTGAGGGGTTCCGGTTGGAGGGCCGGGGCCGGTCGTGGCGGGGTGGGCGGCGGGCGTTGGTGGGGGTGGTGCTGGTGGTGGTGTGTGTGGCGGTGTTCGTGGTGGTGGGTGGGCGGCTGGATGGCCGGCGGGAGGTGCTGGTGGTGACGCGGCCGGTGCCGGTGGGGCAGCTGCTGGCGGCGGGGGATGTGCGGGCGGTGTCGGTGGTCGTGGATCCGGCGGTGGAGGTGGTGCCGGCTGGGTCGGCGGGGCAGGTGGTGGGCCGGCCGGCGGCGGCGCCGCTTGCGGCGGGCAGTTTGCTGTCGTTCTCCGCGGTGGGCCGGCGTGGTCTGCCGGCGGGGGTGCGGCTGGTGGGCGCGAGTCTGAAGCCGGGTTCCTATCCGCCGGGGGTGAGCGCCGGTGATCAGGTCGTGGTGTTGCTGACCGGGGGTACCGAGCAGGGCGCGGCGGTGGCAGGGGCCACGCCATCCTCGACTCCGGGTGACGTCGGGGTGCCGTCGGTGGCGAGGAGTTCGTCGGCGGAGGGGGTGGTGGTCTCGGTCGAGCCGGGGCCGGCGGGTTCGGGTGGGCTGGTGGTGTCGGTGCAGGTCGACGCCGCGGACGCGGACGCGGTGGCGCGGGCGGCGGCGGCCGGGCAGGTCGCGCTGGTGCTGCGGGGTGCGCGGTGAGCGGGCTGGTGGCGGTGGGTTCGGTGAAGGGGTCGCCGGGGGTGACGACGGCGGCGTTGGGGTTGGCGGCGGGCTGGCCGATGCGTCCGGGCGGTGCGCCGGTGGTGGGGGTGGAGGCTGATCCGAGTGGTGGGGATGTGCTGGGCTGGTATGAGCTGCCGGCGGCGGTCGGGTTGGTGTCGTGGGCGGCGCAGGCGCGGTCGGGCCGCCTGGGCCTGTCGGGGCATGTGCAGCAGCTTCCCGGCGGTGTGGAGGTGGTGGCCGCTCCGGTGGAGGCGACGGCGGCCCGGGGGGCGGTGGAGGTTCTCGCCGGGGCGGGGGCGGTGCGGGCGGCGGCGGACACGGTGACGGTGGTGGCCGATGTCGGCCGGGTGGACCTGTGGTCCGCGGCGGCGCCGGTGGTGGCCGTGTGCGATCTGCTGGTGGTAGTGGCCCGTCCGGTGCCGGTGGAGCTGGCGCGGGTCGTCGGGCGGGAGGCTGATCTGACCGCGGCGGGCCGCAGGGAGTGTGTGCTGCTGCTGGTCGGGGAGCCGGCGTGGCCGGTGGAGCGGGTCGCGGAGTCGGTGGGCCTGCCGGTGGCCGGAGTGTTGCCGTGGGATCCGCGGGGCGCCGGCGTGATCGCGGGCCGGCCTGGGGGGCGACGTGCGCCCGGGCCGTTGGCACGCGCCTACGGCTTGGTCGCGCGCGGGCTCGCTGACCAGCTCGACAGGCGCCGGGTTCCCTTGCCCCCGCCTATCGCCGGGGTGCCGGCGTTGCCGGCGGGGAACGCCCGGGCGACGGCGGGACAGAAGACGACGGTGTTGGTGCCGGGGGCCTCGTCGCCTCGCGCGGGGCGGGATCGTGAGGCATCGGGGTGGGTGCCCTCGACCACTGTCCGCCGTGGCCGGGTGGGGCGGCGGTGATGGGGCCCGGGTACGCGCTGTCCGGGTTGATGGCCGCGCTGCGGGAGCGGGTCGCCGTGGAACTCTCGGCGCGCACGCGCGCGGGGCAGGGCGGCGCCGCATGGTCGGTGGCGGATCAGCGGGCGTACGCCGCGGGGCTGATTGCGGACATGCTGCGATTGCACGCCGAGCAGTCCATTGCCGCCGGCCGGCGGACGCTGACCGCGGCCGAGGAGGAACAGGTCGCCCGAGGGGTGCTCGACGGGCTGTTCGCGCTGGGTGGGCTTCAACCGTTGCTGGACGACCCACAGATCGAGAACATCAACGTCAACGGCTGTGACGTGGTGTGGGTGCGCTACGCCGACGGGCAGCGGCGGCGGATGCCTCCGGTCGCCGCGTCCGACGAGGATCTGATCGAGCTCGTACGCACGGTGGCGGCCCGCGCGGGGGTGGAGGAACGACGTTTCGATCGGGCGTCGCCCCGGTTGAACATGCAGCTGCCCGACGGGTCCAGGTTGTTCGCGGCGATGGCGGTCACCGCCCGGCCGGTTGTCTCGATCCGCCGTCACCGCTACCCGCGGGTCTCCCTCGATCACCTCGTGGAGATGGGCACGCTCTCGGCTGAGCTCCGGACGGTCCTGCGTGGTCTGGTCCTGGCCCGGCGCAACATCCTCGTCGCCGGGGAGACCGGGGTGGGCAAGACAACGCTGATCCGGGCGTTGGCCGCGGACGTCCCGGCCGACGAGCGGATCATCACGATCGAGGACTCCCTCGAACTCGGCCTCGACCGCGACGGCCTGCACCAGGACGTGGTCGCGATGCAGGCCCGTGAAGCCAACGTGGAAGGCGAAGGGGAGATCGGCCTGGCGGAGCTGGTGCGGTGGGCGCTGCGGATGAGCCCGGACCGGGTGATCGTCGGGGAGGTCCGCGGCGGCGAGGTCGTCCCGATGCTCATGGCGATGAGCCAGGGCACCGACGGCAGCCTCGCCACCATCCACGCCTCCTCCTCCGCAGGCGTGTTCGCGAAGATCGCAGCCTATGCGGCGCAGGCGGACGGCCTGGCGATGGAGGCGACGACCCTGCTGACCGCCGCCGCGGTGCACGTCGTCGTGCACATGACCGTCACGCAGGGCCGCCGAGTCGTGTCCAGCGTGCGGGAGGTGACCGGCGCCGACGGGCTGCTGGTCACGAGCAACGAGGTGTGGCGGCCGGGTGCGGACGGGGCGGCGGTGCCGGCGGTTCCGTTGCGGGCGGAGACCGCCGCCGCCGTGGACGCCGCGCTGGCCGGCTACTACACCGCCCCGGCGGCGGGCACCGGCGCATGGTGAGCGTGATGTCGGCCCAGGTGGTGCTCGCGGCGGGCTGCGGGCTGGGTGTGGCCGTCGGGCTGTGGCTGCTGGGTTCGGCGGGCACGCCGGTGTGGACGCGGCTACGCGCCCGAGAACAGTCGGGTCGCCGTCTGTCACCACAGGTACGCACCGTGCGTCTGGGCGCCGCGGTCGGCGCCGGGCTTGCCGTGGGGGTGCTGACCGGCTGGCCGGTCGCCGCCGCCCTGGCCGCCCTCGCCGTGATGGCCGCCCCGACCCTGCTCGCCGAAGGACGGGCCGGTGCGGCCGAAACAGCGCGGGTGGAGGCGCTCGCGTCCTGGGCGGACATGCTCCGCGACACCCTGTCCGCGGGTGCGGGGCTGGAGCAGACGATCCGGGCGACCGCCCCGATCGCCCCCGACCCGATCCGCGTCGACGTGCTCACCCTCGCCGCCGCAGTGCAGGACGGCGCCCGGCTCGTCGACGCGCTCGACGCCTTCGCCGACCGGGTCGATGACCCGGCCGCCGATCTGATCGTGGCCGCGTTGCGGTTCGCCGCGGCCGGTCAGGGCCGTCACCTCGCCGACCTGCTCGACCGTCTCGCCACCGCCGCCCGCGGGCAGGCGGCCGTGCGGCTACGCGCGGCGGCGACCAGGGCCCGGATCCGCACCTCGACCCGCGTCATCGTCGTCACCACCCTGGCCATGGCGCTCGGGCTGACCCTGTTCAGCCCCGCCTTCGTCGCCCCCTACAGCACGATCACCGGGCAGCTGGTCCTCGCCGCCGTCGGCGTCCTGTGGGCGGGAGCGTTCGTGTGGCTTGCCCGGATGGGCCGCATCACCCGCGAACCCCGCATCCTCACCGTCGCCGCTGGGAGCGGCGGATGATCCTCACCCTGGCCTGCGGTGCCGGTGTTGGAGCCGGATTGTGGCTGACGTGGACGGCGCTGCGGCCCGCCAAACCCGACCTCGCCGCCCTCCTGTCCGCTCTGTCCCCGAACCCGCCCACACCCGCGCCCACCGCGGCAGCTGCCGGGCAGGCGGACGGCTGGGCGGCCCGCGCCGGGAGGCCACTCGCCGCGCGGCTCGACCCGTTCCGGCTCCTGCCGCAGGCGATCCGCCGCGACCTGGTCGTGATGGACCGGGATCCGACGAGCCACCTCGCCGAGAAGATCACCTCCGGTCTCGTCGGTCTCGCGCTCCCACCGCTGCTGTCCGGACTGCTCGCTCTCGCCGGGATCGGCCTGCCCCTCGCACTGCCCGCCGTTGCCGCGTTCGCCGTCGCCGCCGGCCTGTTCCTCGGCCCGGATATCGCGGTGCGCGCGGACGCCGCCCGCCGACGCCGCGAGCTGCGCCACGCCTTCTCCGCCTTCCTCGACCTCACCGTGATCGCCATGGCCGGCGGCGCCGGCCTCGAACAGGCTGTCACCGACGCCGCCGCGACCGGCACCGGCGACGCGTTCACGGCGCTACGCGCCACCGTCGATCACGCCGCCCTGACCCGCGCCCCGATCTGGGAACCCCTCACCGCCCTCGGCGAGCGGTACGACATCCCCGACATCGTCCAGACCGCCGGCGCGATGCACCTCGCCGGCGGTGAAGGCGCCCGCATCCGCGCCAGCCTCGCCGCGAAGGCCGACACGATCCGCCTGCACGACCTCAGTGACGCCGACGCCGACGCCGCCGCGGCCACCGAACGCATGAGCCTGCCCGTCGTCCTGCTCACCGGCGGCTTCCTCATCATGATCGCGTATCCGGCGGTCTCGCGTGTCCTGAGCGGCCTGTGAACCTCCAGTCTCGACCCTCGAAAGGCACCGCCGATGCCCCACTTCCGCCGAGGACGCGGCCGACTGGCCACCCTCGGAACCACCATGATCATAGTGCTGCTGTGCCTGCCAGCCGTGACCGGGGCCTGGCTGCGCCGGCTCGAGGAACGCGGACGCGAGGAGGATCGCGATGGCGGCTACTCCACCGAGTTCATGGTCATCACCGCGATGTTGGTTGCGTTGGCACTCGCGATCGTGGCGGTCATCGCGAAGAAAGTCATGGACAAGGCCAACGGCCTGAACCTGTAGCCCGTCACCTTCGTGTCCCGCCGGCGGGGGACCAGCCGCCGTCACGGAAGACTAGGCGGCCGGTACGACGATCCCGGCGCGCCGTTGCCGAGGGCGACGAGGGCGGCGCGTCGACAGAACTCGTGGTCGCGACTCCCCTTATTCTGATCATGCTGCTGGTCGTGGTCCAGCTCGCCGTGTGGGGGTGGGCGCAGCAGGTCGCCGCCGCCGCCGCGCGACGCGGTGCCGACACCGCCCGCCTCGCCGGCGCCGACCCCGCCGACGGCCCCACCGCCGCCCGGCTGATCACCAGCCAGATCGGCGGCGGGGTCCTCACCGACCCACAGATCACCGTCACGCACACCAGCCCGACCCTGCTCACCGTCACGGTCACCGGAACCGCGATCCGCTACCTGCCGGGTCTGGCACTGCACGTCACCGCCCGCGCCTCCGGCACCCGAGAGATCTACACACCGTGACCGACCCCGCAGCCGACGACCCGCACCCACCCCCGCCCTGGACGTGGGACGCGGGGTCGGCCGCGGTCGAGCTCACCCTGCTCGCCCCCCTCGTCGTCCTGATCCTTCTGTTCATCGCAGCGGCAGCACGTGGCACCGATGCCCGTGGGCAGGTCGACGCCGCTGCCGCAGCCGCGGCGCGGGCGGCCAGCGCCGCCCGCTCCCCCGTCGAGGCCACCGCCGCTGCTCAGGCGGCGGCTGAGGGCGGGCTCACCGTCGGGTCCGCGGCCTGCCGCACGATGCACGTCACCGTGGACACCAGCGCCTTCGTCCGCGGCGGCCTGGCCCGCGCCACCGTCGCCTGCCGTGTTGATCTTGCCGACCTCGGCGGGTTGCGTCTGCCCGCGACCCGCACCCTCACCTCCACCGCGACCTCGCCACTCGACGTGTTCCGGGCAGTCTCATGACCTCGCTACCCGGACGTCCTGCGCCCGCCGACATCTCGGACGACGGGTATGTCACCGCGTTCTTCGCGATCCTCGTCGTCGCGCTGTTCGCCTTGGCCGGACTCGCCCTCGACGGCGGCGGAGCGTTGAACGCGAAGACGCGGGCGATCAGCACCGCCGCCGAGGCCGCCCGCGCGGGCGCCCAGGCGCTCGACCTCGCCGTCTACCGTGCCGACGGCACTCGCCAGCTCGATCCTGAGCAGGCCCGTGCCCGGGCGTTGGCCTTCCTGGCCGGCGCCGACGCCGACGGCACCGCGTCCGCGACCCTCACGACGGTCACCGTCACGGTCACCGCGACCTACCAGCCGCAGCTGCTCACCCTCGTCGGCGTCGGCCCGCTGCACCTCACCGGTACCGCCAGCGCGAGCCCCCGCAGCGGACCCGTCCCATGAGCGCCCGACCCGCACGCGCAGTCCGTGTCAGCGTGGGCCGCCGGTTCGTCGCGTTGCTGCGCGCTCTCGGCGCCCTCGCCGTCCTGCTGGCGTGTCTGGTCGTCGCGCCGATTGTGATGTGGCGGCTGATCGGCTGGCCGCTGCCCCACCACCCACCCAGCCGCGCCGAGGTGTCGGCCGCGCTCACCCGCCCCCTGGACCAGCGGCTCATCACCGGTGTTCTCGGCTGCCTGTTCTGGTACCTCTACCTTCTCCTCGTCCTGTCGGCGGTCACCGAGACGATCAGCCGGGCCACCGGGTGGCGCCGGCCACGGCTGCCCACCGCCGGGCTCACCCAGACACTGTCCACCGCGCTGGTCGGCACGATCGTCACCGGGCTGATCCTCGCCGCCAGCCGCAGCAAACCCGCACCCCCCGGCCCCGCCGTCGCGCTGGCAGCCTGGCGCGCCCCGACCGTCACCGCCGCCGCCCCTGCCGACCCCGCGTCCGCGCCGCTCGCCGCACCCAGCCCCACCTCGGACGAGCAGCCCGCGCGCAGCGTGCCGGTGCGGGCGCACGACAGCCTGTGGAGCCTCGCCGAAACCCACCTCGGTGACCCCCTGCGCTACCGCGAGCTGTTCGATCTCAACCACGGCCGGCCACAACCCGACGGGCATCGTCTCACCCGCCCCGACCTGATCCGCCCCGGCTGGACCCTGCTTCTCCCCGCCGACGCCGCTCCGGCCGCACCCGCCACCACCACCAGCACACCCTCGCCGCCACCCGCCAATCCGACGCCGGGCACTCACCCCGCCGGTCCGCCGACACCCGCCGTGCCATCCCCGCCGACTCCCTGGCTGCCTACCCTGCCCGACGGACCAGCAGCCTCGACGCCCACACCGGCCGCACCCGCCACCGCCAGCCCGACTCCGGCCACGCGGCCCGCTCACCCTGCCCATCCCGATCCGATCCGACTGCCCTCAGGGCCGGTGCTGCCCGTAAGCCTGCTCGCCGCCATCGCGATCGCGGTCACCGTCGCCCGATTCCTGCGCCACCGCACCCGCCCGGTCGGACAGCACCGCGGCCAGCCAGCCGACCCACCCCTCCCACTGATCATCCGCGAGATCCTTCGCAGCGGCCGTACTCTCGACGACCCCGACCCCGACCCCGACTCCGAGGACACCGCGTCGTTCGACGACGACCTGCTTCCCGCGGCCGGTCCTCCGCCCGACGACGATCCGCCGGCCGGTGACGTGCCGTTCGCCCCGCCGGCGATGGCGTGGCCGCCGCCCTATCCCGACCTGGACGCGCCCGCCATCCCGGCCGCACCGCCCGTCCCCGCGCTGGTGGGACCATCACCCGCCCCGGACAGCGCCAGTGCCACGTTGCCCGTGTCACGGCCACACCGCGCCGGCCTGCGCGGCCCTACCGCACCGACCCGGCTGCCCACCGCCTTGCGTATCACCGGCGGTGTCAGCCTGCCGGATCCCGACGCCGCCCGCGCCCTGATCCTCACCGTCCTCGCCGCCCACCACACCCCCGCCGGCGACGACCCCCACCACCTGATCCTGTCCCGCGACGCGGCCGACGCGCTGCACCTCCCCGCGCAGCTCCTCGCCCGCCTCCGCCACGTCACCCTCACCCCCAGCGCCCTCGACGCGGTCACCAGCGCCGAACAGCACCTCCTCACCCGTCAGCGGCTCGCCACCGAGCACGACACCGCGACCATCGGCCCGCTCCGTGCCGCCGCTCCCGACGAACACCTGCCTCCCGTGCTGCTCGTCGTCACCGCCGACCCGGCGCTGCACCCGCGCCTGCACGCGCTCGCCGGCCGCGGCGCGGCCCTCGACCTCCACACCGCCGCCCTCGGTGACTGGCCCGGTCAGCCCCGCTGGCCTGACCCCGACAGCACCGATCCCGACTCGTCCTGGTCGCTGCGCGCCGACGCCGCCGCCGACCTGCTCCGCCTCCTCGACCAGGCCACCCCCACCGATACCCCGACGCCAGCGGACAGCACACCCTCCCCGGCCCGAGCAGAAGCGGACCCGGTCGGCCTCGCGGACTCCACCGACACCGCGGACACTCCGGCCGCCGCGGACCCGGGCATCGAGACGGCGGCCGTCAGGCAGGACCTGGCCCCCGCGGATGCCGCGTCCCCAAGCCTCTCCCCGTCCCACGACGAGACCGTGACACCCACGCCCGAGACCCGCGACGCGAACGGCGACCGACCCCCGCCGGCTCCGGCCGAGGCACCCGCCGACACCGGCGGGGTGCTGCTGGTCCTGCTGGACCGGCCGCACCTGCTCCGCGACGGCGACACCGTCTACCAGGGCCGGCTCGGCCTGGAGATCGCCGGATTCCTTGCCCTGCACCGCCGCCCCGCCACCACGGCCACCCTCATGGCCGCGCTGCTGCCCGACATCGACCCCGACAAGGCCAAAGACCAGATCTACCAGGCCATCCGCCGTCTCCGCGAAGCGCTGCGTCGGGCAGGCGCCGACGGGGTGCTGCTCTCCGACCGCAACGGCTACCGGCTCACCGACACCCTCGCGGTCGACGCGTGGGACATCGACCGCGCCCTCTCCGCCGCCGACACGGCCAGCGACGACACCGGCCGCGCCGCCGCGCTGCACACAGCCACCAGCCTCTACACCGGCCGTCTCCTCGACGGCAGCGAATGGGCCACCGCCCACGCCACCGAGCTAGAACATCGCATGATCGACGCCACCGCCGACCTCGCGGACCTACTCGCCGACGACGACCCCACCGCCGCCACCCGCGTCCTCGAGCACGCCACCACCACCCTGTTCCCGTACACCGAGACGCTGTACACCCACCTCATGCGCCTGCACGCCGCCGCCGGCCACCCCGGCGATATCCACCGCGCCTACCGGCGTCTACTCACCCGCCTCGCCGACCTCGGCACCACCCCCAGCCCCGAAACCGACCGACTCCTCGCCCGCCTCACCCGCCCCCGCCACGACCCGCCACCAGTGTGAGAAGCCACAGACGTGGGCAGCGCCGCGCCGGCATCCGATCAGCGGGCCCCGACTCGGCCGGACCGCACAGAAGATCACATCGCGGCGCGCCGGCCTGATCCGCGGCGCCAGTGTGATCTGACAGGCTCCTCGCATCAGCTGGCCGCCGTGTCGAAGGGACATACCGCGATGAGCGATGCCGCTCCTGGTCTCGGCCAGGCGTTGCGTCTGATCGTCACAGGCGGTGGGACCGGTGGTCATGTGTTCCCGGCGCTGACGACGGTCCGGACTCTGCAGGCCCGCCTGGGCGACTGCGGGGTCGAGGTGCTGTGGGTCGGCGCGGAACGCAGCCTGGAGAAGCGGGTCGCCGACGACGAAGGTATCGGGTTCCGGCCAGTCGCCACAGGCAAGATTCGCCGTTCGGGCAACCCGTTGAAGATGGCGTCACCCGCGAACGTGCGGGACATGGGCCGGGTGCCGCTCGGCGTGGCCCAGGCCCGCTCGCTGGTCGCCTCGTGGGAGCCGGACGTGGTGCTCGCGACCGGCGGGTACGTCGCGGTGCCGGTCGGGCTCGCGGCGCGGATGTGCCGCCGTCCGCTGGTGGTGCATGAGCAGACGGTCCGGCTGGGCCTGGCGAACCGGACACTGGCACGGGTGGCCGCACGCGTGGCGGTGTCCAGCGCCCCGTCGTTGGAACTGCTGCCGGACGCGATCCGCGCCACGGCCGTGGTGACCGGCAACCCTGTGCGCGCCGAAATCCTGACCGGGCAGGCATCCCGGGCGGTGGCGTCGCTGGGCTGGGCGGGCCACGATCCGGCGTTGCCGACGGTGTACGTGACCGGCGGCGCGCAGGGATCGATGCAGATCAACACCGCCGTCGCCGGGGCGCTCCCCTGGCTGGTGGAGCACGCGAACGTGATCCACCAGTGCGGCCCCGGCAACGTCGATTCCCTGCGCGGACGCGCGGCGGGCCTTGCGGCGCCGGGGCGGTACTTCCTGACGGGGTTCCTGCGCGAGGAGGTCGCCGACGTTCTCGCCCTCGCGGATGTGGTGGTGTCGCGCAGCGGGGCAGGGACGATCGCCGAACTGACCGCTCTCGGAAAGGCTGCCGTGCTGATCCCGCTGGCGTCCTCGGCGGGCAACGAGCAGGCCCACAATGCCCGCTACCTGCAGGACGCGGGCGCGGCGGTGGCGTTGGAAGGTGAGGTGCCGCCAGAGCGGCTGCGAGAGGCGGTGGAGCCGCTGCTGGCCGACCCGGCGGCCCGCAGCCTGATGGCGCGGCGGGCGCGGGCGTTCGGCCGACCGGACGCGGCCGAACGCCTCACGGACGTGATCCTGGACGCCGCCGGCCGCCGTTAGGGCAGGCGGCGGGCTGTGCCCACCGCAAGCGCCTGACGCAGGAGGCCCGTCACCCGCCGGACATCGCCGTGGGCGAGGGCGGGGGGGTGGCACGGCAGGCCTGTCTTCGGTCAGGTCAACTGGCCCCACATGGCCGAAGTGGGACCAACAGACCTGGCGAAACTCAGGCAGGCTGAGGATCTGTGCCGCGGCCTGCGCGGAGACCAGGAACGGGATGTGCCAGGCGTATCCGATCAGGCACTCGCGCGAGGTGGAGGTGCGAGCATCCCCTTCCCCGGGTTCGTCTTGCTATCCGCTCAGGAGTCCGTCTGCCTTGCCTGCTTTGGCGCCGTCGATGAAGGCCCGGATCTCGTCGGCGTCGAAAACGAGTGCCGGGCCTGCCGGGTCGGTGGACTGGCGCAGGGCGACGCGGCCGTCGGCCAGTCTTTTTGCTTCAACACAGCTGCCGCCGTTGGGGCCGCTCCACGGCTTTTGCCAGCCGGTGGGCCCGAGGTCGGTGGCGGGCATGCCGTTGCGGATGGTGGTCATGGGTCAGGTCTCCTCGCGGATGGCGCTGATGATGTCGGGAGTGAGGTGCGCGGGTGGGGCGTCGGCGCAGATCCGGTCGATGGTCTCAAGGTAGGCGGCGACGTCGCCGGGTTTGTCGAGGTAGAACGCGCTGGTCATGTTCTCGCCGTAGACGAGGTCGGGGAGTTCGGGCACGGGGAAGCGCAGGAGGGTGAACGGCCCGTACATCGCCGCGTGCGCGTCACCGGCGAGCGGGAGGATCTGCAGGGTGACGTTGGGCAGCGCGCAGGCGTCGAGGAGCCGGTCGAGTTGGGCGCGCATCACGGTGGTGCCGCCGACGTGGCGGCGCAGCGCGGCTTCCTCGATGACCGCCCAGAGGCGGGGTGGTTCGGGGCGGGTCAGGAGTGCCTGGCGTCCCGTGCGCAGCGCGACGCGTCGCTCGACCTCCTCGTCGCTGCCGCGGGGGAAACCGGCCCTGGTCAGGGCGCGGGCGTAGTCGGGAGTCTGGAGCAGGCNGGGCACGGACTGGGGTTCGTACGGGCGGATGAGGCTGGCGGACTCCTCCAGCCCGACGTAGGACCGGAACCAGGTGGGCAGGACGTCGCCGTAGGTGTGCCACCAGCCGCGCCTGCCGGCGTCACGGGCGAGCTCGAGGAAGACGTCGATGTCGTCGCCATGGACGCCGTAGCGGGCGAGCAGGCCCTTGA
>NZ_JYFN01000106.1 GCF_000948395.1 Frankia torreyi | reverse complement strand
CCCTCTACGCTGTCCTCGCTCTCGCACCGCAGCTTGAACGCACGACAACCGGCCCGGTCAGTGACGGGGAAGCCGAGGCATACCGGCTCGGTGGCGCGGCCATGATCGACCGGATGCATATCGCGATCGGCGAGGCATGGGCGCCCCGACGACTCGCCGCGCGGGAACACCGACGGCACATCGGCCGACCCGGCCGACCCGAGATCACCGACGAACCCGACGAAGGATCGCAACTCATCACCTGAGACGAGTGCTAGCAGACTGCTTGCAAAAGTTAGCGCCCTTCCCTTTCGGCATCGGCTCGGGTCGCTTCGAGATCGCGAGCACGAAGAGGGGCTCCCCGGTTTCCCCGGGGAGCCCCTCTATACGCTCGGCGATCGTTCGGCTACATCATNCCCGTCCGGCTGGAGGGCTTGCGGCGTTCCCGCAGGTAGCGGTCAAGATCGGGGTTCAAGGTCCACCCTCGGAGCTCCACCCTTGGCCAGCAGGCATTACCCTCTTTCCCGCCACTCCGTCGGTCGCGGGGCGGGCGCGAGCAGGTCCGCGGAGCGTCGTCGCCTGGAACGGGTGGGACCACAGCGGCGCTTCCCACCCGTTTCGGCCGCAGATGCCGGGTCGGCTCGGCGAGGCGCCAGTCGATTCGCCGCTGCCCGACCGGCATGCTCGCTTATCCGCGCAGTACCTGGGTGCCGCCGGCGAGGCGGTCGTGGATGCCCTGATCCCGCGGGTCCGCGTTGATCGTGACGGCGATGACGACGTTGGCCGCCAGGAGCAGGAATGGCCCGAGGATCGGAATGATGTTGAACAGTAGAAACAGCTCACGGACCGCGGCGTTGTTGGGCCCGGGCCGCCCGCCGCTCGGCCCGACGACCCGCAGACCGAGCGCCTTCTTGCCCGGCGTCGTGCCGAGAGCGACGTCGAAGCCGACGAAGTAGGCATAGGTCACGACGGCGGTGAGGGCTGTCCATCCGAGCCCGTAACCGAGGATGAAGAAAGTCGTGATGTTGACGACGGTGAGGATCAGGTTGTCCAGAATACGGGCGCCGAACCGGACGCCCAGTCCGGGAAGTGCCGCACCCTGGGGTTGTCCTGCCCCATAGCCGGGTGCCTGGGGATACGGGGGATAGCCGGGCGCCTGGCCATAGGCCGGTCCCTGCCCGTAGGCGGCCGGCCCCTGGCCGTAGGCCGGTCCCGCGCCCTGGTTGTACTCGTCGCCGTAGGGACCGTTGGTCGTCATGAGTGCTCCTGCTCTCGTCGAGGCTGCCGGTGTGAACGGTATAGATGTGCCGAACTCCCCGCGCGGACAACAGGCTATAGTCGTATGTTTGACACCCTGCTTGAAGTGGGATGAGTGGCGCCGATACGCTTCCGATGATTCGGTACCGGCTACGAGCGTGTCGGGCGCCGTGGGAGCCCGCGGTTCCGCAGGCGAACGGCGAAGGCGATGCTTCCACCCTGCGTTTCTGGCCAGACGTTTACCAGCTGACAACTCGGCAGCGTGTACAAACAGGGGCAGCGGCACCAGCCAGACCGCCCCGTGGGACCATGCTCGGGAATGTATTGATGGGCCGGTGCGACCGGCGTCGATCGAAGCCGACGCGGTAGTCAGTCAGCGTGTCCGGCGGCGGACAGGAAGACTGTGGTCGGGCGGGCGGACGCCGTCGCGGTGGGGAGGAGAACGGCGGGGNAGGGGGGNGNTNTCCACCATTTNCCNGCCTTCTCCAGAATCGTCTTCACCCGCGAGGTGCGGGATTTTCTCGCGCGCCCGGTGCACCCGGTCGCCATAGTCAGGCAGGCCGGACGCGCCGCCGCGCTCAGCGTCGGACCTGACCGGGGATCGCCCCTGCGGGGGTGGAAAAACGATCCGGCCATCCCCCGCGAGCGACGCCAGGTCCGTCATCACCGGGAACAGGCCGCGGCCCACGGTGAACGCGATGTCCCGGCAGGTCCGGCGGCCGTCGATCCGGGCCAGCAGGTCGGCCTGCGCCCCGCCCGTCGTCCGGTGTCGTGCCGATGCCGTCGCCAACCGAGGGCGGGCCTGGGGCTCCAGGCTCAGGTCGGCGCGCCAACGGGAGGCGCTCGCCAGCCGTCGGCGCGTCTCCCGGATGGCCCGCTCGACCTCGATTCCCGGCTCCACGGGCAGCACCGGGGGTAGGAAACCGGGGCCGGCGGGCTCCGTGGCCACACTCGCGATCCGGGTCAGGGCCAGGGCGAACAGGGCGTCCATCGTGGCCATCCGGGTCACCACCTGTACGCCCGCGCTGCCCAGCAGCCGGCGTTCGACCAGCGCCGTCGGCAGCCGGCCGCTCGGCGCGGCCGCGGCGAACACCTCGGTCCACTCCTCGTCGGAGATGCGCCCGGACCGCAGCAGCAGCGATTCGAGCCCGGGCGCCGCCGAGGTGGTGGCGGTCGTGAGCAGACCCTCCCGAAGGACAACCTTCCCGCTCGCCTCGCCCAGCACCACAACCGCACCCGAGAATTCCTCCCGGGCCTGCCGCCGGAGTGCAGCCAGCAGGATGTCGACGCCGGCCGGCATTTCTTCCGCCGGCTGTGTACCCCTCTCCTCCTTGTGGGGTGGGCCGTCGGTAGAAGAAACGGGACTCCGCGTGTTCTTTATCTCATCCGGCATCGTGGGGTCCTCGATGTGACAATCCGTTCGCGCACGGGTACGGTCGCCTCGTCTACACGATATGCCCGCCGACGTGCACACGAATACCAAAAGGCCTGCCGACGTAACTTCGTCATGCTGTCAACGGGTTGAAGGGTACCTCATGGACATCGAGACCGCGCTCAAGGAAGCAATGACAATCGACGGTGCGATCGGTGTTTCGCTCGTCGATTACGAGAGCGGAATGATGCTCGGTTCCGCCGGTGGCGGCCGGACACTCGATCTCGAGGCGGCCTCGGCCGGCAACACCGACGTCGTGCGCGCCAAGGCCCGCACCCTCGACGCCTTGGGGATCAAGGAGGGGATCGAGGACATCCTCATCACCCTCGATCAGCAGTACCACCTGATCCGGCTGCTCCATCGCGGTGGCAGCCCGCTGTTCTTCTACCTGGCCCTGGACCGGCCCCGGGCGAACCTCGCGCTCGCCCGGCACAGCCTGCGCGCCATCGCCCGCAACCTCGACCTCTGACGGCCCCGGCAGACGCCGAGTGGTGAGCCCTGTCGGTCCGCGCGGACTTCCGTGGCGAGAGAAATGAGGCATCGATGAGCACAAGCACGATCACCGGTGGGGTACTCGCCGAGCTCCACACCCTGCGGGAGCAGGTTCCGGGCGTCACCAGCAGCGCCGTCGCCTCCGCCGACGGCCTGCTGGTCGCCGCCGACGCCGACGGTGTCCGACCCGAGGTGCTCGCGGCCATGGCCGCCGCCGCCCTCGGCCTCGGCCGCTCCACCAGCCAGGAGGCCGGGATGGGGCCGCTGCGCGAGGTGATCACCCGTTGTCAGGGCGGGCACATCATCGTCTACGCGATCGGGGAGACCAGGCTGCTCGTCGTCCTGGGCGACGAGGGTCTCGACCTCGAACGCCTGCACCTGCAGTCGCGGCCCGCCGTGACCCGCCTCGCCGGGCTTCTCGCCGCCTGAGTCCGTCCGGGGTACCGGCTCCCGCGGTGGGCCGGTACCCCGCGACAGGCTCGCCTTCTTCCTGCTTCCGGTCACCGCGCCAGCCTGTGGATAACCGGGGATTGGCACGCACGGGCCAATGCGCTCGGGGCGGTCTGTATGTTCGAATGCCCCCGTGCAGCCGTGTTCATTATGTGGCCACGAGTGGTCGTATCACCACGGCTCTGGACATTTATCCCCATGGGTGACCTGTACGTCCGGCTCGGTGAGCTGCTTCTGCCGGCGAACCGTCGAGGAGGCCCACCACGAGATGGGCGGCGCCTCCGGGCCGATGTGCGTCACCTGTGGGCAGCGTCCCGCCGAGGACACCCAGTGCCGTCCGTGCCGGGAGGAGCGGCAGCGCCGCGCGGAGGAGGAGTTCGCCGCCTGGTGGGAGCAACTCGGCCGCAGCCGTCGGGCCGGCCGCCGTCCCTCCCGCTGACGGTCCGCGGCCAGCGACCGACATGCCGGGCGTCGTCGCGTGAACCGCTCCACCGGCCCGACGGTGAAATATTCGGCTGGGGAGCGTCGATCCGTCGCACGGACGGCGGGAGCGTTCTGCCAAGCTCGTAGGCACAGCATGTCGAGGATCGGCGGCGGCCCGGTTCGGCATGGCGGACGGCGGGTGGCGGGTGGGGCCCGGCCGGCACTGCGCCGCCGTCCGTGCGGGCGCGCCGACGGTCGGATGGAAGGAGAAGCCCGCCATGGCCTCGCGTACCGCGCGATCGGATGAGACGAACGAGAAACGGGATCTGCGGGTCCGGGTCCTGGGAGAGCCGGTCGACGCCTATCCCGAGGTCCCGCCCGAGGTGGCGCGGGGCACCATCCGGCGCATCACGGTCGTCGGGGAGCCCATCCTCCACCGACCCTGCCGGAAGATCACCGAGTTCGGCACCCCGGAACTCGCCGCCCTCATCGACGACATGTTCGCCACGATGTACGGCGCCGAGGGGGTCGGGCTCGCCGCGAACCAGATGGACGTCGACGCCGCCCTGTTCGTCTACGACTGCACGGACGAGGACGGTGTCCGGCACGTGGGGCACCTCGTCAATCCGGAGCTGGAGGAGTCCGATCCCGCCGAGCGCCGGCTGGTCAAGGGCGAGGAGGGCTGCCTGTCCGTGCCGGGCGCCTACATGGAGGTCGCCCGGCTCGAACGCGCCGCCGTCCACGGCCAGGACTCCACCGGTGCTCCCGTGCGGCTGGAGGGCACCGGCTACTTCGCCCGGTGCCTGCAGCACGAGACCGATCATCTGTACGGCGGTCTCTACCTCGACCGGCTGTCCAGCCGGGGACGCAAGAAGGCGCTGAAGGAGATGGCGGAGCGGGCCGAGGAGGTCTTCGCCCGCCGCACCGAGGTGGCCGAGACCCTCGGCAGGTAGCCGCCGGCGAACCGGCGCCGGATGACGGCCGGTCGGCGAACCCGGGGCACTAAGTTCGGTACCGGCCGGATCGGGCGGTACCCGCCAGCCGGCGGGAAACGGGACGGCGGCACGACGACCCAGGGAAGGGAGCCGGCGGTGGACGCGGCATTGCGGCAGGTGGCCGAGGGGGCGACGGGCTTCATGCCCCCGCAGGAGGGGCTGGCGCTGTACACGGCGGCCACGACCATCCCGGCCGGTGGACTGATCTGCGAGGTCGGCACGTACTGCGGCAAGTCCACCCTCTACCTGGCCGCGGCGGCCCGGGCAGCGGGCGCCACGGTGGTCACCGTTGACCATCACCGCGGTTCGGAGGAGAACCAGGCCGGCTGGGAGTACCACGACACGACCCTGGTCGATCCGCGCACGGGCCGCCTCGACACGCTGCCGTTCCTGCGTCGGACGCTGGAACAGGCCCAGGTCGAGGACGTGGTGACGGCGATCGTCGGGCGGTCCGAACAGGTGGGGCGGTGGTGGTCGACCCCGGTCGCGCTGCTCTTCCTCGACGGCGGGCACACCGAGGAGCAGGCCCAGGCCGACTACTCCGCGTGGGGGCGCCACGTGGCCCCCGGCGGCCTGTTGGCCATCCATGACGTGTTCCCCGNCCCCGCCGATGGCGGCCAGGCGCCGTACCACGTCCTGCTGCGCGCGCTCGACGAGGGCTTCCGCGAGCAGTCGCAGACCGGGTCGCTGCGGGTGCTACGCCGCGTCGAATGACCGGCAGCCGCACGCCGGTGGTGCGGAGTCCGGTGCTGCCAGCGGGTCGCCGTCGGGCGCCGGACGCTGGTCGGGCGGGCGCGGCTCCCTGCGGGAGCGGCCCGCGTCGGTGTCGGCCCGGCCGTCGAGCGGTGGGTGCAGCCCGACCGGCAGGTCGTCCCCGCGGAACAGCGTCTCGGTGACCCCGCCGGCCAGCGTGTCCGCCGCGAGGATCACCGCCGCGGCGGTCCACGTCGACTGTTCGACCGGCCAGAACGTGCGGTTGGCGAACTGCCAGCCCGTCCAGTAGCCGCCGTCGTCGTGCCGCAGATGCTGCATGTCCGCGACCAGCTTGGCCGCGGCGTCCGTCTCGCCGACCAGGTGCAGGGCGATCGCGAGTTCGCAGGTCTCCGCGCCGGTCACCCAGGGCTCGTCGGCCACGCAGCGGATCCCCAGGCCGTCGACGACGAAGTCGTCCCAGCGAGCGGCGAGCCGGGCCCGGCCGGCGGAGCGGCGCAGCGCCCCGCCGATCACCGGGTAGTACCAGTCCATCGACCAGCGGTCCCGCGGCGCGAAGTACTCGGGATGCGCGACCAGCGCGTGATGCAGCGCGCCGGTCGCCCGCTCCCAGGCCGGCGGCACCTCGCCGACGAGCGCGGCGAGCGCCATCCCGCACCGCAGGCTGTGCAGGGTGCTGGAGCAGCCGGTGAGCAGCGACTCGGGATAGTCGACGCCGTCCGACCCCCGCGCCCACCAGATCTGGCCGCTGGGGGCCTGCATGTCCACGACGAAGTCGAGCGCCCGGCGGACGACCGGCCAGATCCCGGCGGCGAAGGCGCGGTCCCCGGTGAGCAGCCAGCGGTGCCAGGCGGCCGTCGCCACGTAGGCGCACTGGTTGCTGTCGGCGAAGTCCTCCCTGACCGCCCCGGCCACGTGGCTGGTTGCCCAGGAGCCGTCGGCCCGCTGGTTGCGGCGCAGCCAGGCCCAGGCGGCGTCGGCCGCGTCGACGAGGCCGCCGAGGTCGAGCGCCATGGCGCATTCGAGATGGTCCCAGGGGTCGGTGTGGCCGCCGGGATACCAGGGGATGGCGCCGTCCGGTTCCTGGGCGGCGGCGATCGCGGTCGCGGTCGCGGTGAGCGCCTCGGGGGTCAACACCGGTGCAGACTCAACCGACCGCACGCGCTACCTCCGGTTTTCGTAGGTACAGGACGATGCTCTTGCCGATGACCGGATTGAGGATCCGTTCGGCGAGCCGCGTCACCTGGGGACGGCGCATCATGTCCCACACCAGCAGCCGGTGGTAAAGCCGCGTCGCCGGATGGTCGTCGTCATGGACACCGACGAGACACCGCAGCCACCAGTACGGTGCGTGCAGGGCGTGGGCGAAGTGGGTGCCGATCGGCTCCAACCCGACGGCGGTCAGCCGCTCGCGCAGCTCGGACTGCCGGTAGATGCGGATGTGACCGCCCTCGACGGTGTGGTAGGCCGTCGACAGGCTCCAGCACACCTGCTCGGGCAGGCGGTTCGGGACGGTGACCGCCACCCAGCCGCCGGGCCGCAGCACGCGGGCGATCTCCGCCATCGCCGCCGTGTCGGCGGGCAGGTGCTCGAGGACCTCGGCGATGATGACCCGGTCGAAGGTGGCGTCCGCGAACGGCAGGGCGAGCGCGTCGCCGCGCACCCCGGCCGCCCGCGCCGTGGCCGGCGCCTGCCCCTCCAGGGCCATCGCGGCGAGCATCGCGTTCACGCCGCTGACCTCGCCGAGGGAGTAGTCCAGCGCGACGACGTCGGCGCCGCGCCGGAACGCCTCGAAGGAATGGCGCCCGGCTCCGCAGCCCAGGTCGAGCAGCCGGCAGCCGGCGGGCACGGGAAAACGATCGAAGTCGACGGTGAGCATGCGGCGCGGCTCAGCCGGCGAGCGTCGGCGACGCCGACGAGTTCGCAGCGCCCGGCGCCGACGCCGGGGCGGGCGGGACGGTGGAGGCCAGCCCGGCCGGGGCCGGCCAGGAGGCGGGTGTCGGCGGCGCCCACGACCAGGACGAGCCCGGGTAGGGCGAGCTCGGCGTCCCGCCCACCGCCGCGATCCGCTCGGCGTACCAGGCCGCGGTCGCGGCGCTCGCCGCCCGCCAGGAGAACCGCTCCTCCACCCGGCGCCGCCCGGCCGCCCCCATCCGGGCGCGACGCGCCGGGTCGTCGAGCAGCGTGCGGATGGCCCCGGCCAGCGCGTCCGGATCTCCCGGGGGGACCAACAGGGCCGCCTCGCCGTCGGCGCCGGCGACCTCGGGCAGCGCCCCGGCGGTCGTCGCGATCAGCGGAATGCCGCAGGCCATCTCCTCCACCGCGGGCAGGCTGAACCCCTCGTAGAGGGAGGGGACGACCGCGACCTCGGCGGAGCGCAGCAGCCCGATCAGCTCCTGCTCCGGCACGTTGGAACGGAACGTCACCGCATCGCCCAGGCCCAGTTCGGTCACCCGGCGCTGGGCCTGCCCGCCCTCGCGGACCTTGCCGATGCAGACCAGGTGCGCGGCGCGCTCGGAGCGCAGCTTGGCCAGCGCCTCCAGCAGCACTCCCAGGCCCTTGAGCGGCACGTCCGCGCTGGTCACGACCACGATGCGGCCGGGGACGGGGATCGTGCCGGCGGGCGCGGGGGTGAAGACGTCGGCGTCGACCCCGAGGGGCACCGTGTGCATGACCTCCGACGGCAGGTCCATGTCGGCGATGATCTCGCGCCGCGAACTCTCGGAGGGGATGACGATGCCGTCCAGCCGCTGCGCCACCCGGGCCTGCATCGGCAGGAAGGAGTACCACCGCCGCAGCCCCACCCGGGCGGTGAAGCTCGACGCCGCGGCCAGACTCAGCCGGCGGTCGACGGTGATCGGGTGGTGCACGGTGCTCACCACCGGGATCCGGTAGGGACGCAGCGCCGCCCGCAGCGCCAGCAGCCCGTAGCCGAGCCCCTGGTTGTCATGGACGATGTCGAACGGCGGCCGTCCACCGGCCGCCCGGGGCCGCAGCGCCTGGTAGGCGCGCAGGCTGAACGACAGCGGTTCGGAGAACTGCCCGGTCCGCATCATCCCGAACTCGACGACGTCGGGCAGCGCGCGCAGCTCCGCCAGGCCCGGCCAGCGGAACGGGTCCGAGTCGCGGTAGAGGTCCAGGCTGGGCAGCTCGGTGAGATCGACCCCGTCGTCGAGGTCGGGATACGGCGGCCCGCTCAG
The DNA here is from genome assembly GCF_000948395.1 of Frankia torreyi. Classification (GTDB taxonomy): domain Bacteria; phylum Actinomycetota; class Actinomycetes; order Frankiales; family Frankiaceae; genus Frankia; species Frankia torreyi. The sequence goes on along the minus strand of NZ_JYFN01000106.1, from coordinate 3,051 downwards.
CACCTGCACGTGGTGCCCCAGGGCGACCAGTTCGCGGGACAGATGTCGGACGTACACGCCCTGGCCACCGCAGGTGGGCAGGCTCCGGTACGACAACAACGCAATCCGCAACTGTGCGCCCTCCGTCCGTTTCGGGCCAGTCCTGGTCCCTCGACGTCGAGGGTGGCGCCGCTTCTTTCGCACATTAGGACATTGAGGTCCGATCTTCACGGTGTTCGCCTGCGACGCCAGTGGCCGGCCGGTCGCGGACCGGCCGGCCACAGGTGCGCGTCGACCTGCGGATCCGCCGGTCCACGCGTCGCAGGGACGCGTGGACCCGACGGACCGCGGGTCGGCTGTGGACTACCCGTCGGCTCGGCTGTGGACTCCCGGACGGTTCGGTCAGTCGTTGTCCACCAGGACGACCTCGGAGGGGATGTTGCCCTTTGTGGCGCGGGAGTACGGGCACATCGCGTGCGCCGCCTCGAGCAGTTCCTGGGCGGTGGCCCGCTCGAGCCCCGGGATCTGCGCCTCGATCCTCGCGCCCAGGCCGATGGCGCCCTCGTCGTCCCGGAGCAGCTCGATGGTCACCGACACCGCCGAGTCGGTGACGTCGACCTTCTTGCCCCGGGCGACGGCCTTGAGCGCGCTGTGGAAGCACGCCGCGTAGCCGGTGGCGAAGAGCTGCTCCGGGTTCGTGCCCGGACCGTCGTCCCCGCCCACTCCCTTCGGGATGGAGAGCTGGAGGTCCACCCGGTTGTCGCTGGATGCCACCCGTCCCTCGCGGCCGCCCCATGCGGTCGAGGTCGCCGAGTAGATCGTGGTCGCCATGTCGCCTCCGTGTGATGCTGTGCGTCGCCGGACGGATACCTTCCGATCGCGGCGCGGGCTGTCGGAGCTCCGTGGAGCCTGTCAGATTTACGCAACCACGCTGGTGCCCTAAATATTCGCGGTCCACACCCACGTTTCCCGCTTAGCCTGAGCGGATGGTGCAGGAGGAGACGGAGCAGCTCGACCGGCCGCGGCGGGGACGCCCCCGTGACGCGACGATCGACACCCGCGTGCTCTCCGCCGCCGTGGACGAACTGGCCGAGCACGGCGTCGGCGGGTTCAGCGTGAACCGGGTCGCGGCCCGCGCCGGCGTCGCCAAGCGTGGCATCTACGTGCGCTGGCCGGCCCGCGACGATCTCGTCCTGCACGCGCTCGGGACCTTGGCGGCCGGGCTCGTGCCCCCGCGCACCGGGTCGCTGCGCACGGACCTGCTGCACCTCGCGCCCTACGTCGACGCGGTGTTCACCGAGCCCCGGCTGTCGATCCTCGCCCGGTGCATGGCCGAACTGCGCCGCTTCCCCGCGATGTACGCGGCGTTCCGGCGCGAGTCGGTCGACCGCTGCGCGGCCGCCATCGAGGACGCCCTGCACGACGCCATCTCCCGGGGCGAGGCCCGTGCCGACCTCGACACCGACCTCGCCGCGGGGGCCTTCCTGGGCGCCCTGCTGGCCCGGCACGCCTTCGGCGGCGCCCGCCAGCCCATCGACGATCCCGCCTTCCACGGCCGTCTCGTCGACTTCTGCGTCGCGGCCGTCCAGCCGGTCACCGTGACGCGCTCCGGCCCTTCCGACTGAGCCCCGCTCGCCGAACCCCCTCTCCGCTGAGCCCCGCTCGCCGAACCCCCTCTCCGCCGAACCCCCGCTCGCCGAACCCCCGCTCGCCGAGGCCCTCTCCGCTGGGCCCCGCTCGCCGAACCCCTGTCCGCTGGGCACGGTTCGCGCCCCGTTCGCGAGCGCGGCGTCGACTGAGCGTCGTCCGTCCGCGAGGCCCGTCGGTCTGTCGGGTGCTCCCCCCACGGCCGAGGCACGGTGGATCGCGGGGGACGGTGGTCACCGTGCCGGCCCGTGCCGCGTTGTCCACAGCCGTCTCCCTTGGGGGACAGCGTCGCCACCGACTGGCACCCACGGGCGGGCATCGTGCTGTCCACAGCTCGACACGCCCAGGCGTCGCGCAAGCACGCCGACGTCAATGCCGCTCGGTGGGCCATCCACAGAGGGAACGGTGACCATCGGCGCTGATCGCCGCCCAGAGCATGCGCTGTCCACAGGCGCTGCCGGAGTCCACGAGGGGCCCCGTGCATTCCACCCGTGAGGCGGTGGATGCCTGGAGTCAGGATGGTCGCCCATGAGCAGCGCCCTCGACCACCGGTGCGCGGGGAGGGCGCCCGTCCGGACTGCTCGGTGCCCACGGCCAGGTCCGCGAGCGCAGCCACGATCAGCTCCCTGACCAGGAGTTTTCCGGGTTCTCCACAGGAGAGGTGCCGGCCTTCACGGCCGCTGGGGACGTTCCTCTGCGGTCACCGCCGCCCGCCTTCCGTGTCGCCTGTGGATAACGCTCGGCCCGTCCGCCACCCTCCTCGATGAGGAGCACCGTGCCGCACACGGTGACCATCTATGGTCACCGTGGCCGACGGTTCGTCGCTGTCCACAGGGGCACGGGTCCGCGCGGCGAACGGTGCTCGACGGTCGTCCCCCGAGGTTCCGGTCCAGCTCGACGGGGCCATGGCGCGGGCACCGTGCCAGATGCGGCCGCTGACCATCCATGACCTGCGTTGTGCCGACCGGGCGTCCCGGGCGCCATCCGCAGGGCACCCGTCCACAGCAGGCGAGCGCCGATCCGGCCGGCACCCCGGGCGGTCATGGTCGTTTCCTCGGACGGTTACCCGTGTTGATGCCCGATATCCCTGTCCTTCGCACGTTCGTGCGATGTGACAGTTCCGTGATCTTTTGGTTGTTCCGTGTCGGGTTTGCCGNGGGGTGGAGTGGTGGGCCTGGCACGGTTCCCGCCTGTGACGGTCGTGGCGGGNTATNGACCTCCNAGCGNGGNGAAGATGCTCGGCGCGCTGCCGGTCGTGCGGGACTTCCTGCGCCGGCTTGGGGTGGCCAGCGTCGTCGACCGACTCTGCCCGGTCCGCGAGGACGCCCGGCTGACCCACGGCCAGGTCATCGAGGTCCTCATCGCCAACCGGTTGACCTGCCCGACCGCGATGGTCCGGGTCGCCGACTGGGCGGCGGCCTGGGC
>NZ_JYFN01000105.1 GCF_000948395.1 Frankia torreyi | reverse complement strand
GCACCACATCCACCACCGGACGGACCCTCACCATCCACCCCCAGCACACCCAGCTGGCCGCCGCCCGCCGCGAGGCCACCAACCCGGCATGGCAGGACGAGTACCGCCGCTGGCGTCCCCCGGTAGAACGCGGAATCGCCTGGCTGGTAGCCCACGGCAACCGCCGCGTGCCCTACCGCGGCGTGACCCGCAACGACACCTGGCTCCACCACCGCGCCGCCGCACTCAACCTCCGCCGGCTGATCAACCTCGGACTCACCCACACCAGCACCAACGGCTGGACCCTGACCGCCGCACCCCCTTAAACCACGGCCATCCACCCCCACCAGCACCCCGCAAGATTTTCAGTGATCTTCTAGATGGAGAAGTCCTCGCCCTGCCAGACGCCGGCCTGGGGCAGGCGGATCGGCGGCCGCTGCCCGGCACCGTCGCCGGACGCGGCACCGGCCGCACCGTCCGCGCCGGCCGTGACGGTGGCGCCGGCACGGGCCGCCTCCAGCCGGTCGACGCGGGTGAGCAGCGACTGCAGGCTGATGCCGACCAGGTCGGGCATCCGGTCGTCGTGGGCGGGCTGCGGGCGGCTCGGGCTGATGACCTGGCCGGGGACGCCGACGACGACCGAGCCGGGCGGGACCGGGCGGACGACGACGGCGTTCGCGCCGATCCGGCTGTCGGCGCCGACGGTGAACGAGCCGAGCACCTTCGCGCCGGCGCCGATCACCACCCGGTCGCCGATCGTCGGATGACGCTTGGTGGCCTCCAGGCTGGTCCCGCCGAGCGTCACGCCGTGGTAGATCGTCACGTCGGCGCCGACCTCGGCGGTCTCCCCGATGACCACGCCGGTGGCGTGGTCGATGAACACGCCCTCGCCGATCCGGGCGGCGGGGTGGATGTCGACGCCGGTCAGTGTGCGGGTCAGCTCGGCGCCGACCCGGCTGAGCAGCGGCATCCGGTGCGTCCACAGCCAGTGGTTCAGTCGGTGGCCCCAAAGGGCGTGCACCCCGGGATAGCACAGCGCGACTTCGAGGGTGGAGCGGGCGGCGGGGTCGCGATCCCGTGCCGTGCGCAGATCCCGGCGCAGCGTCGCCAGCACGGCTCAGTCCCCCAGGCCGGCGAACAGCGGCGTCGACAGGTAGCGCTCGCCGAAGTCGGGCAGCACGACGACGACCAGCTTGCCGGCGTTCTCGGGGCGGCCCGCCACCGTCAGCGCGGCCGACACCGCAGCCCCGGCGGAGATGCCGACCAGCAGGCCCTCCTCGCGGGCGAGGCGGCGGGCGAGCTCCATCGCGTCGTCGGCCTCGACCTGGATGATCTCGTCGACGAGCGAGGTGTCGAGCACGCCGGGCACGAAGCCGGCGCCGATGCCCTGGATCGGGTGCGGCCCCTTCACGCCCCCGGACAGCACCGGCGACGCGGCGGGCTCCACCGCGACGAACCGCGCCGACGGCCGGCGCGCCTTGATGACCTCGGCCACCCCGGTGATCGTCCCGCCGGTCCCGACGCCGGCGACGAGGATGTCGATCTGCCCGTCGGTGTCGCGCCAGATCTCCTCGGCGGTCGTGGCCCGGTGGATCGCCGGGTTGGCCGGGTTCTCGAACTGCTGGGGCATGAAGTAGCGGGAGTCGCTCTTGGCGAGCTCCTCGGCCTTGGCGATGGCTCCGGCCATCCCCTCGGGGCCGGGGGTGAGCACCAGGTCGGCGCCGTAGGCGCGCAGCAGCATCCGCCGCTCAACGCTCATCGTCTCGGGCATCGTCAGCACGCACTTGTAGCCGCGGGCCGCGCACACCATGGCCAACGCGATGCCGGTGTTGCCGCTGGTGGGCTCCACGATGATGGTGTCCGGGCCGATCGCGCCGGCCTGCTCGGCGGCGTCGATGAGCGCCAGCCCCAGCCGGTCCTTCACGCTGTGCGCCGGGTTGAACGACTCCAGCTTGGCGACGACCTGGGCCCCGACCCCGTCGGTGACCCGGCGCAGCCGCACCAGCGGCGTGTTCCCGACCAGCCGCGTGATGTCCTCGGCGATCCTCATCGACGTTCTTCTCCTCGGTCGGCGCCCCTCATCGTCACTGGGCCAGGGTATGTCCCGACTCCGGCGCGGAACCGTCCATGAGCAATAAGGCACCATCGAGCACCCGGATCGCGGCAGCGGGGCCCACCGGCACGGCAGCCGGCACCCACCGGCGTGACGACGCCGCGGCGGCGTTGCGCGATGGGGGGACGTCCGCGGTCCGGCCGGGATAGTTTCGAGCCCGTGGCGCGGATCCGGCGGCGAGGGTGCGGCGCAGGCGGTCTGGACGCCGGGGCTCGGCGTCGAGCGGGCGGGGGCGGGGGCGGGGGCGGATGAGGATCGCGCTGTTCGTGACCTGCCTGGTCGACGCGCTGTACCCGCGGGTCGGGCAGGCCACCACCGAGCTGCTCGAACGCCTCGGTCACGAGGTCGTCTTCCCCGCCGGGCAGACCTGCTGCGGGCAGATGCACACCAACACCGGCTACGCCCGCGAGGCGGTCGAGCTGGTCCGCCACCACGTCGACGTGTTCGACGACGCCGACGTCGCCGCCGACGTGATCGTCACCCCGTCCGGATCGTGCGCGGGTTCGGTGCGCCACCAGCACGCCGCACTCGCCCGCGACGCCGGCGACGATGCGCTCGCCCGTCGCGCCGAGGCGGTCGCGGCCCGCACGTACGAGCTGTCCGAGCTGCTCGTCGACGTGCTCGGGGTGGAGGACGTCGGCGCCTACTACCCGCACCGGGTCACCTACCATCCGACCTGCCACTCGCTGCGGGTGCTGCGGGTGGGTGACCGGCCGCTGCGGCTGCTGCGCCAGGTCGCCGGGATGACGCTGCTGGAGCTGCCGGAGGCCGAGACCTGCTGCGGGTTTGGTGGCACCTTCGCGGTGAAGAACGCGCCGACGTCGACGGCGATGCTCGCCGACAAGATGCGCCACGTCCTCGGCACCGGCGCGGAGGTGGCGACCGCCGGCGACGCGTCCTGCCTGATGCACATCGGCGGCGGCCTGACCCGGCTGCGGGCCGCCACCCGCACGGTGCACCTCGCCGAGATCCTCGCCAGCACCCAGGCGACCCTCCGATGAGCGAGCCACACCGTACGGGTCCCCATGGGGCCGGCGGTCCGACGTGCGGCGGTCAGGCGGGAGCCCGGTGACGGCGGCGTTCCTCGGGATTCCCGCGCCGCCCGGCGTGGGGCAGCTACGCGGCGGCCGGCCCTTCCCCGCCGCCGCGCGCGACGCTCTCGCCGACAGCCAGCTACGCCGCAACCTCGGCCACGCCACCGGGGTCATCCGCACCAAACGGGCCGCGGCGGTCGGCGAACTCGACGACTGGGAGCAGCTCCGCCTCGCCGGCGAGGCGATCAAACGGGCGACGATGGCCCGCCTCGACGACCACCTCGTCCGGTTGGAGGCCGAGGTGACCGCCCGCGGCGGGACGGTGCACTGGGCCCGCGACGCCCACGAGGCGAACGCGATCGTCACCGGCCTCGTCCAGGCCACCGGCGCGACCGAGCTGGTCAAGGTCAAGTCGATGGCCACCCAGGAGATCGGCCTGAACGCCGCGCTCGCCGACGCCGGCATCACCGCGCACGAGACCGACCTCGCCGAGCTGATCATCCAGCTCGGCGACGACGTGCCCAGCCACATCCTGGTCCCGGCGATCCACCGCAACCGCGCCGAGATCCGCGAGCTGTTCCTGCGCGAGATGCCCGGCGTCGACCCGTCGCTCACCGCCGAACCGCGCCGCCTGGCGATGGCCGCCCGTGCCCACCTGCGCCGCACGTTCCTGCGGGCGCGGGTCGCCGTGTCGGGGGCGAACTTCGGCGTCGCCGAGACCGGCTCGCTCGTCGTGGTCGAGTCCGAGGGCAACGGCCGGATGTGCCTGACGTTGCCGGAGACGCTGATCACGGTGATGGGCATCGAGAAGGTCGTGCCGAGCTGGCGGGACCTGGAGGTGTTCCTGCAGCTGCTGCCCCGCTCGTCGACCGGGGAGCGGATGAACCCGTACACGTCGACCTGGACCGGCGTCACCCCCGGCGACGGGCCGCAGGCGTTCCACCTGGTCCTGCTCGACAACGGCCGCACCGCTGCCCTCGGCGACGCCGTCGGCCGCGACGCGCTGCACTGCATCCGCTGCTCGGCCTGCCTGAACGTCTGCCCCGTCTACGAACGCACCGGCGGCCACGCCTACGGCTCGGTCTACCCCGGCCCCATCGGCGCCGTGCTGTCCCCGCAGCTCACCGGGATCCATTCCGGCAGCGACGACAACGCCTCGCTGCCCTACGCCTCCAGCCTGTGCGGCGCCTGCTACGACGTCTGCCCGGTGCGCATCGACATCCCGTCGCTGCTCGTCCGCCTGCGCACCGCCCACGTCGACGCCGCCCGCGACCGCCCGCTGCCGACCGCGGAGGCGCTCACGATGGCCGCCGCCGCCTGGGTGATGTCCTCCCCCACCCGCTTCGCCGCCGCCGAGACCGCCTCCCGCCTCGGCCGGCTGGCCGGCCGCGCCACCGGCCGGCTGTCGTCGCTGCCCCCACCGCTGTCGGCATGGACGTCCAGCCGCGACGCCCCCCGGCCCCCCGAGGAGACCTTCCGCCAGTGGTGGTCCCGCACCCGCGGCGGCCCCGCGCATCCGGCAGGTCAAGCGAATCCCCCGCCACCGGGCGGTTTCGCGGGGCCGGCGGGTTCCGCGGAACCGCGCGGTTCGGCGGGGCCGGCGGGGCCGGCGGGTTCGGCGGGGCCGGCGGGTTCCGCGGGGCCGGCGGGTTCCGCGTGAACGCGCGCGAGGAGGTGCTGGCCCGCATCCGGGCCGCGAACGCCAACGCGGGCGTCGGCCTCGGCGGTGGAGTGCGTGGACCAGGTGCGGACGACGATGGTGACATCCCCCGCGAATACCACCGAGGCGGCGGACCGGCGCCCGGCAGCCCGCCGCTGCTCGATCTGCTGCGCCGCCGGCTCGTCGACTACCGCGCGTCCGTTGTCGACGCGGCCCCCGGCGACGAGCCGGCGGCGATCCGCGCAGCCCTGGCCGCCGCCTCCGCCGAACACCCACGCGGTTCCGCGGAACACCCACCCCCGTCCGCCGATAATCCCCCCGGTTCCGCGGAACACTCACCCCGCTCCGCGGAATATCCGCCCGATTCCGCGGGGCGGGGAGGCGGGGCGGTGCTCGTCCCACCCGGGCTGCCGGCGGGCTGGTGCCCGGACGGCGTCGTCGACGGCGGCTTCACCGCCGTCGAGCTTGACGGGTTCGCGGCGGTGGTCACCGGCTGCGCGGCGGCCTGTGCGCTGACCGGGACGATCGCCCTCGACGGCTCCCCCGACCAGGGCCGGCGCGCGATCACCCTGGTGCCCGACGTCCACGTCTGCGTCGTCCGAGCCGACCAGGTCGTCCACGGCGTCCCCGAGCTGCTCGCCCGCCTGGACCCGACCCGCCCGATCACCCTCATCAGCGGCCCGTCGGCCACCAGCGACATCGAGTTCGACCGCGTCGAGGGCGTCCACGGCCCCCGCACCCTCGCCGTCATCCTCGTCACCGACCCGACCGACCCGACCGACCCGACAGCCTGACGCCCCACCGCGCTCCACGCACCGGCCTTGTCCGCCCGGCGGGTTGGGTACCCGCCGTGCTGGCGGGACTGAATTTCCCGTTCGTCGTCGAGGAACCCGACGAGCTTCGCGATCTGCTCAGCTCACTGGCAGAACGACTCGCCGCCGCCACCACCGACAGCGGCACCGGCACCGGCACCGGCACCGTTCACGTCGGTCCGGCGACTTCCATCTGATCAGGCGGTCGCCGGCGCATCCGCGGGTCTGTCACATCGGACGGCTGGGACTCGACGTATTCGCAGAGCGCGGTGGCGCGGACGAACCAGGCCGCGCCGCCACACGAACGATTCCCAGGCGAAAGGCCAGGCAGGTATGAGGATCGCGGTTTTCGGGGCGAACGGGCCCACCGGGCGGCTGGTGGTGCGGCAGGCCCTCGAGGCAGACCATGAGATCGTCGCGGTCACGCGACGACCGGCGGAGTTCCCGCTGATCGGCGAGCGGCTCACCGTCGTCAGGGCCGACGTCGCCGACGAGCCCGCCACCGCGCGGGCCGTCGACGGAGTCGACGCGGTGCTGAGCACCGTCGGCGTGCCGTTCGCGCGGGCGCCGATCACGGTCTACAGCACCGCCGCCACCACCATCACGAACGCGATGATCCGGTTCGGCGTGAAGCGGCTGGCCGTGGTCAGCTCCACCGCGGTCGAACCTCACCCGCACAGCGAGGGCGGGTTCCTGCTCAACCGGGTCATGCAGCCGCTGCTCGCCCGCACGATCGGCCGGAGCACCTACGCGGACATGCGGGCCATGGAGCAGATCGTGCGCGACAGCGGCCTGGACTGGACGGTCATCCGATCGTCCGGCCTGTTCGACGCCGACCACGTCTCGCCCTACGAGGTCAGCGACGGCCCGCTGGACGGCGTGTTCACCAGCCGCGCGGACCTCGCGCACTGCCTGCTGGCGCAGGCGACCGAGGACCGGTTCGCCGGTCGGACGATCGAGATCACGACCAGCGAGGGCGCCCCGACCCTGCTCCAGGTGATCCGGCGGGAGGCCTTCGGCCGCGACTGACCCACCCGCCCCGCCCTCCCGCCGGCCCGGCGCCGGCTTGGGCTTCCCTGCCGGTCCAGCGCCTTTCCCACTGTCGCGATCCCGGCAGGGATGATCACGGATCTGGCTGGTGCAGCGCCTCGGAATTCCGCTCCCAGGCCCGGTTTCACCCTGCGTGACGTCGCGATGGGCGCTGCGCGGGCGACGGCGCGCGGCGGATGCGTGGGAGAGCGGCCGCCTGGTTCTTCTGTATGGTTCGGCGTCCGATTTGTCCCTACAGAGCAACCACGTGGCGCCGTTCCCCTGCACAGCCGTTTGCAGCGGCCCTGCGGTGGTGTAACCGCCCAGGTCAACACGTTGATCCTTTGTCGCACTGAGTGAATGGAGCGCCGCGTCTCCAGGACTGCCGCCTCGGCTCGGCCGGACGGCCATGGCGGCGGTCCTTGCCGGTCCGGAGGGTTTCGCGTCCGATAGATCCCGCCGGATGAGCAGGGAAGCGGGGCGGTCAGGGGCGGGCGGCGGCTACCTGGGCGCGGACCTGGGGGATGACCTGGTCGGCGAAGATCTGGAGGTGTTCGACGGGGGTCTCGCGGTCGCCGAGGACGAACGTGTCGAAGTCCAGTTCGAGGGCGAGGGCGGTGAGCTCGTCGACCCACTGGCTGGCCGGGCCGACGAGGAAGCCCTCCGAGCGGTCCTGGAGCTTGTGGCCGAAGAAGGCGTTGTACAGGCGCGGAACCGCGGTGCGCGACCGGCCGGCGGCGGCGAGCTCGGTGTCGAAGTGCGCCGCGTCGGCGCGGACGGTGTCCAGGTCGAGGCGGTTGCCGTTGGGGATCCAGCCGGCGCCCACCCCGGCGGTCAGCCGGCGCATCAGCGGGCCGCCGCTGCCGATCCAGAGCTGGATCGGCTCCTGCGGCGGGAGCAGCGGCTGCGGATGGTCGAGCTGGTAGTACTGGCCGGCGTAGGTGACGTCGGCGTCGCCGGACCACAGCAGCCGGATGACGTCGATCGCCTCGGCGAGCCGCTCCCGGGCCTCGCGTGGCTTCCACCGCGGGCCGCCGATCGCGGCGATCTGGTCCCACAGCCCGCCGGTGCCGAGGCCGAGGTCGAGCCGGCCGGGGGCGAGGCGGTCGATCGTCCACGCCGTCTTGGCCAACACCGCCGGCGGGCGCAGGGCGAGGTTGACGACGTCGGTGAGCACCCGGATCGACGACGTGCGGCCGACCACCGCCGACAGCAGCGCGACCTGGTCGACGTAGTCGGGGTTGTAGGGATGGTCGGGCACGGCGATCAGGTCGTAGCCCAGCTCCTCGGCCTGCGCGGCATGGTCGAGCAGCGCGCGACCGGCCACGGTGCGGGGGAACAGGAAGGTGCCGAACCGCAGCGGTCGGTGGTCGAGCGGTCGGTCGTCGTCGGTCATCGGTATCTCCTATGCCGCGCTGAGCGCGGTCTCCTTGCGGACGAGGGGAGCCACTTCCTCCGCGATCAGGTGCATGATCTCTTCGGTGCCCGCGGCCCCCAGGCCGTTGTCGATCTGGAGGAAGTGCAGGTCGTGGCGGAGGTCCTGGTGCATCCCGATCAGCCGCTCGGCGACGTACTCGGGGGTGCCGACGAGGATCTGGCCGGTCGGGCCGGTCAGCTCGTCGAAGCCCTGGTCGAGCAGGCGCTGGGCACGGTTGTCCTGGCGCAGGCCCTGGTTGCGCTGCGCGGCGGCGTTGACCGTCTGCTCCCAGTAGGCGCGGTACTCGCGGCGCACGCGTGCCTCGTCGTGGTCGACGACAACGGTGGACAGCGAGGCGACCCGGGCCCGGCTCGGGTCGTGGCCGGCGGCGGCGAACGCCTCGCGGTAGTGGTCGGCGAAGTCGGCGTAGGTGCCGGCGCGGAACCCGGCGACCAGGACGGGCAGGCCCTTGCCGGCGGCGAGCTCGACGGAGTCCACGTTGCGGGTCGCCCCGAGCCAGACCGGAAGCTGCGGCTGCACCGGCCGCGGGGTGACGTGCGCGTCGCTCAACGCCGGGCGGGAGGTGGCGGGCCACGCCGGGATGTGCCCGGTGCGCAGGATCTCCAGGAGCAGGTCGAGGTGCTCGCGCAGCAACGTCCCGCGGTCCGGGTCGTCCTGGCCGATGAGCAGCCGGGAGGCGTTCGCGAAGTTGCCCTTCCCGGCGACGATCTCAACACGCCCCCCCGAGAGGACGTCGAGGGTGGCGTAGTCCTCGGCGACGCGGACCGGGTCGAGCAGGGGAAGCAGCGTCACCCCGGTCATCAGCCGCAGCCGCTCGGTCTGTGCGGCGATGGCGGCGAGGATGACCGGCGGTGCGCTCGTCACGAAGTGCGGGTCGCCGTGGTGCTCCCCGACGGAGAACGCCTCGAAGCCGAGCCGCTCGGCGAGCACGCCTTGGGTGACGATCGACGCCAGCCGCTCATGCTCGGTCGGCGTCTGCCCGGTGCGCCGGTCTGTGGAGACGCCGCCGAGCGTGTTGATTCCCAGTTCCACCAGATGCCCTCGATCGTCGTCGGTACGTGTTCGGAGGCGACGGGCCCGCGCCGACGAAGCCTCGTCAGTGGATCAGGGCATGACGCTCAGCTTGCCATCAGCTGCTGGAACCCGCGCCCGTCTCGCCGTTTTGCCTGGACTGTAACCTGCGCCGCCCTTTGTGGGCCATCTCTACCCTTTCGGTTGACAAGTACGTCATGGCATGAAACCTTCACCCGGACCCGGGGACGCCGGGAGTGGATCATGTAGGAGTTTTCGATGTATCAGCGGGGATCAGTCCAGCGCAGGATCGGCGGCCGCGTGCGCGGCGCCGTTGCGGTCGCCGTCGCGGCCGGCCTGGCGGTGACCCTCGCGGCCTGCGGCTCGGATTCGGGTGGCGGGTCGAGCGCGGCGGCCAGCCCGGCCGCGGCCAGCGCGTCGAGCGGCCCCGACCTGTCCGGGGTGACGCTGCGGGTGGCGACCTACCCGGCGGCCATCGGCGGCGACGAGGCGCTGCTCAAGGCGGCCGGCCTGCTCGACACCCCGTACAAGGTGCGGTTCCAGACCTACCCCGACGGCGGCGCGCAGACCGGGGCGGTCAACCAGGGCAGCGCGGACCTCGCCCGCGGCAGTGGCGTCGCGAACGTGCTGATCGCCGCGGGGGGTACCAAGCCGAACTTCGTGTCCGTCGCGACGCTGCGGCTGCCGACGTCGCTGCAGTGGACGGTCGCGAAGAAGGGCATCACCTCGATCGCCGACCTGCGGGGCAAGAAGGTCGCGTACACCAAGAACACCACCACGCAGTACTTCCTGCTCAAGCAGCTCGCCAGCGCCGGACTGACCTTCAAGGACATCCAGCCGGTGCCGCTCACGCCGGCCGACGGCCTGAGCGCACTGCTCGGCGGCAGCGTCGACGCGCTGGCCGGGTTCGGCAAGACGGTGCAGGTCGCGGTCGCCAAGGGCAACCCGATCCTGGCCGACGGCGGTCCGATCCTCAAGGGCAGCCTCGGCGGCCTCGTCGGCGCCTACAACGCTTACACCTCCGACCTCGACGACCCGGCGAAGTCCGCGGCGATCGCCGACTACATCGGTCGGATCGAGGCGTCGTTCGCCTGGACCCGGGCGCACCCCGCCGAGTGGGACAAGATCACGGCTACGAACACCAACCAGCCGCTGGAGTCCGTCACCGCCAACTTCAAGGCCTCGGAGAACAGCGCGAACTCGGCCGTGGGCCCCGTCGACCCGAAGGCACTGACCGACCAGCAGGCCATCGCCGACACCTTCCAGGCCGCCGGCCTGCTGCCCGGCAAGGTCGACGTCGCCGGCAGCTACAACACGAAGCTGAACCCGGCGATCGCCGCCGCCATCGCCTCCTACAAGGCCAAGTTCCCGGCGAACTTCGCCGTCACGACCGTCAAGTGAGCGGACGATGGGAGACCCGCGTGCCGTGGCGACCGTGACGCAGCCCGAGGGCGCATCACCCGGAAGCCCGCCCGCTGCCACGCCGGCCACGCCGGCCACGCCGGCCGCTGAGGCCACGCCCACTACTGAGGCCACGCCCACCGCTGTTGTCACGCGTGCCGCCGCGGGTTCGCCCGCGGCGGCACGCGGGCGGCGGGTGACCTTCAGCGCCGGCGGCGCGGACCGGCGTCGGCGGCGGTGGGTTCCCAGCCTGGTCCGCCGGGCGATCGTCCCGATCCTGCTCGTCGCGCTGTGGCAGGTCGGCAGCTCGTCGAGCTGGTGGTCGACGGAGGTCCTGCCCGCGCCGTGGGACGTCGCCCACGAGTTCGTCACCCTGTGGAACAACGGCCAGCTCCCGTCGAACCTGTGGGTGTCGGTGCGCCGGGCGTTGACGGGCGCGGCGATCGGCATCGCCGTGGGCCTCGCCCTGGGCGTGGCGGTCGGCCTGTGGCGGCCGGTCGAGGAGGCCATCGACGCCACCCTGCAGATGCTGCGGACGATCCCGTTCCTGGTGATCCTGCCGCTGTTCATCCTCTGGTTCGGCGTCGACGAGACCCCGAAGATCCTCATCATCACGATCGGCACGGCGCTGCCGATGTACATCAACACGATGTCGGGCGTGCGCACGGTCGACCCGCGTCTGCTGGAGATGGGCCGCCAGTTCGGCCTGAACCGGCTGCGCCTGATCGCGACCGTCGTCCTGCCCGGGGCGACACCGAGCATCCTCACCGGCGTGCGTTACTCGCTCGGCCTGAGCTGGCTCGCGCTCGTCGTCGCCGAGCAGATCAACGCCCAGAAGGGCCTGGGCCTGCTTATCTACAACGCGCAGTCGCTGTTCCAGACGAAGATCCTGATGGTCGTCGTCGTCGTGTACGCCGCCCTCGGCCTGATCACCGACGTGATCGTGCGCCTCGCCGAGCGGCGCCTGCTGGCCTGGCGCGGGAGGTGACGCGGGTGAACGCCGTCACGGTGCGCGGCCTGCGTCGCGCGTTCGGCTCGCACGTCGTGCTCGACCGGCTCGACCTGTCCATCGCCGACTCGGAGTTCGTGGCCCTGGTCGGCCGCAGCGGCGGCGGCAAGACGACGTTGCTGCGCACCCTGGCCGGTCTCGACCCGGTCGCCGAGGGCAGCGTCGAGGTGCCGGCGCTGCGCTCGGTGGTGTTCCAGGAGCCGCGGCTGCTGCCCTGGCGCCGGGTGTGGCAGAACGTCGCGGTCGGCCTGCCGCGCTCCCGCCGCCGCGACGAGGCGTCCCGGGCGCTGGCCGAGGTCGGTCTCGCCGATCACGCCCAGGCCTGGCCGCTGACGCTGTCCGGCGGCGAGGCGCAGCGCGTCGCACTCGCCCGGGCGCTGGTCCGCGAACCCGAGCTGCTGCTGCTCGACGAGCCGTTCGGCGCCCTCGACGCGCTGACCCGCATCCACATGCACGATCTGGTCCGCCAGCTCCACGAGCGGCACCGCCCGGCCGTGCTGCTGGTGACGCACGACGTCGACGAGGCCCTCGAACTCGCCGACCGGGTGATCGTGCTGCGCGACGGCCGCCTCGACGAGGAGATCGAGACCCGCGAGCTGTTCGACGACCGCCGCGACCCGCGCTTCGAGCAGGCCCGCGCCCGGCTGCTCGGCCTGCTCGGCGTCACCGACACCCACGTCGCCGACCCCTCGGCCGTCGCCGACGTCTAGGAGACCACTGAAAATCTTGCGGGTCCGGGTTCTGGTGTGGTGGTCGACGCCAGTGTTGTGATCATGCAGGGTGAGTGGGTGGGCGAGC
>NZ_JYFN01000104.1 GCF_000948395.1 Frankia torreyi | reverse complement strand
AGGATCGCCGCTTCCTCCAGGCCCAGGTAGGGCTGAAACCATCCCGGCATCACGTCGGTGAAACCCTGCCACCAACCGGGCTCGTTGGCCTGACGGGCGAGTTCGAGCAACGGCGAGCGGTCCCTCTCGTCCGTGACGCCATACAGTGTCAGCAAGTCGGCCACATCGCGTTCCTTGAAACTGACCCGACCCAACTCCAACCGACTGATCTTCGACTCGGAGGCCCGGATGCTGTAGCCAGCATCCACCCGGCTAATGCCTTTCGCTTCCCGGATTCTCCGTAGCTGTGTGCCCAGTACAACGCGGCGCACTATCGGCCCGCCCGCCCGTTGCAGCGTCATTCCCCCGCCCTCATCCGGCCGCCCTCATGCGGCCACGTTCCCTTCAGCGTACCGGATGATGATGGAAGTCATGTAGCCGGGTTCACCCACAGCGCCGGGACAACCGAGCTGGCGGCCCTCGCTCCGGGACTGTTTCCCGGCCATGACACCGGGGACGGCATCAGGGTGCGTCCGGTAACGCCTCGTGCCCGGGGCTACGATTCGCTCAGATTAAGGACGCCGGCATGTCGCCGACGGCCCGGCTCCGTGGCAGGAAGGGAGAGACGGTGCCCCTTGCGCCGGGGATCGCATTGGCGTTCGACGACGTGGGAAAGACCTTCTCCGACGGCACCGACGCGTTGCGGGGAGTGTCACTTACGGTCGCCGACGGCGAGTTCGTGACGGTGGTCGGGCCTTCGGGCTCGGGGAAGTCCACACTATTGCGGATCGCGTCGGGGTTGACCGAGCCCTCCAGCGGGACGGTTGCCGTCGGGCCCAAGGCCCCCGGCTACGTTTTTCAAGATCCCACGCTACTGCCGTGGCGCACCGTCGAGGGCAATGTCGGCCTGTTCGCCCAACTCGACCGCGTGCCGAAGAAGCGGCGGCGCGAACTCGTGGCCGCGGCCATCTCCCTCACCGAGCTCGAGGGGTTCGAGCGCCACCGGCCCACGGCGCTGTCCGGCGGCATGCGGATGCGGGTCTCGCTCGCCCGGGCGCTCACGGTGCGGCCGTCGCTGTTCCTTTTCGACGAGCCGTTCGGCGCGGTCGACGAGATCACGCGGCAGCGGCTCGGCGAGGAGGTGCAGCGGCTCCACGCCCGCGAGCGGTTCGCGGGCGTGTTCGTCACCCACTCGGTCGTGGAGGCGGTCTGGCTCGCCAGCCGGGTCGTCGTCCTGTCAGCCCGACCGGGGCGCGTCCTCGCGCAGGTCGACGTCCCGTTCGCCTACCCGCGGCCCGCCGACCTGCGCTTCGACGCCGCCTTCGGCGACGTCGCCCGGACCGTCTCGGCGGCGCTGCAGGAGTCGTTCACATGACGGCGACGGCCCGGGCACCGCTCGCGGCCCCGGCGGCCGAGAGCCCCCGCCAGCATGGCCGCCTGCGCCGCACGGCCCGCGGGGCCGGGCCGCCGCTGGCCGTGCTGGCCGCCGTCGTCGGCGTCTGGTACGCGGTGACCTATCTCGCGCTGGCCCCCCGCCGCCGCTTCCTGCTGCCGCCGCCGCACGAGGTCGTCACCGACGGCTTCGGGGACTGGACCACCTTCCACGAGACTCTGCGGGGACTGGGCGCGACGGCGAAGGTCGCGCTGGTGGGGCTCGCCATCGCCGCCGCCCTTGGGATGATCTTTGCCGTGCTGATGAGCCAGGCGGGCTGGGTCGAGCGGTCGTTCTACCCGTGGGCGGTGGCGCTCCAGACGATCCCGATCCTCGCGATCGTGCCGCTGATCGGGTTCTGGCTGGGGTACGGATTCTGGTCCCGTACCGTCGTGTGCGTCCTGGTCGCCTTGTTCCCCATCATCACCAACACCCTGTTCGGGCTCCAGTCGACCGACGCCCAGCAGCATGACCTGTTCACGCTGCGCCAGGCTGGCCGGTGGGCAAGGCTCGTCCATCTCGAGTTTCCCAGCGCCCTGCCCGCGGTGTTCACGGGGCTGCGTATCTCCGCCGGGCTGTCGGTCATCGGCGCGATCGTCGGTGACTTCTTCTTCCGGCAGGGGCAGCCGGGCATCGGCAGCCTCATCGACGACTACACCCAGCGCCTCCAGTCCGCACCGCTGTTTGCCGCGATCATGGTGTCCTCCCTGTTCGGCCTAGCGCTGTTCTGGCTGTTCGGGCTGGCCGCCCGCATCGCCGTCGGCGCCTGGGACACCCCCCGCCGCCGATCCTGACCCCAGCGGCGTCACGCTCGCCTCGGGCCAGCGCGTCGAGGCGGACTATCTGGTGCTGGCCACCGGCTCCGACTACCCGTGCCCGGCGAAGGCCGGTCGCGACCACCGTCAGCAAGGCCCTGGACGACCTTCGTCGGACCCGTCAGGAGGTCGTCAGGTCCGAGCGGGTGCTGATCCTCGGCGCCGGGCCGTCCGGTGCCCGGGTCGCGGGAAGTGCGGCGAGCAGGGTCCGCGTGTAGGCGTGGGCCGGCCGGGCGAAGACCTGGCGGACCTCGCCGGTCTCGACGAGCCGGCCGGCCCGCATCACCGCGACCCGGTCGCTGACCTGGCTCACCACCGCGAGGTCGTGGGAGATGAACAGCATCGCGAGGCCCTCCTGCTCCTGTATCTCCGTGAGCAGGTCGCCTGTCAGGCCATAGGACTTCTCGGCGTCCCGCTGGCCGAGCGCGGCCTTCACCCGGGCCAGACCCCAGTTGTAGGCGAACCGGGCCGCCCCGGCGTGCCGGCGCAGGCCGGCGAGCTGGACCTGGTTCGGGTCGAGCGCGAACCGGTACGCCTGAAGAGCCTTCACTCGCCGGCCTCAGTGGCCGCGGCGACTGCGCGGGCGGCCCGGTTCGCCGCGGCCCGGCGGCCGTACAGCCGGGCGCACATCGAGGTCAGGATCTCGGTGATGTCACCGACCAGGTCATCGTCGACCTCAGCCGGGTCGACCACCAGCAGGCGCCGCCCCTGCGCGGACAGCGCGGCCTCGACGTACTCGGCACCGAACCGGGCGAACCGGTCCCGATGCTCGACGACGATCGTCGTCACGGCCGGGTCACGTAGCAGGCCGAGGAACTTCCGCCGATGACCGTTGAGCGCCGACCCGACTTCGGTCACGACCCTGCCGACAGCCAGGTTCCGGCTGGCTGCCCAGGTGACGATCCTGGCGACCTGCCGGTCAAGGTCCGGCTTCTGATCGGCCGACGAGACGCGGGCGTATACGGCCACCGCCTCTACCGGGACCTGCTGCGCGGGCGGGTCGATGAGGATCAGCCCACCGACCTTCCGCGCGGAGACCGGGAGCTTGCCGTCCAGGAACCACTGGCGGGCGGTGGAATACCCGACCTCGTTCGCGGCGGCCCACTCCTTGAGGTTCACACCGCCACCATACAGCTCTATCCGGCGCTATCCGGCGCTATCCGGCGCTAGACCGGCAGCAGTTTTCACCCTCTGCTCCGGGAGCCGGACGGGCTCGGTGATCCGGCTGGTCCCGGTGTCGCGCTCGAGCAGCCCGCCACCGTGATCAGCAATGCGGGCAGCACGAGGCCGAGCAGGGTCCGAGAAGCGGCGAAGCGCACGGAGCGACCCTCTCTGGAGTGAGTTGATGAGGTGGATGGTTTTATACACCAAACTAGTGGGGTATGAACACCCAGGTCACCGCAACGGCGGAGGACAGGTCTGGGGAGGAGCCCGGCCATCGGGGGCGCGGTCCTGTTCTTCACGTCTCCGGCGGCCGGCGGGTTAGGCTGACCCGGTGAGTTCCGCCGTGATGCCTTCGTCCCGCGCGTCCGGTCAGGCACCGCTGGAGAGGCTGGGGGCCGGTGCCGCCGCGCTGGTGCGGTGGAGCGAAAGCCGGCGTATCCGGGCGGAGATCGCCCGGCGCTCGGACTGCCGCCTGCCGCCGAGCGAGCTGCGGCTGCTGGAGTTCTTCGACCTGGCGGAGCCGCTGCGGATCTCCGACATCGCCGAGTGCATGCAGATCGACATCTCCACCACCTCGCTCCAGCTACGCCAGCTCCGGGAGAACCGTCTCGTCGAGGCGATCTCCGTCGAGGGAGACCGCCGCACGACGCTGATCGCCATCACCCCCGCGGGCCGCACGGCGGTCGAGAAGGTACGCGCCGCACGGCTCGAGCTCCTACGGGACGTGTTCGCCGACGTCCCCGGCGACAAGCTCGACCAGGCCGCCGACGTCCTGCTGCTCATCCATGAGCACATGCTCACCGGGATGCGGGAGAAGCTCGGGGCCCGCCCGGGCCCGGGCGGTGGCTCCCAGGCCGACCCGGCCGGCTGAGCGGTTCCCCACGCGGCTCCCCGCCCCCGGCACGACCCGCGCCGAAGATGTTTTGATCGAACAAAGCATTTGGCTGACGCCGAGGGAAGCCGGGGCGTGCCCCGGTCTCCGGGGGCGGCGGAATGGCCGTCGCCGCGATGGGGGACGCGGTCACGGGCAGATGGGCTGGCACGTTCGGGGACGGACCGGCGGGCGACGGGTATCTCGACCGTCGTGTGGAGCGCCCAGGCGAGGATCAGCGACGCTAGGTAGCACGCGGCAATCACGGCCGCGCCCGCCGGGACCGGCCAGGAGTTCTCCCTGAGGTCGGGATTACCGGGCGCCAGACCAGGGCCCGGCGCCACACCGGGGGCGTTCCCGCCTACCAGGTGGGCCCGTCGGCGATCCGCCCGTCCACGTCGGACCCGTAGCGCCGCAACCGCTTGTCCCCTGTCTCGGCGAGCAGGTCGGCCAGCTGGCGCGTGGCGTACTCGTCGCCGGCGTCGGCGCGCTGGCGTAGGACGTCGATCGCGCCCGGCCGGTCCCCTGCCTCGGCGAGCAGGTCGGCCAGCCGTCTCGCGGCGTCCCCGTCACCGGCGTCCGCGCGCTGGCGCAGGCCGTCACGGTCCCCCGCCTCGAAAAGCAGGTCGGCCAGCCGGCTCGCGGTGACCCTGTCGCCGGCGTCGGCTTGCTGGCGTAGGAGGGGGACGGCGAGTGTGTAGACCTGGTAGTTCAGGGCGGTGTTGGCGAGGCGGGCCAGGTCGTCGGGGTGGGTGGGGTGGTCGCGTAGCGCGGTCCACAGGCTGGCGGGGGGCCGTTCGCCGCGGCGGGTGTGGGTGGCGTGTTGGAGGAGGTAGTCGGCGACGGTGTAGCCGGCGATCCGGCCCATGCCCATGCCGTTGCTGGTGGAAGCGAGGGCGGCGGTGGCGCCGTGAAGTTCCTCGGTGGCGTAGGCGAGGGCGTGTTCGAACCAGTTGGCGGGGGCGGTGGCTTGCTGGTGGGGAGTGCAGTAGTCGGGGGCGGCGTCGCGGAGCAGGCCGGCGGTCAGGGGTGCGCGGGCGCCGAGGCGGGCGGCGTCGAGCGCGGCGGTGAGGACCCCGCCCAGGCGTAGGGATGGTCGGTGTGAGCGCTGGTCCAGCGGCGCAGGAGTTCGGGGGCGGCGGCCAACGTCTGGGTGAGCCCGTAGCCGCTGTTATCGAGCCCGGCCTGGATCCGCCGGTCCTGTATGGCGGCGTGGCGGGCGCGGGCCTGTTCGGCTGGGCTGAACCGGTCGTCGACGTCGACGACGGCCGCCAGGCGCAGGACGTCGCGTTCCCAGCGGTAGGGGTCGGGTTCGCCGGGTTTCGGCAGCGCGGTGAAGCGGCGGTAGTACTCCGGCCAGAGCGTGCCCACGACCACCACCGGGCCGACGGCGTCGAGCAGGGCGCGCAGAACACCGGCGGTCAGGCCGTGTTCACCGCCCAGATAGTTCTGGAGTTCGTCGAGCCAGAGCACGGTCCGGGCGGGGGGTGTGCCGGTGAGGGCGGTGATCTGCGCGGCGCTGGCGGGGTGGATCAGCCGCCAGTCGCCCAGTTCGGCTTTGACCGCTTCCACCGCGCAGCGGGTCTTGCCGACCGAGGATCCCCCGACCAGCAGCACGAACCCACCCCACCCGGCCGCAGCCCGTAGCCGGTCCCGGACCCCGTTGCGCGCCTGGTCGATGTCACGTTCCACGTAGACCGGCGGGGNGGTGTCCTCAAGGTCGGGCAGTTGGATCGCCCGGTGTACCCCGAGGCGGTACGGATCGGCGTCGGCGACCCGCAGCCGGCCCGGGAACACCGGCTCCGGGCCCACCCCTGCCCGGCGGGCCGGCCCCCGCCGGGAAACGACGGTTCAACTGTCGGCTTTCCCCGCTCCCCGCGGGCCGCGGCGACCAGCCGGGTGGCCGCGGTATCCGGGTCGAGGTCGAACAGATCGACGCTGACGAGCTGGGCGAGCAGGCCCGGCCGGGGGCAGTCCTCGATCCGGAACACCAGCAACCGGCGATCCTCACCGGACGGATCCTGCTGCCAGGCGGCCTGCCACTCCGCCTCCGCATACGCCGAGGACAGATACGCCGCCGAGAGCACCGCGACGGTCCGCGCCGCGTGCTGCGCGGCCCGGTGCATCTCGGTGACGAAATGCGCCCCCGCCCCGAAGTCCCACGCCTGGATCCGGGTGGTGTAGCCGGCGGCTTCCAACTGCCAGGCCACCCACACCGCCCACGGCTCATCCACCCCGGTGTACGAGACGAAAAAGTTCACCGAACTCGGCAGACCCGCTGCTGCGCCGGCCCCTGCCGGATCCCCCATGCCCATAGCCGACAGCCTGCCAGGCATCACCACGAACCGTCACAACCCCGCCGCGCAGCGGACAAGCGTCGGCGTGGATGGCGTCCAGGTCGTCGACGTCGGTCATGAGCTCCACGTGCAGCCCGTCGAGGAGGGGAGGACGGGGTACCGCATCAGCATCACGCGTCCCGGGTAGCCTGCCCTCACGGACTATCGCGTGATGACCGTGACACGGCTGCGATCCCGCCGGGCGGGGACACCCCGGCCCGCTCTCGCCGGCGCCGGGACCGGCCGGTGGTGATCCGGACCGACACCGGCGACCACCCCCTGTCCCTGCAGCTCTCCGCCGCGGTCCGCGCCGTCACCGGCGCCGGCGGCGAGGGGCCCGTCCTGACCCCGACCGAGACGGGGCGCGTAGCGGTCAGCCTCGGCGGGGTCGCTCTGGGCCACGTGAGCCTCAGCCCTGGCCCTCGCGGCGGCCGGGGCTGGCAGGCCGCAGCATTGGCGGCGGCGGTGCTGTCCAGGTCTGGCGGACCGGCCGGAGGCAGGACACCCACCCCACTCGCCAGTCCGCGGCAGCCGCGCTGCTCCACCAGTTGGCCTACTGGCCGACCGCGCTCGACGCGCCTCCCTGCACGCCTGAACGGCGTCTCGAGGGCGAGGAACGCTGCTGCCAAGTAGCGAAACCTCCCGCGTCAGTCCTCTCGTACGAGCGTTCATCCGGTCATTGCGGCTTGGACACGAGCAGAATGAAGAAAAGGGGATCGCTCGGTCAGGGGCGTGCCGTGCCGCAGCCGCGCGCAGAATCGGCCATCCGCATCACAGGGGAGAAAGGATCGGGGTTGTGAGCTCCCAGTCCCAGGAGGGGTTCGGTCCGGTGCAGCTCGCCCGCTGGCTTGGGATGAAGGAGTGGCAGCTGCGTCGCGCCCAGAACCTGGGTCTGATACCGCCGCCCGACCTCCACGCTCATCGCTGGTCACACGCACTGGCCCGGACGCTGCCCGACCGGGTCGAGCAGATCCTCGCCGAGGTCGGCGAACGCCCCGAGCCGACGGCCGACGGTAAGACCTCCAGGCCACGCAGCCGGGAAGGGTTCGGCCCAGTGCAGCTCGCCCGCTCGCTCGGGATCCAGGAATGGCAGCTGCGTCACGCACAGTTCCGGGGGCTGGTACCACCTCCCGACATCGAGGGCCGCCGCTGGTCGGACGCCCTCGCTGAGACGCTGCCCGACCGGGTCGAGCAGATCCTCGCCGAGGTCGGCGACCATCCGGGTATCGGCTCGGAGAAGTCCGCCCAGTACCTGGCCGAGCGCACCGCCCTGGACGTCCAACGTGCGGACGTCCAGGCATTGCACGAACGCGGGATCCTTCGCCCGACGGGCGAGTTCCGCGGCTGGCCCCTCTACGCGGTCAAAGAGCTGGACGCGCTCGCTCCCGATCAGCTCCTTGCAGTCGTCGCCGACCGCCAACGTTGGCTCGCGGCAAGCTTGACCAATGCCGAGGCCGCCGAGCTGCTCGGCTGGTCCGTCGGTCGTTTCGAGGTGACCGCCGAACGCGGCGGCCTGGCCCCCGGCCGATTCGGCCGCTACGCCCGCGCCGATGTCGAAGGTCTGCGTCACGACCGCTGAGATTTGGTGAGCACCGCGGGCCCGTGACCGGCCCGCGGGCGGGTCTCAGCCAGGCCCGATCCGGACGCGCCGGCGGGCCCGGTGCAGGGCTTGGCGCACGGCCTCCCCCTCCAGGGCGACCCCCCTTCCTTCAGCCCCTCCAAAAGGCTCCACAAGGCCCTCCGTCTTTATTCGGAGGGGGCTGACAGTACGGTCGGCGCGTGTTGAGCAGGATGTCGACGTTGCCGACCGCGTCGGTCAACGCCTGCCGGCGGCGTGAAGCTGCGCAGAACGACGAGTACCTGCCCATGGCCTCCGGGGCACATGTCGCTCTCTGTAGCCGCCCACCGAGGCTTCAAGATTAGTTGCTGTCGCAACGGCATCACATCGACCACTTGTCGATCTTCGCGACGACCGGGACGCCACAAAAGGCCTGGTCAGAGGGGGTGGACCATGTGTACCAGTATCCGAACCGCTTGATCTTGGTTGCTGGCCCTGAAATCACTGTCCGACCGGTCGTTACCCGAGCCCCAGCCAGGGACGAAGCCCAGTGACCGCGCCGACCGGAACATCATCTACCGGATCGAACAAGCGTTCCGAACACCTGATGGTTCCGGACACCTCGGCCCGTCTGGTGACCGTGACCGTCGCCGTCGTGGTCGCGTTGACGTTCCTATTCGGTTTGGCCTCGGGGAAGGTGCTTGCGCTCGGGCACAACTCACTGAGGAGGGGCTGGCGGCGAGTACGTCCACACCCAGGGCAACGTGCCCGCAGCCAGTGCGGCTGGTCGAGTTGGCTGGCGATGAGTGGGAACTCGGCTTTGAGTAGCGTCAGCAGTTGCTCCTGGAGTTCCCGCAGCGCGGCCGTGGCGATTCGCCACACGATGGACCAGTCGACCTCAAAGTACGTGTGAACGGCGATGTTGCGGAATCCGGTGACGGACCGCCACGGCACGTCCGGCCACCGTCCGCGGATCTCGGGCGAGACTCGTCCGGCCGCCTCGCCGATCACCAGGAGTTTCTGGAGGACAGCACTCTGGATCAGATCGCTTTCCAGGAACGCGGCCTCGTCGACCTCCTGGACGAACGCCGTCGCGGCGACCGCGGCTTCGATCATGTCGACGAGGTAGAGCTCATCACGCCGCATAGAGGACCCGAGCCTCCGCGAGCACTCGATCGCGGATGACCCACTTCAGCCGGGATTTGGGTACCAGGTCGACGCGACGACCGACGATCTTTTCGAGATCGTCCCGGAGGTCGACGATCTCGAAGCCAAGCGCCGAGTCGGGCGCCAGCACGTACAGCAGGTCGACGTCCGACTCGTCGGTGTCGTCGCCGCGAGCCACCGAGCCGAAGACGGACAACTCGGCGACGCCGTAGCGCCGGCACACCTCGGCGATCCGACTGTCACGAAGGTCGACGGTCACCTCGCCATTATCGCCTCCAGACAGCCACGACCGCACGACCCAGGCACCGCCTCACGCGCGATGCCCGCCGGCGTCCTGCGTGCCGCGCGAACCACCCAGCCGCGACCCGAAGCGCCGTAGAGCAGTCCGACGCACGAGGTGCGTCTGGTCATGCGTCCCAGTCGTCGGCGCCGCTGAGTTGCTCGATCTACTCCGCGGGCAGCTTGCCGCGGGATTCACGCCCGGAGTCCAAGCGCGGGGGCATAGTCGCGGCGGCGGTGCGGTTGGGTGAGGATCTCGACGCTGTCGATGGCCTGGTCGATCGCGCCGGGGAGATGGCCGAGCGGGCCGTCGGGTCGGTGTCCGAGCCCGGTGGGGAGGGCTCGCAGCTGCGGATCGCTGATCACATCGGTCAGCGCACGAGTGAGGCGTTGCGCGCCGAGTACCTGGATGTCCCGGGTATGAAAGCGGCGCGGGGTCTACGGGCTCGGCCAGGCCAAGCTGGTCCGTGGCGGCGGCAAGATGGCTGGCCGTGGCGCACAGCGCTGCTTCGCGTTCCCGCCACCGCGTCGCGCTGAGCGCGTGGCGCAAGTGCCGACCGACCTGGTCCGCGAGGGCCGACTGGGCGAACACGGTCATCAGCCACTTGCTGTACGGGGCCCAGCGACGTTCGAGGAGAAAGCCGATCCGGACGAGGTCGCGGGCCACGCGCGCGGCGAGCATGCGCGAGCCGAGGTCGCCGCCGCGGCCGCCGGTGCGGCCGACGAACGGTTCTTCCTGGCTGACCCGCAGCCAGCCGGCCGCCAGGACATAGCGCCAGACGTCGTCGGGGTACCAGGTCAGTGCCCGAAGCCGCGCGGTGAGCAGATCGAGCGGGTCGTGCAGGACCACGCCGCCCGTGAGGCTGGCCATGATCTGGGTCGGGGCCAGCAGCCAGTCCGCCAGATCCATCCCGCAGGCGGGGTCGACACCGAGCCGGTCGAGGAAGAACGCCTGCGCGGTGGTCACCTCCACCTGGTGGTGTGGTCGGCCGTCGTGTCGGTCGCTGTCGGGGTAGACGACCGGGAAATCGTCGAATCGAGCTGGCAGCCTCTCCAGGGCGACGTCGATCGGCGTGGTATCGAGATCCGGGGGGACGAACAATTGCAGGCGGGGGCCGAAATCGTGGTCCGTGGAGATTCCGTGCCAGGTCACGCCGTTCGGCGGCAAGGACGTCGATGACCTGCCCGACCTGGTCGATCGCCCGGTACAGGTAGGTCCACCGGCCGGCGACCTTGACGTAGGTTTCGTCGACGAACCACCTGTCTCCAGGGCTGGGTCGGCACGGCCGGGCAGCCTCGACGAGCAGCGGAGTGAACCGCTGGACCCAGCGGTAGATCGTGGCGTGATCGACGGTGATGCCGCGTTCCGCGAGCAGCTCCTCGACGTCGCGGTAGGACAGGCTGTACCGCAGGTACCAGCGGACGACCAAGACGATCACCTCGGGTGGGAACCGGAACCCGACGAACTCCGAAACCGGTTAGTGAGCGAAAGCCTCGGTACCGAGCACTCGGAGTAGGTCGAGGCGGCTGGCGTCCTGGCTGTCCGGCTCGGCGGAGTAGACGATGATTCGAAGAGCGCTGCCGGGGGTTTGCAGAACATCGCTGTCGAGCGTGAGGTGACCGACGTGAGGATGCTCGATGCGTTTGCGAGCGGTTCGATGTCGGACGGGGCGACCGGCGATCCACCTACTCACGAAGTCGGTGCAGTGGAGTCCACGGACGTGGTGTACGGGGTGTGATCGTCTAGCGACTCACCGGAGTGGCGGTCCGTGACGTGAAGCGACCACCGCGTGATCCTCATTCGAGAACAGGCAAGAACTCGAGGAGGAGAAACGCGATGGCCGTGCGTCCGACTGTGACCGACGTCGAAGGGTTCGGCAAGGAGCTGGTGGCGGCGAGTCCGGATCTGTTGGGCTCGATGGTGAAGGCGTTCGCGGAGGCGTTGATGAGCGCCGAGGCCGACGGGGTCTGTGGCGCCGAGTACGGGGAGATATCACCGGATCGGACGAATCGTCGGAATGGCTACCGGATGCGGGAGTGGGACACCCGGGCGGGAACGATTGATCTGGCGATTCCGAAGCTGCGGTCCGGTTCGTATTTCCCGGAATGGTTGTTGACGCGCCGCCGGCGGGCGGAACAGGCGTTGATCTCGGTGGTGGCCACCTCGTATCTTCTCGGTGTTTCCACCCGGCGGGTCGACAAGCTCGTGGAACAGCTCGGGGTCGCGCATATTTCGAAGTCGCAGGTGTCGGAGTTGGCGAAGCATCTCGACGGGCAGGTCGAGGCGTTCCGCTCGAGGCCGCTGGATGCCGGCCCGTACCGGTTCGTGCAGGCCGATGCGCTGACGATGAAGGTCCGCGAAGACGGCCGGGTTGTGAACGTCCACTGCCTGCTCGCCGTCGGGGTCAACGGCGATGGTCACCGGGAGATCCTCGGCCTCGACGTCGTGAGCAGCGAGGACGGGGCAGGGTGGTTGGCGTTCTTCCGTGGCCTGGTCGCCCGCGGCCTGTCCGGGGTCCGCCTGGTGACCTCGGATGCCCACCGGGGCCTGGTCGCGGCGATCGGGTCGACGCTGACGGGTGCTTCCTGGCAGCGGTGCCGGACGCATTACCTGCGTGACTTGTTGACGTTCACACCGAAGTCGTCGCAGCCGTGGGTGGCAACATTGGTCCGGACTATCTTCGAGCAGGCGGACGCAAAAGAGGTGACGGTGCAGTTCGACCGGGTCGTCGACGCCTTGGCCGAGAAACTGCCCCGCGCCGCGGAACACCTGTCCGAGGCGAAAGCGGACCTGCTCGGGTTCACCGCCTACCCGCGGGAGATCTGGCGGCAGATCTGGTCGTCGAACCCGCAGGAACGACTGAACAAGGAGATCCGTCGGCGGACCGATGTTGTGGGTATCTTCCCGGACCGCGGTGCCATCGTACGTCTCGTCGGCGCCGTACTCGCCGAGCAACACGACGAGTGGATCGAAACCCACCGCTATTTCGGCCTGGAAATCCTCGGCAAAGTCGACGCGGGGAACACGCCGGCCGACACACCCGAGATCAGCGTGACACCCGAAGCGCTCACCGCCTAAACTGAAACTAGGATCACGCGGAGTTACCTTCCGTACACCACGCCGCTGGACGTGACCGAACGAGGTCGGCCTCGACCACTATCAGGTCCGGCTTTACCATGCCTGGTATCGGCATATCACGCTGGCGATGCTCACCCACGCCTGGCTCGCCGTCACCGCGAGGAAAC
>NZ_JYFN01000103.1 GCF_000948395.1 Frankia torreyi | reverse complement strand
CCACATCCACCACCGGACGGACCCTCACCATCCACCCCCAGCACACCCAGCTGGCCGCCGCCCGCCGCGAGGCCACCAACCCGGCATGGCAGGACGAGTACCGCCGCTGGCGTCCCCCGGTAGAACGCGGAATCGCCTGGCTGGTAGCCCACGGCAACCGCCGCGTGCCCTACCGCGGCGTGACCCGCAACGACACCTGGCTCCACCACCGCGCCGCCGCACTCAACCTCCGCCGGCTGATCAACCTCGGACTCACCCACACCAGCACCAACGGCTGGACCCTGACCGCCGCACCCCCTTAAACCACGGCCATCCACCCCCACCAGCACCCCGCAAGATTTTCAGTGATCTTCTAGGCCAGAGGCAATGGCGCGTCGCATCCCTTCCGGCCTCGGATCAGCGCGCCCAGCCGGGTGTTGACCTCCTCGGCGCGGAGGCCGTAGTCCGCCAGGTCGTAGCGGTGAGCACGCAGGCGGTCCTCCTCGGCCAGTACGGCCGACATGGCCGGGGGGCCTCAGCGGGGAGGTCCCATCCGCAGAAACGGCGGATATCGGCGACGGTGGCCAGCGGGTCGGCGGTGAAGTCCGCGCACTCGACGTCGTAGAACCTGGCTGGGTCGCGTCCGGCCCGGTCTTGGTCCGCCAGCCACGCGGCGTAGGTCGCAGGTGCGCGGTGTACTCGAATAGAAATGTGGGCATTGACTGGCGGATCAATTGCGAGCAGTCCTCGACCGTGTGGGCGACGCGATTGCAACCAGGATGTCGCACAGATTGCCGCGGACCATTTGGCCGCCGTCCGGAGTCAGGTCAGCCTCCTGCTCGTAGGACGTCAAGACCACCTCGAGCCCCTCCAGGTAATCCGGCGGGCCGAAGGCGGAAAGTCCAGTCAGGTCGGAGGCTGCAGCGTGTAGTTCCTCAGTTGTACCGATCTTGTCCGCGGAGCGGCCGCTGTAATCCGATGTGGGTGGAACGGCGGATGACGTCGAAGTAAACTTCTTCACGAATCGCAGGTCGTCGAAAGGTTCCGCGTATCGTCCGAAAGTTTCCGTGCATCGTCCAGCCGCAGTTTCAGGGCGAGCGCATATTGTCCGCGATGCCGTCGACCGCGGCCGCAGAGTCGGATCGCGCTCCCGTCGGTTGTCGAGAGAGTTGAGCGTTGCTGGAATGTGGTCCCAGCGCTCGACCTCGGTTGTTTTTCTTCCCGCAACGATCGGAGCGCTCATGGTGTCGATGTCGCGGCTAGCTGGCGACGGGACTCCCGGTGTCTCTGGTGGCGCGGTGTCGGCCGGGCTGAGCGCCGGCCGGCGGCAGGTGGTGTTGGCGATCTGCTGCTCGAGCGCGTTTGTCGTCGCGATGGATGCGACGATCCTCAACGTCGGCCTGCCGTCGATCAAAAGTGATCTGCATGCCGCCGACTCCGGGCTGCAGTGGACGGTGGACGCCTACAGCCTCGTACTGGCGAGTCTGCTGCTCTTCTCGGGCTCGATGGGCGACCGGTTCGGGCGCAGGCGCGTGTTCCGGACCGGGCTGACGCTGTTCTCCTTCGGGTCGTTGCTGTGCAGTCTGGCGCCGGGTCTCGGCTGGTTGATCGCGTTCCGGATGATCCAGGCGGTCGGCGGGTCGATGCTGAACCCCGTCGCGCTGGCGATCATCACGAACACCTTCACCGAGCGTCGGGAGCGGGCGCGCGCGATCGGCCTGTGGGGCGGGGTGGTCGGCCTGAGCCTGGCGCTGGGACCGGTTCTCGGCGGGCTGTTGGTCGACACGGCCGGCTGGCGGTCGATCTTCTGGATCAACGTGCCGGTCGGCGTCATTGCGATGATGCTCACCGGTCGGTACCTGCCCGAGTCGAGGGCGCCGCGGGCCCGGCGGTTCGACCCGGCGGGCCAGGTGCTGGTCGCCGTCACCTTCGGCACCCTCGCTTACGCGATCATCGAGGCGCCGGACGCCGGCTGGGCCGCCCCGCGGACGATCGTCCTGTTCCTCGTCGCGGCCCTCGCCCTGGCTGGGCTGGTCGGGTGTGAGAGGCGGCGCCAGGACGCCCTGTTGGACGTGCGGTTCTTCCGCAGCGCTCCGTTTTCCGGGGCCACCGCCATCGCGGTCTGCGCCTACGCGGCGATGGGCGGCTTCCTGTTCCTGAACACGCTCTACCTGCAGGCCGTGCGCGGCTACTCGGCCATGCACGCCGGACTGCTGACGCTACCGATGGCGGCCCTCGCGGCGGTGATGCCGCTGATCTCCGGTCGACTCGTGGCCAGCCACGGCCCCCGGCCATCATTGATCCTCGCCGGGATCGCGATATCAGTCAGCGGCGTCATCCTGTCCTTCCTGGGCACGTATACCGACCTCGCGCCGGTCATCTGCGCGTACGTGCTTTTCGGCGCCGGGTTCGGGATGGTCAGCGCCCCGACCACGAATGTGGCGGTATCCGGGATGCCGCTCGCCCAGGCAGGCGTCGCGGGGGCGGTCGCCGGTACCAGCCGACAGATCGGCATGACGCTCGGCGTCGCGGTCCTCGGCTCGGTAGCCGCGCATCACGCCGCGGGTGGTTCCGGCGTGACTATCGACCCGACCAGCGCGCCCTCCTGGTGGATCATGGTTGGCTGTGGGCTGGCCATTGCCGTACTCGGCGTTCTCACCACCGGCCGTTGGGCACGCGACACTGCGGTCCGGACCGCGGCGCTGTTCATCCCCCAACCAGCGCCGCCGGGGCCCGAGGTGGTGGCGGTCGGGGAATGGCGCATCTCGTGCGGATGACTCTCAGTTGACTGGTGGAGTGCTGTTATCCAACCGGGGCTCCGGCAAGTCCGTTAAATATCGCGTGTTGTTCAAGTCGTGCAGTATTCCCGCTCCCTCAACCAGTGGACTGTGTCGTCCGATGCTGGGTCCGCCCCGAGGACGGCTGAGGGCCGGCGCTGCTGCGGCAGGAACGCACGGACCAGCTGATCGCCGGCCTGCCCGCCCGGGCCGCCGTGCGCGCCGGGCAGGTAAAAGGGGCGGCTGGCGAGGCCACACCCAAGCGCCGTTGCAGTACTACGGCTTGCGGCCGACGGCGCCGTAGAAGCTGACCTGAGCGTCGGTGAGATCGGTCGGGGCCGCGCCGTCCGGGCGCCAGCGGTGCACGATCTGCAGGCCGGGATCGAGCAGCTCCAGGCCGTCGAAGAAGCGGGCGACCTCGGCCCGGGTCCGCGCCTGTGCGGGGATGCCACCGGCCCGGTAGGCGGCGGCGAGCCGTTCCATCCCCTCGTCGTGGTCGGCGGTGGCGTGGGTGAGGGTCAGGTAGCTGCCCGACGGCAGTTCCCGCAGCAGCCGGCCCAACAGGCCGCGTGGATCGTCGGCGTCCGGGATGAAGTGCATGATGGCGATCAGGGAGAGCGCTACCGGCCGGGTGAGGTCGAGGGCCGTTCGCAGTTCCGGGGCGGCCAGGATGCTCTCGGGGTCGTGCAGGTCCACGTCGAGGTAGGTGGTCGTGCCCTGCGGGGTGCTGGTGAGCAGCGCGCGGGCGTGCGTGAGCACGATCGGATCGTTGTCGGCATAGACGACCCGGGCGTCCGGTGCGACGGACTGGGCCACCTCGTGCAGGTTCGGGCTGGTGGGAATGCCGGTGCCGATGTCGAGGAACTGGCGGACCCCCGCCTCGCCGGCCAGGTGACGAGTGGTGCGGACCATGAAGGCCCGGTTCGCGTGGGACGCGACGCGGGCGTTCGGGAAGGCGGCGAGGGCCTGCTCGGCGGCCTCCCGGTCGGCGGGGAAGTTGTCCTTGCCGCCGAGGTAGTAGTCGTACATCCGAGCCGAATGCGGCTGGTCGGTCCTCAGATCGATCGGGCTGTGCGCACCGCCCAGGGTCGTCCGCCACGTCGCACCCCCCGCGCCGTCGACCCCGGCCTCGTGCGGCTTCCCACCGGTCACGCGCGACCTCCCTCATGTATGCAAATGATTCCCGCGAATCACCCTAATACGGACTGCATCGCCGGGATCATCCTCCCTGGGTGGCTCGTCCGGCGCGTGGGCGGGGCGTCAGTCGACCCAGTCGGCGGGCCACCGGATGTCCGCGGCGGTGAGGCAGGGCCGTTCGGTCGAGGGCCAGGGCGTGTCCAGGTCCTCCTCGAGAAGCGAGAACAGCCCGTGGTCGAACGGTTCGCCGGGTGCCGGGGCGGTCTGGACCAGCCGTTCCCGCCGGCCGGCGCGCTGGTGGGTCAGCGCGCGGTGGTGGCAGTAGGGGTTGTTGCCGGGGCGACCGAAGAAGGTGTGGGCGGTCCAGGTGCAGCCGCCGCGGCAGACGTCCGCGTAGGTGCAGCCGCGGCAGAAGCCCCACAGGTTCTCGGCCGCGGCCGCCGTGCCCGCCGTCAGGTTGATGCCGAGCTCGGGGGCGTCGCGGAGCAGGTCGGTGAGGCTGCGGTCGAGGATGTTCCCGCCGGCATAGTCCCGGGTGGGCAGCGACGGGCAACCCTTGATCGTGCCGTCCGACTCGATGCCGAGGGTGGACAGCCCGGCCTGGCAGCCGGTCCAGAAAGCCGAACCCTCGGGGGAGCGCAGCAGCCGCTCGTAGGGACCGTAGTAGCCGACGTTGTTCCCGGCGTGGATCCGGACGCCGTCCTGGCTGGCGCGCCGGGCGATCCGGGCGAGCACCGGGAACACCTCGAGCAGCTCGACCGGCTGGAGCAGCAGGTCGGCGTGGTCGGCCGCGTTGCCCATCGGGACGGTGAGCTGCCACTGCCAGGCGACGACGCCCGCCGAGCGCAGCCGCTGGTAGAGCCGCGGGAGCTCCGGCGCGGTCAGCCGGTTGATCTGCGTGTTGCAGGTCGCCTCGACCCCGGCCGACCGCAGGCGCTCCATCGTCCGAAAGCACGACTCCCACGAGCCCACCCGACCACGAAGTCGATCGTGGGTCGCGGTCATGCCGTCCACGGACACCGAGCACTGGGTGACGCCCGCCGCCCGCAGGCCGCGCGCCATCGCCGCGCTCAACCGGTACCCGCCGGTCGTGACCGTGCAGCCCATTCCCCGGCGGGTGATCTCGGCGGCGATCGTCAGCCAGTCCCGGCGCAGGAACGCCNCCCCGCCGATGAGCGTGACCTCGTCGATGCCGACCGCGTCGAGCTGGGCCACCACGTCCAGGGCCTGCGCGGTGGACAGCTCCGCCGGACGCCGGGCCCCGGCGCGCGAGCCGCAGTGCCCGCACGCCAGGTTGCACGCCAGGGTCAGCTCCCACACGGCGTAGGTCCGCCGCCGTCCCCGCACCGCGTCCGGGTGGCTCCCGGCCGGTGACCGGGCGGCCGGGGCTGCGGCGGCCCGAGCCGCGGCGGCCGGACCTGCGGCGGCCGGACCTGCGGCGGCCCGACCTGCGGCGGCCCGACCTGCGGCGGCGCCGAACGGGCTCACCGCCGGAACAGCCGGCGCAGCCAGCCCCGCCCACGCCGAGCGGGGGGCCGACCTCCGTCGTCCCACGCCGGCAGCGGTGGACCGCCATAGACCGGCGCCGGCGCCGGCGCCGGGGGCGGGGGCGGACCGCCGGAGATCACCGCCGGCGGCAGGGGCGGACCGCCGTAAATGGGCGCCGGCGGCGGGGGCGGGCCCTGCTGCCAGGCCGGCACCTGCTGCCAGGCCGGCACGGAGGAGGGTCCGGCGGGTGGCAGCGGTGGCGGTGGGCCGGCGGGCAGCCAGCCGGCGGGCGCGATGAGCGTCTCCTCCCCGGCCTCCTCGGCGGCGAGCCGGGCGGCGATGTCGTCGGCGCGCCGCGGGTCGACCTGCGCGTCCCGGTCGGGACCGCGCGGCAGCCGGGGATCCGGCCGTTGCTCCGGTGATTCGCCCCTCGTTATCCCCCACCCCCGTTCCGGTCCATCATCGTCGATGGGGCGCTCGGCACATACGGACGGGTAGACATCCCCGCGAACCTTCGACGGCGCGGGGGTGGGGCCCGCACGGGCGATGCCGTCCGGGCCCCGTGGACCACGCGGGGCTCAGTGGGCGGCGCTGAGCTGCGCGATCTCGTCGAGGGTGACGTCGTAGATGACCTCGGTGGGGGTCAGCGGGATCGCGGTGGCGACGGCGGCGTCGGGGTAGACGTCGACGCGGGTGTACTCCCCGCCGACCATGCCGGTCAGCCGGTCGGCCGGGCCGAGGGTGCGGGCGCTGTAGGCGGTCGCGCCGGCAACCCAGACCGGCACGCCCCCGATCACCCCGGCGGAGGAGTGGTGGGCGTGGCCGGTCAGGACGATCCGGACGTCGGTGCCGGCCAGCACGTCGGCCAGGTTCGCGGGCTCCGCCAGCAGGTACTTGTTCACCATGGAGATCGGCGACGGCACGGGCGGGTGGTGCAGGGCGAGGACCGTTCCACCGGGCGCCGGGGTGGCCAGCTCGTCGGCGAGCCAGCGCAACTGGGCGGTGCTGAGGAAGCCGCCGTGCTCGCCCGGTTCGGTCGTGTCCAGGACGATGATCCGCAGATCGTCGACCCAGTGGACGTAGTCGTAGGGCTCCTCGGTGGGCTCCGCGCCGAGCAGCCCCGCCCGGAACGGACCCCGCGAGTCGTGGTTGCCGACGGCGTAGAGGACCGGTGCGCCCAGCCGCTCGGCCACCGGCTCGACCAGGTCACGCAGGCGCTGGTAGGCGACGAGGTCCCCGCTGTCGGCGAGGTCGCCGGTCAGCAGCAGCGCGCCGACCTTCAGGGTGGAGGCCTCGATCTGCTCGAGGGCCGTGCGCAGCCCGGCGTGGGAGTCGACCTTGCCGTGGAGCAGCTCGCCCTCGCGGACGATGTGGGTGTCGCTGAGCTGGAGGAGGATGTGGCTGGGAGTGAAGTCGCTCGGGTCGAGAGAGCTGGACATGAGGGCCCCTAGAGTTCGTGATGGTCGGAGTCGACGGCGGTCGGGTGCGGGGCAACCAGGAGCGCGTCGACCAGGCGGTCCAGCGCGTGCGCGGTCGCGCCGTGCGCCAGCAGATACGAGCGGGTGTCCCCGAAGCCGGCGTGGATGCGGTCCAGCGCGCGCAGGATGAGCTCCGGCGGGCTGGCCAGCATGGCCGGTGCCACCGCGGCGCCGTCCGCCGAGGTCCGGGCCGACATCCGCAGGACGGCGGCGGCGGCCTCGTCGCGCAGGAAGTAGGACGTCAGGGCGAAGTCCTCGGCGATGACCTCGGTCGGCACCCCGGCGAGGTCGAGGACCAGGGCGACGACCAGGCCCGTGCGGTCCTTGCCGGCGCTGCAGTGCACGATCGCCGGCAGTGCGCCCGGCGCGGCGAGTGCGACGACCGCGGCGGTGAGGCGGCTGCCGCGCTGGTCGACGGCGAAGTCGAACACGCTGGCCAGATCGCCGTCGGCCCCCGCGGCCCGGACGGCCGCCATGCCGGCGGCGGCGCCGACGGCCGCCGACTCGCCCGCGCCGTCACCGTCGGCCACTCGGCCCACGGCAGCCTGCGCCGCGGCGGGCAGGGTGAAGATCGGCACCCGGCGGTGGGTGGCGGGCAGCCGGCCGAGCGCGTCCGGGTCGTGCTCGACCTCGGCGTCCTCGCGCAGGTCGACGACGGTGCGCAGGCCGATCTGGGCGAGCACCGCCCGGCCGCGCCCGTCGAGGCCACGCAGGGCACCGGAGCGCAGCAGCGTGCGCCACCGGACCGTCCGGCCGTCGGCGGCCGGGTAACCACCGACGTCACGCAGGTTGATCGTGCCGGGCAGCGGCAGGCCGCGTCGCGTCGGTGGCGCCGCGATCGCCTCCGCGTCAGCGGAGTCGGGGGTGGCAGCGGAGTCGGGGGAGTCGGGGGAGGCGGGGGTGGGAGGGGCCTGGGTGGTCATCGGGCTCACCGGGCCGGCATGAGGTCGGAGGCCTGCTTCTGGGCGCCGGCCAGGGTGGAGGCGGGGTCCTTGCCGCTGAACACGGCGCCCTCGACCGCTGTCATCATCGTGTCCTGGATCTGCAGGTAGTTGTCGCCGGGGAAGGCCGCCCACGGCTGCAGCCGGGTGAGCTGGTCGAGGTTGGGCTTGATGAGCGGGTTCGCCTTCGCCCACGCCTGCAGGCCGTTCGGGTCGTCGATGAGCCCGGTGCGCAGCGGCAGGTAGCCGATCTTCGAGGAGATCTGGGTGTAGGCGTAGTCGCTGGTGAGGAACTTGATCAGTTCCCAGGCGGCGCGCTGCTTGGCCGGGTCCTTGCTGAAGATGGCCAGGGCCGAGCCCGAGTTGGTGGGGACGACGGGCTTCGAGCCGAAGCCCGGCTCACCCGTGGCGCCGAGCTCCCAGTTGTTCGCCTTGGCGCCCGCCATCAGGGCGGCCTGCACGGCGCTGCTTTCGACCATCATGCCGAGCTGCCCGCTGCTGAACGCCTTGAGTGCCTGCTGCTGGTCGAGGTTCGGCATCGCCCCGCTGCGGACGAGGTCCTGCGACATCGAGACGGTCTCGACGGCGGGCGCGTCGGCGAAGGTCAGCCTGCTCGCGTCCGGCGCCATCACCCGGCCGCCGTTGGAGAGCACCATCGACTGCCAGCACCAGTCCACCGTCTGCTTGGTCAGGCAGTTGACCTCGATGCCCTCCTTGCCGGTCCTCGCCTTGATGGCCAGCGCCGCGGCCTTGACGTCCGCCCAGGTCTTCGGCGGGTTCGCCGGGTCGAGACCGGCCTGGGCGAACAGCGTCTTGTTGATCCACATCACCGGCGTCGAGAAGACGTACGGGACGGCGTAGGTGCGGCCGTCGACCTCACCGAGCTTCGGCACGGCCGGGGCGTAGGGGTGCGCGCCGCCGTAGTTCGTGGCGAGGGCGTCCTTGCCGACGAGGGTGTCGATGGGCGCCGCGCCCAGGCTGGTGGCGGCGAACCGCAGCGCGTTGAAGGTGATCTGGCCGACGTCCGGCGGGTTTCCGGCCAGCACCTGGTTCTTGATGCTGGTGGTGTACTCGTTGCCGGTGGTCACCCCCTGCGGGGGCTGGCCCTTGACGGTGATGTTCGGGTGTTCCTTCTCGAACTGCGCGATGAGGCCCTGGATTACGGGCTTCCAGGTGCCGGTGCTCAGCAGGTTGTAGCTCTCGAAGACGATCGAGACCTTCTGGTCGGCGGCGAGCTGCGGGATCGTGCCGGTCGCGCCGGCCGGGGCCTGGGCGGAGTCGGAGGTGGACGAGTCCGTCGCGCACGCGGCGGCCAGCGCCGCCACCAGCGTCACCGCGGCGGCGGCGCGTAGCAGGCGTGGTCGAGGCAGGCGTGGTCGAGCCACGGGCATGCTCCTTGAGAGGGTGAGGACGGCTAGTCCAGGTACGTCCGTTCCGGGAGATGGCTGGTTCCCGGTTCGTCGTTACGTAGGTAGCGTCCGATGCGCAGGTGAACGGCCCACGACGGAGGGGAAACGGATGGCCGTCACTTACCGCAACGAATTTGCCGGGCCTGTCGTCGCCCGGTGAGATCTTCCCTGGTCGGGTTCTTGGCCGGATCGCCTGCGGTGACGGGGAGTAGGCGAGCGGCGATCGGGGCGACGTCAAGGGTGAGAGGGGCTCACCCTCACCG
The DNA here is from genome assembly GCF_000948395.1 of Frankia torreyi. GTDB lineage: Bacteria > Actinomycetota > Actinomycetes > Frankiales > Frankiaceae > Frankia > Frankia torreyi. The sequence continues at coordinate 3,973 of NZ_JYFN01000103.1, read as the reverse complement.
GGACAGCTCGCCGAAGATCGGCTTGACCAGTTCGATCAGATGGCCGACGTCGACCTGGATGGTGCGATCGGCCCGCCCACTGCCGCAGCAGACGACGCCCATCTGCCGGACGGCGACGTCGAACACCACGACCACCCCCGCCGCGGCGCACACCGGGCTCGCTCCGCCGGGCTCCATGCCGAGGGCCCGCAGGTCCTCCGGTGCCGCCTGGCTGAGCTTGGCGCGGGAGGTTCCCGCCGCCCGGGCCAGCCTGCCGTAGTTGACCCGGCCGGTGACCGGGAGCGCGGCGAGGACGAAACCGCGGTCGGCATTTCTGAACACCATCGTCTTCAACAGCCGCTCGGTCGGGAGGCCCAGCAGCAGTTCCGCGTCCGCCTGCCCGACGATCGGCTCGTGATCCATCACCGTGAACGGCACTCCGGCGGCCAGGAGCACCTGTTCCGGGGATGAAATCCCGTCCGGTCGGTGCACCAGCTCGGACATGACACGCCTTTCCTCGACGGAACGCGGACGCTATCACCCGCTTCGGTCGGCCGCACCGCCATATTCCGGGTGCCCGACATTCGGGTCAGGGCCGGCGGCTGACGGCCAGCTTCAGCCCCAGTCCCATCATGACGACTCCCGACGCCCCGCCGATGGCCGACAGCCGGCGCGGCGAGCGCGCCAGCCAGCTACGGGCGGTTCCGGCGAGCAGGCCCCACGACACGTCCGAGACCAGCGCGATCGCCACGCAGATCAGGCCGAGGACCAGCAGTTGGCCGGGCACGCCACCGGCCGACCGGTCGACGAACTGCGGCAGCACCGCGGTGAAGATGAGCACTCCCTTGGGATTACCGATTCCCACGACGAAGCCGTCCCGCAGGATCCGCAGGGAGGGGTACGAGGACGTGGGCCTCGCGACCGCGACGGCGAGATCGCCGCGGTGCCGCCATGCCTGCCAGCCGAGATAGACGAGGTAACCGGCGCCGGCGAACTTGAGCACGGAGAACACCACCACCGAGCGTTCGACGACGAATCCCAGGCCGCACGCCACCGCCAGAACCTGGACCAGCATCGCCGACTCGTTGCCGAGCGCGGTGAACACCGCCGCCCGCCGACCCAGCGAGACTCCCCGGCTGACGACGAAGAGCACGCTCGGCCCGGGCACCACGATCAGCGTCACCACGACAAGCAGGAAGGAGGCGAGTCGCTGGGTATCGATCACGGCAGAACTCCTCTAGGCCGCGTATTGGGTGGTGATCAAGGTGTGGTTCGGGTGAGTTCTTTGATTCAGATCATGGAGGCGCGGAGGTGGAAGCCGGTGAGGTAGCTGGTAGGGATTTCGTCGTAGCGGGTGGCGATACCTCGCCAGGCCTTCATCCTGTTGATCGTCCGTTCGACGGTGTTCCGGTCCTTGTGCAGGTCGGTGTCGTGGCCGGCGGCGGCTTTCTCCACCGCGGCCAGCCTTTCGGGGTCCAGGCGCACCCCGGAAGCGCCATGATGAGCGCGAACGGTCGTGGAGTCCACGCTTACCAGCGACAGATCGACCTCACCCCGCCGGGCAGCCTCGGTGAGCATGCCGTTCAGCAGGGCCTCGAACACCCCGGCGTCACGCCACTGCCGGAACCGGTTGTGCACCATCGACCAGGCACCGAACTCCGCGGGCATCTCCCGCCACTGCCCACCCGTCGGCGACCTCAACAGCACCCCGGCGAACTGCTCCCGCAGCCGCTCGGGATACGGGCCGTACTCGCCGATCGGCAAGTACGGCCGGACGAACTTCCACTCCGCGTCGGTCAACTGCACCCGTGTCATACGGACGATCTACCGGGCCGGACCCCACGACCAGGACGAAACCAACCAAGTGAACCGGCGGACCCACCGGTAGATCGTCACGTGGTCGACGACGATGCCGTGTTCGGCGAGGAGTTCTTCGAGGTCCCGGTAGGACAGCGAGTAGCGCAGGTACCACCGCACCGCCAGCACGATCACGTCCGGTGGGAACCGGAACCCGCGAAGTCCGAGGCCGGAGCTGGCGGATGAAGCCGACGACGCCGCATCACTTGATCATGCACGATCGGCCACCCAAGCTTCCGCATCCGACGAACGCAACAGCGCCGTGCCACGGCTGGCAGCTGGCGCTGAGTTCCCACACGAGTGGCAACAGATCGCCCGAGAAGAACCGAGCACTCCCGACCATCGGTTTCTTTCGGTATCAGCCAACGCATGTCAAGTCCCCGGACGGGGAGACCAGGGGCAAGTATGCGGACCGCAAGGCCACCGGCATTGTGACGTTCGAGCCAGGTCTCGAAAAACATCCACGAGACACCAGTGGGTCAACCGCCGGCCAGTTGGCCATACACGGGTGCTCAGGCAATTGCTGCCGCCCAGATCCAGGTACCGATCCCCCGTTGCTGTGAGTGATTAAATTGACACGATTGCCGGCCCGGTGCAGGCTGTGCGGAGTTGTTTGGTGGACGTCAGCCAACCGATTCTGCGACCCGAGAAACGTCCAGGCGATAACGCCGCTCCGGCGGAGGTCAGCGTGAGAAAACCAAAGTTCCGCCGCCCATGGACATCGGCATCAAGAAATGCGACGGTTCTCGTCGCCGCAGCCGCCCTGTCGGTCGTTTTCGCCGCGGCAGCCTCCACCGCGAATGCGGTCGGCGCACAGCCCTCACCCGCCGTCGCGGAGTCGCAGCGGTAAGCTTGTTCAGTCGACCTGCAACACATTGAACACGAACGAGCTCTGGCGGAAATATACCTCCGGCGGTTACTGGAAATTCCAGAACTACGCTTCGGGCAAGGTCGTCACGGTTCCTGGTGGATACAATACCGGCGGCCTCCAGCTCGACGTCTACGCGGATGTGAATGGGACCAACCAGAATTGGGCGATCCTGCCCCTGGTCTAAGCTCGCCCGCATCAGAGAGCTCGCCACCCCATCGCGCCTGAGACCCCACTGTGCGGGGGATTCTGCACCGGTATAATCGGCCCGGAAGCCACCGCGCCCAGTTTCAACCCGAACAGGATGTGCCAGATGAGCGAAGGCGACGCCGGCCAGGAAACACCCACGCACATTGCGAACTCCCGCCGCGACGTGGTTCATGCAATCAGCGCCCTCCGCGAACACGGCGCCGTGATCGTCGATTTTCGAACGGCCGATGATCCCGCTCGGACCAGAATCGCCGATGTACTTGAAGGTGCTGCGCTGGCAAGCGGAAACTCACCCTTCAGACTCGCCGACAGCGTCTATTTCGTGACGGCGGGGAAGACACCCAGCAGAGCTGAGATCGAAAGATATCGCGATCTCGGGCAGTAGACAGCGACCCGGCCGACAGCCTGGCCCCGGACCGACCGCGCCGAGGCCAGGCTGTCGGCGCCAACCTCGGCGTTCGACGGTGTCTTCGCGGTCGTGCATGACGGCCTGAGACTGCCGCGCCGATGGATCGGCGACCCGAGCCGTAGCCGGGTGTGTTGACGCCAGCACTGAACCCCGCCCGGCGCTGCGGCCGCCCGCATCCACACGGTGCAGAGGTGGGGGAAGGGTTGCGGTCCTCCACGCCTCGACGATCCAAATCAAGCGGCGCAACCAAACCGGCCTGATCACAACCGCATACGCGGCCTAGTACTACAGCACCAGTGATCTTTATGTGGCTGCTGCCTGCCGGGCGATGCTTTGGGCAGCGTAGATCCGGGTCTGGTAGTGGTAGTAGCGGGCGCGGGCCTGGTGGCCGCGGCGCCAGTCCGACCACCAGGTGATCATGGCGGGTGGGAGAACGGCTTCGGTGAACAGGGCGAAGACATGGCGGATCTCGTTGAGGGTGAACGGTGTCATCATGCGCCTGTCCGGTTCCGGCTGTTCGGCGACCGGCAGGCCACCGGGGAGACGCTTGTATCCCACGGCGGTCATCGTCGGCGGGACGGCCGGCGGGTTCTGGTCGCGGTGTTTCCTCGCGGTGACGGCGAGCCAGGCGTGGGTGAGCATCGCCAGCG
>NZ_JYFN01000102.1 GCF_000948395.1 Frankia torreyi | reverse complement strand
GGTGCGGGGATGCTGCTGTTGGAGCGGTTGTCGGACGCGCGTCGTCATGGCCATCGGGTGTTGGCGGTGGTGCGGGGGTCGGCGGTGAACTCCGACGGTGCCAGTAACGGATTGACGGCGCCGAACGGTCCGTCGCAGCAGCGGGTGATCCGGGCGGCGTTGGGGAGTGCGGGTCTGGGTGTGGGTGATGTGGATGTGGTGGAGGCGCATGGGACGGGTACCCGGTTGGGTGATCCGATCGAGGCGCAGGCGTTGCTGGCGACCTATGGTCAGGGCCGTCCGGTGGATCGGCCGTTGCTGCTGGGATCGGTGAAGTCGAACATCGGCCANACNCNGGCNGCGGCGGGCGTCGCGGGAATCATCAAGATGGTGATGGCGATGCGTCACCGTGAGGTGCCGCCGACGCTGCACGTGGATGAGCCGACGCCGGAGGTCGACTGGTCGGCCGGNGCGGTCAGGCTGGTCACCCGGTCGGTTCCCTGGGAGGGGTCGGGTCCGCGTCGGGCCGCGGTGTCGTCGTTCGGGATCAGTGGCACCAACGCCCACGTCATCCTGGAGGAACCCCCCGTCCTCGACCGCACGACACCGAACGGTGCCGCCGGGTCGAATTCCACCAGCTTGAATTCCACCGTGTCGAGTACCACCGTGTCGAGTACCGCAGTGTCGAGTACCGCAGTGTCGAGTAGCGCCGCCGCGGCGAACACTGCGGCCGGGTCGAGCGGTATCGCTTTGTCGAACAGTGCCACCGTGTCGGATGGCGCCGCTCCGTCTGATGCCATTGCTGAGGCTGATGGCGTTGCCGTTTCCGGTGGCGCGGCTGTTTCTGGTGGTGTGGTGGCTGGTGGTGTGGATTCGGGTGTTTCTGTGTCCGGGGTGCGGGGTTGGGGTGGGGTGTTGCCTTTTGTGGTGTCGGCGCGGTCGGAGTCGGGGTTGCGGGGGCAGGCGGTGGTTCTGGATTCGTTGGTGGCTGGGGGTGGGGTGTCGCTGGTGGATGTGGGGTTTTCTCTGGTGGCGACGCGGTCGTTGTTGGAGCGTCGGGTGGTGGTGGTCGCGGAGGGGGTGGAGGAGTTGCGTGCGGGGTTGCGGGTGGTGGCGGCGGGGGGGAGTTCGCCGTTGGTGGTGCGGGGTGGGGTGCGGTCGGCGGGTCGGTTGGCTTTTCTGTTTGCTGGTCAGGGTAGTCAGCGGGTGGGTATGGGGCGGGAGTTGTATTTTTCTTCGCCGGTGTTCGCGGCTGCTCTGGATGAGGTGTGTGCTGGTTTCGATGGGTTTCTGGATCGTCCGCTTCGGGAGGTGATGTTCGCGGCGGAGGGGTCGGTGGAGGCTGGTCTTCTGGATACGACGCGGTACACGCAGCCGGCGTTGTTCGCGTTGGAGGTGGCGCTGTTCCGGTTGTTGGAGTCGTCGGGTGTGGTGCCTGACTTCGTGGTGGGGCATTCGATTGGTGAGGTGGCGGCGGCGTATGTGGCGGGGGTTTTCGGGCTGGTGGATGCGTGTGTGCTGGTGGCGGCGCGGGGCCGGTTGATGCAGGAGCTGCCGGCGGGTGGGGCGATGCTGGCGGTGGCGGCGGGGGAGGATGAGGTCGCGGGGGTGCTGGCGGAGCCGGCGGTGGCGGGGCGGGTGTCGGTGGCGGCGGTGAACGGGCCGGCGTCGGTGGTGGTGGCGGGTGATGCGGATGCTGTTGCCTGGGTGGGGGAGGTGGTGCGGGGGCAGGGTCGTCGGACGTCGTTGCTGCGGGTGAGTCATGCTTTTCATTCGCATCATATGGAGGGGATGCTTGATGATTTCCGGCGGGTGGTGGAGGGTCTGACGTTTCGGGTTCCGTCGATTCCGCTGGTGTCGAACGTGTCGGGGCGGGTTGTTGATGGTGAGGTTCTCGGGGCGGATTACTGGGTGGGGCATGTTCGTCGTCCGGTGCGGTTCGCGGACGGGATTCGGGTGTTGCGGGATGCTGGTGTCGAGGTGTTTGTGGAGATCGGTCCGAACCGGACGTTGACGGGGATGGCCGGTGACTGCCTGGCCGCGGAAGAACCGACCCCGACCCCGGCCCCGGTGTCGGTGTCGGTGTCGGCGCATGGGTCGTCCGAGGGCTCGGTGGGCGGTGGCGAGCCGGTGTTGCTGGCGACGATGCGTCCGGGGACGTCGGAGCGGCATGCGGTGGCCGCGGCCGTGGCCGCGCTGCGGATCGGCGGGTCGAGGTCGGGCTGGGAATCACTGTTCGCCGGCGCGGACGGGCAGGTGGTGGACCTGCCGACCTACGCGTTCGAGCGGGAACGGTACTGGCTGGCTCCCGACGGCCGCGGCTCCGATCTCGCCGCCGCCGGACTCGACCCCGCCAACCACCCCCTGCTCGCCGCCGAGGTGCGCCCGGCCGAAGGCGGGACGACGATCCTCACCGGCCGGCTGAACCTGGCGAACCATCCCTGGCTGGCGGACCACGTCCTGCGGGACATGGTCGTGCTGCCCGGCGCCGCCCTCGTCGACCTCGTCCTCACGGCCGGTCGCCCGCTCGGGGGGCGGTTCGTCGACGAGCTGTTGCTGGAGGCGCCGGTCGTCCTGCCCGACGACGGCGAGGTGCAGATGCAGGTGGTGATCCAACCCGCGAACGACGCCGGCGGGTGGAGGACGACGGTGTACTCGCGCCCGGCCGACGCGACCGACGAGACGGACTGGACCCTGCATGCCAGGGCGGAGCTGTCCACCGTGGACGCGCCCACCACGCAGGTGCCCGCGGGAGGGCCATCCGAGGCGACCCCGGGCCTGGCCGAGGATCCGCCGGAGGCCTGGCCGCCGGCGGGGGCCGAGCTGATCGACATCGACGCGCACTACGACTCCCTGGCCGCGCGAGGGTACGACTACGGTCCGAACTTCCGCGGCCTGCGCGCGGCCTGGCGGCGCGGCGCGGACGTGTTCGCCGACGTCCGCCTGCCCGAGGACCAGCCGGCGGGGACGTTCGGCCTGCACCCCGCGCTGCTGGACGCAGCGCTGCATGCCGCGACCCTGGCGCTCCCGCCGATTGCGCCGGACGCGTTGCTCGTCCCGTTCTCCTGGAGCAGGGTCGCGCTGCACGCGCAGGGCGGGACGCAGGCCCGGGTCCGCGCCACGGCGACCGGTCCAGCCTCGGTGACGCTCCTGCTCACCGACGTCTCCGGTCAGCCGCTCGCCACGGTGGGCACGCTCGCCGTGCGCCCGATGGACGACGCGCAGCTCGCCGCGTTCCGTACGGGGGCGCCGCCGTCGCTGCTCGGCGTGGACTGGCGTCCCGTCGAGCGCCCCGCGGACGAGCGGGGGGCCAGCACGGCCCCGCCGGCCGCGCTGGCGCTGGTCGGCGACGACCCGTGGGGCCTCGCCGCGGCCGCCGCCGACCGCGGGGCGCAGGTCGAGCGCGTCGCGGACCTGGACGCGCTGCGAGAGTCCGTGGCGGCCGGGGCCCGGGTCAAGACCGTGGTCGTGTCCTGGCCGGCGCGGGCCGGGAGCGTTGCGGACGCGGCCCGCACGGCCACGCACGACGCTCTGCGGCTGCTGACCTCGTGGTTGGCGCAGGAGGCCTTCGCCGCTGCGCGCCTGCTTCTGGTCACCCGGGGCGCGGTCGCGGTCCACGCGGGGGAGCGCGTCGCGGACCTCGCCGCCGCGTCGGTCTGGGGGCTGGTCCGGACCGCCCAGTCGGAGCACCCGGACCGCTTCGGTCTGCTCGACCTCGACGCGAGCGACGCCTCGCGGGCTGCCGTCGTCGACGCGCTCGAGCAGGGCGAGTCCCAGGGTGAGCCCCAGGGCGCGCTGCGCGGCGGGCAGCTCCACACGCCGCGGCTGACCCGACTCGACGCCGGCGACGACATGCTCGTCCCGCCGGAGCGGACGGCCGACTGGCATCTGGTCCTGACCGGGAAGGGATCGCTCGACAGTCTCGCGCTGGCCCCGGGGGAGGCGGCCTCCGTCGCGTTGGCCGCCGGCGAGGTGCGGATCGCGATCCGGGCCGCCGGCCTGAACTTCCGCGAGGTGGTCCTCGCGCTCGACCTGGTCAGCGGGGACACCCGGCCGCCCGGCGGCGAGGCCGCCGGCGTGGTGCTCGAGGTCGGGCCGGAGGTGACCACGTTCGCCCCCGGGGACCGCGTGATGGGCCTGATGTCCAGCGGCGCCGGACCGGTGGGGATCGCCGATCACCGGACGCTGTGGCCCATGCCGCCCGGGATGAGCTTCGCCGAGGCCGCCGCGATCCCGGTCGTGTTCCTGACCGCCTACTACGGGCTGGCCGAGATCGCCGCGGTCGGCGCGGGCGAGACGCTGCTCCTGCACGCCGCGACCGGCGGCGTCGGGATGGCGGCGCTTCAGCTGGCCAGGCACTGGGGTGTGACGGTGCTCGGGACGGCCAGCCCCGGCAAGTGGAACGTGCTGCGTTCGCTCGGGCTGGGCTCCGACCACATCGCCTCGTCGCGCGACCTCGACTTCGAGGAGAGGTTCCGGGCGGCCTCCGGCGGGCGTGGGGTGGACGTCGTCCTCAACTCGTTGGCGGGTCCGTTCGTGGACGCCTCGCTACGCCTGCTCAGTCCGGGCGGCCGCTTCGTCGAGATGGGCAAGACCGACATCCGCGACCCTGCCGCCGTGGCCGCGGCGCATCCGGGAGTGAGCTACCGCTCCTACGACGTGACCGACCAGGGACCCGAGCATGTCGGTCGGATGATGAACGCGCTGCTGCCGATGTTCCGGCGGCGGGAGATCAGCGCCCTGCCGGTCGCCGCCTGGGACATCCGCCGGGCGACGGAGGCGTTCCGCTATCTCGGCCAGGCCCGGCACACCGGCAAGGTCGTCCTGACGGTCCCCCGCCCGCTCGACCCTGCCGGCAGCGTCCTGATCACCGGGGGCACCGGGATCCTGGGGGGTGCGCTCGCCCGCCATCTCGTCGTCGAGCACGGGATCCGGCATCTGATCCTGCTCAGCCGCCGGGGGCACGGCGCACCGGGAGCCGCCGAGCTGCTCGCCGAGCTGACGGCCGCCGGCGCCACGGTGGACCTGAAGGCCTGCGACGCCGCCGACCGCGACGCCCTGGCCGGGGTGCTCGGGGAGATCCCGGACGACCGACCCCTGACCGCGGTGGTCCACGCCGCGGGTGTCCTCGACGACGGCCTGCTGCAGTCCCTGACGCCGCAACGGCTCGACGCGGTGCTGCGCCCCAAGATCGACGCGGCCTGGAACCTGCACGAACTGACGCAGGACGTCGATCTGGCCGCCTTCGTGCTGTTCTCCTCGGTCGCCGGCACCCTGGGCCCCGCCGGTCAGGCGAACTACGCCGCGGCCAACGCCTTCCTCGACGCCCTCGCGCACGACCGCCACGCCCGCGGCCTGCCCGCCACCTCGATGGCCTGGGGCCTGTGGTCGCAGGCCAGCGCCATGACCGGGCATCTGGACTCCGCCGCCCTGACCAGGCTGGGCCGCAGCGGGCTCGCCGCCCTGTCCACCGGCGAAGGTCTCGCGCTGTTCGACGCGGCACTCGGGGCGACCNGGGGGGTGGTCGTNCCGNCCCGCCTCGACTCCGCTGCCCTGCGGGAGGCGGCGGCCACCGGCGATCTGCCCGCCCTGCTGCGTGACCTGGTGCGCGTGCCGAACCGTCGGGCAACGGACGGTGACGTGGAGCTGTCCTGGCAGCAGCGGTTGGACGCCGCGCCGGAGTCCGGTCGGCGCCCCCTGCTGCTCACCCTCGTCCAGACCCACGCGGCTGTCGCGCTGGGTCATCCGAACCCGCGGGCGATCCCGGCCGACGGCGCCTTCCGCGACCTCGGATTCGACTCGCTGACGGCGGTGGAGCTACGCAACCGGTTGGGCGCCGCGACCGGTCTGACCCTGCCGGCGACGCTGGTGTTCGACCATCCGACTCCCGAGCAGCTCGTCTCCTACCTCTTCGACGAGCTGGTGGCACCGGACGCCGGCACCGCGCAGACCACGTCCTCGGTACTGGCGGACCTGGACCGGTTGCAGCGGTCGTGTGAGGCGCTGCCCGCCGGCCACGGGGACGTGGCGGTACTCGAAAACCGCGTCGAGGCGCTGCTGGCCAGGATCCGCGACCTGGCCAGGACCCGCGACCTGGGCGGGGCCGCTGAGGGAGCACCGCGGCTGGAGGGTCTCAGTTCGGCGACCGACGACGAGATCTTCGACTTCATCGACAACCTCTGACGCTTCCGCTCGCCCTAGTCCACGACCCGCATAGTCCACACCCCGCGTCCGGGTTCCGAAAGACGAAATCCGTTTCCCCTGCGTCTCCGTCTCGCAGCCCAGCCCAGTTCGGCATCAACCGAGCGCAGCTACCGGAGGTATCGGCGTCCCATGGCCAACGAGCAGAAGCTCCGCGAGTACCTCAAGCGGGTCACCATGGACCTCGCTCACGCCCGGGGGCGACTGAGCGCGGCCGAGGCCCGGGACAGCGAGCCCATCGCGATCGTGTCGATGGCCTGCCGCTTCCCTGGCGCGGTCGACTCGCCCGAGGCCCTGTGGCGGCTGGTCGACGAGGGGCGGGACGCGATCGCGGAATTCCCCACCGACCGCGGCTGGGACACCGCCACATTGCACGACCTGGATCCGGACCACTCCCGCACGTCCTATGTCCGCCACGGGGGTTTCCTCGACGACGCGGCCGGATTCGATGCCGCGTTGTTCGGCATCAACCCCCGGGAGGCCGCTGCCACCGACCCCCAGCACCGCCTGCTGCTCGAGCTCACCTGGGAGCTGTTCGAACGGGCCGGCCTGGCGCCGGGGTCGCTGCGGGGCAGCGACACCGGCGTGTTCGCCGGCGTGATCGCGCAGGAGTACGCGCCCCGGCTGCGGGACGCCCCCCGCGCCTACGAGGGCTATCTGCTCACCGGAAACACCCCGAGCGTGGCGTCGGGACGGGTCGCCTACTCGTTCGGCCTCGAGGGGCCCGCGATCTCCGTAGACACGGCCTGCTCCGCCTCGCTCGTGGCGATTCATCTCGCGGCCCGGGCACTGCGGGCCGGGGAATGCTCCCTCGCGGTGGCGGGCGGCGCGACGGTGCTGTCCTCACCCGGGGTCTTCGTCGAGTTCAGCCGGCAGCGCGGACTCGCCCCCGACGGGCGATGCAAGGCCTTCGCGGCGGCGGCCGACGGCACGAACTTCGCCGAGGGCGGCGGCCTGCTACTCCTGGAGCGGCTGTCCGACGCGACCAGGAACGGCCATCAGGTCCTCGCCGTGATCCGCGGTAGCGCCGTCAACTCCGACGGCGCCAGCAACGGGCTCACCGCGCCCAACGGCCCCTCCCAGGAGCGGGTGATCCGCCAGGCGTTGGCCAACGCCCAGCTCACCACCGCCGAGATCGACGCCGTCGACGCGCACGGGACCGGCACGTCGCTCGGGGACCCGATCGAGGCCCGGGCGCTGCTCGCCACGTACGGCCAGGGCCGCGACCCCGACCGGCCACTGTGGCTGGGATCGGTCAAGTCCAACATCGGTCACACCCAGGCTGCGGCCGGCGTGGCCAGCGTCATCAAGATGGTCCTGGCGATGCGGCACGCGCGCCTGCCCCGCACCCTGCACGTCGACCAACCCTCGCCGCACGTGGACTGGAACGCCGGCGCGGTCTCGCTGCTGCGCGAGCCGACCGCCTGGGCTGCGGGTGACGCTCCTCGACGGGCAGGGGTGTCCTCCTTCGGTATCAGCGGGACCAACGCGCATCTCATCCTGGAAGAGCCGGCGGTCGCCGTCCCGGAACCGGTCGCCGTCCCGGAACCGGCCGCTGTCCCGGGCGAGGCCGCTGTCCCGGGCGAGGTCGCCGTCGCCCCGGCCGCCACCCTCGCCGACCACCGGGAGCCGGCAGCCGCCCCGGTGGGGGACCTGGCTCTGCCGTGGATTCTGTCCGCCGTCACCGAGGGTGCCCTGCGGGCCCAGGCCCGGCGACTGCACGACCGTCTCGTCGCCGAGCCGTCGCCGTCCGACCTGGACATCGGCGCCTCGCTGGCCGCCACCCGCGGCGTCCTGGCACACCGCGCCGGTGTCGTGGCCGGCGACCGGGACGGCTACCTGGCCGGTCTGCTCGCCGTCGCCGACGGGCGAGAGGCCTCCGGGGTCGACCGTGGCCACGTGGCCGTGGCCGGCGCGACGGCCTTCCTGTTCACCGGGCAGGGAAGCCAACGTCCCGGGATGGGCCGCGCGTTGTACGCCGCGTTTCCCGCCTTCGCCGCCGCGCTGGACGCCGTGCGCGCCGAACTCGACCCGCGGCTCGACCGACCGCTGCTGGAGGTCATGTTCACCGACGACCCGCCGCCGCGGGGCGGGGACACGGTCCTGCTGAACCGGACCGATCACGCCCAGGCGGCCATCTTCGCGTTCGAGGTCGCGGTGTACCGGCTGCTGCGGTCCTGGGACGTGCGGCCGGACTACCTGATCGGACACTCCATCGGGGAGGTGGCCGCCGCTCACGTCGCCGGCATCCTGTCGCTGCCCGACGCCTGCGCCCTGGTGGCCGCGCGGGGCCGGCTCATGCAGGGGCTGCGCGGCGATGGCGGGATGGTCGCGCTGGAGGCCTCCGAGGAGGAAACCGTCGCGTTGCTGCGGGACGAGGGGGAGCGCGTCGCCGTCGCGGCGGTCAACGGCCCCACGTCCACGGTCATCTCCGGTGATCTTGACGCGGTGGAGCGGATCGCCGCCGGCTGGCGAGCCCGCGGTCGCCGGGGGAAGCGGCTGAAGGTCAGCCACGCGTTCCACTCGCCGCACATGGACGGAATGCTCGCCGATTTCGCGGTCGCGCTGCGCGAGGTGTCCTTTCACCCGCCGCAGATCCCGATGATCTCCAATGTCACCGGTGAGAGCGCGAGCGCCGGGCTGATGGGCACCCCGCAGTACTGGGCGGAGCACGTCCGCCGGCCGGTCCGGTTCGCCGCCGGCCTGCGCGCGTTGCACGCGGCGGGCGTGACCGGCTACCTGGAGATCGGCCCCGACGCCGCGCTCACCGGCATGGTCGCCGATGGTCTGGCCGGGATCGACCCGCAGGTGGCGGTCGTAGCGACCGCGGTGGCCCGAGCGGGAAGCGGCGAGGTGCCGACCCTGCTGGCCGCGCTCACCCGGCTGCACGTGCACGGCCTCGGCCCGGACTGGCGCACGGTGTTCGCCGGCCGGGGTCGGCGGGTCGACCTGCCCACCTATGCCTTCGAGCACCGGCGTTACTGGATCGACGAACCGTCGGGCCCGCTCGACGCCGGCGCGCTCGGCCTGCTCTCGACGGGACATCCCATCGCCACCACGGCGGTCGGGCTCGCCGAGGACGACGGGGTCGCCACCGTCCTCACCGGTCGGGTCTCGACGTCGTCCCATCCCTGGCTGGCCGACCACACGGTCGCCGGCACGGTGGTGCTGCCCGGCACGGCCTTCCTCGACCTCGCGATCGGGGCGGGCGAGCGGGTCGGTGCCGGCGGCGTCGAGGAGCTCGTCCTGGCCGCCCCGCTGGCCCTGCCCGCGCGGGGGATCTTCGATCTGCAGGTCACCGTCGGATGGCCGGACGACTCCGGGCGTCGGGCCGTGCGGATCCACTCCCGCCCCCGCGAGGGCGACTCTGGCGCGGCCGAGGCCGCCGGAATCGGCGAGTCCCTGCCGGCCCCCTCGGCCTGGACCCGCCACGCCGAGGGGACCCTCGCCCCCGGGGAGGGCGGACCCGGGCCGGTCGCCCCCGCCCGTCCCGACGTCACCCGTCCCGACGTCACCCGGCCGCCCGAGGAGGCGACCGCACTCGACGCCGCGAGCTTGTACGAGCGTCTGGCCGAGGCCGGCTACGATTACGGGCCGGCGTTCCAGGCGGTGCGTGCCCTCTGGCGGCACGACGGGGACCTGTACGCGACGCTGCGACTGCCCGAGGGAACCGACCCGGCGGGGTTCGCCCTGCACCCCGCCCTGCTCGACGCCGCGCTGCATCCGCTCGCCTTCGAGGCGGTCGGCCAGTCGCCGGCGGACGCCGCGGTCCGGATCCCGTTCACCTGGTCAGGCGTGCGGCTGCACGCGACCGGAGCCGCCGAGGTCCACGTGCGGTTGCGGGTGATCGACGACGGCGCGGTGGCGATCGACGTCGCTGACCCCACCGGCGCGCCGGTGGCCACCGTCGAGCGGCTTGTACTCCGATCGGTCGCCCGGGGGAGTCTGTCGGCCGCGGCTCCGGCGCGCCCCACGGTGCTCCACGAGGTGACGTGGGTGGCCTCACCGCCGGCGGCACCAGGCTCTGGCGGGCAGCTTCCGCCCGCGACCGGCGGCTGGGCGGTGCTCGGCCCGGACGACCCGGAGCTGCGCCGCGGCCTCGACCGCGCCGGGGTCACCGCGGCCGTCCATGCCGACCTGCCGGCTCTGCGCGCCTCGCTCGACGGCGGCCCGATGCCCGCGGTCGTCGTCGTGGCCCCCTCGTTCCCGGCGGGCGGCCCGCAGGACGATCCGAGCGCGGTCCGACGCCTTACCGGCGCGCTGCTGGATCTGCTGCGCGCCTGGGTCGCCGACGACGCGACCGTGGCCTCCTCCCTGGTGGTGCTCACCCGCGGCGCGGTCGCCGCCCGCCCCGGCGACCGCGTCGACGCCCGGGCGCAGGCTGCCCTGTGGGGTCTCGTCCGGACCGCCCAGGCGGAGTTCCCGGACCGCATCGTGCTGGCCGACCTGGACTCGGCGCGGGAGTCGGTCCCGATGCTGCCGGCGGTGGTGGCGTCCGGGGAGCCGGAGGTCGCCGTGCGCGCCGGTGACCTCTGGACGCCTCGCCTCGTGCGCTCCGAGGGCGAGGACCGGCTGCGCCCTCCCGGCCCGTCGTCCACCTGGCGCCTGGACGTCACCGAGCCCGGCACGCTGGAGAACCTGGCGCTGGTCCCGGCTCCGGACGTCGACACCCCGCTCGCCGCCGGCCAGGTCCGGGTCGCGGTGCGGGCCGCCGGGCTGAACTTCCGCGATGTGCTGCTGGCGCTGGGCATGTACCCGGGAACCGCCGCCTTCGGCAGCGAGGGCGCCGGCATCGTCGTCGAGGTCGCACCGGACGTCACCGGCCTCTCCCCCGGCGACCGGGTCATGGGCCTGCTCGCGGGCGCGATCGCCCCGGTGGCGGTGGCCGACCACCGTCATCTGGTCCGCCTGCCCGCCGGCTGGTCCTTCGCTCAGGGCGCGGCGACCCCGATCGCGTTCATGACCGCCTATCACGGACTCGTCGACCTGGCCCGGCTGCGGGCCGGGGAGAGCGTGCTCATCCATGCCGCGGCCGGGGGCGTCGGGATGGCGGCCAGCCGGCTGGCCGCCCACCTGGGCGCGGAGATCCACGCGACCGCCAGCCCCGGTAAGTGGGACACACTTCGGGCCGAAGGGCGGGCGGAGCACCAGATCTCGTCCTCGCGTTCCCTCGCCTTCGAGGAGCGGATCCGCGCCGCCACCGACGGGCGAGGCGTCGACGTCGTCCTGGATTCGCTGGCGGGCGACTTCGTCGACGCCTCGCTGCGGCTGGTGGCTCCTGGCGGCCGCTTCCTCGAGATGGGCAAGACCGACATCCGCGACGCCGAACAGGTGGCCACCGACCATCCGGGGCTCACCTACCAGGCCTACGACCTCAACGCCGTGGCTCCCGACCGGATCCGGCAGATGCTCCTCGAGCTGGTCCGCCTGTTCGAGGACGGCACGCTGCACCCCCTCCCGGTGACCGCGTGGGACGTCCGGCGGGCCCCGGAGGCGTTCCGGTATCTCAGCCAGGCCCGTCATGTCGGCAAGGTCGTCCTCACCCTGCCCGTCGGCCTCGACCCCGAGGGGACCGTTCTGATCACCGGGGGGACCGGAGGTCTGGGGGCTCTCGTCGCCCGCCGACTGGCGACCGAGCACGGCGTCCGCCACCTGCTGCTCGCGAGCCGGTCGGGTCCCGCCTCGGCGCAGGCCGGACGGCTGCGCGCCGAACTCGGTGAGCTCGGCGTGGACGTCACCATCGCGGCCTGCGACGTCGGTGATCGGACGGCGCTCGCGGACCTGCTGGCGGACGTGCCCGAGGACCACCCCTTGACCGCCGTCGTCCACACCGCGGGAGCCGTGAACGACGCTCCGCTCGACGGGCAGAGCGCGCCGCGGCTCGACGGGGTGCTGCGGCCCAAGGCCGACGCCGCCTGGCACCTGCACGAACTGACCGCGTCGCTCGATCTCGCGGCCTTCGTGCTCTTCTCCTCGGCGGCCGCCACCGTGGGCAACCCGGGCCAGGCGAACTACGCGGCCGCGAACGCCTACCTGGACGCGCTGGCCGCGGACCGGCACGTGCAGGGCCTGCCCGCCGTCTGCCTGGTCTGGGGGCCGTGGGAGCCCACCGCCGGGATGACGGCGCGGCTGACGCCGGAGGAGCTGAGCCGGATCCGCCGCGCGGGGCTCGTCCCGCTGTCCGAGGCGGACGGCCTCGCGGCGGTGGACACCGCCCTCGTCGACGGTGGGCCCGTCCTGGTTCCGATCGGCTTCGACCAGGCCGCCCTGCGCGCCCAGGCCGAGGATGGCCGGCTGCCGGGGATCCTTCGTGATCTGGTGCGCCGCGGCACCCGGCGCGCCGCGGCCGGTGCCGGCGTCGGCGATCGCACCGCCGAGCCGCTGGCCGACCGGCTGCGGCGGATGAACGGCAACGACCGCCGCCGTACCCTGCTCGATCTCGTGCTCGGCCAGATCGCGACGGTGCTCGGCCACGCCGGCGCGGACCTCCTCGACGCCGACCGGCCGCTCAACACGCTCGGCTTCGACTCCCTGACCGCGGTCGAACTGCGTAACCGGCTGGGCGTCGTGACCGGCCTGCGGCTGCCCGCGACTCTGCTGTTCGACTATCCGACGGCGGCCGGGATCGCCGGGTTCCTCCGGTCCCGTCTGCTCGGTGCTGACGCCGACGCCGACGCCGATCAGACGGGCGAGCTGCGGGAGGCGTCGACGGCCGGGGCGGTTCGCACCGCCGCGCTCGCCGACGAGCCGATCGCGATCGTCTCGGCGAGCTGCCGGTTCCCCGGCGGGGTGCGCTCCGCCGAGGACCTGTGGCGGCTCGTCACCGAGGGCCGGGACGCGACGGGGGACTTCCCGGACAACCGTGGCTGGGACCTCGAGCGGCTCTACGACCCCGATCCGGACGCGGCCGGGCGGACCTACGTCATGCGCGGTGGCTTCCTCTACGACGCCGATGAGTTCGACGCCGCCTTCTTCGGCCTCAGCCCGCGGGAGGCGACCGCGACCGACCCGCAGCAGCGGCTGCTGCTCGAGACCGCGTGGGAGGCGTTCGAAGGCGCCGGGATCGATCCGACCCGGCTGGGCGGCAGCCGGACCGGCGTGTTCGCCGGGGTGATCGCCCAGGACTACGCGTCGGTCGCGGGCCGGCCCGACCCGGGCCTGGAGGGGCATCTGTCCACCGGCAACACCACGAGCGTCGCGTCGGGGCGGGTGGCGTACACGTTTGGGTTGGAGGGGCCGGCGATCACGGTGGATACGGCGTGTTCGTCGTCGTTGGTGGCGGTGCATCTGGC
>NZ_JYFN01000101.1 GCF_000948395.1 Frankia torreyi | reverse complement strand
GATCATGGATGTGATGGAGAACAGCCTCGCTCAGCGGCTGGTCCCGGATGATCTGTGGGAGCTGGTGGAACCGTTGCTGCCCCGGTTCGAGTCCCGTCATCAGGGTGGGGGGACCGCGCCGCTCGAGGACCGGGTGGTGTTCACCGCGGTGGTCTACGTGCTGACCGCGGGCTGTGCCTGGCGGCATCTACCCACCGAGTTCGGGGTGTCGGTGCCCACGGCGCACCGGCGGTTCCAGGCCTGGACCCGGGCGGGCGTGTGGCCCCGGCTGCACCGGGCGATCCTCGACGCCCACGGGATCGTCGGGCAGGTCGACTGGTCGTCGGTGATCGTGGACGCTGCCAGCCTCCGGGCGAAAAAAGGGGAACTCTGACCGGTCCCAATCCGGTCGATCGCGGCAAAGCCGGCTCGAAAATTCATGTCCTGACCGACGCCGACGGCCTCCCGCTGGTCGTGGCGGTCTCCGGGGCGAACCTGCACGACAGCCACGCCCTCATCCCGCTGGTCGCCAGCATCCCCGCGATCCGGTCCCGGCGTGGGCCGCGGCGACGCCGACCCGCCAAGCTGCGGGCCGACAAGGGCTACGACTACCCGTACCTGCGCCGTTTCCTACGCCGGCGCCGCATCGCGGTACGCATCGCCCGACGCGGCGTGGAGAGCACCGAACGTCTCGGCCAGTACCGGTGGAAGATCGAACGGATGATCGCCTGNCTTGACGGGTACCGCCGGCTGGCCGTCCGCTACGAACGCAATGGCCATAACTTCCTTGGGCTCCTCTGCCTCGCCGCCGCGATCACCTGCTGGAAGAAACTCCCCACCTGAGACAACCTCTAAATCACGGGACTGCGGTCGAGTCTGGGGCTGGTGGAGGGACGCTTCTGCGGAGATCGTTCAGTGCCTGACTCCCCCAGGTGAGAAGATCGACGTCGAGCTGAGAGCTGTTCGCAAGATCGCGGCTGAAGGTAACGTGCCGATGCGGGCGGCCGGGAAGTGTCAGAAGGTACAGCTCTTCGGATTCCAGGACGGGATGCAAGTACTGGCCGGTAAGGGGATTGCTATTGAGAGTCTTTTCTAGGTCGGCGAGTGTTGCGCTGGGAGTGAGTGTAGGGATCAGTGGGGCGGGCTCCTCGGAGTCAGAGAGTCGGACGTCGCCGCCGGTCGCCTGGACCACTTGGTTCTGGATGCTGCGGACCTGCTCCGCGATGACGATGCTGGTCGCTGCGGCTGTCGGCTGCATCGCAGCCTTGCGAATGGCTTCCTCGGTGGCTGCGAGGACGGGTTGGGCGTCCCCGATGATCTCTGTGAAGTCGCCGAAGTCGGCCTTGATGCTGGTGTAGATCTGCTGTTCAACGGTGTTGGCGTAATAGTAGTTACTGATGCTCACGACGGGGTGACCGGCGCCGATGCGGTCGATCCTGCCGATCCGCTGTTCGACGCGCATGAGGTTCCACGGCATGTCGTAGTTGAACAGGCGGCCGCTGGTCTGGAGGTTGAGTCCCTCGCTCATGCTGTCGGTACCGAGGAGGATGCGTACCTCGCCCGCGCGGAAACGTTGTTTGAGTTCCGGTTTACTCACCTGCCGCCAGGTGCCGGTGGCGGGGTCCCATTGCTCACCGCCGCGGCCGGAGTAGCAGGCNACCCGCTGGTAGAGGCCGGCGAGCCTCGTCCGGAGGAAGTCCATGGTGTCGGTGTACTGGGTGAACACCACGACGCTGTCGTAGCCAGCGGCGATCGCCTCGGACAGGTCGTGGTCGAGTTGCTGGGCCTTCGAGTCGTGGCCGCCGAGCGCGTCGATGCCCGCGATGAATGCTTCAAGTTCAGCGACCTCGTCGCGGAGATGAGCGAGGACGTCGTGGGGGAGGAGGGTGGACTGCAAGTCGGGCGGGGCAGTCTCGTCATCTTCCGCTACGGTGGTGTCGTCGGCGTCCAGGAGCGTGCCGATGGCGAGGTGTCCGCCTGCGGTGAGGTTGTCTCGGCGCCTTGCGAGAGAGTTGCGCACGGCCCAAAAGCTGCTGGTGAGCCGCCGCCGGTAGACGGTCATCACGAAGCCGAGAGCCTGGGACGCCGGGTTTCCGCCCTGCTGCATGTAGGCGTTGTAGTAGCGACGGATGTAGGCGTCGATCCGGTCGTAGAGCTGCCGTTCGGGTCCACTGAGGTCGATGAACTCATCGTGGACGTGCCGACGTGGGATGACGAGGTCGGCGGGAAGCAGACCCTGGCGCTGGTAGTCGCGCATGGTCGACCGGGTGTTACGAAAGACGCGGTCGCGCATCGGTGTGTGCGCCTGCAGCCAGTCGTCGGCGCATCGCTGCTGCGTCGCGGTCCAACCACTGATCCGAAGGCGGGTCGGTGGAGGGGGCTCGTGCAGGCGCAGGACTGAACGCGACCTCGCTGGCCCAAGTTCGGCGATGACCTTCGCACGAAGCGTTTCGTCCTGCGGTGCGTCTGGTTGGTCTAGATGGTCGCGCAGCATCCGGGTTAGCAGCACCCAGTCCCGTTCCTCGGCGGGGCGACGCAGATGGCTGAAGTAGCGGACGAACTGGTCGGCGGACTCGCCCCAGGCACCCGGCAGACCGAGGAGTTCGATGAGGTCCCATGCCTCGTGCGGAGCCATCTGCATGGGGGTCGCGGTCGCGAGGTATATGGCTTTCCACGCTTGGGCGGCACGCATCGTCTGCAGGAGCGTGAGCAGCCGGTTCGGGCTACCGGTTGCCTTGAGGCCGCGGCGGCGGGCATGGTGGGCCTCGTCGACGATCACAATGTCCCACGGGCCAGCTGCGAGGACCTGCTCCGACCGGTCGGCACGGCGTGCAAGGTGAGAGGAGGCGAGGAGCACCGGGAACGCTGACCAGGGATTCGCTGTTGGGATGGTCTGGAGTTCGTTGTCGTGACGGTCGCGGAACTGGCCCCGGTCGTAGCGGGGGACGTCGAGGGCGAGCTTCTCGTGTAGCTCCTCTTGCCACTGGCGCAGGACGCTCGCCGGCACGAGAAGCAGCGCCGTCCGTGCCCGCCCGGATAGCAGCAGCTCGCGCAGGATGAGGCCGGCCTCGACCGTCTTGCCGAGACCAACCTCGTCGGCGAGCAGGTAGCCGCGCGGGAACGTCTCGACGGCGCGGACGGCGATCCGCACCTGGTGGGGGAGGGGGACGACCGTCGCGCTGGTCAGGCCGACGAACGTGCGGCTCAAAGGTGCGTCGAGGATATCGAGCAACACAGATTGGGCCTCCTCGAGGTCGACGGTCGCGCCGTCGTCACCCTCCTCCTCAGTGGTTGCGAGGGTGGCTTGCGAGTCGGTCTCTGTAGCGTCGTGGCTGTCACTGGTGGGGATGCGTAGCCGTGGGTCGGGGTCGCGGAGGGGCGGGTGCCAACCAGCCGGGACGATGTCGACTAGAGCCTGTCGGACCGCGTCGGGCACGGCCATGACCGTCCAGCCGGCGTCGGGGAGACCGTCCCAGTGCCGCTGGAATCGGCGCGTCACGTCTTGGCCGTAGATGGACCAGACTTCCTGGTTCCAGGACCAGTACACGTGGAGAGTCTCGTGGTTGCCGGTCCAGCCGGAGATGGTCTCGTTATCGCTGCCGATGAACGCGACCTGCCTGCCTCGTGCGTCGGTGAGCAGCCCGTACTTGGAATGGAAGTAGCGGTGGGCCTCCTCGGTCCGCAGCGGTGCTCCGTTGCGGTCCACGGGAACGCCGACGCGTATGTCGAGCCGACCCTCCCGGAGCATCCAGGCGAGCACGCGCAGTCGCTCACGGGTGACTATGTCGACACCGTCGTCCAGCGGAGCGACGGTCAGGCGTTCCGCGACGATCCGNTCCAGCGGCTCGCCGTGCAGGACCGCGTCGACGTCCTCCTCCGTGAGCTGGGCGCCGACGACGAGCTGCATTGTGCCGCCGCGTGCGACGAAGGGGGCGAAGCCAGCGGCGGCGCGGGCCAGCACGGTGGAGCTGAAGTAGCCGACGAGACGGTGGTACTCGGTGGCGCGTGCCAGCAACGGTACGTAGAACCGAGCCAGGGGCTGCTCGCTCGTCGAGTAGGACGGCTGCAATGGTACGGCGGTGAAGTCCGATGGNGGGNGGNTCTGGGGCTCAACCGGCCCTGAGATGGTCATGTCGCGATCCCGAGGAACAGATCGCCCTGTTCCTTCGGCGTGGTGTGCTCCTCTTCTGGAAGCAGCACGTCGTGCATGCAGAAAGCGACAAGCCGGTCCAAGGACTTGGCGAGCGACAGCACGAAGTCGTCCTTGACCTTCGTACGGGGAACTGTGTTGACTAGTGCCTGCACCACCGCGGTGAAGCGGGAGTCTCGGATGAGCCCGGTCCGCTCCAGGAACATTTTCGCCCGCCCCAGACCGTCTTCCTCCGCGATGTGGCAGGCGGTGTGCACAGCGTCAACCAGGCTAAGGAAGGACTCGGCGTCTACACGGACTCCGGGTAGGTCAGGGTCTGCGCCACGGGTGCGCAACCGTTTCCCAGGGGGCTGGAGAGTGACCATTCCGGCCTTCTTCTCCAGAATCTTTGCCCGTTGCAGTTCGTCAAGATCGAGTCCGCCTACGGCGAGGGCGAGGCGTCTCGCGTCGTCGAATGTCGTGAGCGGCCCCTTGAACATGTCCCAGTACGCGACGGTGAAGTCGGTGAGGGCGTCGAACTCGACCGGGCGCCCGACCAGACGTGCCCGCTGGACCCGCACGATCTCGGCACGAGCCACGGTCAGCGCGTCTTCGGGGCGCAGCAGTCGGGCTCGGCCGTTCTCGTCCGCGGTGCTGCTGTACACGGGCCAGTGGCGGCTCACTACGCCGAGGGTCGGACCATAGGCCGACAGGAGCAGGTCGACGCCGTCGATCCCGTCGGCGCGGAAGCGCGTCACGGCATCCCGGGCGGTCTGGCGAACCTCAGCCTCAATGTCCTCCCAATAGGTGCGGCGACGGCCGGGAGTGGGAGCGGCCCGTTTCCGGCACACGAGCATGATTGTGCTGGCCGCGCTGTTGACTCCCGACTGGTGCAGCGAATGCTCGGCCTCAGTGTTGATGGGCCAAGAGGTCTCGATGGTAAATCCCGCCTGGAGTAGACCCATTCCAAGGGTGTCCCACGCCTCCGCGCGCTTGTGGGTGAACATGACCGTGAGAACGCCATCATCCCGCAGGACTCGGTGCGCCTCGGCGAAGATCGCGGTCATCTTCGCCTCATAGTCCGCGTCCGCCAGCTCTCTCATCCGCCGTCCCATATGGACGAAGCGCGAGGCATTGGCGACGGCCTCGTTCTCTGCGTCGGCGGTGTCTGTGGGGAAGAGGTCCGGGGAGATCCGACCGATCGTGCGCTTCTCCCAGACGTAGAAGAAGTCGCTCAGTTCGGCGTACATTACATTGTCGTAGTACGGCGGGTCCATGCACAGATGGGCTACCGACCCGTCGGCCAGCGGGCGGACGTCTGCCGCGTTCCCCTGCGTTACGCTTACGTCGCGATGCCGGGCGGCTCCGGTGGCAAGATCTACACCGGTGTTATGAAGGAGCCTGGCAAGTCCGCCGAAGGAGTCGAGGAGCTGATCCAGCGCCCATTTGTAAAGGGCGGTTCCCTCGAACTCCGCGAAGGACCATTTGAAGGAGAAGTCATGCCGCGTGAATACATGCGCAATCGTCTGCCGGGACTGATGCCATGCTGCTGACTTTGCGTTGTAGTCGAGAGCCTTCCCTTGCATCACCCCAAGAAGCGTCAGGACTGACTGTGCGCGGTCCGCTGGCATCGCCGCGTGCACCTCGGCCGCCAGCACGCGGAACTCCTCGACGAATATTCCGTGTACGAGGAGCTGGCGCGAGCTAAACATCTGAGCGAAGGTGGTGATCCCGAATAGCCGTGGTCGTGACGTCCGCCCTCGGTCCCCCTTTTCTGCCAGCTCCTCGACCGGTATGACGTCGTTTAGTGCCCATCGGGTCGCCACGTCGTTCAGAGCTGACTCTGCGTCGCGGAAGCCGTGAAGGTCCGCCTCCGTGGGTATGCGGAAGGACCGCTTACCGTTGGAAGGACGGACAGCGACGGCGTATAGGACCTGCGTCATGCGGCCCGCTTGCGCCTCGTCCTTGATGTAGCTTTCGTCGATGACCTGGCCGTCCCACGGTGAGAGGCCGTCGCCGCGGCGGACGGTGCCGCGGCGCGGGTCAAAGTCGATGGCGGCGCCTTCCACGACCTCGAACTCGGGCTCGTCAAGCTCCTGCCCCGCGCGATGCGTTACGAGTCGGACGGCGATTTCCTTGCCCTTGTCTGTACGCAGACTCCAGTCGGGCACCAGGGGGACGGTCTTGCCGGTGCGAGGACATGCCACCGCCTGCGCCCAGATGTAGGTGAGTACCTGGCCGTCCCGACCGGAGGGGAAGTAGCGCGAGATCCTGTCCTGGACCCGGCCGACGAGCTTCCCACCCCACTGCTGGAGGTCGGGCAGGATGCCGAGCCCGAACTGTGCCGGGAACTGCACGCCTGCCCGAAGCAAGCAGGCGGCGACGCCGTTCAAGTCGTTCGCAAAGGTGCGCATTCCGAGGCGGGCGGCTGCGAACGGAATGCTTCCGCCGCCAGCTGTCAGGTCGGCGACGAGAGGCGCCTCTCCCCAAGTGTGGCTCAGCACGGCGGCGAGCAGGTTAAGGTTTTCTCGGTCCGGATGGTTGCGGAACGCCTGCTTATAGGTGTATGGGTTGGGTATTCGCCGCTTGTTGGCCACGGCTTCGTCGTAGGCCTTGCGTGCGGCTATGGGGTCGCCCCAGATTCCGACCATGTGTAGGAGCCACTGGCGGTAGGTGTGTTCGTCCGCGAGGGGCTTGGTATCCGGGAACGCTTCGGCGAGGTCTTTGCTCCACGCGGGTAGAAGCCCGGCGAGGACTACTGCCGCGCTGGCCACGAGAGGGCGTCGCGCCCACCACACGTGTAGGAAGGACAGTGGTGGCAGGGCGCTCGCGGCGGCGCGTTCGCGGCGGGACTCAACGCCGAGTTCGGCGACCGGGAGCCAGTCCTCTGCGAGGACATGCGGGGTCACAGTGGTGCTGGGAAGCATTATGGTCTCACTCCGCTGCGAGGAACAGACGCAGGGCACGGCGGACTCGGTCGGCGTCGGGTCCAACGGCCTTCGCGTACCAGTAGTAGGTCTCCTCCGTGCTCATGGACGCCACCGCAGCGACAAGCGCGCCGATCCTGGTCGGCTTTGTCACCCTCTGCGTGGCGAAGAGGGTGAGGGCGAGCCGGACGCCGGCCGCCTCGTCGAGCACGACCGGCTGTCTGCGGGACGGCGAGAGCACACTGTGAGGCTTACCACTGGCGCGGACCGCGGTGAGCAGGGCGCTAAGAATCCGGGAGGTCTGTAATGGGGTGGCGGTGGCGACAGTGGTGGCCAGGCTGCGCTCCCGGCTGCCGTAGGACTCGTCGAGCCTGACTCCGTAACCCTCATACCCATCCCGCCCGGACGCCGGGAGGATGTGCAGGCTGAACGCCCGGACGGCGAAGGTTCGTGCCTGTCGGGCAGGCACGAACCGGGTCCGGGCAGCGGTCACGCCAGTGTTCCATCGAGGGTGACCTCGGCCGGGGCGAGTTTGCGTACCACCGTGTCGACTTGTACCAGGGCGGGATCGTCGACGTCGACACCGGCCTCTCCGAAGTCGACGCTGACCACCATGCTGCCGTCGACCTCGCTGGCCGCCTTCAGTAGCGGCGCGAGCTTGGCGCTGACCTGCTGGTAGTCCATCTTGTCGCCATTGAGGTGGACCTGGACCCAGCCGTCCAGGCCGGGCAGCTCCGCGGTCACGTCGACGGCGACGGTGATCTGGTGTTTGGGCAGCTGGGCTAGTGCCATCGTCATCAGGTCGAGGTCACCAGTGCCGCGGCCGCTGTCGCCCTGCACCGTCAAACGCAGCATCGCGAGGGGGCGGTTCTTGTCGACAAGATCGTCCCGGAAGTTGGTCAGGGCAACGCCCGCAGGCCCGGTCTTCGGGTCGATGCGGGTCACCCGCCGCGTGTCACCGATCACCACGCCAAGCCGGTCAGCCTCGCTGCGGGTGAGGACATGGAAGGTGTCGAGCGATCGTTCGCGGATCTCCTTGACCCCGAGCGCTTTCACCCCGCTCGCCGGGATGGCCGAGGTCACCACTAGCTTGCTCTGCCGGAATGCCTCCGCAAGGACGTCGGCGACCTGCGCCTTCGCCGGCTCCTTCCGGCAGCGCTGTTCTAGGGCAGCTCGCAGAGTCGGTCCTATCATCTGGGTCGTAACGACTGCGAGCACGTCCTGCACGGTGGGGGCACGACCGAGCAGCCCCCGGGAGGCCGCCTCCGCGGCGGCTAGGAGCTGTGCCGTGTCGGAGATCATGATCGCGGGCATGGGGCCGCCAGCGCCGTACGCCTTTCCTGCGTCGGCGTCGTAGTAGACCCAGCCGTCGTGGGTGATCCCTTTCTTGATCGCGTCCGTGAGCAGGGTCGCGTCGAGCAGGATTTGAGCGCCCGGGTCCCGCCAGAACCACTCTGCGACCTTCTTGGTCGTTGTTGCGGCCGGTGTAGCCCAGGCGCGATCGTGGAGCCAGTCTGTTGAGATCGGCTGATCGCGGATCTTGCCCTCGTTCGCCAGCAGGTTCCGTATCGTGCGGACCGCGCTCCTCTCCGCGTCCCCCTTCTGAGCCGCTGGCAGCTCGCGGTGCGTGAGGTTCCCCGAACCAGCGTCCCGTACTGGGAAGTAAACGTGCTTGTAGCACCGTGTTATCGCGATCCTGGTGTTCAACAGGCTGTCGTCATACATCCTGCTGACCTTCGCCTGGACCTCTGAGGCGAAGGTCGCCATCCGCGCGGGCTCGGCAAGCAGTGCCTCTAGGGCGAGTCGAGCACGGACCTGGTCCTTGAGGTTCTCCACCGCCTCGGCGTCGGCGACCACGAACACGACTGAGTTGAGGAACGTTCTCAGCTGGCCGGCGGCCGTCGCGTGCTCGCGAATCTCCTGTACCTGCCGGGGAGGGGATCCGGCGTGGCGTCCCACGACGGACACGTGGTCGTAGTCGAACACGGCGACGCGCAGCCGTGTCGTGTCCTCCACCTCGGCGGGGCTCGCTGGGAACGGGACGGCCAGGATGCCGCTGTCGTTGGCGAATGCCTTGCGGACGAGTTCCTTTGTCTCCTCCGTCGTCCGAGTGTTCGGGATGTCCCGCTTCCCATCCTCGACAATCTTGTTGACGTTAGGTTCGGTGTGGAACCGCCACCGCGTGCCGTCATAGGTAAGGTGCCAGCAGACCCGCTCGGCCTCTCTCAGCGCCTCATCAAGGATCTCCGGGTCCTCACCCGGGCGGAGGGTGCCCAGGACGTACTCGGCCGGACCGGCGCCGACTCCCGCCTTCAGCTCGAGGGAGTGTAGGAACACGGTGCGTGCCACCCGGGTGGCATATGCCGGCCGGCCGTGGAAACGCGTCTGGTCGACCTGCCCGCAGTGCGAATCCGGGCCGGCGATGTCCACCTGGGCGACCCCGGCGAAGGGCGCACGCTCCACCGCGACGGTGAGTCTGTTCAGGACGGCGGGCCGGGCCAAGTCGATGTCGGCCACGTTCACGATCGCCGCGTCGTCGTCAGTCTCCCATATACCGGCGACGACCTCGGCAAGGAGGCGCAGCGCCCCGCGCGCCCGATGGAAGGTCGGGATACCGCTCAGCCGCTTGTCCAACACTCGGATCAGCTCAGGGTGAAACGGGTATGAGGCCGTCACCGCCTCGGCGTAGGCAGCGGGGCTGTCCGCTCCGCCGCCGAGCGGCACTGCGCCGTGCACAGCCTCGTAGAGGCCCCTGTACGCCTCGCCGGCCTCCCGCGCCGCAGCCGCGTCAATGTCGGCGAACAGGCGTCGCTTAAGGATCTCCGCGATCTCCCGGTCCGTCGCAGGCTCGATGACGAAGCCGGAACGAGCAAGGACGCTTGTCGCCTCACCCCGGGTACGGTCGGCGTGACCTAGGCTCTCGTCGAGCATGGCTCCGAGCCGCGCGGTCTCCTTCGCGTAGGCGTCGCCCGCTCCCGCCAAGCTGACGATTACGACCGTGTTGCGGTCGCCCATCGCAACCTCGAAGAGGTTCTTGAGGAAGACCGGGATCTGCGCGGCGCTTCGGCGTACCTCCTCGCTCCCGGACTCGGCGACCTGCCGCAGATGCTGCGCGATCTCGTCGATCATCACGACGGTCTTGCGGCCACCGAACGCCTTGCGCAGTGTCTCGGTCCCGGGAGCGGTGCGTGCTTCGTCGCTTGCCTGCAGCACCGCGTGCGCCTTCGCGCCCAGCTGTGCGCCGATCTCCCCCCACACCGTGTGTGTCGTCAGCCCGTTCGTCACCAGCCCGCTTATCGGGTCGAGTGCATCGCCGACGACCGCCGCGACCTGCACTGGCCCGTCGGGGAGCAGGGACGGGTCGACGAAGTTGGCGATGTCGGCGGGGCGGGCACCACGTGCCAGGTGGTAGACGGCCATGAGCGAGTGGGTCTTCCCGCCGCCGAAGCTCGTCTCCGCACGCAGGACACCATGCTCCCCCTCTGCGCCCTTCACCTCGGCGAGTCGGCCGAACGTCCTGGAGATCAGTTCCCGGAGGCCGGTCGTCGGATAAGTCAGTGTGAAGAACCGGTCCGGATCGCCGTAGACCTCGTAGCCGTCCGCGTCCCGCACGACCTTGTCTAGCTGGGCTGCGAACTGGTTGTCGCTCATTGAGCCGGCCAGAACGTCCTTGCGTGGCTCGCAGGTCTCGCGAACCGATCGCAACGCCACGGCAGATGCCCCCCCATCGCGCCAGCCAGCGGACCAGGCTCACCCGGGAGCTTGGAGGTGTGGCGGCCATCTATGACATAGCTATCTTGTCACGCTACGTCGCGTAATTGCCACCCAGTGGGCAGGCTGGCATCGTGCGCCAGTGGATGGCGCCGGCCGCTGCTGCGGTGACCCTGGCGGTAGCGAGATCCGACAGGGGCAGCAGCAGTCTGCCGGCTGGCTGACCAGCCCAGACCGAGCGGCTGACCAGGTCGGTCAACGGTTCGATCCCGCCCGTTTCAGATCTCGATCGGCGAGCAGGTGTACGCCGCAGCTTCTCCGAGGGCCACTACGTTTAGCGACGACCACCCGACACCCTGGGCTCCGCGTCCAACCTCGCCGTCATGCTGACCAAGCTTTAGCCTCGATCTTTCGCCTGGTGGCTGGGTCGGTTTGTCGGTCGTCCCGCCCCGTTTTTGATGTTGAGTTGTGTGGTCGGGCTGTGACGGGGTGGCCCGCTGTCGCGCGGGCTGGGGCGCCGGTCCACGGCCGGAGCTGGTGCGGGTCGTCGGGGCAGGGCAGGTCTGGGCGCTATCCGGGGTCGGGCAGCGCACGGAGGATGGTCAGGGCCTGGACGGTCAGCGCTGCCCACCGATGGTGGGCGGGGAGGTGTACCACGGTCTTGCGGGCGTGGTGGGCGACGCGTCCGGCGATGGTGAACAGCCTGTGCCGTAGGCGTTTCGGTTCCCACCGGCGGGCGGTGTGGCAGGCCAGAGCGAGCATCTGGGTCCAGGCGAGCAGGTCCAGGGCCAGCGCCACGACGGCGCACCAGACCCTGTTCTGGGCGAAGTCGTGCAGGGGCAGGTTGGTCAGACCGGTGTCCTTCGCGGCGCGGATACGGTCCTCGCAGCGGGCCCGCCGGCGGTGGCGCAGCTCCAGGTCGGCGAGCTGCCCGCGGCGGGTGTTGGTCGCGAACGCGGTGGCGCGGTTGCCGTCGGGGTCGGTGATCCGTAGCTGGGCGCCGGGGTGCGGGCGTTCCTTACGCACGATGACCCGCATGCCCTCCGGCCAGCCGGACAGGTCCATCAGCCCGGTCAGCTCGGCGACCCACGCGCCGTCGCGGGGCTGCCCGTCACCGTCGTAGGCGGGTGTCCACGCCCCCGCGGGAACCTTCGCGATCAGCTCGGTGGTGCTTTCGGGCAGGGTGAACCCGACCGAGTAGGCCAGCCGCCGCTGGTGCAGCCAGTCGAGGAACGCGTGCGTGCCGCCGCCGCTGTCGGTCCGGATCAGTACCGACCGGCCCCGGCGTAGCCGCCGGGGTAGCTGGGCGAGTGCGGTGGTGGCCACGGTGACGTGGTCGGCGGCGGTGTTGGCCCCGGCGTTACCCGGTCGCAGCAGCACCGCCAGCGGCTCACCCGACCCGTCGGCACCATGGTCGGCGAACGCCCACAGCGGGTGGAACCCGAATCCCTTCTTCCAGGTCCGGTCGGCGTTCTCCTTCTCCGAGTGGGCGGTGACCAGGGTGGCGTCCAGATTGACGACCAGCGGATTCTCGGTGGAGATCTCGGCGTGCGGGGCGTGCGTGCCGGCCAGTTCCCACAGCTGGGCCCGGGCGAGGGCCCGGGCGGCGTCGACCGCCTTCAGCGCCTTCTCGACGTCGACGGCGAGGCGGTCGACCGTGCGGGACACGGTCGGGTCCGAGGCGACCCGTCCGAACACGGCTGGTTCCGCGCGTAGGAGCGACACGTCCGCGAGGCAGTCTCCGCCCAACGCCAGCGACAGCGCCAGGTCACACAGCACTTTGCCCGGGTCGTGCACCGCCCGGTCCGGCCGCCATCGCGCCAACGCCGCCGACAGCGCCTGCCCGAGTCCGCTGGCCCGGACCGTCTCGGTCAGTATCAGCCCGCCCGCGTGCGACACGATTCCACGCCCGGCGGCGTCCACGCGGACAGACGGGTACAGGGCGGTAGTCTTCACCGCGAAGGTGCTCCTTGGTACGGGGTGGGTCAGGTCCTCAGCAAGCCCGATCCTCCCAGCTCAGGAGCACTTTCCTATTCCTGGCACCCCAACAGACAATCATCCCGGTGAAAGCCCGAGGTTAGGGATCTGCCGGGGCGGGTGGACGAGGACACCCTGGCCCGTCGGCGCCGGGTCCTCGGCGAGGACCAACCCGATACCCTGACCGCCGCCGCCAACCTGGCCGATCAACTGATCTCCCTCGGTGACTATGAGGGGGCGCGGTGCTGTTGGTGGATACGCCGGCCCGCCGGCGGCGGGTGCTGAGAGAGGAGAATCCCTCCACCCCTCAGCGGACGGCGGGAGTGCTGGCCGGGCCGCCCGCCGTCCCCGCGCCGATGGCTAAGAGGTTGTCTCAGGTGGGGAGTTTCTTCCAGCAGGTGATCGCGGCGGCGAGGCAGAGGAGCCCAAGGAAGTTATGGCCATTGCGTTCGTAGCGGACGGCCAGCCGGCGGTACCCGTCAAGNCAGGCGATCATCCGTTCGATCTTCCACCGGTACTGGCCGAGACGTTCGGTGCTCTCCACGCCGCGTCGGGCGATGCGTACCGCGATGCGGCGCCGGCGTAGGAAACGGCGCAGGTACGGGTAGTCGTAGCCCTTGTCGGCCCGCAGCTTGGCGGGTCGGCGTCGCCGCGGCCCACGCCGGGACCGGATCGCGGGGATGCTGGCGACCAGCGGGATGAGGGCGTGGCTGTCGTGCAGGTTCGCCCCGGAGACCGCCACGACCAGCGGGAGGCCGTCGGCGTCGGTCAGGACATGAATTTTCGAGCCGGCTTTGCCGCGATCGACCGGATTGGGACCGGTCAGAGTTCCCCTTTTTTCGCCCGGAGGCTGGCAGCGTCCACGATCACCGACGACCAGTCGACCTGCCCGACGATCCCGTGGGCGTCGAGGATCGCCCGGTGCAGCCGGGGCCACACGCCCGCCCGGGTCCAGGCCTGGAACCGCCGGTGCGCCGTGGGCACCGACACCCCGAACTCGGTGGGTAGATGCCGCCAGGCACAGCCCGCGGTCAGCACGTAGACCACCGCGGTGAACACCACCCGGTCCTCGAGCGGCGCGGTCCCCCCACCCTGATGACGGGACTCGAACCGGGGCAGCAACGGTTCCACCAGCTCCCACAGATCATCCGGGACCAGCCGCTGAGCGAGGCTGTTCTCCATCACATCCATGATC
>NZ_JYFN01000011.1 GCF_000948395.1 Frankia torreyi | reverse complement strand
GCCTTCGTGATCGCCGTGGTCGCCGGCACCTTCACCGGCCCGGCACTGTC
The DNA here is from genome assembly GCF_000948395.1 of Frankia torreyi. Classification (GTDB taxonomy): domain Bacteria; phylum Actinomycetota; class Actinomycetes; order Frankiales; family Frankiaceae; genus Frankia; species Frankia torreyi. Next base: position 150,227 of record NZ_JYFN01000011.1, on the reverse strand, counting down.
TGCCAGCCAGTCGTCGGCGACCTTCACCTGCCGCATCACCTCGTCGTAGCCATCCGAGGGGAACAACGCCAACGCGACCACGTACCGGACCATCAGCGCCGCGGGCAGGTCCCGCGTCCGCTTCTCGCGACGACCGGTCTCGGTGACCACCCGGTCGACCAGCGCGTCCGGGAACTGCGCCGCCAGCACCCCCAGCCCGACCCGGTCCACCAACCGGTCCTCGGGCTTCTCCTTCACCTGACCGCGTCTCGGCACCCCTCGAACCTACACGATCAGAACCTAAGTTCCTGGTATTGGGGCGCGGGGCCGCCGAGTGCGGGGCCCCGGATCTTCTGACATCTGTACCTCGATTCTTGTGCGGGGGCTTGCTGCAGACTTGCGCTAACACCTTGCCTGGCCCCGAGGCGTGTGATCCCCGCGGCTCTGACCCGTCTCTGCCCAGAGGTTCTTAGTTCTTGCGGAGCCAGCCGGACGCGGTCCCTTCATTCCCGGTCTCGATGGGAACGTTGCAACAGGCGATCCGTACCGGCATGGGCCTACTGTACCGGTCCTTCGGAGACGTGTGTTTCATCCCGTCCGCGCCGGGGAAGTCTGGCTTTGCACTACGACGGTGGTCGGGTTTCGGTCCCGATGAATCGGATCGCAGGGTTCGGGTCGTACAGAAAAATCTGTACGCGCGAATTCAAAAAAACCAAGACGCTAGCAGAAGGTCGGATCGGATGCAAGAACCGCTGTCGGCGTGTCGTTGGGTCGAATCGTGCGGACGTCTAACGATGGGTTGCAGGAATTTGCGTCAACCTCATCGACTTCATGTGATAGGTGTGCGTGTTCCGGTGAGGGTTGGCCGGAAGTTTCGGTGAGATCTCGGTCTGCTGTTGCTATCGTGGCGAGCGGAAGATGCATCTCGATCATCTTCTGGGGCTTCTTGCGACCTCTGCCCAGAGGGTGAAGCCAATCGCTGCGGCCCTCAGTTGCAACCTGGGGGCCGCAGCTCCTGCCGGTGTCGATGCAGCCATCTTGCGCCGAGCCCGATGCGACACACTCTGCCGACTTCTGGCGGCGGGAGTCGCACCTCCTTGGTCGGATCCCTCGTGGCACCGACTGCTAATTTCCATAACCCATCGTAGTCGAGTGTTGGGCTCTTAGGTAACTAATTTTACGGGTCTACCTATTAATGCGGATCTTTGCCTTGCCTGTCCGCTCCGGTCTTTACTCGGTGTCGTAGGTGGTATGGGGTGGCCGGTCGGTGTTGCGTGCGGTGTTCTCGGGGCGTCCCCGTTCGGTGTGCCTGGTGGCCTGGATCACGCATCGTCATCGTCCTTCGCCGCCGCCTCTGCCGTCGACGGCGTAAGTCGAATCGGGAGGGGAGGTGCCTGAACGAGATCGGCCCGGCCATGGAGGTGTTTGTTCCGCGATCGGATCAACTGGTGGTGCTCTCGATCGTCATGGTGCTGTCTTCTTGTGCGGTAAATTCCGGCATTCGAGATCCCCGGTGTATTACCTGCAAAATTTCGGCATCCGCGCGGCATGCGTGCCGGTCCGGCCGGACCGGCGACTCTGAACGGCGGGATATGCCGGCCGCACGGATCATCCGATCCATGTGCGGCCCCGCGATCCTGATGGTCGTCGCCGATGTGCGCCACGGGAATATTTCTGATGCGGGCGGGCGGGCAGGTGTGCCGGGTACCTCGGCACGGTCCGGTGCCTGGTGACGGCCGGGCCGCCTGCGAGACTGGGGGCGATGGGTAGCGTCAGCCAGGTTCCCGGCGAGGCCGTGGACGCCGACAGTGACAGTGACAGCCCCGGTCTGCCGTCCGTCCACTCCGGACAGCTCGCCCCGCCGGCGCCAGTGCCAGCTCAGCCCTTGTCGACACGGCCGAGGTCGCGCCGCGCGCCCGGCGCGACCTTCGCGAAGCCCGGCTCTGGGATGCGGGCGGCTCTCGGTCGAGGCCGGCGGGGCGTGCGGAGACACGCGGTGTTCGCCGTACTGTTCGCCCTCGCGGTCGCCGCCCGGGTGCTGGTGCTGGTCGCCTACCCGCCGGCGCTGATGTATCTCGGGGACTCCGCCGCCTACCTGGACCAGGCCTGGCGCGATCTGTGGCCGGGGGACTGGCGGCCGTCCGGCTATCCGATCTTCCTGCGGATTCTCGACGGCCCCAGCCACGTGACCCGGATCGTGGTCGTGCAGCACCTGCTGACTCTGGTCGTCGCGATGGCGCTGTACGCGGTGGCGGTGCGGGCGGTCCGCCGGCCCTGGCTGGCCGCACTCGCCGCGGCCCCCGCGCTGCTCGCGCCGTGGGTGCTGGACCTGGGTCAGTTCGTGCTGGCGGACAGCCTGTTCGGGGTGCTCGTCTCGGCGGGCGTCGCGGTGCTGGCGGGCTGGCGGCGGCCGCGGGCCGCCGCCGCCGCGGGCGCAGGGCTGCTGCTGGGCGCGGCGCTGTGCGTGCGGACGGTGGGCTACGGGCCGCTGGCGGTCGCCGTTGTCGTGCTGGTGGCCGACGCGGTCGCCGTCGCGGTCGCCGGCCGCGGCCGGCGGGCGCCGGTGCGGGCGGTCGCCCCCGTCGTCGCGTTCGTGGTGGCGGCCGCCGTGCCGGTGGGCGCCTACGCGGGCTGGAGCGCGGCCGAGGGCAAGGGCTTCACGGTGTCCGCGCATTCCGGCTTCTTCCTGTACGGGCGGGTGGCCCCGTTCGCCGACTGTTCGACGATTTCCCGCGCCGACCTGCGTACTCTGTGTGACCCGCGGCCCACCGACCAGCGCGGCGCGCCGGTCCGCTACCTGTGGCCCGCCGACTCGCCGTTGCGCCAGGGCCACCGGCAGATCCCGCCGGGGCGGGAGGACCTCGCGGGGACGTTCGCGCACGTGGTGGTGCGCGAGCAGCCGTGGGCGCTCGTCACGTCCTCCGCCCGCTACCTCGCCGGCTACCTGGACCCGGTCCCGTACGAGACCCCGTTGACGTCCCGGGCGGACACCTGGGAGCTGCCGACCCGCGTCACCAACGTGCTGCCCCCGGACGACGCCCACGCCGACGACGGCTACTTCGTCGCCACGGCGGTGCGCTCGCCGCCGGCCAGCCTGCTCGCGGCCTGGTCCCGGATTTCCTACGCCCCGCTGCCGCTGGTCGGCCTGGGCCTGCTGGCGGGAATGGCAGCGTCGCTGCTCACGGCCGGCCGGACGATCCGGGCCCGGCGGGCGCTGCGGCGGGCCAAGCGGCCCCCGCAACGGTCAGCGGCTGCGCCGGCTCCCGATCGTGCCGCCCCTGCCGGGATCGGTCGGGTGTTCTGGCTGGCAGCCGGATCCGGGGTGTCGACCCTCGTGCTGTCCGCGGTCACCGCCGGCTTCGACTACCGCTACCTCGGCGCCGTCATCGGGCCGGTCGCCCTGGCCGCGGTCATCGGCGCGGGCGCGTTCGTCGCCGCGCTGCGGGGGCGAACCGCTGGATAGCCGGCGCGGCCCGGGCGTTACCGTCATATCGGCGGGGACGGACGGGGGCTCGCGCGCCGCCGGTTGATCGGCGGGGGGTGCGGGATGGGACGGCACCGCTCGACCGGCCCGGACGACGATGACTTCGCCGCCGGCCGCACGGCCGCCAAAGCAGCCGAGGTCCATGGTGGTGCCGCCCAGCAGGCGGCCGAGATCCACGGTGGTGCCTCACGGGAGGCCGCGGGTGGTCCTGCGGGCGATGCGCCGCCGGGGGCTGCCGGCCGCGGTCCGGCGATGCGACGGTGGTTCGTGACCGGGGTGGCTGCGGCCGGTCTGATCTTCAGCTCGCTGGGGCTGCTCGTCGCCGCGGTGGTCCCGCCGTTCACCGGGGCCGACGAGGCGCAGCACACGGCGTACGCCCTCGAGCTCGCCCACGGTTCGCTGCCGCAGCTCGACACCCCGGTGCGCGCGCGGGTGCCCGGCATGCCGGGACTGCCGGCGAGCTGCCGGGCCTCGCCCGCACAGGCCCGGGCCGCGGTCGACGCGCATGCCGACGGGCTGTGCGGGGTGCGCCTCGGCCGGGGGCTGTCCAACTTCGATCTGGTCTACACCGCCAACCATCCGCCGTTGTTCTACGCCGTGGAGGCGGTGCCGCTGCGGACCGGCGAGGCGTCGGGCCATCCGTTGGCCGGATTCCGCGCCGCGCGCGTCGTCAACGTGCTGCTCGGCGTGGGCGTCGTCGTCGCGACGGCGGCGTTGTGCCGCGGGCTGCTGCCGCGACGGCCGGGCGTCGCGGTCGGGGCGGCGGCGGTCATCGGGACCGTCGGGCTCGTCGTCGTCACCTCCGGGCAGATCTACAACGACACCCTGGCGATGGCGACCGTGACCGGGCTGCTCGCGGTGACCGTCGCCCTTGCCCGCCGCGGCCCGAGCCCGCGGATCCTCGCGGGACTCGCGGTGCTCGGGCCGGCCGCGGCGGCCAGCCGGGCGAGCGGCGCGGTGGCTCTCGCCGCCGTGGTGCCCGCCGTCGCCGCCGCCGTCGCGCTGCACACCAGGGGAAGCCGGGCCCGCCGGGCCGGCCGGGGCCTGGCCGCCGCCGGTGGGCTGCTTGCCCTCACCGTCGCCGCCGTCGGCTGGTTCTACCTGCGCAATCAGCGCCGCTACGGCGATCCCACGGCCTCCGAGCGGATCGCGGACATGTTCCCGCTCGGCGGGGCACACCCCTCGATCTGGCAGGTGCTGCGCAACGGTGATCTGTGGTGGTACGTCTACCGCGGGTTTTTCGGCCGGCCCACGCTCGTCACCGGTCACGCCGAGCAGGTCGCCGTCGGCATCGCGGTGGTCACCGGCGCCGGTCTGGCCGCAGCGGCCCTGCGCGCGTGTGCCCGACGCCGGTCCACAGGGGGTGCCCCCAGTCCGTCCGCGGCCGATCCGAGCGGTGGCAGTGGCGGTGGCGGCGGCAGCAGCAACAGCGGTGGCGGTGGTGGTGGCGCGGTCGTCGGCTGGCTCCTGGTGGCCGGGCACTGCCTGCTCGTCGTCGCCACCCTGGTGGGATACGTGGCCGCCGGTGGGGCGTCGTTCACCCGCTATCTGCTGCCGATGGCACCGGTGCTCGCGATCGGCGTCGCCGCGTCCTGCCGAGCCCTGCCGCTGGGCCGGCACGGGTTGCCGACCCTGGCCGTCGTCGCGGCGATGGCCGCCTGCACGCTGGTGCTCATCGGGCGGGAACTGGCCTGGAAGCGGCCCGCCCTCGCGCCGCTCGCCCTGCCCGACCGGCTGCGCGCCGCCTGGGCGCTGGGCGGGCCCGGCTCGCCGCGCGTCGGCCTGGCGGTCCTGGCGGCCGCCGCGATCGTCGCCGCGGCGCTGCTCGCCGCCGCCCTAGGAAAGCTCGGCGACCCGGCGGTAGACGGCCGCGGTCAGCTCCGCGGTGCGCCGCCAGGTGAAGGTGCGGGCGTGGGCGCGGCCCGCCTCGGCGTCGCCGGGGGAGGCGAGCAGGGCGAGGATCGCCTCGGCGAGGTCGTCGGCGAACGAGTCCCGGTCGGCCTGCCGGACCAGCCGCACCGGGCTGGCGACGGAGTCGACCAGGGCTCCGGTGACCTCCCGGACGGTCGGGATGTCGGCGGCGACGACCGGGGTGCCGGCGGCGAGCGCTTCCAGGGGCGGTAGGCCGAAACCCTCGTAGCGGGAGGGGAAGCACAGCACGCTGGCGCCCGCGACCGTGGCCCGCAACTGGTCGGCGTCGAGGTAGCCGGCGGTGATGACGCTGCCGGCGGGCAGCCCGGCGAGGTCGAGGGTCGGCCCCCACCCCGGCGGTCCGACGAGGACCAGCGGGGGGGCGCCGAGTTGCGCCGCCTGCAGCCGGCGCACCGCCTCCAGCAGGACCGGCAGGTTCTTGCGGGGTTCGACCGAGCCGACGAAGAGCAGGTACCGCTCGGGCAGGCCGTGCGCCTGCAGCCAGGCGGCCGTCGGCGCCGGGGTGGTGAACCAGGTGTCGTCGACGCCGAGCGGGGTGGGGGTGACCAGCGCCGGGTCGAGCCGGTAGGCGGTGATCACCTCCTCGGCGACGGCCCGGCTCGGGGTGAGCACGGCGCAGGCGCGCCGCAGCCCGCGGGGGACGAGATCGCTGTAGCGGGCGGAGGCGGCCGTGACCGTGTCCGGGGTCCGCAGGTAGGACAGGTCGTGGATGGTGAGCACGCCGCGGGCGTGGCGCAGCGGCGGGAGGACGAAGTTGGTCCCGTGCACGATGTCCGCAGCGCCGGTGAGCCATTCCACGGGCGGCTGCTCGCCGCGGATCCAGGCGTCCTGGAGCAGTCGCGCCGGGGCTCGGCGGGCGGCCGGGCGCACCCCCGCCGGCAGGCTCCCGGCGAGCTCGTCGAGCCCGCGCCACGTGAACGCCGTCGCCGCCAGCTCCCAGGAGGTGTCGAGCCGGGCGAGGCCGGCCAGCAGGTGCTCGGTGTAGCGGCCGACGCCGGTGCGCCGCCCGAGCAGCGGCGTGCCGTCGAGCACGATCCTCATCCGGTGCCTCCCGCCGCTGTCGTGTCGCTCCCGCGCTGCCCCGTCCCGGCCAGCCCACGTCCCGGTCAGTCCTGGTGCCGGTCAGTCCTGGTAGAGCCGGCGGCGGTCGGCGATGTCGCGCCACTGGTGGGCGAACGCGTCGTCCGAGAAGGTCTGGGCCCGTTCGACCGCCGCGGCCGCGAGCCGGCCGCGCAGGTCGTCCTCGGCGGCGAGCCGGCGGGTGAACGAGGCGACCTGCTCCGGTCCGGTCCACCGGTAGCCGTCGACGCCGTGCCGGACGATCTCCCGCTGCCCGGCGCGGTCGATGACGACCGGCACGCAGCCGCCGGCCATCGCCTCGACGGTGGTCATCCCGAAGTGCTCCGCCGTCCAGGGACGGCGTCGGTCGTCCTCGCCGTAACCGGTCGCCGACCAGAACACCGAGCTGGTCGACAGCAGGTGCTCGACCTGCGCCCGCGGGGCGTTCGGGTGAACCTGCACCGGCAGGCCGGCCCCGGCGGCGCGGACCTGCTCCAGGTAGGGCCGTTGGGAGTCCTCGCAGCCGCCGACGACGTGCATCGTCCAGCCCGGCAGGTCGCCGGCGCGGTACAGCTCGCCGAACCACTGCACCATCTCAAGCTGCCGCTTGGCGTGCCCGAGGCCCGGCATGAAGAACCGTCCGACGGTGACGACGGCCTTCTCCCGGACCGGTGCCGGGTGCAGCCGCTGCACCTGGATCGGGGGGAACAGCACGTCGGCGTCGCGCTTCCACAACCGCCGGATCCAGCCCCGGGTGAACTGCGAGTTGGCCATGACCACGTCGTAGCCGTCGAGGTAGGCCAGGTCCGCCGGGTCCCGCAGCAGCCAGGGGAAGCGCAGCGGCAGGCGGGCGATCGGTCCCTCGTCGCCGTCGGTGACCCGCGGCCGGCTCACCGCGACGCCGAGTTCGCGCACGTCCGCGGCGCCCGGCGAGAACGCGTCGCTGACCAGGGTGAGCTCGGTGCCGTCGGTGGTCGGCGGCAGCGGCACCTCGAACGGGGCGAAGTCGGCGCCGATCTCCAGCTTGGCCAGCACCCCGCCGCCCGCGTCGAGGACCCGCAGCGACGTGCCGGCCGGTGCGCCCGGACGGCCGATGTCGGCGCGCAGGGTGCGCCGCTCACCCGGGCTGACGGCGAGGATGCCCGACCCGTTCGTCCAGGTCCACTGCCGGCGGCGGCCGCCCTCCGGTGGGTACCAGCCCTGGCCGAAGCTGACCGCCGGGCGCACCCCGCGCAGCAGCGGGCCGGCGGTGCGCACCGCGGCCTTGCGCCAGGCCGCCATGTCGTGGTCGAAGGGCGTCGGGAAGAAGCACAGGTACGCCGAGCGGCGGGACTGCGGCGCGATGCGGCTCATGTACGAGCCGTTGACGAACAGGTCGTAACCCGCGGACACCGCCGCGATGGCCTCCTCACCGCGGTCCGGCAGCCGGACATAGCGGCAGCCGGCGAGATCCAGGCCGAGATGGCTGCCGAGCTGGTCGAGGTCGACCTCGGAATGCCCGAGGATGTCGACGCTCGCGCCCTCGGCCGCCAGCACCTGGGCGATCATGCCGTTGTGGCGTTCCCCGCCGCCCATCGAATGCCAGAACCGGTTGTAGACGGCGGCCCGCACCCCCCGCGCCGGCCGTTCGTCGGCGCTGGCGGCCGCGCTGGCCGTGGCGGCCGCGGTGGCCGTGGCGGCCGCGGTGGCCGCAGCGGTCGCGGTGGTCGGCGCGGCGGGATCCGTGGCGCCACTCGCGAGCTCGCTCATCGGGAGACCAGCCAGCTCTGCAGGCTCGAGCGCCGCTCGGCGGCGGTGCGGCCGATCTCGCGCCGGGCCCGCAGCATCGCGGGCAGCAGCCGCAGGTACGAGCCGTACACCCGCAGCCGCAGCAGCGTCGGGCGCAGCGCCGGCCGGCTGCGGCCGCGCCACGCCTGGCGCAGGGTGCGCACCGCGATGGAGGCGGTCGTCGCCGGGTAGCGCAGCACCGCGGACAGCGCCAGCGTCGCCGTCGCGTCCTTGGTGAGCATCAGCAGCCGGTTGCGGTCGGTGTGGAAGACGAACAGCGGCGACCACTCGACGCTCGACGCCGAGTGGATGTGCCGCAGCACCGCGCCTGGGACGTAGCGGATCGTGTACCCCCGCGCCCGGATCCGCCATGACAGGTCGGTGTCCTCGTAGTAGAGGAAGAACGCGTCGTCGAACCAGCCGAGCTCGTGACCCAGCGACGACCGGATGGCCATCCCGTTGCCGCAGGCGGTGAACACGTCCTCCGGCTGGTCGAACTGGCCGGCGTCGACCTGCTGGTAGCCGCGGTCCGCGCCATAGCCGTCGGTGAGCACGATCCCGCCGACGTTGTTGATCACATCGACGCGCGGGGCCTCCCCGACGACGGTGAGCGTCACCGTCGTCGACTCGCGGCCGACGGCCAGTTCGGCCCGGCCGCCGTCGGCGGCACCGGTCGGGCCGTCCCAGCTCAGGACGACCTGCTTACCCGACTCCGCCGCCCAGGTGAATCCGAGGGTGACCGGCCCACCGTCCGGGATCGGGACGCACAGCTCGCCGTCGCCGCGGGTCCAGAAGTACGGGGCCTTCGCCGGCCCCTCGGCGCCATAGGTCAGCTTCTCCCAGAGCACCTCGCGCAGCGCCTCGCGCCCGTTCACCGTCACCGACGACACCCGGACGCCCAGCTCCCGGGAGTCGTGCGGGCCGGGCACGAAGGTGGGCGTGCTCAGCCGCATCCGCAGGAAGCGGGGCAGGAACACGACCTTGCCGGTGGCGGCGCCGAGGTGCTGGCCACCGGGCTCGCCGAACGGCCCCAGCAGGGCCGCGAGCCACGTCGGTTCGGGAACGGCGTCGTTGTTCACCAGCACCGCGTACGGCGTGGTGACCTGGCGCAGGGCGAGGTTGTTGCCGCCGGCGAAGCCGAGGTTGCGGTCCGAGGGCACGACCCGCACCCAGGGGTAACGCTCGGCGAGCAGCTCCCGGGAGCCGTCCGCGGAGGCGTTGTCGACGACCCAGGTCTGGAAGGCGAAGCCCGCGTCCTGCTTGGCGATGCCGTCGAGGCAGGCCGGCAGCAGGTGCGCCCCGTTCCAGTTGACGATCACGATGGTCGCCAGCGGCTCGGTCCCCGCGCCGCCGCCCGGCCCGGCGGTGGTTCCCGTCTGCTTCCGCTCCGTCATCCGCGCAGCCTCGCCTCGTAGTCGACCTTGAGAAGCCCGTCCGCCTGCGGGCCGCTGACGCCGAACAGCTCCTCGAACCGGCGGGTCGTCACCGGGGCGCCGGTGGTGGCGTCCGAGACGTGCACCTTGACCGCGAACGCCCCGAGTAGTTCGGGTAGGTGCGGGATGGAGAAGTCCACGATGTGCCGCCCGGGGCCGACGGCGAGCCCACCGGGGGGCGTCTCCATCATCCAGATGGGCACCTCGCTCTGCCCGACGATGTAGGTGTGCAGATAGATCTGCTCCGGGGCGCCCTCGGTGACGTCGAGCTCGACGCTGACCGTGAGCCGCTCGCCCGGGTCGTACTGCACCATCGGCAGCCCGCCGGGATCCAGGCTGAAGGCCACCGACTGGGGGCGGACGGTGGCGTACTCCCACGACACCGGACCCTCGGCCGGCAGGCTGCCCAGCTTCTGCCGCAGCAGCTTCGTGCCCACGGCGGGGTTGCCGTCGTAGATCAGCGAGCCGGACTCCAGGACCAGGATCCGGTCACACATGCTCTCGATGAGGTCGAGGGAGTGGGTGACGAACAGGATCGTGCGCCCCTGCGCCCGGAACTCGGCGATCTTGGCCAGGCACTTGCGCTGGAACGCCTCGTCGCCGACGGCGAGCACCTCGTCGACGAGCAGCACGTCCGGATCGACGTGCACGGCCACGGCGAAGCCGAGGCGCACGTACTGGCCGGACGAGTAGTGCTTCACGTCGTCGTCGATCTTGTGCCGCAGCTCGGAGAAGTCGACGATCGAGTCGAACAGTCGGTCGATCTCCCGCTTGGACAGCCCGAGCAGCGAGGCGTTGAGGTAGACGTTGTCCCGCCCGGACAGCTCGCCGTTGAACCCGGCGCCGAGTTCCAGCAGCGACGCGATCCGGCCCTGCACCGAGACCTGTCCGCTGGTCGGGCGCAGGATGCCGGCGAGCACCTTGAGCAGGGTCGACTTCCCTGAACCGTTCGCCCCGGCGAGCCCGACCGTCTGGCCGCGCCCGATCGTCACGTCGACGTCGCGCAGCGCCCAGAAGTCGTCCCCGGCGGGGCCACCGCGGCGGACGAACCGTTCCTTCAGGCTCGTCGCGCGGTTGTGGTACGAGACGAACCGCTTGCTCACCCCGGTCCCCTGGATCACCACCGCCGAGTCGGGGACGGCCTCGCCGGGGCCGACCTGCTCGGGGGCACCGAGGGGATCGACCGCTGCGGGCCCGCCGGCCGGCGCCGCACCGTTCGCGCCGGGGACGCCCCAGGGATCCGACCGACCCGGCGGCGTCGCGGCGACCTCCGGGTAGGACGGCGGGGCGAGGTCGAGCGGTGTGGGGTCGAGCGCGGTGGGGTCGCGCGGTGCGGGGTCGAGCGCGGCGGGGCCGGCCGGCGCGGCGCCGTCGACCGGGCCACGCGGGGCCGCGGGACGCCGCCCCCACGGCGGGGAGGCCGCACCGCGCTGGTACGCGGACGAGTGTCGGGCCACTACAACTCCTTGCTGGCCGCCGGCGGACGTCTCACCATGATCGCACCGCGGTCGGCGTGCTGGCTCCAGGGCTCGCGGCGGCGGACGACGACGTCGCCGGGCCGCCGGGAGCCCACCTACAGATCCTCGGCGAAGTCCGCCTGCATGGTGCGGAACACGTGGAACCCCACCCAGAGCAGGACGACCGAGATCGCCCCTGCGACGGCGAGATGTTCCAGGTAGAACGTGTATCCCGGGTCCGCCTGGACGGGGGTCGAGCCGGTGGAGCCACCCCCAGGATCGTAGATCGCGCGTTGGAACGTGATGACCACCACTGCCATCGGGTTGAGCAGGTACACCCAGGTCCACTCGTGCAGCCGGTTCTGGATCAGGCCGAAGGCGTAGACCATCGGGTTCAGCCAGAACCAGGCGAGCAGGGCGACGTCGAGCAGGTGGGAGGTGTCGCGGTAGCGCACGTTGAGGGCGCTGACCAGCAGCGACAGTGCGACCGTGAACGTGATGGCGACGGCGCCCGCGGGCACGAGCAGCAGCAGGTCGGCGCCGATCAGGTTGTAGCCGAGGATCAGGATCACCACGAAAAGCACGAGCAACTGGAGCAGGAAGTGCACGGCGGCGAACCCGACCGCCGACAGCGGGAGTACGGCGAGCGGGAACCGCACCTTCTTGACCAGGTTCGCGTTCGCGACGACGCTGCCGCACGCCGAGGACACGCTGCCCGAGAAGGCGTTCCAGATCAGCAGCCCGGACATCAGGTAAATGCCGAACCGCGGAATTCCGGACTTGAGGACGATCTGGAAGACGAACGTGTACACCACGAGCAGGAGCATCGGGTTCGCCAGCGACCAGGCGAAGCCCAGCGTGGAACCCTTGTACTTGACCTTCAGATCCTTGCGGATGAGATTGCGTAGCAGTTCCCAACGCACCCTCGTCTGCGCCCGGCTGCGGCGGGCCAGCCGGCTCGGGTCCATCGCGTGCTGCCCCGGGCCGGGGCCCGCCGGATGCGGGGACGGGGCCGTCGGCGTACCCGCCGGCAGCGGAGCGTCAGCCAGATGTGACATGACCGGCCCTCCCCGTCCCCCGGAGGTCGGGCCGCCGGTCCCCGGCACGGCGTGGCTGGAGCTGCACCTGTCCGCTCCTCACTCGACACGACAGAGATCTGACAGTACCGAGAACCGTCTCCGGCCCGGCACGCCCCCGGCCGGGGCAGCGCCGGGACACGCCCGCCGGACGCTGCGCCCCCCGAAGGGTGATGCGCCCCACGGAGGGTGTTGTCCCGATCGCGGGTGAATGGCCGATGGAGCGCGATGGCGAACCGGCCCGCTTCTCGGCGGAATCGTGACGGTACCGTGCCCGGACCGAGCCGGCGCCGCCACCCGGTCCGCTACCCGGTCCGGTGACCGGTGCCCGGAACGGGGTTCATAGTATCGACCCGTCCATCTGGCTTCGGCCGGCCGATGCCGCGTGGGGGATTCCCGACGTTTGGCGGCCGTCGGGGCCGACCCGGCGGAGGCGGCCGTACCGGTCGCATGGAGCGGCCGTTCCGGTCGCATGGAGAGGACGGCCGTGTTCACCGACGTCCGACTACGCGAAGTGTGGTCGCATCTGGAGTCGGGCGGGGCACAGGCCCTGACTCTCGATGTCTTCGACACCTTGTTGTGGCGCATGGTGCCCGAACCCACCCACGCGTTTGTACTGCTGGGCCACCGGCTCGCCGACGCCGGCCACCTGCCGCCCAGCGTCTCGCCGGGAGAGTTCGCCCGGCTGCGCGTGCACGCCGAGCATGTGGCGCGGATGCACGCCCATGACGCCCGCGGCACCCACGAGGTGCGCCTGGACGAGATCTGGCAGGTGCTGGCGCCCGCGCTGCCGGGGACCGCCGGGGTGCAGGACCTGATCGACGCCGAGGTCGCGGTCGAACGCGAACTGTGCCGGGCCGACCTCGCCGTGGTCGAGCTCGCCGAGCTCGCCATGACCAAACTCGGCCTGCCGGTGTACCTGCTGTCGGACACCTACTTCTCCGCCAGCCAGCTCGAACGGCTGCTGAACCGGCCGGAGCTCTCGGGGGTGCAGTTCACCCGGATCTTCACCTCCTCCGATGCCGGGACCTCGAAGAGTGACGGGCTGTTCCAGCACATGCTGGCCGCGTCCAGTCTCCAGCCGTCCCGGGTGGTTCACCTCGGCGACCATCCCGTCGCCGACGTCGAGGGCGCCCGTGAGCACGGGCTCGTCGCCATCCACTACCCCAAGTACGCCGGATCGCTGCGGCAGACCCTCGACCTGGAGGGACTTCGTAACCAGCCCAGCGACGACGTCCCCATCGACCCGGTCGACGGCGACTTCGGGATGACCGCCCTGCGCGCCCGGACGCTGCACCGCGCGGACGCCCTCGCCGTGCCCGCCGGACTGCGCCGCTACTGGGAGACCGGGGCCACCGTGTTCGGCCCGGTCTTCGCCGGTTTCGCCGAATGGGCGGTGGAGCGGGCACGGGACTTCGGCGCCGACCACATCCACTGCCTGATGCGGGAGGGGGACTTCCTGTCCCGCCTGCTCGTCGACCCGGGCGAGGACGTCGGCATCTCCGTGTCGACGATGTGGGCGTCCCGGCAGGTGTGTGCGCTGTCCAACGTGTTCGAGGGCAGCCCGGAGGAGCTGAAGAGCTTCCTGGTCCGCCGGCACGCGCCGAGCGTCGGCCAGCTGCTGCGCCAGCTCGGTGTCCGGCTGGAGCACGTCGCCGGCATCTCCGCGCTGGCCGACCGGCGCCTCGACGTGCCGGGCCTGCTCGACGACACCCTCGAAGAGCTCTGCTCGGACGAGCGGATCCGCAGCGAGATCGTGCTGACCGCCACCCGGCTGCGCGAGCGCTACGTGCGCTACCTCGACAGCCAGCTCCCGGAGACCGGCCGGGTCGTCTTCCTCGACCTGGGCTGGGGCGGCACCATTCAGGCGCTGCTCACCCGCCTGCTGGCCTCCACCGGCCGCAAGCTGGACATCCTCGGCCTGTACCTGGCGACGAACCAGGCGGCGATGAGCCACCGGCTCGCCGGTATGGAGCTGGAGGGCTACGTGGCCTCCGGTGGCCAGCCGGAGACGATGGCCAACCAGCTCATGCGCAGCCCCGAGGTGCTCGAGCAGCTCTGCATGCCCGACGTCGGGTCGCTGGTCTCGTTCGACGAGATGAGCAACCCGGTCCTCAGCATCGACCGGACCTCACGCACCCAGGTCGCCCAGCGTGCCGCGGTGCAGGACGGCATCCTCGCCTTCCAGCGGGAATGGCTGCGTTACCGGCGCTCGGAGACCCCGATGCCGTCGCTGGCCTCCGCCGGGGCGCGCCGCGCCGGGCTGCGCACGCTGACCCGGTTCGTCGCCCGCCCCACCGCCACCGAGGCCGCCGCGTTCGGCTCCTGGGCCCACGACGACAACTTCGGCTCCGACGCCACCGAGGGTCTGCTGCCGCCGGAGCTCGTGCGCCGGATGCCCTATCTCACCCCGGCCGACATCGACCGCATCTCCATGCGGGAGCTGTACTGGCCCGCGGGCGTCGCCGGCGTCGCGAACCGGCCGCTCGCCATCATCAGCGGGCTGGCCGCGGCTGCCGGCGTCCCGCCGGAGGAGGTCTCGCCGGAGGCCGCCGCCGGCCCCGTCGAGGTCTACGTCGACACCGGGGCCGACTTCGTCAACGGGGTGAAGGAGACGGCGCTGACCCGGTCGGCCCGCGACGGGCTGTCGCTCGTCCGGCTCAGCCTGGAGGCCGTCGGCGCCCGCCGCATCCGCATCGACCCGGCCGGCCGGCGCGGGCTGCTGCGGCTGGACTGGCTGACGCTGTCGTTCCACATCAACAACATCGCCGAGCCCTACAAGGTGACCATCACCTCGCTGGACGACCCCGCCCAGCAGCTCGCGCTCATCGGCCTGCGGCTGCTCCAGTCGAACCTGGTGGAGATCCTCGGCGACGACCCCCAGTTCGTCTACACGATCGACCTCGCCTCCCAGCCGCATCTCGCCGGGGTCTACGCCCTCGACGTCGAGATGGCCTTCGGCTGGATGGGCATCCGGGGCGACTCGCTGATCCTGCCCGCCGCCGGCCCGGCCCGGGACGGGCTCCCCGTCCGGGCGGCCCGCAAGATCCGGCGCGAGCTCGGAGGACTGCGGTGACCGACCAGCGGGACCCCGAACCCGCCGCCATCGGACCGCTCGACGGTGCCGACGCCCCGGGCGCCCCGGGCGAGGGCGCAGAGCCGGGCGAGCCCGCGGTCCGGGGCCCGTTCGAGGTTCGCGGCGGCCCGTCCCGCCAGCCCGGCCCATCCCCGTCCGCGGTGGCGGTCTCCTCGGTGGCGTCGGCGACCGACGTGGCGACGCACGCCGTCGCCGAGACCGGTCCCACGGCCGGGACCGGGTCGGTTGATCCGGAGGAGCACGGTGCCGTCCGGGACAGCTTCGCCGAGCTCGCGGCCATCGCCGCCGCCAGCGACCGCGCTGGCGGCGACCCCGTCGGGACCGATCTGGCCGGTAGCGGCCTCACCGGTAGCGGTCCCGCCGGGACCGACCTCACTGGGGCCGATCTCGGCGGGGCCGATCGTGGCGGGACGGGCCCCGGGTTCGGCCTCGCCCGCCAGGGCGACCACGCCCTCGACGTGGGCGACGCCGCCGAGCCGACGCTGGCGCCGTTGCTGCTGCACTCCCTGTCCGACCTGCGGGAGATCTGGGTGCCGCTGATCGAGGCGTCCGGCGCGCGCAGCGTGGCGGAGATCGGCTCGGAGAGCGGGGTCACCACCTCCCTGCTCGTCGACCTGCTGCGCCGCGGGGGCGGTGGTCGGCTCGTCGTCGTCGACCCGAACCCGGGGGTGGCGCCGGCTGCCGGCGGCGGGCTCGACGTGCAGGTCATCCGCGGTTACAGCCCGCAGGCCCTCGACGACCACGCGCCGACCGACGCCTACCTCATCGACGGGGATCACAACTACGCCACCGTGCGCGGCGAGCTCACGGCGATCGCCGACGCGGTCGCCCGGTTCAGCCGCTCGTACTTCCCGCTGGTGGTCCTGCACGACGTCGGCTGGCCGGCGGGGCGGCGCGACCAGTACTACAACCCGGACCGGGTGCCCGCGGACGCCCGCCAGCCACACTCGTGGGACGTCGGCGTCGAGATCGACGATCCCGGCGTGGTCCGCGGCGGCTTTCGCGGGATGGGGGCGTTTGCCTGGGCGCTGACCGAGGGGGGCCCGGGCAACGGGGTGCGCACGGCGATCGAGGACTTCGTCGCCGAACACGCCGACCTGCGGTTCTTCACAGTCGCGCCGATCTTCGGCCTGGGCGTGATCGTCGACCGTCGGGCGCCGTGGGCACGCCAGATCGCCGACCTGCTGACGCCCTGGGTCTCCAACCGCCTGCTGTCCCGGATGGAGCGCAATCGCGTCGACCTGTACCTGCACGTGCTGCGGTTGCAGGACGCGGCGGCGGCGGTGGCCCGTGCGCGGCAGCGGGAGTGGGCCCGGCTCGACGACGAGCGCAGTCGGCTTGCCGCGGTCGAACTGGAGCACCTGCACCGCATCGGCCAGTTGGAGCACGAGCTCGCCGAGCTGCGCCGGCGCGAGGCCGAGGACGCCGAGCGCGCCGTCCACGGCCACCGGGCGGCCGCCGACGCCGACGAACCGAAGCTCATGCAGGTCGCCCGGATCGCCGGCTCGGCGCTGCGGTCCCGGCTGAGCCCGACCGGGCAGGAACGGCTGGCGCGGGTGCAGACCCGGATCGCCGACACCGGCACCGGCCGCACCGCCCTGCCCGCCCTGCGTCGCCGGCCGAGTGCCTCGCCGCGGGGTGGCCCGAACGATCCGGACGGCCCCCCGCGCGGGTAGGCCCATGGCCTCCCCGATCCTGGACGGCCCCGATCCTGGACGGGTGATTGCAGGAGGTTGGTGACGATCCAGGTCGGGTCGACGGCCATCAACCTCCAGCAATGCGCCAGGAACGACCGGCGGATGGTTGAAAGTCGATGGACGCCGCCCGGCTGGCGCGGACCTGACGGTCTTCGCCAAAGCCGCGCCACGGTGCGGCTGCCATCATGAGGTCGCCCCTGTCGCTGTCCTCCCCCGAGGTGGATCATGGCTGTGCTCCGGATCGTCGCCGACCTGCCGTCCCGGTCCCTGCCGGCCTCCCGGCGCTTCTACGCGGCCGTCCTCGGGCTTGAGCCGGTTATGGACCATGGGTGGGTCGTGACGCTGAGCGATCCCGATCGACCGGGACCGCAGCTCAGCCTGCTGACTCACGATCTGACCGCGCCGGCCGTCCCGGCCGTCTCGGTCGAGGTCGACGACGTCGACGCCGCCCATGCCGCGGCTCTCGCCGCCGGTGCCGACATCATCTACCCGCTCACCGACGAGCCTTGGGGGGTGCGCCGGTTCTTCGTCCGGGATCCGGACGGCAACGTCGTGAACGTCCTCGGCCACTCCCGGCCCTGAGGATCGGGCCCGTCGTCAGCAGACCGGCTGTCAGCAGACCGGCTGGTAGGGGACGTCCGCGATGTGCCGCTGCCATTCGGCATCGTCGATCTGTTTCGACGGGTCGGCGCAGGCGGCGGCGATGAGGCTGGCATCGTCGATGCGGCTGATCCGCACGGTGTAGTCGTCGCTGGCGGTGGCGATGCCATTGCCATCCGGTGTCCACGCCAGGGCCTGGATCCAGTCGCCGTGCCCGCTGATCGTGCCGACCGACGCCGGGCGGCCGGTGCCGGAGACGTCCCACAGGTGCACGGTGGTGTCCCAGCCCGCGGTGGCCAGCGTCCTGCCGTCCGGGCTGAAGGCCAGGTCGAACACCCACTTCTCGTCGGCGGGGAAGGACGCGGTGGCCGCCGGGCGCGACGGGTCGGTGATGTCCCAGATGCGGGCCGTGCCGTCGTAGGCGCCGGTGGCCAACCGCCGCCCGTCTGGACTGAACGCCACCGCCCACACGTAGTCGGTGTGCGCGGTGATCGCCGCCAGCGGCCGCGGCCGGCGCGGATCGGTGATGTCCCACAGCCGGGCGGTCCGGTCGGCGCTCGCGGTGGCCAGCAGGTGGCCGTCGGGGCTGAAGGCGACTTCGTTGACCCAGCTCGTGTGCCGGTCGAGCACGGACAGCGCGGTGGGATGGCGCCGATCCGTCACGTCCCACAGCCGGGCGGTGTTGTCGTAGCCGGAGGTCGCCAGCGTCCGTCCGTCCGGGCTGAACGCGGCGTCGAGGACCCAGCCGTTGTGCCCGAGGATCACGGCGAGCTCGGCGGGATGGCGGGGGTCGCTGATGTCCCACAGGATCGCCGACCGGTCGTAGCTGACCGTGGCCAGCGTCCGCCCGTCCGGGCTGAACGCCGCGTCCAGGACCCAGGACGTGTGCCGGTTCAGGGTCGACAGCTTCACCGGATGCGTCCGGTCGGAGATGTCCCACAACTGGACGAGGTTGTCCGCGCCGGCCGAGGCGAGCAGCCGCCCGTTCGGGCTGATGCCGACGCCCAGCGCGGACGCCGTGTGCCCCGTGAGGACGCTGGCGGTCGCCGCGGCGAAGGATGTGCGCAGCGCGGCGCGGGCCTCGCGCACCGGGCTGATGCGGTAGGCGGCCAACGACAGCCGGGCGGCGAGGTCCGCATCGGAGTTGCGCACGGCTTCGGCGGCCAGCGCCACCCGGGCCGCCGTCTCCTCCCGGCTCGGCCGCTGGCCGCCGCCCGTGGTCAGCGCCAGCGGCATCAACGCCGTGATCAGCAGTACCGCGAGGATGGGTGCGGCGAGCAGCGCGATGCGCCGCCGGTCCCACCGGCCGCGGCGCCGGCTCGGCGCGGCGAGGTCGCCCGCCGCGCCCACGCCCGCCGGGCCGGCGTCGGGACCGCCCCGTTCCGGGTCGCCGACGGCCCGGGCATGGTGGCCGGGGCCGGCGGCGGGCGGCGTCTGGTCCCGATCGGCCGGCGGCGGCCACGCTCCTGCGGCGCCGAGGTCGGCGCGTGCGGCGGGGCCGCCACGCCCCCCCTGCGCCGCCTCGCCGGCGGCATGGTCAGCGGCATGGTCGGGGGAGGTCCCGGGCCGGGCCGGATCGGCAGGCCGGGGCCGCACCCCCGGCTCGGCACCCGGCGGCGATCCGTTGCCCTCCGCCCCGACACGCTGGGGTGGGGCCAGCATCGGCGCCCCGGACCGGATGACGCGGGTCACGTCCGGATCAGGATGGGTCGAAGGCCCCATCCCCACCAGACGCAGGAACAGCTCCTGCGCGGTCGGCCGGGCGGCCGGATCCTTGCGCATCGCCTCCTCGACGATCGGGCGAAGCGCCGGGTCGAGGCCGTCGAGCAGCGGCTCGCGGTGCACGACCCGATAGAGCTGGACCGGTGTCGGGCCGTCGCCGAAGGGAAACGACCCGGTCCCCGCGTAGGTGACCAGCCCGCCCCAGGCGAACACGTCCGCCGCGGCCGAGACGGGTTCGCCGTTGGCCTGCTCGGGTGCCATGAACGCCGGGGTGCCGACCCGCTGGATCTCCTGGCTCAGCATCGTCTGGGCGTCCAGCGCCCGCGCGATCCCGAAGTCGATCACCCGCGGGCCGAGGGAGGACAGCAGCACGTTGGACGGCTTGAGGTCGCGGTGCACGAGACCCGCGCCGTGGATGGACGTCAGCGCCGCCGCGACGCTCACCGCGAGGCGTTCCAGATCGGCCGAGCGCAGCGGGCCCTCCGCGGCCACGCTCTGGGCGAGGGTCAGCCCGTCGATGTACTCGGTGACGAGGTAGGGCAGCCCGCCCGGAGGGTCGACGACGTCGAGCACCTCCGCGGTGCAGAACCGGGCCACCCGGCGGGCGATGTCCGCCTCGCGCCGGAACCGGGCCCGGAACTCGGGCACCCGAGCCAGGTCCGGCCGGATCACCTTGACCGCGACGAGTCGGCCCGCGTACCCGGTCACTCCGGGGCGGCCCCGCCCGAGGTAGACGGTGCCCATCCCACCCTCGCCGAGCCGGCCCAGCAGCTCGACGTGGATGAGTTCCCGCGGGTCGTCGCGGTCGAGCGGCGCGACCGGGCCGCCCGGTCCCGACCCACCCGCCGCAGCCCCGCCGGCCGCAGACGGGTGGCTCACCGGGCCATGCGGCTCGGCCTGCGTGCCGCTCGGTGGCGGGGATGGCGCGCCGGGCGCGCCAGCGGATCCCGCGCTGGCGGCGCTCGCGAGCCCGGTCGCGGCGGCCAGGGCGGCGTGCCGCAGCGGGTCCTGAGGCAGCGACTGGTCCTGGGGCAGGAGCGGGTCCTGGGGCAGGAGCGAGTCGTGGGACAGCAGCGAGTCGTGGGGCAGCGAGTCGTGGGGCGCCGGCCTGGGGGCTGCCGGCGTGGCGGGCGCCGCGGACTGAGGCGATGTTCCCCCGGCGGGTGTGGGCGGGAACAGTACCGCGGCGGGTCCAGGCTCGACGGCCGGGCCCTGGTCGGGCGGCGGTGCGGGCTGGGGTGTCGTCCCCCGCGCCCTGCCCGTCTCCCGCTTGCGGCGCAAGGTCCCCCCCGAACTGAGATGGTCGACACCGCGGACCTCATGTGCACGATCATCATCTCATGGTCCGTTGAGCCCGGCCGGTGCCGTCTCGGTCGGTCCGGGCTCCGTGCCAGTGTGCCGCTGCGCGCGTGAGCGTGCACGCTGTGCAGTGCATAACGAAGCCTATGCCGGCATCGTCCCGGATTCGGCGGGTCAGCGTGGTTGCGGGTGGCGAGCGCCGTCGGCCTCGTTGGCCTCGTTGGCCTCGTTGGTCTCGTCGGCCTCGGTACTCGGCGCCGGTGGGCCGCCGGGTGCCGGTAGGGAAGTCGGCTTCGCGCCCTCGGGCCCGTCGGGCCGGGGCTGCCCGCTCGCCAGGGTGTCCCGGTGCAGCCGGGCCGCGCGGTTGCGGGCAGCCTCCCGCAGCCCCTGGGTCCGGGAGTCCGTCAGGACGACCCCGCGGCCGGGCCGGGACGGGCGGGCGTCGCGCTCGCCGATGACCAGCACCCACAGGCAGCCGACCAGGGTCGCCACCGCGAGCGCGCACACCGCGACGGCGATGAGGACCAGCGTCCCCTCCGACCACGGCGACCAGGCCGTCATGTCGTCCCACGCGTCGCCGAGATCGCCGTCCTCCGGCCGCCAGAAGTGCGGGAACACCATGCTGATCGACCAGACCTGCAGGGTGACCGCGCCCGCGAGGAACAGCAGCGGCATGACCCGCGACAGGTACCGGCCGGTGGCCGCCGCCCCCAGACCGATGCCGATCGCCAGCGACACCAGCCCGGCGTACAGGTATCGGCCGGAGATGCCGCTGACGTGGAACTGCTTGTCGAAGTTCTTGGCGGACTGCACCGCCATCAGCCCGAACAGGCCCCACGTGACCCACAGCAGGAGCAGCAGGTCGACCCGGATANGCCAGTTGCGGGCCCGGATCAGCGCGAGTGCGAAGAAGAAGATGACCAGGGCGGTGCCGGTGCGGACCGGGACGGTCGTGAGGTTGACCTCGAACCAACCGAACGATCCCCACCAGCGCAGGATCGTCCCGTTGATCAGGATCTCCCGGTAGGCGCCCCAGTCGTCGCCGAGGTACTGGCCCAGCGGGAAGCCGGGCGTCTCCGGCTGGAAGGCCCCCCAGCGCACGACGTTGACGATCCACCACCAGCCGCCCAGGGCAACCATGATCGCCCCGCCGAGCAGGATCTGCCGCCAGGGCGGTCGCTGCGCGGCGGCCGAGGGCCCGGCGGGTCCCGCGTCGGCGAGCCGGAACGGCCGGATGTCGGCCCGACCGCCGCCGGTGCTCGCCGCGCAGCCGCGGCCGGTGCTCGCCCTGGGTGGGGGCGTGCCGGCCGGGTCCGCCGCGGGCGCGCGCGCCCGCAGCGCGCGGGCGTCCCGCCGGGCCCGGGACCAGGCCAGCACGTAGGCCAGCGCGGCCATCGGGACCAGCACGATCGCCAGCGATTTCGTCATCAGGGCGAGGCCGACGAAGCCACCCGTCCAGGCCGCCGTGCGCAGTGAGGTGTCCCCGCGCAGCACGTAGACGATGCTCACGGTCGCCAGCCCGGCGGTCAGGACCAGCAGGTTGTCGTTGTTGACGCTGGAGCCGATGTGGGCCAGCTCCGGGATGGCCAGCGGGACCAGTGCCGCGCAGGTCCCCGCCACCCGGCTGCCGTCGGACAGCCGGTGCGCCCCCGCCCAGGCCAGCAGCGGCAGCGGGGCCACCATCGCCGCGCTGACCAGGCGCAGGATGCCGATGATCTCGTCCCAGCGCAGGTTGTCGCCGCCGCCCGGGATCGCCTTGAGGATCACCGCGTTGACCCAGTAGTACAGCGGCGGGTGCTGGACGATCTGCTGGATGCCGCCCCTGGGCGCAGGCGTCCGCTCCAGTTCCTCCCAGCTCGGCCGCTCGTCGCGGGGCGTCGCCCGCGCGGCGGTGAAGGGCCCCGCGGAGAGGTCACGCGGCCGCTTGTCGGAGCCGTAGGGCGCCGCCATGATCGCGCCGACCCCGCCGCGAGTCACGATCACGTGCCCCGGATGGGGCCAGCCTTTGCCCTCCACCAGGCGCATCACGGCGTCGACGTGATTGGGCTCGTCGGGCGCGTGGTACTGCGGCATCATCACCGACCAGCCCGCCAGCACCGCCGTGAACAGCAGGGTGATCGCCCAGACGGTGGGGGGCGCGGTGCGCAGGATGCGCCACGGCCGAAAGCGGGTCCCGTCGGGGATCACGGCCGGGGCGGGCGCGGTGGCGGCGCGGGCCGCTGCGGTCGAATCCACGGAGTCACCCAAGCTCTGCACGGTCCCATCGGACGAAGGTGCTGTCATGCTACGGACACCCCCGCTCGGTTGACTGCCCGGGTATCCGCACATCGGCCCTGGTCGCGGACGGTGGCAAAGTGCCTTCTGGCGTGCCGCAGGTCACCGTCCGCAGTGTTCCCCCGAGACTCGAGTCACAGTCCGGCGGTGTCCGTGGTAGGCCCGCCTCAGGCCGCACGCCTCAGGCCGGGCGCCCACCGCTCGGCACCGCGAGCCCACGTCTCAGCCCGCGAGCCCACGTCCCAGCCCGCGAGTTCGTGCCTCGGCCCGCGAGCTCGTGCCTCAGCGCCAGGAGTCGATGTGGCCGACGACCTTTGCCGGTGACCCGGCGACGACGGCCTTCGGTGGGACGTCGCGGGTGACCACCGAGCCCGCCGCCACCACCGCGCTCTCGCCGACGGTGACACCCTTGAGGACGATCGCGCCGGTCCCGATCCAGGCCCGGTCCTCCAGCACGATCGGTCCGCTCACCGGCTGCTCGACACCGTCGACGACCATGGGATGGAAGTCGTTGTCGAGAAGCTGGGTGTTCCACGAGACGTTGCAGTAGGCCCCGATGGAGATCCGTTCCCGGACGAGGATCTTGGCGAACCCGTTGACGTTCGCGCCGGGGCCCAGTTCCAGCACGCCGGAGTCGACGACGACCCGCACGCCTCGCTGCAGCGAGACGACCCCCTCGCAGCGCAGCCGGCCCTCCGGATGCACCCGGATGATCGAGGTGTCGCGCTTGGTCGACAGGCCGAACCCGCCGAGGCCGACCCGCAGCGCCGCGCCCTCGGCGAACTCGATGCGCTCCCGACCCTCGATGACGGTCGGCGAGCCGAGCCAGATCGGCTGCTTGTGGGCGAGCGGGTACCGCAGTCCTGCGACGAACGAACGGGCCGAGGTCTCCCGGGCGGCCCGCAGCGTCCGCACGTGCCGCACGTATTCGCGTAGATCACTTCTGAACGCAGCCACGGCTCAAACAGTAGGCGCCGACGTGGCCCGGTCGTCGGCCCGGTCGTCGGACCTCGGGACGGGACGTGCCACTCTAGAACGGCGCGTCCGAATGGACGGACCGCGCATCACCGCCACGGACCGGCGATCGGAGTGGGGACGACGTCGGGCCGCGCCATGCACCGGCCCGCCGCCCCGCAGCGGCGATCACCGCCGGGAACGACGACCGGGAGCCACACCGACGTGAGTGTCAGCGCCATCCACAAGCCCGACCATCCGGAGGGCAGCACGCCGACGCAGCCTGCGGCCGGCGACGACCTCGTCGCGCTCGGACCCGACGTCCCTTACGTCACCATCGTTCTGCCCTGCTACAACGAGCAGGACCATGTGGTGCGCGAACTGGAGCGCATCACGGCGGCGATGGACGCCAGCGGGTACGCCTACGAGATCCTCGCGATCGACGACAAGTCGACCGACAACACCCTCGCCGTCCTGCGCGACGCGGCCCCCCGCTTCCCCCGGATGCGGATCATGCCGTTCCGCCGCAACGGTGGCTCGGGCACGGCCCGGCGCATCGGCACCCAGGAGGCCCGGGGGAAGATCGTCGTCTGGACCGACGCCGACATGACCTACCCGAACGAGCGCATCCCGGAGTTCGTCCGCTACCTGGACGACAACCTCGACGTCGACCAGGTCGTCGGGGCCCGGCTCACCGAGGAGGGGACCCACAAGTGGGCCCGGGTGCCGGCCAAGTGGCTCATCCGGATGATCGCCCAGCGGCTGTCCGGGATGAAGATCCCGGACCTGAACTCCGGCCTGCGCGCCTTCCGTCGCGAGGTCTCCCTGCCCTACCTGCGGCTGCTTCCGCCCGGCTTCAGCTGCGTCACCACGATCACGATGTCGTTCCTGTCCAACCAGCACCCGGTCGACTACATCCCGATCGACTACGCGAAGCGCGCCGGGACGTCGAAGTTCCACCCCTTCCGCGACGCGCGCCGCTACATCCTGCAGGTGCTGCGGATGGTCATGTACTTCGACCCGCTCAAGGTGCTGATGCCGATCGCCCTGTGGATCATGGGGCTGGGCTTCGTCAAGCTGATCGTGGACCTCGTCCGCTACGACTTCCACGTGGCGACCTCGACCCTGCTCGCGATCCTCGTCGGCTTCCAGATCGCCGTGCTCGCGCTGATCGGTGACCTGGTCGCCCGTTCCCGCAGCAACACCTGACCATGCGCGTCGCGGTCATCGGCCCGACCCACCCGTACAAGGGCGGGATCGCCCAGCACACGACCGAGCTCGCGCACCGGCTGGCCGCTCTGGGGCACCAGGTCGTGATCGAGTCCTGGTCGGACCAGTACCCGGCGCGGCTCTACCCGGGCGTGCAACGCGTCGCAGAGCCGGAGATGGAACCGTTCGGGTCGACCCGCTACCCGCTGTCCTGGCGCCGGCCCGAGGGCTGGGTCCGGCTCGGCCGGCGGCTGCGGCGCGAGGCCGACGCGGTCGTTCTGGTCGTCGTCACCCCGATCCAGGCGCCTGCCTACCTGGCCATCCTCACCGCGCTGCGCGGCCGGGCCGGGCGCCGGGGCGGCGGCCCGCGGGTGCTGGCACTGTGCCACAACGTCCTGCCGCACGAGCGGCGCGCGGTGGACGAGCCGCTGATCCGGGCGGTGCTGCGGCGGGTGTCCGCGGTGCTCGTGCACACCGCGGCACAGGCCGAGCTCGCCGCGACGCTCACCTCGGCGCCGGTGGTGGTGGCCGAGATGGCCCCGCACCTGTGGTCCTCGCCGACCCGGCGGCGCCCGGAGGTGACCGAGCCCGCCACCCAGGCCGAGCCCGGCGTCCGGGCCACGGCGGGTGGCCGGCCGCGGCGCAGCCTGCTGTTCTTCGGGCTGGTACGGCCCTACAAGGGGCTCGACGTGCTGTTGCGGGCGCTGGCCCGCGGCCCGGCAGACGTCCGCCTCACCGTCGCGGGGGAGTTCTGGGGCGACGCCGCGCAGACCACCCGCCTCATCGCCGACCTCGGCCTGACCGACCGGGTCGACGTGCGGGCCGGTTACGTCGACGCCGCCGAGGTGCCCGGCCTGTTCGCGGCCGCGGACGCCCTGGTGCTGCCGTACCGGGCGGGCACGGCGTCGCAGAACGTCGATCTCGCGCACCTGTACGGCCTGCCGGTGATTGCAACGACCGTGGGCACCCTCGCCACCGCGGTCCGTGACGGCGTCGACGGCCTGCTGGTCCCGCCGGACGACGTCGACGCGCTCGCCGCGGCCCTGCGCCGCCTCTACGAGCCGGGCGTGCTCGCCGACCTGCGGGCGAAGGTCTCCCCGCCCGACCCGCAGGCGGCCTGGGGAAACTACCTCGACGCGGCGCTCGGCGCGCTCGGTGACGGGTGAGGATGCTCAGCCAGGTCCGACCGTGGTCCGGCCTGCCGCCCGGCTCGTCGCGTCGCGTCCGGAGACGATCACCTGAGGTATATCTGACGGGTCCAGGCGCGAACGGGGCCCACATGGCGGGCAGACTGTCCGTCAACAACGGCCGGAACGGAAGGCGGACTGGTGAGCCCCGTACGTGACGACGCCCTCGCCTTCGTGGGTCACCAGGTCCACGTGATGCGCCGCCGTGAGGTCGGCACCCTGCTGGAGTGGGCGGGCGAGCTGACCGGGCGCACGCTGCTCGACGTGGCCGGCGGCGACGGCTACTGGGCCGGTCAGGCCGCCCGCCGCGGGGCTCGCGCCGTCTGCCTCGACCTGGCGCGGCACAAGCTGGAGTTCGGTCGGCGGCTGCGCGGCCATCCGGGGCTCGTCGAGGGGGACGCGCTGGCGCTGCCCTTCGCGGCGACCACCTTCGACGTCGTCATGTCGGTGTGCGCGATCGAGCACTTCGACGACGGGCCGGCCGCGCTCGCCGAGATGGCCCGGGTGCTGCGCCCCGGCGGCGACCTGGTGATGTCCGCGGACGCGCTGACCCGGGCGACCGCCTGGCCGGACCTGTTCGACCGCCACCGCGAGCGCTACCACGTCAAGCACACCTATCCGGGCGAGCACCTCGCGAAGCTGCTCGACGACGCCGGGCTGGACGTCGTCCGGCAGACATACATGTTCCGCAGCGAACGCGCCGAGCGGCTGTACCTGACGTTGTCCGCGAGGGGCGGCCGGGCCGGTTGGAACGCGGCGGCGGTGCTCTCCCCGGCCGTCGCGCTGGCCGACCGCCGGGCCCCGGACACGGCCGGCAGCGTGGTGCTCACGCACGCCCGCAAGCGGGGGAGCTGAGTCGATGGCCCGGCGCTCACGGCCCGGTGAGGGGCCGCGCCGCACCCCACCGCGCACCCCACCCCCACCGCGTACCCCACCCCCGCCCCGCACCGGCCCGCCCCCGCCGCCGAGCTCCCGCTTCGCTCAGCGCGCGGTCGCCGCGCTCCTCACGGTGCTGCTGTTCGGCCTGATCATCTTCGGGGCGGGCGCCGCGGCCGACGCCGCGGACGGCGAACGGTGGTGGGGATATCTCATCGGCGGACTGTTCTGCGTGGTCATGGTCGCCGCCGCCCTGCGCAGTCGCCAGCGCTGAGCCGGGGCTACCGGCTCGGGGTATCCGGCTCGGGGCTTCCGCTACCTGCCCACTGAGCTGCGGCTACCCGGGCGGGTGCCGCCCCGGCGCCCCCCGGGCCCGCGCAGATCGGCACCTGGGTGGCGCTCGACGGGCCCCTGAATCGGGGCCGCTGAGGGGCCCGGGCAGACTGTGACCCGTGCGTGTGGGCTTCCTCGTCGAGCAGTTGCTCGCGCCGGTTCCGGGTGGGACCGGCCGCTATTCCGCCGAGCTCGCGACCGCCCTCGCCCGCCGTGCCGCGCCGGGGGACGGGGTGGTCGGCTGGTGTGCGGCGCGGCGCGGCGTCGATGCCGCGGGGCTGCCGGGCGTGCTCGGCCCGTTGCGCCTCGGGCTGCCCCGCCGGGCGTTGGCCGCGGCCTGGTCGCGCGGTGTCGGCCCCGCGCCGACCGGCGTGGACGTCATCCACGCGCCGACCCTCCTGCTGCCGCCCGCGGGCGGGACCGCCGGCCGCGTGACCGGCTCGGTGGTCGAGACCCTGCGTGGTTCTGGCCGGTCCGGCACATCGGACCGGTCCGAGTCCGTCCGGTCCGAGTCCGTCCGGTCCGGCGACCGGCCGGCGGGGGGTCCGGCGCGGCCGCCGCTGGCCGCGTGGGCCGCGCACAGCGTCGCGCCGGCGCTCGGGGACGCCCTCGACCGACGCCGGCCGCGACCGAAGCTGGTCGTGACGATCCACGACGCGGTGCCCTGGACCCATCCCGAGACGCTGACCCCGCACGGGGCGCGCTGGCACCGGCTGATGGGCGAGCGCGCCGCCCGGCACGCCGACGCGGTGATAGTCCCCNCCCTGGCCGTCGCCGCCGAGGTGGCCCGGCACCTGCCGATCCCCCCCGAGCGGCTGCACGCCATCGGCGAGGGGGTGGCCGAGGCGGTCGTCCGCGTGCCGGCCGACGCCGATGCCCGTGCGGCCCGCCTGGGCCTGCCCCCGCCGGGTGGCTACCTGCTCACCCTGGCCACGCTGGAGCCGCGCAAGGGGCTGGACACCGCGCTCGCCGCGCTGCGCCGGCCGGATGATCCGGGCCTGCCGCTGGTGCACGTCGGCGCGGCCGGCTGGGGCGGACTCGACGTGCGCACCGAGGCGGCGCGGCACGGTCTGGACGGCTCCCGAGTCCGCACTCTTGGGCGGATCAGTGACGAGGATCTCGCGGTCGTGCTCTCACGCGCCGGGGTGCTGCTGGCGCCGAGTCGGTCGGAGGGCTTCGGCCTGCCTGTGGTGGAGGCGATGGCGCACGGGGTGCCGGTGGTGATCTCCGACGCCCCGGCGCTGGTCGAGGTCGCGGGGGACGCCGCGCTGGTGGCCGGCGTCGGCGACGCCGCCGCGCTGTCGTCCGCGGTAGCCCGGATTGTCGGCGATTCGGACCTGCGGGGGCGGCTGTCGGACGCCGGACGCACGCGTGCGCAGGCATTTACCTGGAATGCGGCGGCGGAGGCGACGTGGGCGCTCTACCGTCGAGTCGGCGGCTCCCCTGCCGTGTCAGTCGCCGCTGACGGGCGGGCGTAGTGTTGCCCCCGTTGGGAAGCAAGCGGTCACCGTGAAGCAAGCGGCCACCCCTGTCAGGGTGGCGCGTCAGGGAAGGAGCGCCGTGGGACCCCGGGTGCTCGTCGACGCGACTTCGGTCCCGGCCGACCGTGGTGGCGTAGGGCGTTATGTCGACGGGCTGGTCGCGGCGCTGGGCGCGGCCGGTGCGGATATGGCGTTGGTCTGCCAGCGGTCGGACGAGGAACGCTACAGCCGGATGGCTCCACATGCCACCGTTCTGTCCGGGCCGGCGGCCATCGCCCACCGGCCGGCGCGGCTGGCGTGGGAGCAGACCGGGCTGCCACTGGTCGCGGAGCAGGTGAATGCCGACGTCATCCATTCACCGCACTACACGATGCCGCTACGGGCCCAGCAGCCCGTCTGCGTGACCATCCACGACGTCACCTTCTTCACCGAGCCGGACATGCACACGGCGGTGAAGGGGACGTTCTTCCGCTCGGCGATGCGCACCGCGGTGCGCCGCGCCGCCCGGATCATCGTCCCGTCGAAGGCGACCCGGGACGAGCTCATCCGCGTGCTCGACGGGGAGTCGACCACCACCGACGTCGCCTACCACGGCGTCGACACGTCGACCTTCCACCCGCCGACCGAGGAGGACAAGCTGCGGGTGCGTCGCCGCCTCGGCCTGGGCGACGCGCGCTACGTGGCCTTCCTCGGGATGCTGGAGCCGCGCAAGAACGTCCCGAACCTGATCCGCGGCTGGGCCGAGGCGGTGCACTGGCGGGACGAGCCACCCGCCCTCGTGCTGGCCGGCGGTTCGGGCTGGGACGACGACGTCGACGCCGCCGTCGCCTCGGTGCCCAGCCACCTGCGGGTGATCCGGCCCGGCTATCTGCGGTTCTCCGACCTGCCGGGGTACCTGGGCGGGTCGTCGCTGGTGGCCTACCCCTCGCACGGCGAGGGGTTCGGGCTGCCTGTGCTGGAGGCGATGGCCTGCGGCGCGCCGGTGCTGACCACCCCGCGGCTGTCGTTGCCGGAGGTCGGCGGGGACGCCGTCGCCTACACCCAGCCGGACCCGGACTCCATCGCCCGCGAGATGGGCGCCCTGCTCGACGACGCCGAGCGACGCAACCAGCTCGGGCAGGCGGGCCTCGCCCGGGCCCGGGAGTTCACCTGGGCGGCGAGCGCCGAGGCCCACCTGGCGAGCTACGCGCGGGCCGTCGCCGAGCGCTGAGCGCCCGCGGGCGGCTCGCGTCCGGCCCACCGACCGCCGATCGACGGGGGGCGGTGGGCGGTGGGCGCGAGCCTGCCCGCCGACGCCGCGCCTCATGGCCGACTCCCCGCGGGCGGCCGGCCCCGGGGCGAAGACCGCCGCAAAGGGCGCGCTACGGTCTCCTCGGCACGGATGCCGCTCGCCGTCGCCATGGCGGCGCGGGCCGTGCCGGTCGGACGGATGGCGGGCCGGCGGGGTGGACGGGCCGGCGAGGTGGACGGGCCGGCGGAGACGGGTGGGCCGGTGAGACGGGTGGGCGAGGACATGGGTGTGGAGCCGGAGATACGGGTCGTCGTCGTGACCTTCCGGTCCGGGGAGATCATCGGTGCGTTCCTCGACTCCCTGGCGAAGGCGACGACTCGGGCGTACGAGGTCGTCATCGTCGACAACTCCCCGAAGCTCGACGCGGGCACCCGGGCGGCGGGGGAGCGCCCCGAGGCGCGGCTGCTGCGCCCGGGCCGCAACCTCGGCTACGGCAGCGCCGTCAACCGAGGTGCCGCCGGCGCCGACGCGCCCTGGCTGGTGATCTCCAATGCCGACATCTCGTTCCAGCCGGGGGCGCTGGACGAGCTGATCGCCGCGGCGCAGCGCTGGCCTGGCGGGGGTGCCTTCGGTCCCGGGATCACCAACCCGGACGGTGCCCTCTACCCCTCGGCCCGCGACCTGCCGTCGTTGGGGCGGGGAATCGGCCACGCGCTGTTCGGCTGGTGCTGGCCGACGAACCCGTGGACCGCCTCCTACCGCCGGGAGCGGGGCGCTCCGCGGGAGATGACCGCCGGCTGGCTGTCCGGCTCCTGCCAGCTCCTGCGCCGGGAGGCGTTCGAGGCGGTCGGCGGTTTCGACGAGTCGTACTTCATGTTCATGGAGGACGTCGACCTGGGCCGGCGGATCGGGGCGGCGTCCTGGCAGTCGGTGTACGTGCCGTCGGCGGTCGTCGAGCATCTCGGCGGGCACTCGACGAAGCGGTCGTCCCGGCGGATGGTGGTGGCCCACCACCGCAGCATGTTCCGCTACCTGTCCCGGCAGTACCCGGGGCCGGCGCGCGCGCCCCTGCGGTTGCTGCTCGGCGCCGGGCTCGGCGCCCGGCTGCTGCTCGCCCTCGCCTTCGCCAAGGACAGTGCCGGGGCCCGGGCGACCCGGTCCGCGGAGCTGCTCACGGATCGCGGGACCACCACCGGGGGATGAACCGCGGCGGCCGGGCGCGCGTGGTAACGGCGCGCTGAACAGAAAGTATCTGCCCCATGGCGGCACGTTCGGGGTAGTGGTCCCGCTGCCCATCCGTCTTTAAGGGCTACCGCATGTCCTGCGACACTAACTGTCCATGGACGCAGTGATGCTTGTCGGCGGTCAGGGGACCCGTCTACGACCACTCACGATGTCGGCCCCCAAGCCGATGTTGCCGGTCGCGGGGGTGCCGGTCACCGCGCACATGCTGGCCCGGGCGCGCGACGCCGGGATCGAGCGGGTGGTGCTCGCCACCTCCTACCGGGCGGAGGTCTTCGAGGAGTACTTCGGGGACGGGTCCGCCCACGGCCTCGAGCTGGAGTACGTGACCGAGACGGAACCGCTGGGCACGGGCGGCGCCATCCGCAACGTCGCGGGGCGGCTGCGCGGCGGCCCGGACGACCCGGTCGTGATCTTCAACGGTGACATCCTGTCCGGCCTGGACATCCAGGCCCTGATCCGCCGGCACACCGCGGCGGACGCGGCCGTCACCCTGCACCTGACCGAGGTGCCCGATCCGCGGGCGTTCGGCGTGGTGCCCGTGGACGCGGACGGCCGCGTCACCGAGTTCCTGGAGAAGACGCCCGACCCGCCCACCAATCTGATCAACGCCGGCTGCTACGTGTTTCGCCGTTCGGTGATCGACACCATTGCCGTGGGTCGGCCGGTATCGGTCGAGCGGGAGACCTTCCCCGCCCTGCTGGCCGCCAGCACGCCGGTCATGGGCTACCCGGACAGCACCTACTGGCTCGACCTCGGCACGCCGGCGGCGTTCGTCCAGGGCAGCCGCGACCTGGTGACCGGCCGCATGGTCTCCTCGGCGCTGCCCGGACCGGTCGGGGACTGCCTGGTCCTGGCCGGCGCCGCCGTGGCCGCCGATGCCAAGATCGGCGGCGGCGCCACGGTGGGGGCGCGCGCCCGGGTGGGCGCGGGCGCCGCGGTCGACGGCGCCGTGCTCTTCGACGGCGCGGTCGTCGAGGCCGGCGCCACCGTGCGGGACAGCGTGATCGGCCGCGATGCTGTGATCGGTCCCGGCGTCCTGCTCGACGGTGTGGTCGTCGGCGACGGCGCCGTCATCGAGCGGGGTAACGAGCTGCGGGCCGGTGCGCGGGTGTTCCCGGGCGCGGTCCTCACCGCCGGCGCGGTCCGGTTCAGCTCCGACCGCACCTGATCCGGGCGATCCCGGCCGACTGTTGCGGCCGACTATTGCGGCCGATCGTCGGATGGGTCCTGATTGACGGGCCAGACTGATGTCCGTGCCGGTCAGTGCCGCACTCGGCGCCTCACTCAGCGCATCGGACGCGCTCACCGCCGTCATCGTGCGCACCTTCGCCGTGCTGCGGGTGCTGGGCCTGGTCACCACGGCGCTGTACCTGGCGGTCTGGTGGTCCTGGTACGGCCGGCACCCGCTGGGGCTCGCCGCCGCACTGCTGGAGCTCGCCTGGGGGCTCGGCTACGTGGCGCTGACCCTTCGTCGCGGGCTCGGCTCCGGGTTCGTCCTCGCCAACGTCGGCGCGGGTGCGGCCGGGGCGCTCGCCGCCGGTGCCGCCGTTCCGGCGGTGTCCGTCGGCGGTGCGGGGACCTGGGTCTACCTCGGCTGCGCCCACGCGGCCCTGGTCGCGGGCGCGATGACCAGCCGGCGGGTGTTCGCCGGCGTTCTGGTCACGCTGTGCGCCGCCCTGGTGGGCGGGGTGGGCGTGGCCGGGTGGCTCGCCGCGGCCGTGCCCACCGGCGTGGGCTGGACGGCGTCCGCGGCGGCGCGCGCGGCGTTGGATCCCGGCGGCGCCTATCGCCGGGTCGCCGTCTCCGTTCTGCTCGTCACCTGCCTGTCCCTGCTCACCCGGTTCGGGGTGGGGCGGCTGCGGGCGACCGCGGGCAGGGCCGACGGCCGGCTGCGGGCGGCGGCGGACCATGAGCGGGCCGAGACGATCGCTGCGGCCCGTGCCCGGGCGGAGCGGGAGCGGGAACGGGTCCTGCACGACACCGTGCTCAACACCCTCGCCGGCATCGCCTGGGGCGGTGGCGACGACGCACGGCTCGCCCGGACCCAGGCCGAGGATGCCATCGCCGCCGTGCAGGGGCTGCTCGACGGCCCGGCCGGCACGGCCACCCGCAGCCTCGACGCCCGGCTCGACGCCGTCGCCGACGCCGCCCGGCTGCGCGGGCTGCGGGTGCGGCTCGGCCGGACCGGCAGCGTCGGCATGCCCGGCTCGCCCCTGCCGGGCACCGCGAGCGGGCCGGACCTGCCGGCCGAGGTGGCGGCCGCGCTGGCCGCCGCGACCGCCGAGCTGCTGTCCAACGTCCGCCGGCACGCCGGCACCGGCCAGGCCTGGGTCACGGTGCACCGCACCCCGACCGCGGTCGGGGTGATGGTGCGGGACGAGGGGCGGGGTTTCGACCCGGCCGCCGTGCCCCCGGATCGGCTCGGGCTGAGCCGATCGGTGCAGGCCCGGCTCGCCGAGGTCGGCGGTCGCGTCCGGCTGGCCGCCGCCCCCGGCCGCGGCACCCGGGTCCTGCTGACCTGGGCGCGGACCGCGCCACCCGCCGACCCGGGCGCCGCGGACGGGCCGCCGGGATGGGCCGGTTCGGCCGCCGTCCGCCGGGCCTCGTCCGCCCGGCAGCCCCAGGCTCTGTCCGCCCGGCTGTCCCAGGCTCTGTCCGCCCGGCTGCCCGGTGGGCTGTCCGCCCGCCCTCCCGGTGAGTTGCCGGCCCGGACGTCCGCGGAAGCCGGCGAGGCGGGACCGAGGCTGGCGTCCGCCGAGGGGCTGCGCGACGTCTACACCGCGAGCCTGCGCCGCGCGGTGGCCTTCGCGGCCGTGATCTGGTACCCGTTTACCGGGCCGGTGCTGCTCGTGCTGCCCGGCGGGCTGCGCACGTCTCCGGCGGCCATCGGGCTGTGGCTCCTGCTCGGTGCCGCGGTCGTCGTGGTGACCCGGCGGGTGCGCCGCCGCCCGGCCACCCGGCTCGAGGCCCTCGGCCTGGTGGCGTGCGGGCTCGCGGTGATGGTCGCCACCGCCGCGCTGGTCGGCACCGCCGATCCAGGGGCGAGTCGGGTCGCGGCCTGGCCGGTGCTGGTGCTGCCGCTGCTGCTCATGCAGGTCACGGTGTCCCGGCCGGCGGTCGAGTGGATCGCCGCCCTGGGGTGCGCGGCCGCCACGCTCACCGGCGTCGCGGTGTTCGGCGCCGTGCCGGGGCCGTTGCCGTTCGCGCAGCTCCTCTCGGCGCTCAACGCCCTGGCGGCGTTGCAGATCATGGCCGCGATGGGCGGGCCGGTGCTGCGCCGTTCGGCGGACGCGGCGGCCCGGGCTCTCGGGCGGGAGGCCCGCCTCGCGGCCGGGCGGGAGGCCGAGGTCCGGATCCGGACGGATCGGGCGCGGACGCTCGGCATGATCGAGCGTGAGGTCCTGCCGCTGCTCGCGGCGGTGCGCGACGGTCTGCTCGACCCGCGTGACCCGGCGGTGCGCGAGCGGTGCCGGCGGTTCGCCGCCATGATCCGCCGCACCCTCGTCGCCAGCCACACCGCCGCGCTCGGCGACCTGGCGACGGCGCTGTTCGACGCGGAGTCCCGTGGCGTCCGTATCGACGCCCAGGTCGCCGGGGATCTGCGGGTGGCCCCGGCGCCCGTGCGCGCCCGGCTCGAGGCGCTGCTTCCGCGGGTGCTACAGGCGATCCCGGGCCCCCGGGCGCTGCTCACCCTGATCTGCGACGCCACCGGAGGCA
This sequence comes from Frankia torreyi, assembly GCF_000948395.1. Taxonomy (GTDB): domain Bacteria; phylum Actinomycetota; class Actinomycetes; order Frankiales; family Frankiaceae; genus Frankia; species Frankia torreyi. The sequence goes on along the minus strand of NZ_JYFN01000011.1, from coordinate 115,118 downwards.
GCCTCACGCTCACCGCGGCGGGCACGGCGATCCCGCCGGACTGGGCGCGTGCGATCACCGGCCCGGGCCCGGGGGCCCCCGGCGGCGCGCCCCGGCCGGGCGCCACGGCCGTGGCGGTCAGCGCGGACGGCGACGACGGCCAGCTCTGTCTGCAGATGAGCTGGGTGGTGGCCGCCGGTGGCGAGACCGACCCGGCGGCCGGCGTGCCCCACGGCGCCGGCCGGGCGACGGCGAACACCGATCGGTGAATGCGGCAATTTTCGGCCGTCGGCGGGGACAATCGGCCCCATGAGGTTCAGCGTGGAACGCGACGTGTTCGCCGACGCGACCGGCTGGGCCGCCCGGCATCTCCCGAGCCGGCCGGGTCTGACCCCGAACGTGCTGACGGGCCTGCTACTCGAGGCGGCGGCGCCGGCGGCCGGCCCGCAGCCGGGCGCCGGCCTGCTCGTCTGTGCCTTCGACACCGAGGTGGCCGTGCGGGCGCCGGTGGCGGCGGCGGTCGAGGAACCGGGCCGGGTCCTGGTGCCCGGCCGGCTGCTGGCGGACATCGTGCACAGCCTGCCCGCGACGACGGTCGAGGTCGCCGTCGACGGCGACCGGCTGGTGCTGCGCTGCGGCAGCGTGCGCTTCACCGTCCCGCTGATGGACCTCGCCGACTATCCCGAGCTGCCGCGCTTTCCCGCCCCCATCGGCGAGGTGAACACTCTCGGGTTCGCCGCGGCGGTCGGCCAGGTCGCCCCGGCGGCCGGGCGGGACGAGACGGTGCCGGTGCTGACCGCGATCCGGCTGGAGATCTCCGGGCGCGGCCTGGTCCTCGCGGCCACCGACCGGTACCGGCTGGCGGTGCGCGCCATCCCCTGGCAGCCGACCGTCGACGATCCCTGGGCCCTGGCCCACGTGCCGGCCAAGGTGCTCGCCGAGGTGGCCCGCACGCCCACCTCGGCCTCCCGGATCGTGATCGGGCTCGACCTTGCCGACCCGGCGGGCGCCCGGCTGGGCCTCGCCGCGGCCGGGCGGCAGACCATCGTCCGGCTCATCGACGGCACGTTCCCCAACTACCGCAAGCTCCTGCCCGAGACGGCCGCGTACACGGTCACCGCGCAGACCGCCGCGCTCGCCGCCGCGGTCCGCCGGGTGGCCGTGGTCGCCACCCGGACCGCGCCGCTGCGCTTCACCTTCACCCGGGACCAGGTCGTCGCGGAGGCGGGGGACGGCAGCGGGGCCCAGGCCAGCGAGACGATCCCCGTCGAGTACTCGGGGCCCGAGCTGTCCGTGCTGTTCAACCCCTCGTACCTGCTGGACGGGCTCGGGGCGGTGGAGGACGACGAGGCGACCATCGGGTTCGTGGCCGCCGACCCGGCCGAGGCCACCGCCCGGCCGGCCGTGCTCACCGGCAAGGACAGCGGCGGGGTCCGCGGCCCCGGCGGCGGTCCCGTGGACGAGGGCGCCTTCCGCTACCTGCTGATGCCGATTCGCACCGGCTCCGCCGCCTGACCCAGGCCCGGGTCACGGGCGCCGGCCAGCCGGTGGGGGTCTCGGCCAGCCGGCGGGGATCGGTCGGTCGGCGGGGGTCGGTCAGGGTGCGGGGTCGGTCAGGGTGCGGGGGTCGGGCTGGTGGGGGACAGCGACATGGTGCCCGCGCCCGGCGTGGGCGTGGCGGCGGTCGCGCCGGCCGGGGCCGTCAGCGGGCCGTCGGCCGACACGTCGAGGGTGCCGCCCTGCGCGCCCGACTCGGGGGCGGTCGGCGAGTCCCAGGTGGCCCCGGCCGGATCCGGGTTGGCGTGCTTGGCGACGAAGTCCTTGATGACGGCCGCGGAGACGGTGGTGCAGCGCTGGGTGCGGTCCCAGGCGGTCAGCACGAAGTGCTTGCCATCCGGGAACGCCGACCGGGTCCAGGGAACGCCGATGAACCGCGGACCGGCGTTGGCGGCCAGCGACCGCAGCTTCTCGACCTGGGCGGCCGGCAGGCTCTTGTCGTACCACCCGACGATGAAGCCGTGTTCGAGGTTGTGGACGGCGCGCTCGACCGGGATGCCCGACGCCGGGTTGTAGAACGCGATGCCGTCGGGCAGCGGGTCGGGGTTGTGGCTGCCCGAGGACGGCGGCGACGCCTTGTAGCTGACCGCCGTGCTGACGTGCGTCGAGCCCTGGGAGGCGTCGTTCACGGTCCCGGTGCAGCCGGCCGCGGCTGCGGCCGAGGAGGCCGCCGTCACGTAGCCGACCTCGCGAGTCTTGTTCTTCGAGTGGGTGTCGGCGACGCTGTAGATGATGATCCCGACCAGGAGCAGCACCACGACGAACCCGGACGTGCCGTAGATGAGCAGCGCGCGCCGACGTTCGGCGCGCTTCTGCTCGCGGCGCAGCTGTTCGAGCCGGACGTTGCGCTCGGCGCTCTTCTTCCCCACGAAGACAGATCCTACGAACTGTCGAACCAGTTCTGACAGGCAGGATGCGTTCGACCCGCCGGAGGGCACCCAGACCGCCCGGTTTCGGCGCCCTGCGTCACCTCCATACCGTCACGTTCCACCCGGTAACCGGGCGTAGCGGACGCCCGGTGCGGGGAGGTCACCGGCGCAGGAGGAACGGCTCCGGATCGCGGGGCGGGCGCGGGGTGGCGGGCGCGGCGGCGTGCCCGACGCCCACCGCGCCCATCGGCACCCAGCCGGCCGGCAGGTCGAGCACCGTGCCGACCACCTCGGCGCAGAACAGCGTCGAGGAGACCCAGCAGGAGCCGAGACCCTCGGTGGCCAGCGCCACCAGCAGGTTCTGCACCCCGGCACCGACGGCGACGGTGAACATCCGTTCCTCGGCCGCCGCCCGGCGGGCGTCGGGGTAGGGGTGTGCCCCGTCCAGAACCATGATCGGAACGATGAGCAGCGGGGCGCGGCGCAGCACGTCCCCGCGCCGCAGCCGCCGGTCCACCGCGGCCTCGTCGAACCCGTCGCGGCGCAGGTCCTCGGCCCAGGCGGTGGCCATCGCGGCGAGCAGCTCGGCGCGCCGCTCGGTGACCAGCACGAAACGCCACGGGGTGGTGTGATGCGGGGCCGGGGCGGTCAGTGCCGCCGCGACCGCCCGTTCGACCGCGGCCGGGTCGACCGGGTCGGCGGTGAACTCCCGCACGGTGCGCCGCTCGCTCAGCGCCGCCCGCCGCGCCTCCAGCGAGCCGAGGCGGAACATGTCCTCGCCGCTCGGCCGCAGCAGCGAGCGCGCCCCCGTCCCGTCGTCGGGCAGCCGGCCGTACCCGCGCACGACCGCCACCGGGGTGGCGCCGAGCTTGCCCTTGACCAGGTCGGCCGCAGCCGCCAACTCGTCGGCCTCGGCGACCTCGGTCATGCCCAGCTCGTTGCCGTAGCCGTCGATGTCGCCGATGTGGCTGCGCAGCGCGGCCATGCCCGCGACACCGATGGCCATGTCGGTCAGGCCGCGCCGCCACGGCCGCCCCGCGGTGTCGGTGATGACGACCGCCACGTCCACGCCGAGCAGCGCCGCGACGCCGGCCCGCAGCCGGGCGGCGCTGGCGTCCGGATCCACCGGGAGCAGGGCGAGGGAGTCCTTGGCGATGTTCGACGCGTCGACCCCGGCACTCGCCAGGACGAAGCCGTGATGCGTCTCGACGATCCGGGTCGGCCCGCGGCGGGCGACCTCGCGGACCGACTCGCCGTCGATCGCGGACTGGCGGGCGGCTTCCCGATCACCGGCAACGGTGATCAGCCGTCCCTCGGCCTTGGACACGATCTTCGAGGTGACGACGAGGACGTCGCCGTCGGCGAGCGGCCGGCCGGTCGCGGCCGCCGCCGTGGCCACGGCGGCGGCGAGATCGTCACCCGGCCGGATCTCCCCGATCCCGGTCAGCCCGAACACCGTCAGCGTCCCGCTCGGCGGCACCCCCGCGGGTCCCCCGGACCGCTGCTGCTCAGACACCGGCGACCTCCAGCGCCGCCCGGACGATGGCCACCGTCGCCGCCAGGTCGGTCATCAGCAGGGGCCGGGGGAGCACGGTCGCCCCGGGTACGACCGCGCCGGCGTCGACCGTGTCGACCAGCCAGCCGTCGAGCAGTCCCGCCGGCGACCCGGCGCCGGCCGCCTCGGGTGGCGCCGCCGCCCGCCCGCGACCCCCGTAGTGCACCCCCACGGCCTGCGCGGACGTCTCCACGCCAATGGCGGTCAGGCAGGCGTCGGCCATCCCGCGCACCGCCGCCCCGCCGATGATCGGCGAGACCCCGACGACCGGCGCCGCAGTCTCCCGCACGGCGTCCCGGATGCCCGGCACGGCGAGGATCGTGCCGATCGAGACGACCGGATTCGAGGGCGGGAGCAGCACGACATCGGCCTCACCGATGGCGTCGAGCACCCCCGGCGCCGGCTTCGCGGTCTCCGCCCGCAGCGGCACGATCGCCTGGGCCGGCACGGCGGCGCGCAGCCGCAGCCACCATTCCTGGAAGTGCACGGCACGCTGGCCGTCCTCGTCGGCGATGACCACGTGGGTCTCCACCCGGTCGTCTGTCATCGGCAGCAGTCGCACCCCGGGCTTCCAGCGTTCACACAGCGCCCGCACCACGTCCGACAGCGGGTAGCCGGCGTCGAGCATCTCGGTGCGCACCAGGTGGGTGGCGAGGTCGCGGTCGCCGAGCCCGAACCAGGCCGGTCCGACCCCGTAGGCGGCGAGCTCCTCGGCCACGACGAACGACTCGTCCTCGCGGCCCCACCCCCGTTCGGCGGAGATCCCGCCGCCAAGGGTGTACATCACCGTGTCGAGGTCGGGGCAGATGCGCAGGCCGTGCAGGGTGATGTCGTCGCCGGTGTTGCCGATCACCGTCACGTCGGCGTCGGGCAGCGCCGCGAGCACGCCGCGCAGGAAGCGGGCGCCGCCGATCCCGCCGGCCAGGGCTGTCACTCTCACATCAAGCGATCCTGGCACCGACGCCCGCCGGGTGGGTCACCGGCCGGTCGGGGCGCGTCAGCCGAGCCGGGGGCGGGCGAACAGCGGCGCGACCCAGCCGTTGAACTCCGGCCGGGCGGGTAGCGAGGTGTCCCGGCAGAACGAGGCCAGCAGGAAGTGCACGAGATGGCTGGTCGGCCGGCTGGGCGCCGGGTTGGCCAGGCCGCCCTCGATCGTGGCGACGACCGCGTCCGCGGCCAACGCCCGGTCGGCCTCGGGCACGTAGTCGTGCACCGCGGCCAAGGCGAGGCCGTGCAGCCAGGCGTGCAGCCGCTCGTGGTACTCCATCACCGGCTCGGCGTGCGGGGCACGCTCGGCGACGCACGGATGCAGCGTGCGCCGGCGTTCCACCGAGTCGAGGGCGAGGAAGAGCTTGTCCGCCGGGTCTCCGGGCAGGCCCGCGATCCGTTCCACCTCGACGTCGAGCAGGCGGTTGAGCACCGCTGCGAACGCGTGGTCCTTCGACCGGAAGTACCAGTAGACGGACCCGGGCTCGATCCCGGCGGAACGGGCGATCTCCGCGATGGACGTCCCGGCGAAACCGCGGGCCAGGAACTGTTCCTCGGCGACGGCGAGCAGCGCGTCGATCCGTTCTTCGCGGGGAACCTCCTGGCGGTTTCGTGGCACCTGATCAGCGTAACGACTCCGGCGCCTGGGGAGGAGTGATTCGTATGGAAGCACACGGCGCCCGGCTGCGATACCCAGACGTCGCCCGGAGCAAACGTCGACATCTGATGAGTGACGCACCTCACATGAATGTGGGTGCCAGTAACCCGCCCTTGCGAATCCGGTGGCATCCGGGCAGGTCAGGGGCCTGCCGTGGAGGGGTTCGCGGATAACCGGGCGGTCGTCCGGGGATGACCGGATCGTCATCCCGCCGTCTTCGCCAGGGTGCCGGCCGGGATGTGTCGTCGCTCACCCGGTTTCTCTTGATTCCGGTTAGAGAGAGCTGTGAGAGTGAACGTGAGCTCTCCACGTCGCTGGAAGGACCGTCATGTCCGACATCAGGACCACCAAGAGCCTCGAAGCCCTGTCCGCCTCCCTCAACCGCGCGCTTGCGGGGGCGCGGGCCCCCCAGGTCGTCGCCGCCCGCCGGGCGCAGATGCGGCGGTCCGCGGCGATGGCCGCCGCGTCCCCCGCCCACGGCGAGGCCGACCAGCCGCACCGCCGCGCCCAGGCCGAGACGGACGTCCTCGCCGCCCGCAGCCGGACCAACATGCTGATCGGCACGCTCGACCGGTTGCGCCGGCCCGGCACCGGATGGCGCGCCGCCGGCCGCGCCACTCCCTGATCCAGACGGGCGCTGATCCGTCCGGGCGCCCCGGGCCGCCGGCGTCCCCCGCTGCCGGCGTCCCGGGGTTCGTCCCCGGCCCGCACCCGACCCCCGGCGACGCCCTCCCCGGGATGCCCCAGGTTCCGGCTCCGCTGTGGTGTCGTCGCTTCTGCTTCTGTCCGCAACCCCGTGTCCCTTCGACACCGGTGGCGACGGGCCGGGCCCGTCGACCCGCCGGGCGGCGGCCGACCCGGCGCCACTGGAGAACCTGAGGTACTCATGACCAGTACGGCGGCGACTCCCGACGGCGTGGGCGGCCAGGCGGCCGAGCCCGGCCACGACCCGGGCCTGCCCCAGCCGTCGCCGAGCGCCGACGCCGTGCCGTCCGCGTCGGCGATGCGCCGAGCGCTGCGCCGGGCCCGTGACGGCGCCACCCTCGACGCCGTCGAGGCGGCGGTGCTGCTGGCCGCCCGCGGCGAGGATCTCGCCGATCTGTGCGCGTCGGCGGGCCGGGTGCGCGACGCGGGCCTGGCCTCCCTCGGCCGCCCGGGCGTCGTCACGTACTCGCCGAAGGTGTTCATCCCGCTGACCCGGCTGTGCCGGGACCGCTGCCACTACTGCACGTTCGCCACCGTGCCGCACCGGCTGCCCGCGCCCTACCTCACCGTCGACGAGGTGCTCGACATCGCCCGGGCGGGCGCGGCGGCCGGCTGCGCCGAGGCGCTGTTCACCCTGGGCGACCGGCCGGAGGACCGCTGGCCCGCGGCCCGGGAGTGGCTCGACGCCCACGGCTACGACTCGACGCTGGGCTACCTGCGCGCCGTCGCGATCGCTGTGCTGGAGGAGACCGGCCTGCTGCCGCACCTGAACCCGGGCGTGCTGAGCTGGGCCGAGCTCGCCCGCCTCAAGCCCGTCGCCCCGTCGATGGGGATGATGCTGGAGACGACGGCGACGCGGCTGTGGTCGGAGCCGGGCGGCGCGCACTTCGGCTCGCCCGACAAGGAGCCGGCGGTCCGGCTGCGGGTGCTCACCGACGCCGGCCGGCTGTCGATCCCCTTCACCACCGGCCTGCTGCTCGGCATCGGCGAGACCCGGGCCGAGCGCGCCGAGACGATCTTCGAACTGCGCGGGCTGGCCCGCCGGTACGGCTCCATCCAGGAGGTGATCGTCCAGAACTTCCGGGCCAAGGACGACACCGCGATGCGCTCCGCGCCCGACGTCGGCGCCGAGGAGCTGGCCGCGGCCGTCGCCGTGACCCGGATCGTGCTCGGCCCGACGATGCGGGTGCAGGCCCCGCCGAACCTCGTCGACACGGCCGAGTGCGCCCTGCTGCTGGCCGCCGGCATCGACGACTGGGGCGGCGTCTCGCCCGTCACCCCGGATCATGTCAACCCCGAGCGTCCCTGGCCGGACCTGGACGTGCTGCGCGAGGTGACGGCCCGGGCCGGCTTCTCGCTGCGCCCCCGACTCACGGTGTACCCGTCGCACCTGGACGAGCCGTGGATCGACCCGCGTGTCGCCGGGCATGTGCGCGCGCTGGCCGGCCCGGACGGGCTGCTCGCCGGGGGCGCCCGACCCGTCGGGCGGCCCTGGCAGGAGCCCGACGGCGGTCTCGGTGACACCGGCCGCGTCGACCTGCACACCGCGGTCGACACCGTCGGACGCCACAGCGCCACCCGGGCTGACTTCGACACCGTCTACGGCGACTGGGAGTCGCTGCGGGCGGAGGTCAGCGCGGCCGGCACGGGGGTCGACGGCGTCGTGGGCACCGGCAGCCGCGCCGTCGCGGCCCGGGCCGCCGCCGGTCTCGGTGCCGCCGGTGCCGCCGGTGCCGGCGCGCCGGAGCGGATCGACCCGGAGGTGCGGGCCGCGTTGCGCCGTGCCGGCACCGACCCGGCCGGGATCACCGACGCCGAGGCCCTGACCCTGTTCGGGGCCGAGGGGGCGGCGCTGGAGGAACTCTGCTCGCTTGCGGACGGGCTGCGCCGCGACGCGGTGGGCGACGACATCACCTACATCGTCAACCGCAACATCAACTTCACGAACGTCTGCTACACCGGCTGCCGGTTCTGCGCGTTCGCGCAGCGCCGCGGGGACGCCGACGCGTACACGCTGTCGCTGTCGGAGGTGGGCAGCCGGGCCGCAGAGGCGTGGTCGGTCGGCGCCACCGAGGTCTGCGTGCAGGGCGGCATCCACCCGGACCTGCCCGGCACGGCCTACTTCGAGCTCGCCCGCGAGATCAAGCGGGCGGCCCCGGGGCTGCACCTGCACGCGTACTCCCCGATGGAGGTCCTCAACGGGGTCACCCGGACGGGGATGTCCGTCGAGGACTGGCTGGTGGCGGCGCGGGAGGCCGGCGTCGACTCGATCCCGGGCACGGCGGCGGAGATCCTCGACGACGAGGTCCGCTGGGTGCTGACCAAGGGCAAGCTGCCCACGGCGAGCTGGGTCGAGGTGGTCAGCACCGCGCACCGGGTGGGTCTGCGCTCGACGGCCACGATGATGTACGGCCACGTGGACACCCCGGCGCACTGGGTCGCGCATCTGCGGCTGCTGCGCCGCATCCAGGACTCCACCGGGGGCTTCACCGAGTTCGTCGCGCTGCCGTTCGTTCACCACAGCTCGCCGATCTACCTGGCCGGCGTGGCCCGGCCGGGCCCCACGGTGCAGGAGAACCGGGCGGTGCACGCGATGGCGCGCATCCTGCTGAACGGCTCGATCGACAACATCCAGTGCTCCTGGGTGAAGCTCGGCGTCGACGGCTGCCGCTCGGTGCTCGTCGGCGGGGTGAACGACATCGGCGGGACGTTGATGGAGGAGACGATCAGCCGGATGGCCGGCTCCCAACACGGCTCGCGGCGATCCGTGGCTGAGCTGGAGGAGGTGGCCGCCGGGGCGGGTCGTCCCGCTCGGCAACGGACCACGACGTATGGGCGGGTGCCGGACGAGCGCTTTCACGCTGCCCGGGGCGGCCCCGTCCGGACCATGCTGCCGGTGGTGTCCTGACACCCGCCAAGTCGGCGCCATCAGAAACTACTCTAAGTAGTCGCGAGGGTCGGCTTGGCCGGAGGTGATGCCTGGCCGTTATAGGTTTAAGACGCTTGTCTGATTGCGTCACTGCCCGTTTAGGCCCTTTATGTCCGTTAGCTTCGGGCGGCATAATGCGGTCATCGCCGTCGGACCGATTGCACACAGTTACTGATCGGAAGGCCGCCTGGACCCTCGGCGATGGTGTGCAGTGACTGTGAGCTATGTTCTCATCGCTGGTTGTAGAAGATGTTGCGCCGGTGGGGTTGACGCGACCGACTCGGAAGCGTGTAATTACCGGCGTGTCATTCCCCTCGCTGGCGGGGTTCGTGCGGTAGTGCGTCGCCTGACCGGTGTGGAACCAGTCACCTGCGCGCCGGCGCCCAGGGGGTGGCCGACCGCACCGCGACGGGTCTGGAGGAGTCCCCATGGAGCACACCGACGCGGGCGTCCACACCGTCCTCGCGGACGTCGAGCGTCCCGCTGAGCATGACCCGTTCGGTGACCACTCCGAGCGGGTGCTTGCCGAACGGCCCACCCAGGCCACACCTGAGCCGTGCCTGCGGCCGGCGCTGGCCGCGGCCGGCGTCCCACCGGCCCGGTCGGGCTCGCCCGACCTCGGCACCGGTGCCACCCCGTTCGCCCTCGGCCCGGGGGCCGGGGCGGACGTCGACGTCATCGTGCGCGCGGGCGATGAGGTCGACGCCGACGACGACCCGGCCGTCGACGATCCCGACGTCGACGAGCTGGCCGTCGACGAGCTGGCCGTCGAGGCCGCCGACGACCCCACCGGCGACCTGCCGGACACCCTCGCCCCAGTGATCGATCTGGGGCTGGGTGACCTGCTCGGCGAGGCGATGGAGTGGCAGGAGCGCGCTCTGTGCGCGCAAACCGATCCCGAGGCGTTCTTCCCCGAGAAGGGTGGCTCGACCCGGGAGGCCAAGCGCATCTGTTCGGGCTGCGAGGTCCGGGCCGAGTGCCTCGAGTACGCCCTGGAGAACGACGAACGGTTCGGGATCTGGGGCGGCATGTCCGAACGGGAGCGACGCAAACAACGGCGCCGAGCGGTCTGAACCCGGGCGGTGGGTGGCGTCCGGCGGGGTGCAGGCGGCCCGGCCGCGCCGCGCGCCCTCGCGGCTCCGCCCGGACCGCGCCCGTCGACGGTGACGTCGCGGGTCGTGGTCGTCTGCGTGCACGGCCGGCGGCCGGGCACCGCGCAGGCCCTGCGGTCGGCGGTGTCCACGCAGGCGCCGCCGCCCGATCAGGCCCTCGACCTGCAGGTCGTCGAGGTCCGCATCGGCGGCGGTGCCGACGTCCCCCGCTCGGTCGCTCCTGCCGCCGCGGCCCCTTCGGCCGCGGCTGCCCCTCCGGTCGACGCCGCTCGCCCGGCCGACGCCGCTCGCCCGGTTGACGCCACCCCGTGGGCCGCCGTCCGTCTCCCCCGGCCGCGCGGCGCATCCCCGGCCGAGACGGACGCGGATCCCGCGCTCATCTCTGGTGACGGGACCGGCGCGCCGTCGACGGCCGGGGCAGCCGACCGACCGGAGCAACCCCGCCCCGGTCGGTCGACGGTGGTCCACCTGGCCGCCGGCACCCGCTTCGGAGTGGCGGTGGCTGCGGGCCTGGCCCGCCTCGGCGGGCCGCCGCGGGACGGCTACGTCTGGCTGCTCGACGACGGCGCCCTACCCGCCCCCGACGCCCTGCGCACCCTGCTGGCCTGCGCGCGCCTCGACCCCGGTGCCGCCGTGCTCGGTCCCAAACTCCGTGCCGGCCGCTCGGCGCCGTCGCCGACCGGGTCGCCATCGGCGCCGCTCCTGCTGGAGGCGGGAGTGAGCGTCGACCGCGCGGGCCGCCGGCACACCGGTGTGCGGCCGGGCGAGATCGACCGGGGCCAGCACGACGGGGTGCGCGACGTGCTCACCGTGGCCTGCTCCGGCATGCTCGTCCGGGCGGCCGCCTGGCGGCTGCTCGACGGCTTCGACCCCGAGCTCGACGGCGGTCACGACATCGACCTCGGCTGGCGGGCCGCCCGCGCCGGGCTGCGGGTCGTCGTCGTGCCCATGGCGACGATGACCGTCCCCGCCGAGGTCGTCGTCCCCGCCGAGGTCCCTGGCCCGGCTGCCATCGCGTCGGCCGGGCCCGGGAGTCGGTCGGGGCGGGGCCGGCGGGACAGGCAGGCCTGGGCGCCGGCGGACCGCGTCGGCGCGCTTCGGGTCCGCCTGGCGAACACGGCGCGACCGCTGCTGCCGGGGGCCGCCGCAGCCATCCTGGTCGGGGCACTCCCGCGGGCGCTGGGCCTGCTGGCGCGAGGGCGCCTTCGGGCGGCGGCCACCGAGATCGCCCTGCCCTTCGCCGTGCTGGGCCGGCCGCGCCTGCTGGCACGGATGCGCCGGCGCGCCGCGTGTACCCGCGCCGTGTCGCATCACGCCATCCGCACCCTGTTTCCCGCCCGGCTGCGCCGCCGGGCGGATGCCCGGTTGGCCCCGGGTGTCGGGGCCGGCGAGATCGGGGCCGGCGAGATCGGGGCCGGCGAGGTCGAGGTGCGCCGCAGCGGCCCGGCCGGGGGCGGCGTCCTGGCGGCTGCCCCATCCGGCCGGCGATCTACCCGGGCGGCGGTCCTGCTCACGGCCCTGCTCGGCGTCGTCGGTCTCGTCGCGATGCGCGGGATGCCGGCGGATGTGCTCGGCGCGGGCCTGCCGCTGCCCGCCGGGGCCCACGACCTGTGGACGGCGGTCTGGTCCGGTCGGGTCGGCACCGCCGGCGCCCCGCTCGACGGCGCGGGGCCGCCCCCGCCCTGGACCGCGCTGCTCGCCGCCGTCGCGAGCCTGCTCGGTGGCCGGCCCGGGGCGGCGGGCTGGCTCCTGCTCGCCGCCGGGCCGGCGCTTGCCGGGCTGACGGCTCACCGGGCGCTTGCCCGTCTCGGTCCCCGCCCGGCCGCCCGCTTCGGGCTCGCCGCGGCCTACGGGGCGAGCCCGGCGATGACCGGCGCGGTCGCCGCCGGCCGCGGCGACACCGTCGGCGCGCTGATCCTGCTGCCGGTCGTGCTTGCCGCCACCGACTCGGCGCTGCGCGGCCGGGCGGGTCCGGCCGGCGGGCGCCTGCGCGCCGTCTGGATGCTGGCCGTCTGCCTGGTCGGCTTCGTCGCCTGCGCCCCGTCGACGGCGCCGCTGGTATGGATCGCCCTGCCGACCGCGGCGCTGCTCACGGCCAGGCGGCGGCTGCTCGACGTCGCCGCCGGGCTCCCGGCGACGATCATCCCGTTGATCCCGACGCTGCACGCGGGGGGCGCGGGGATCCGTGCCGAGCCGGCGGCGGCGCTGGCCCGGTTCCCCCAGGCCTCCGTGGCGCTGGTGGCGGGTGCGGGGGAGCGCCCGAAGGCCGCTGTGGTCGGATTCCTGGTCGCTTGCCTGGCCTGCTGGCTGCTGGGCCGGTGGTCCGGCGGGGGCGGGGCGGGGCGGCCTGGCCGGGTCGGCTGGTCGCTGGCAGCGCTGGGCCTGCTCGCCGTGCTGCTCACCCCGCGCCTGGCCGGGGACGCCGACCAGCGAGTCGCCGGCGGCGAGGGCTGGTGGGTCGGCCCGCAGTACGGTCTCGTCCTCGCCGGCGCACTGATCGCGGCGGCGGGCGCGTGCCGCCCGGTCCGCGGCGCGCGGCGCGGCCGGAGAACTCCCAGGTCCGGAGCGGCACCGGGCACCGGCCGGCTGGCCCGGATCGTCGCACTCCCGGTGACGGCGCTGGTCCTCGCCGGGGCCGCCGCGCTCGCCGCCGGTCATCTCGTCGCCGGCCAGGGATGGCACGCCAGCCCGACCGCCTGGGGCCGGGACTCCGCCACTCCCGCGGACCAGGCCGATCCCCTGGACCAGGTCGGGGGCGTCGGTGACGCCGGGGGGGCGGTCGCGGGTGTCACCGGCGCCGCAGCCCCCTGGTCGGGCACCGGCGCGTCGGCGGTGGCGCGGGCGGTCCAGGCCGAGACCCGGACCGCGCCCGCCGGTTCCCGCCTTCTCGTCCTGTACCGGTCCGACCGGTCCGGCCTGATCCGGTACACCCTCGCCGCGGCCGGCGGGCCCCGCTTCCCGGCCGGTCAGGCCCGCCCGCCCCGGCGGGCCGCCGCCTTCCTCGGCGACGTCGTCGCCGATCTCGCGGTCGGCGGTGACCAGTCGGCCGGCTGGTTGCCGCTGCTCGGCGTCACCGCGATCGCCGTCCCCGCCGTGGCCGCGCCGGCGGACCTCGTCACCCGCCTCGACGCGACCCCGTCGCTGATGCGGGGCCGGGGCCGACCGGGAGTGCTGCTCTGGCGCCCCGTGGTCCCCGACCAGACGGGGCCGGCACGGGCGTCCCACCTGGCCGCTACCGCCGGCCCGCCGGCCTTCGTCATGGACTCGGACCTGCAGCCGGAGACTGCTCCTCGCGATCCCGCTCCCTCGGGCCCCTCCCGCCGGGACGGCGCGTCGTCCGAGCCCGCGTCGTCCGAGCCCGCGTCGTCCGAGCCCGCGTCGTCCGAGCCCGCGTCGTCCGATCCCGCGTCGCCTGATCCCGCGCCCCCGGACGCGAGGACTGCTCGCGGTCCCGCCTCCGCCGGGGGCGCCACGTCGCCGGGGATGGCGATACCCCTGGCGATCGAATCCCCGGCGATCGAGCCCCTGCCCGCGGCGCCGACCAGTGCCCGCCGGCTGCCGTCCGACGGGCACGTCGCGGCCCTGCCCGGCGCCACCCGGTCCCCGCGACGGGACCTGGTCCTCGCGGTCCCGGCCGGGACCGGGTGGCGCGCGTGGCTGAACGGCCGGCCGCTGCGGCCGTTCGCCGCCTGGGGCTGGGCGGCCGGCTTCCGACTGCCCGCCGAGGGCGGCACGGTTCGGCTGCACCGCGACGACGGCCGCGGACCCGAGCTGGCGCTCGTGCAGGCCGCGGCGCTCGGCGCACTGCTGCTGCTGGGTATCCCGGTACTGCTGGGTATCCCGGTACGGCTGGGTATCCCGGCCGCACGCCGGCCGCGCCGCACCCCGGATGACACCGATGCGTCACCCACCGATGGCCCGTCCGGGCGTGAGATCGGCCCCCAGCGCGGACCCCGGGACGGGTCGGCCTGGGCCCGTTCCTCGGCCGCCGGAGCTGATCCCGGCGGCCCCGGCGGGCTCCCACCGCCAGCCGATGGCTCCTGCGGGCGTGATGTCGGACGTGCCGCCCGGGCCGGCAGCGGGTCGGCGGGCGGCTCGGGATCGGTGGGGGAGGCGCCGTGACGACCGCATCCGGACGGCCCGCGGCGACGAGGTCGCCGCTGCGCCGCCGCGCCGCCGCGCGGGTGCTCGTGTCGGTCGCCGTCGTCGGCCTCGGCGGAGCCTTCCTCGCCGACGAGGGCGCCAGTCCCGCGCCGGCCGAGAGCTGGCCCGTGTCGGCCGCGCTGCTGGCCTGCCCGGATCTGACGACGACGCCGTCGGGTGCCCGTGATCCCGTGCTGGCCGGCCCCCTCGACCTCGCCGTACGCACCGCGGGGACGGCCGGCGGCCGGGTACGGGTCGCCACTCGGGCCGCCGAGCTGCGCACCCGCTTCGGTGGCGCGGCGCTGACCCAGCCACCCTCCGCGGCGAGGGGCGGCCGCGGCTCGGTGCTCGTGTCCGCCCAGGGCGCTTCGGCGGCCGGGTTGTCCGCGATCGTCACGGGAGTCGGCGACGGCGCGGGCCCGGCGCGGGCGCGCTGCCTCCCGCCGCGGGTCCGGAGCTGGTTCGCCGGGCCGTCGACGACCGCCGGCCGCGACCCGATCGTGATCCTGTCGAATCTGGCCGACCAGCCCGCCCAGGTCGGCGTACGGGTGTTCACCGATGGCACGGCCAGCCCACCGCAGGACATCTCCGTGCCGCCCGGGCAGGCGGTGACCCGCCGGCTCGCCGCGCTTGCCCCGGAGGCCGCCGTGACGGCGCTCGACGTCGAGGTGCGTTCCGGCCGGGTGCTCGCCTGGATGGTGGACCGGTCGAGCCTCGGTGGCCCCTTCACCGCACCCCGGCTGGTGCCGGTGACCGCCCCGCCCGCCCGCCGGCTGCTGCTCGGCGGGGTGCTCGTCCCGGCGGGACCGCCGGGCCCGGCGGCGCGCCTGGTGCTTGCCGCGCCCGACAGGGAGGCCACCGTGTGCGTCAGCGTGCTGACCGCGGCCGGCCGGCACACCCCGGTCGGCCTGGAGGCGGTGCGGGTGCCGGCTACCGGCGCGATCACCCTGCCGGTGCCGTTGCCGCCGGGCGGGGCGTCGGCGGTCCTCGTCGAGTCGACCGCCGGCGCGGCCGCGGTGGTTGCCGAGCTGGGCGTGGCCTCGGGTTGGCCGGGGGTGTCGACCTGGGCCGGCGCCGTCCGGCTCGGCGCCTCGTCGGGACGCCGCGGCCTGGACGCGTTCGGCCAGGGCGTCGGGCTGTCCGACCCGACCGGACCCACCGCCGGCGCCGGCACCGCGCCCGACGCGGCGGTCGACGTGCCAGCGCCGCCGGTGGGAGCCGCCGGAGCCGTCGTGCTCGCCGCGCCGGCGGGGCCCGTGACGGCCTGGCTCGACGGTGATCCCGTGCGGCTGGGGGCCGGCACGGTGGCCCTGGTCCGCGGACCGTCGGGCCCGGCCGGGGGGCGCCTCGTCGCGATCGGCGGCCCGCTGGTCGCGACGGCGGTCGTCGGCGCCGCGCAGGCGCCGGACCCGTCCGGGCTCGGTACCGCGCAGCCGCCTGTCCCGCCCGCGGTGCCGCCGTGGGACACGCCCCCCACCGGTCCCCCCGTCGCCAGGCCGGCCGCGTCCCCGCTGGTGCTGCCGAAGATCCTGTCCGCGGTCGTCCCGCTGGGGGGCGCGCCACGCCTGCTCGATGCCCTGCCGGCGGTGGCGGATCCCGCGGTGCCGTACCGCTGAGCGGGGTCCGCCACCGGTGGGCCGGACCTCGGCGGGCGAAAGCCGCCGATCAGCCCCGATCCGCCAGGTGTCCGGTCAGGCGGGGTGGGCGCCCGGCGCGGCGAGGAAGACCCGGCCGGTGCCGGTCAGGGTGACCGCCGCTCGGCCCGCCACCAGCACCGATCCGCCGCGGCGCAGCTCCAGCGGGGCGAGGGCGGTCCCGTCGTCGGCCGAAGCGGTGACCTCGACCCGGCCCTCGACCGCGAGCAGCACCGTCGGGCGCCCCACCGGCACGCTGCCGCCGGTGCAGACGGCCTCGGTGAGGGCGAAGTCGGCGACGGGGACGTCCCAGCCGCGCAGCAGCCCGCCAGGAGAATCCGCGACGGTGCGGGGATTGTGGATCGGCGCGTCGCTCGGAGTGGGATCGAAGATCCGCAGCAGCTCGTCGACGTCGATGTGCTTGGGGGTCAGGCCGCCGCGCAGCACGTTGTCGGAGGTGGCCATGATCTCGATGCCGAGCCCGGCGACGTAGGCGTGCAGCATCCGGGCCGGCTGGAACAGGCCCTCCCCGGGGCGCAGCGTCACGTCGTTGAGCAGCAGCGCCGCCGCGATGCCCACGTCGCCCGGGTGCGCCGCCGCGAGCCGCCCGATGAGGTCCGCGGCCCGCGCGACGTCCTCGCCGCCGCCGTCCACCGGGTCCCGGGAAGCCGGTCCGCCGTCGCGGTCGCCGAGGGCAGCCTCGTCACCGGCCGGGCCCCGGCCGCGCGCGCGGCGTAGCCGGTCGGCCGCCGCGACGAGAGCGCCGACCAGCTCCCCGGCGGGGCCGGCGGGCATGGTCAGCAGGGTCCGCAGCACCGTGGCCGCCCCGGCGGCCGGATCGTCGGCCAGGGGGCGGAAGGCGGCCAGGAGGGCCGGTGCCCCCAGCCCCTGCGCGACCGTGAGGGTGCGCGCCGGGTCAC
Source organism: Frankia torreyi (assembly GCF_000948395.1). Lineage (GTDB taxonomy): Bacteria > Actinomycetota > Actinomycetes > Frankiales > Frankiaceae > Frankia > Frankia torreyi. Next base: position 98,070 of record NZ_JYFN01000011.1, on the reverse strand, counting down.
GGACGCCCGCGAGCGCCCGGAACGGGGAGAGGGCGACGATGAGCTCGGGCTTGTGGTTGCGGTCGCGGTAGCGCCGGCGGGAATCGTCGACGGCGAGGCCGGCGGCGTCGTCCGCGTCGAAGCCGGCGGCGGCCTGGGCCAGGTCGGGATGCACCTGCAACGACAGCGCCTTGTCCGCCGCCAGCACCTTGAGCAGGAACGGCAGCGGGCCGACGAGGTCGGCGGCCGGGCGGCGGGCGCCGTCCGCCTCGACGAGCGCCGGCGCCACGGGATGGGTCCCGAGCCACAGCTCCGCGACCGGACCGCCGGCGGCGGGGGTGCCGAGCAGCTCGGGGATGGCGGTCGCCGACCCCCATGCATAGGGCTGCTCGGCCCCGTGCAGCGCGAGTAGGCGGGGGAACCCCGCCGGCACCTGTGGGCCCGCGCCGGAGAATTTGCCGGCGGGCGGGGACGGGGCACCGGCAGGCGGCGTGGGCGCGGAATTGCTGGTCACGGTCTCCTCGGACGGGCGTGCTCCGTGGGGGCGGGGGTTGGCCGCCGCCCCGGTGCGGGCGGTGGACGGTCGGGCTACTCCTCCTCGCCCCAGCCGTGGCCTTCCGGGTCGATCACGGCTGGATCGACGCCCATCATCTCGGCCACCTCGTGGATGATCGCGTCCAGCACGAGTTCGGCCAGGTCCTCGCTGTCCACTGCCCTGGCCTCTATGGGCCGGCGATATACCACGATGCGGCGGGGGGTGCCCGAGCGGCCCTTTCCGGTGGCCGGCTGGAATCGGGCGAGCGGGATCTCCTCGTCGGTCACCGCCACCGGCGGCACGTCCTCGACGGCGAACTCGACGTCGGACAGCTCCGCCGACCACCGGTGGTCGAGATGCTCGACGGCGTCCAGCACGAAGTCGTCGAAGCGATCCCCGCGGGTGGCGTAGGCCGGCACGTCGGGCGGCAACAGCGCCCCGCGGATGCCCCGGCCCCGCCGGTCACGGCGCCGACGGGGGGGAATCGGCCGGGCCGCCGCCGGGAACCGCTCGAGCTCGGTCACCCTGTGAGCGTAGCGTTCGTGGCAGGGGCCCGTGTCGGTCCCGGCGGCCGTCGTGATCCGGTCGCTGCGCCAACCCCGCCATCCGGCGACTGACCCCGAATCCCCCTCCCAGCCCGAGGAGGTTCCACGATCTTGATGATCTCGATGCCGTGCCGGATGCTCTTGCCGCGCGCGAGTTCGGACGCGCGGTGCAACGATATGGTCGACAACGCGTGACGATTCAGCCTCGCGCCACGCGACACGACGATAGGTGGTGGCCGTCGCCCGTTCCGGGGGCTACCGTCCGGAACGTGAAGCCTCGGCGCTGCTCCCGCTCGGCCTGTTCCGCAGCCGCGGTCGCCACGCTCACGTATGCCTACGCCGAGTCGACAGCCGTACTGGGCCCGCTGTCCCCGTACGTCGAGCCGCACTCGTACGACCTGTGCGGCCCGCACGCCGACCGGCTCACCGTGCCGCTCGGCTGGGCGGTCGTCCGGCTCGAGGCCGAAGCGTCACGTGAGGGTGGCCGTGAGGTGGCCGGGGATGACCTGGAGGCGCTGGCGGACGCCGTGCGCGAGGCCTCCCGGCGCGGCCCCGAGGCCCCCCGGCGTGGTCCCGAGCCGCCCCAGGGTCCCCAGGGTGGGCCTCAGGCGCCTCCAGGGGGTCGCCGCGGTCACCTGCGGGCGGTGCCCAGCCCTTCCTGAGGTGACCCGGCGCCGGTGACCTCCGACGACCGGGGACCGGGAGGTAGCGGCGGGCCTGGCCGCCCGCCGCTCCCGTAACCGACCGGGGCCGCGCGGCTGTCGGGGGCCGGCCGCGGAGGTGCGTGGTCGGCGGCGTGTGGCACGCGTGGGCTTCCCCGGACGCGGTCCCGGGTCTGTCGGACCCGGCGGATATGGTCAACCGAGTGCGGCCGCAGTGGCGCCGTGCAGGCCCGGGGGACCATTCACCCGGTGCGGGGGACACCAGGGAGAAGGGTGGGGACCGGATGCGCGACCTGTCGCGGATCTTCAAGGCGTACGACGTCCGGGGTGTCGTGCCGGCAGAGTTCGACGCCGAGATCGCCCGGCTGACCGGCGCCGCGTTCGTCCGGTTGCTCGACGCGGAGCGGATCGTCACCGCCCACGACATGCGGGAGTCGTCCATCCCGCTCGCCGCAGCCTTCGCCGAGGGCGCGGCCGGCCAGGGCGCCGATGTGGTCCTCGCCGGCCTCGGCTCGACGGACCTGCTCTACTTCGCCGCGGGCTCGCTCGACATCCCCGGCGCGATGTTCACCGCCTCCCACAACCCGGCGAAGTACAACGGCATCAAGCTGTGCCGGGCGGGCGCGGCGCCGATCGGCCAGGAGACCGGGCTCGCCGAGATCCGGGCGATGGTCGAGCGGGGCGTGCCCGCCGGCCCCGGTCGCGTCGGTACGGTCACCACGAGTGATCTCCTCGCCGACTACGTGCGCCACCTGCACACGCTGGTCGACCTGTCCGACATCCGGCCGCTCACCGTCGCGGTCGACGCCGGCAACGGCATGGGCGGGCTGACCGTCCCGGCGACCTTCGCCGGCCTGCCACTGACGGTGGTCCCGCTCTACTTCGAGCTGGACGGCTCCTTCCCCAACCACGAGGCCAACCCGATCGAGCCGGCGAACCTGCGCGACCTGCAGGCCGCGGTCCGCGCCTCCGGGGCCGACCTCGGGCTTGCCTTCGACGGCGACGCCGACCGCTGCTTCGTCGTCGACGAGCGCGGAGAGATCGTTTCTCCGTCGGTCATCACGGCGCTGGTGGCGGACCGTGAGCTTGCCCGCGAGCCGGGCGGGACGATCATCCACAACGTCATCGTCAGCAAGGGGGTGCCCGAGCTCGTCACCGAGCGTGGCGGCATCCCGGTCCGCACCCGCGTCGGCCACTCGTTTATCAAGGCCGAGATGGCCCGAACGGGCGCGATCTTCGGCGGCGAGCACTCCGGCCACTTCTACTTCCGGGACTTCTGGCGGGCGGACTCCGGCATGCTCGCCGCGCTGCACGTGCTCGCCGCGCTGGGCGGCCAACCGCGGCCGCTGTCCGAGCTGCTCGCCGGCTACGTCCGCTACAGCGCCTCCGGCGAGATCAACTCGGAGGTGGCGGATGTCGTCGCCGCGACGCAGGCGGTCGAGAAGGCCTACGCCCCGCACGCCACCGACATCGATCATCTCGACGGTCTGACCGTCTCGTTCGCGGACGGATCCTGGTTCAACCTGCGCCCGTCCAACACCGAGCCGCTGCTGCGGCTCAACGTCGAGGGCCCCGATGAGGCCACGATGCGCCGGCTGCGCGACGAGGTCCTCGCGCGCGTCCGGGGCGGAAGGGAATCCTGATGAGTCTCGACCCGCTGCTGCTGGAGATCCTCGCCTGCCCGTGCAGCAAGCACGGGGAGCTGCGGCCCGATGAGCTGGACGGCGCGCCTGTGCTGGTCTGCCTCGCCTGCGACCTGGCCTTTCCGGTCCGCGATGACATTCCCGTGATGCTGCTCGACGAGGCCGTGCCGTTCTCCGGCCGGGCCGCGTCGGCATCGAGCTGACCCCCCGCGGCGTCGGCGTGTACCTCGACGAGGCAATCCTCGACGACACGGCCAGGATCGACTCCGGCAACGCCGCGGCCCTCCTGCCGCACGTCGCCTCGGCGGCCCTGCAGGTGCGCCAGAGCGTCATCCTCGCCGAGGAGGCGGGGGTGGCGCGGCTGGGCGCCGACGGGCGGCCGCGCGCGGTCCTCGTCGCCGGGGTCGGCGGCTCCTCGCTGGCCGCCGGCGTCCTGGCCGCCGTCGCCGGGCCGGCGAGCCCCGTCCCGGTCATCGGCCACCATGCCCACGGCCTGCCGGGTTGGGTCGGCGTGTCCGACGTCGTCCTCGCCGTGTCGGCCTCCGGCACCTCGGCGGAGACGTGCTCCGTGGTGGAGGAGGCCGACCGGCGCGGTGCGCGGATCGGCGTCGTCGCGCCGCCGGACACCCCGCTGGCCCACCTCGCCGCCCTCGCCGGGGCGCCGTTCGTCCCGCTCGTCGGGCAGCGGCCGGCCCGGGCCATGCTCTGGTCGCTGGCGGTGCCGCTGCTCGTCGCCGTTCGGGAGCTGGGCATCGTCCGGCTCGGCGCCGACGCCGTCGAGGCGGCCGCCGCCCGGCTGGAGGAGGTGGCGACCCGCTGCCGGTCGTCGAGCGAGTCCTTCGTCAACCCGGCGAAGACCCTGGCTCTGGAGCTGGCCGGCTCCCTGCCGCTCGTCTGGGGCACCTCGGCGGTGACCTCGGTCGCGGCCGAGCATGCCGCCGCCCAGCTCGCGACGAGCGCGAAGTACCCGGCGATCGTCGGGGCCCTGCCGCATCCCGGCCACCATCAGGTGGCGTTGTTCGACGGTCCGTTCGGGGCCGGTCTGACCGCCGGCGGGACGGGCGCCCGCGACGACCTGGAGGACTTCTTCCGCGACCGGATCGAGGACGAGGAGGAGTCGATCCGGCTGCGACTGATCCTGCTGCGCGACCCCGGTGCGGAACGGTCCGAGGTCGGCCGCCAGGCGGAGGCCGCCATCGCCGTCGCCGCCGAGCGCGGGGTCGGCGTCACCGAGCTGCGGGCCGAGGGGGCCGGCCCGCTGGAGCGGCTCGCCTCCCTGATCGGCCTGTTCGACTTCACCGCCGTGTATGCGGCGCTGGCGCTCGGGATCGACCCGACCCAGGCGCCCACCGTCCGCGATCTGGGGCGGTAGTCCCGCCAGGTCGGCGGAGAATGACCGTTTCGTACCCATTGATCCGTCCTGTGTAGGCGGACTATCCGGCCCAATGTCACGGGCCCGATGCTCGGATCGGTGACCGGCGCGCCGGCCGAGCGTCGCCAGCCACGACCCGCTGCTCTGCGCAGCGTCAGCCACGAGCTGCGGGCGCCGGTCAACTCGGTGCTCGGCCTCGCGCGCCTGCTGCTCGACGTGGAGGCCACCGGCCCCCGCTGAGCCGTCCGGCTTACCTGCCTTCTCGTACCGCGACGTGCGCCGCCAGGACATTCCCGTACCTCACCGATCACAAGTGGATACGCGCTCTAACGGCCGCCCCGGTTCTGGCCGTTCTGGCCGCCGCCGTTCTGGGGCCCCCCGTTCTGGGCCCCGCCGTCTGGCTGGCCGCCGCCGTTGTCCTGGCCGTTCGGGACCGCCTGCTGGGTGCCGTTCTGGCCGCCGAGCGGGGCGCTGCGGGCCTGCGGCTGGCCGAACACGCCGGGCAGGACCTGCTGGCCGAGGTTCTGGAGCATGTCGCCGAGGCCCTGGCCCGGCGTCGGCGCGGGCGGGGGCGGCGGGGTGTTCTGCAGGCCGCCCTTGGTGCCGTGGGCCACCGTCGGGTCGGCGCCCGGCAGCGCGACCACCGGCTGGTTGGCCAGCGCCGCCCGCATCGACTTGCCCCAGATGATCGCCGGCAGGTCACCGCCGAAGACCCGCGACCAGGTCCGGCCGTCCGCGACGACGTTGCGCAGCGGGTGGGACTCGGCGCCGGTGGGGTCGCCGACGGACACCGCCGCGGTCATCTGCGGGGTGAAGCCGACGTACCAGGCGGCGGAGAACTCGTCGGTGGTGCCGGTCTTGCCGGCCGACGGGCGGCCGATCGCGGCGTTGGTCCCGGTGCCGTTGATCGGAACGCCGGCCAGCACGCTGGTCACCGTGTCGGCGACTCCCTTCGCCAGCACCTGCTCGCACTGCGGCGGGCGGGCGACGTCGATCGGGTCCTTGCTGGAGTCCACGGCCCCGGTGGCGAATCGCGGAGCGCAGCGCAGGCCGCCGCCGGCGATCGTCGCGTAGGCGTCGGCCATCTGCAGCGGCGAGACGTACATGTACTGGCCGCCGCCGATGGCGGTCGCCCCGTCCGTCGGCCCGATCTTGTCGGCCTTCGGCGGGACGACGCCGAGCCGCTTGGCCATCTCCATCACCGCCGGGATGCCGGTCTTCTCCGCGAGCTGCACGTAGAAGGTGTTCACCGAGTCCCAGGTGCCGCGCGGGATGTCGTAGATGCCCGCCTCGGCCGGGTCGGAGTTCGAGAAGCCCTTGGCGCAGTCGCCCTCACCGCGGTCGAGCGGGAACTTCGGGCTGACGTAGCAGGCCGGCGAGTAGAAGGCGGTCGACGTGCCGTAGCCCTGCTCCATGGCGGCGGCGAGCACGAACGTCTTGAACGTCGACCCGGGCTGGAACGTCGCGTTCGTGGGCAGCGGCACCACGGTCTGGTTCAGTCCGGCGTTCGACCCGTACACCCGGTTGACCGCCATCGCGAGGATGTTGCCGGTGCCCGGTTGGATGACCACCTCGGTCGCCGACACCCGGTTGTCCGGGGCGATCGTCGAGTTCACCGCGTCCTGCGCCGCCTGCTGGACCAGCGGGTCCAGGGTGGTGCGGATCACCAGGCCGCCCTCGTAGATGCGCCGGTTGCGTTCCTCCACGGTGGTGCCGAGAGCCGGGCTGGCCCGCAACTGCGAGCGGACGTAGTCGCAGAAGAACGGCGCGGTCGACGTCTCGCAGGAGTCCGCGGCCGGCGGCGGGGCCGGCACCACGTTCAGGGGCATCTGCTTCGCCGCATCCGCCTGCGTCGGCGAGACGTAGTTGTTCTCCGCCATCTTGTCGAGCACGGTGTTGCGCCGGACCAGCGCCGCCTGCGGGTGCGCGGCCGGGTTGTACCGCGACGGGCTCTGCACCAGCCCGGCGAGCAGGGCCGCCTGCTCGAGGGTGACCTGGGAGATGGGTACCCCGAAGTAGTGCTCGGCGGCCGTGCCGACGCCGTACGCACCGTCGCCGAAGTAGGCGATGTTCAGGTAGCGCTCCAGGATCTCGTCCTTGGAGAAGCGCTTCTCGATGTCGAGGGCATAGCGGAGCTCCTGGATCTTGCGGTCCAGTGAGTCGCCGGCGGCCACCTCACGCTCGTGGGTCGTGCGGGCGTTCTGCAGCAGCACGTTCTTGACGTACTGCTGGGTCAGCGTCGACCCGCCCTGGGCGACCCCGCCGGCCTCGCTGTTGCGCAGCGCCGCCCGCAGGACGCCCTGTGGGTCGACCCCGCCGTGCTCGTAGAAGCGGGCGTCCTCGATGGAGACGATCGCCTCCCGCATGATCTTCGGGATGTCGCTGCCCGGGACGACGATGCGGTTCTCGGCGCCCCGCAGCGTCGCGATCACCGAGCCGTCGGAGGCGAGAATCGTCGAGCTCTGCGGCAGCGGGGGGGTGACGAGCTCGCTCGGCAGCCCGAGGAAGTGGTCCGCGCTGCCCTTGGCGAACAGGCCCACCGCCCCCACGAACGGCAGCGACAGCAGGGCGACGACCACCCCGAGCGCGCTCGCCGTCAGCGCCATCTTCTTCAGCACGCGGCGCCGGTCGACCGGCGGCCGCGGCAGGGTGCGGGCGCCCGGCCCGCCGCCCTGCGCGGCTCCGGCCGGCGCCTGGGAGTCGAGGGTGTCCGGACCGCTCGCGGGCCCGTCCTGGCCGCGGATGGCGGTGCCGGTCGATGCCACCGAGGCCGTGCCGGTTGCCGGGCTGACAGTCGTCGCGGCCGCGGTGGCGGCCGCGGTCGTACCGGTTTCGGCCGGCTCCGAACGCGCCGCCGTGCGGCCACGGATCTTCGCGCGGACTCCGGCCTCAGCGGCCGGCCCTGCCTTACCTGCCGGCCCTGTCTTACCTGCCGGCCCTGCCTTACCCGCTGGTCTCGCCTTACCTGCCGGTCCCGCCTTACCTGCTGGTCTCGGCTTACCTGCCGGTCCCGCCCCAGGCGTCGCTGCTTCCGCCGTGGGCGCCGCCGATCCCGGCGTCGCCGGTCCGTCCTTGGACGTCACCGGTCCCGACTTCGGTGCCGCCGGTCGTGGCGGTGCCGCCGGTCGTGGCGGTGCCGCCGGTCGTGGTGGCGCCGCCGGTCGTGGCGGGGTGGCCGATCTCGGCGGGGTGGCGGCGCGTTCGGCCGCGACCCCGCGGGGCGTGCCGTCGGCGCGGGGCGGCACCCCGGCGGATCCCCCTCGCGACGAACCACCCGCCGGTACGGGCGGGCTGGGCCGGGATGGAGTGCTCGACTCCCGTCCGCCAGACGTCGACGTCACCCCCTCGGTGGGCCGGCGGAACCGCCGGGATCTTCGTGGGACCTCAACCAGCATGCGTGACCCGGCGCTTGGTCGCTCATCGGCACCCGGGTGCTCGCGGGCTGACCGAACAGTTCGGGCGAAGCGAACCTGGCTGCGGACGGGCGCCGATTCACGGCAGTTGGCATGGACGGTCCGATACCGCTGGTAACGGTAGACGAGCGTTTCCCGCGCGGGCGACCCGGCGGGCCAGGTGTGTGCGGTACGCCTCGGATTGTTTAGCGACCGTTAAGGGAGTGGGGCTCCGATGGTCCGGATCCGGGGGGCCCGGCCGGGCCCGGCATGCGCAGCAGCCGGCGGCCCTTCTGTGCCTCGAAGTCGAGGGCGGCGACCGGCGGGGACGGCGGGATGCGCCGGGTGAGCTGCCCGAGTCGGCGGACGTCGGCGGCGACCTCCGCCTCGGCCAGCACCCGCACGGCGAAGGCCAGGTCGCTGAGGCTCACGTGGTAGCGCCGCTCCAGCTCGTCGGCGTAGGCGGCGGCGAGCAGCTCGCGCTCGCCGTACTCGCGATGACCGCCGGGGGAGCGGGCGGGCACGAGCAGGCCCAGCGACTCGCGGTAGCGCAGCATGCGCGGCGTGGTGTCCAGCACCGCCGCCGCCCGCGCGATGGGGAGCCGCTGCTCGGGCCGGAGCTGGACCCGCTGACGTAGTCGCTCCAGCACGTGCCGCACGAACGAGTCCTCCCGGCGGGGTGGGGCGGCACCCTCCCGGCCTCTCACGTCGTTCCGATCATGCGACGAAGAGTACGGGCGAGGCGCCGCTTGTGGCCCCGATTCTAACAACAGGCTGTCAGGTTCTTTGACATCGTCTCGGCGGGCTCGTCATCGTTCGAGTTGTCGACGCGGCGTCCGTGAATCCAGTCGCCGCCACGGCGTCCCCAGCCACGGCATCCCCAGCCACGGCGTCGCCAGCCACGGCATCCCGGCTTCGGCGTCTCATCCCACGACAGGAGCACCATGTCCGATCTGGCCGATCTTCCCGAGCTACTGCCCGACCCGTCCGACCGACCCGACGCCGCCGGGCTGCCGCGCCACGACGTCGCTGACCTGGCCCTCGCCGCGCAGGGGCGATCCCGGATCGACTGGGCCGACCGGGCGATGCCCGTGCTGCGCCAGATCCGGGAGCGCTTCGCCGCCGAGCGCCCCTTCGCCGGGGTGCGCATCGCGGCCTGCATGCACGTCACCACGGAGTCGGCGAACCTCATGCGGGCGCTGGCGGCCGGCGGCGCGCAGGTCACGCTGTGCGCGTCGAACCCGCTGTCCACCCAGGACGACACGGCCGCGGCGCTCGTCGCCGAGTACGGCATCGCCACCTTCGCCCGCAACGGCATCGACCGCGACGGCTACTACGCCCACATCGGCGCCGCCCTCGACGCCGCGCCGCACTATGTCTTCGACGACGGCTGTGACCTGGTCAACATCCTGCACACCGAGCGCACCGACGTGCTCGGCGGCGTCCGCGGCGGCTGCGAGGAGACGACCACCGGGGTGATCCGGCTGCGGCAGATGGCCGCTGCCGGAGCCCTGCGCTTCCCCATGGTCGCGGTCAACGACACCGACACCAAGCACATGTTCGACAACCGCTACGGCACCGGCCAGTCGACCCTGGACGCGATCTTCCGGGCGACGAACACGCTGCTGGCCGGCCGTACGGTCGTGGTCGCCGGCTACGGCTACTGCGGCCGGGGGGTGGCGTCGCGGGCCAAGGGTCTCGGCGCCGCGGTGATCGTGACCGAGATCGACCCGACCAAGGCGCTGGACGCGGCCATGGACGGCTTCCAGGTCATGCCGATGAGCGCGGCGGCCCGGCTCGGCGACGTGTTCATCACCGTCACCGGCAACCGGGACATCGTGCGTCGGGAGCACTTCGCGGTGATGCGCGACGGCGCGATTCTGGCGAACTCCGGCCACTTCGACATCGAGATCGACATCACCGCGCTCGCCGAGCTCGCTGTCGAGGTACCGCGTCGGGTGCGGCCCTCGACCGACGAGTACGTCCTCGCCGACGGGCGCCGGCTGCTGTTGCTCGCCGAGGGTCGCCTGGTGAACCTGGCCGCGGCCGAGGGGCACCCCGCCGCGGTGATGGACATGTCCTTCGCCGACCAGGCGCTGACCGCGGAGTGGCTGCACACCGCTGGGCGGGACCTCATTCCGGGCGTCTACGACGTCCCCACCGCGATCGACAAGGACGTCGCTCGGATGAAGATCGAGACGATGGGCATCGAGATCGACACCCTGACTCCGGCGCAGGTGGAGTACCTGAGCTCCTGGGAGCACGGATCCTGACGCGATGATGTGAGGTTTAGCGACCTCGGGGTGTCGAGTCTGACAATTTGATGTCAGGAGTGGGGTCGACCGTTCAGTGAGGGTGCCTGCCTGGGCCAAGCGCCGCCCGGACCGGGCGTGGGCGACCCGGTGCCCGTCCATGAGGCACCCGGCGGCGGGGGGAAGGGGGCCCGCGGGGGAGCCACGCCCGGGGGAGCCGCGAGCGGGCGCTGCGCGGCGAGCCTGGCGTAGGCCCGGCGGGTGCGTTCGGCGAGCACCGCCGACAGGTAGGCCCACCCCGGCGTGCCCGGGGGCGGCGGCGGCGTGACCACCGCGCGCACCTCGTCGACCAGGCCGCGCCCGAGGCGGTCCAGCGCCTGCGGCGACAGGGCGTGCGAACGGCTCAGGAACTGGCGGGCGCGCAGGGCGAGGCCGTCGTCGAGTCCGGTCAGGTCGAGCAGGGACGCCCACCCGAGCAGCGGCGGCGGCACGAACGGCGCGGCGCCGACGGTGCGCGGGACGCTCACCTGCAGCACCACCGTCCCGGCGAACACGTCGCCCAGGCGCTTGCTGTGCCGGGAGGAGATCATGCTGATGATGGCGGGCAGGCCGAGCAGAGGTCCGGGGCGTTCGACGACCGCGCCGATGAGGCCCCGGGTGAAGGCGTGCCGGAACCGGATGGGCCCGCCGTCGTCGCGAACCACCCGCAGGCCCAGCGCCATCTTGCCGAGGGTCCGCCCGCGACTCAGCGTCTCGCACGCCACCGGGTAGCCGAGCACCATGGCGAGGTAGACCAGCAGAAAGATGGCGGCGACCAGCGCGTCGTCCTCGGGTCGTACGACGAGCACGACCAGGGCGCCGAGTACGTACAGGATGTAGAGCTGGGCGAGCAGGTCGATCAGCCCGGCCACCAGCCGCGACCCCAGCCTGGCCACCCGCAGGTCGATGGCGACCGCCTCGCCGGTGACGATCGCTTCACCGGCAACGATCGCCTCCGCGCCCGGCGCGCCGGCGTGGCCCGCTCCGCTGGGACCGCTCCGGACGACCTGGTTCATGGGGCCCCCGGGAATCTTGGTGTGCGTGCGGATCTCACCATATGGTCTCCGGCGGGCATCGAGGGCCGCCCGTCCGGGTGATCCAGGACGGCTCCGGCGCTCCCCGTCGGCTGTCAAAACGGTCTGCATCGGCATACTACCGTCACTTACCGCATGCCCGGACCAATCGCGTCGGTCTACAAATCCTGGTTCGGTATCGGGTGTTGCGGGCGTAGTCGGCACCGGCCGTCGCCTTCTTCGGGTAACCCGGCCGGTCTGGTGTGCCGGCTCTTGACGGTGCCGCGGAAATCCCCTCATGATGCAGTGGTGATCTCTGTTCCGTAGTACCGAGAGAAAATGGCCGGCGGTGCGTTCGGCGGCTTTCTTGGATCTCTGGCGGGCTGGGGACATGGCGGTGGATGTGGCCGCGGTGCCCCCGGCCCGATCGGATCCATCATCGGGGATTTTGTGGTTCGGGCGATGCCGGGTTGTCTTCCGCCGGCGGACCGGACGGTGTGGGACCGGTGACTGCGGATGGGTACCGGGTCGGCGCCGAACCAGGCGCTGAATGGTCGACGGCCGCCGATAACCCGCGGCCCGGGTTGCGTCGGACAGCCGGTCGATCATGGCCGAATTTCGGCGGCCCGTTCGTGTTCGGCCGGCCTTCGCGTGCGGATTCCTTTGGAGCGTGACAACATGCCCGACCAGCCGATCCACACGTTGGTAGTGGAGGATGACCCCGTCCTCGCCGCCAGGCTGCGCGGCTATGTCGACAGCGTCCCCGGGTTCGTCGTCAGCGGGGTGGCTCGCAGCGGAGAGCAGGTGCTGTCACCCGCCCTGCACGGTCGGCTCGACCTGATCCTGTTGGATTTCTTCCTGCCGGACATGAGCGGGCTGGACGTGTGCCGGGCCCTGCGTGCCCGCGGCTCGACCCTCGACATCATCGCCGTCTCCCTCGTCCGAGATCTGGCCATGGTGCAGACGGCGATGTCCTACGGCGTCATCCAGTACGTCGTGAAGCCGTTCACCGCCACGGCGTTCCGGCACTGTCTGGAGCGGTACTCGGCCTTCCGGCGGCAGATCACGGCCAGCCCCGGCGGTCTCGTCCGCCAACATGACGTGGACCTCGCCCTGTCCCGGCTGCGACCCGACGGCTCCGGCGTGACGCTGCCCAAGGGGCTGTCCGCCGCCACGCTCGACACCGTGGTCGGTTACCTGCGCGGGGCGGTGCGGCCGTTGTCCGCGGACGAGGTCGCCGGGGGCGTCGGGCTGTCTCGGGTGACGGCGCGGCGTTACCTCGAATGGCTGGCCGGGCAGCGCCTGGCGATCCGGACGATGAGCTACGGCCACATCGGCCGGCCGCGCCACCTGTACCTGTGGCGTCGGCCGTGACGTCCGCCGCCGGATCGGGCCGGGCAGACCACAATGACCTAAACAGCGACAGCGCCCGAGCCGCGCGCAAAGGTAGGTGTTGGCGGCCTCATCGGCCGTTTCCGTGACTGCGGTCGTCCCGCCTCCTCCATCAACCGTCGCCTTGCTCTCCTCTCGGGCCCGGCATCCGCGCGGCGCCTTCCAGGGAATGCCGCATCAGGCGTAGTCACGTCGCCGGCACCGGCCATCAGCCATTCATCGCGCTCACTGATCCGGCAGCCCGGCGCGGTGTGGACGGTTCCCGCTTCTGTTGCGTCCCAACCTGCGCGCCCGGCGCCGCTGTGCGCGCCGCGACCCATGCCTTGCCGACCGGACCACCCGTCTTGCCGACCGGACCACCCGCCTTGCCGACCGGACCACCCGTCTTGCCGACCTGACCACTTGGAGTGACCGCGATGGCCAGTGATCGCCCTGTCGCCGCGCCCAGGGAACGAGACGTGTTGCTGACCGGGATGGGATTCTGCCTGCCCGGTCTCGAACGCCCCTGCCTCACCGCGGACGACGTCTGGGCGGTGGCGTCGAAAGGTGTTTCCTGCCTGCCGCAGGGTGACATCCACTACGGCTCCGTCGCGCTCACCGAGGAGATGTTCGACGACCGGCTGCCCGACATCCCGGCGCTCTACCGCCAGCAGCTCACCCGATCGCACCGGCTCGGACTGGTCTCGTTCGTCCAGGCATGCGAGGACGGCGGGCTGGACTTCCGCGCCGGCGACCTCACCGAGGCGGCCATCCTCACCGGCCGCGGCAGCGTCGACGACAACGTCCGCGTCTACCGGGATCTGATCGATACGCGCCCCGAGGAACTCACCCCGGCCGCCGCCGTCGGGATTTTCATCCAGACCCAGCTCGGGGTCACCCCGTACGACGTCGCGCTGCTGCAGGCGTCCCTCGCCCGCACCCGCGGGCCGAGCTTCTCGGTCACCTGCGGCTGTTCGTCCTCGACGATCCAGCTCGGGAACGCGCTGCGCATGATCCAGAGCGGTGAGGTGGAGGTGGCGGTCGTCACCGGCGTCGACTCCGGCAACGCGGATCTCGCCCGCCGAGGGCAGGGGATCTTCCTCGCCGCCGAGCGGGGCGGCCCGGCGGGCGCCCCTGGGTTCGTCCCGGACCAGCTTCCCTCCACCGACCACCCCATGCACCCATACGACGAGCGGGCGGGCGGCGTCGGGTTCGGCGAGGGGTCGGCGACGGTGGTGCTGGAGAGCCGGGCCCATGCCGAACGCCGCGGCGCCCGTCCCCATGGGCGGCTGCTCGCGCAGGCCACGACCCGCGACGGACTGTTNAGCCCGCTGTCGGTGGACATCACCGGAACGGCTCTGGTGACCGGGGTCCGGCGCTGCCTGGGCGAGCGGTGGAGCATCGACCAGATCCCCTACATCAACGGGGGCAGCGACGGTGACCCCAACGTGACGAACATCGAGGTCAACGCCGTACGGGAGCTGTACGGGCCGAGGGTGCCGGCGGTGCTGCTCAGCTCCCAGGAGGCGTGCTTCGGCCACAGCGGCGCGCCGGCCGGTGCGCTGGGCGCGGCCCTGACGACCCTGATGATCGCCAGGGGCGAGGTGTGTCCCACCGCCGGCTGCGAGCGGCCGGCGGCGGACCTCAGCTTCGACCCGATCCCGGGGACGAGCCCGCGTCCGCTCGACTTCGACTACGCGCTCAGCTTCACCTACCAGATCGGCGGCCTCAAGGCCGTGATCCTGCTGGGCTCTCCGGACGCGACCTGACGTCCCTTTCCTGATTTCCCGTTCCCTCCCCGTGCTTCCCGTTCCCTCCCGTCTCCCCGCCCATCGTGGCCGGGCCCGACGGGCCCGGCGCGGCTCCGCTGATTTCGCCATGTCTGTGTGCCGCCCGAGGCCGGGATGTGCCGTCAAGAGCCGTCAAGAAAGGAACTGCACCCGTCATGAGCGAGGCACCCGTTCAGAGTGTTGACGTGGCCACCCGGCCCGGTGAGCAGCCGGCGTCCGCGGTCGGTGCGGCCGAGGACGGCATCGCGGTGATCGGGATGGGCTGCCGGTTGCCCGGGGGAGTGGACTCCCCGGCGTCTTTGTGGGAGCTGCTGGTCGCCCGGCGCGACGCCATCCGCGAGCCACCGCCCGGTCGCTGGGTGGCCGAGGAGTACCTCGACCCGACCCTGACGGCGCTCGGCCGGTCGGTGCCGCGCCAGGCCGGCTACCTGGACGACATCGCCGGCTTCGACGCGGACTTCTTCGGCGTCTCCCAGCGGGAGGCCGACGTGCTCGACCCGCAGCACCGGCTGCTGCTGGAGGTGGCCTGGGAGGCGTTCGACCACGCCGGCCTGCCGGCGGATCGGCTCGCCGGCACCTCCACCGGCGTGTTCATCGGGCTCAACGGCTCTGACTACGCCGAGCGGCTCGTCGGGCGGCCCGAGGAGCTGGAGGGGTCGCTGCTCGTCAACGGGCCGTGCGTGGCCAGCGGCCGCATCGCCTACCTGCTGGGCCTGCACGGGCCGTGCCTGACGGTGGACACGGCCTGCTCCTCCTCGCTCGTCGGCGTGCACCTGGCCTGCCGCAGCCTGGCGGGCGGCGAGTGCGACGTCGCGATCGCCGGGGGCGTGGCCATGATGCTCTCTCCCCGGGCGTCGAAGTCGATGGTCCGGATGAGCATGCTGTCGCCGACGAGTCGCTGCCACGCCTTCGACGCCGCCGCCGACGGCTTCGGCCGCGGCGAGGGCGCCGGCCTGGTCGTGCTCAAGCGCCTCGCCGACGCCAGGCGCGACGGCGACCGGGTGCTCGCGGTGATCCGCGGCACGGCGGTGAACCAGGACGGCCGCACCGACGGGCTGAGTGTCCCCTCCGAGCAGGCGCAGTACGCCGTGGCGAAGGCCGCGCTGCGCCGGGCCGGCGTCGACCCGGCGGACGTCGGCCTGGTCGAGGCGCACGGCACCGGGACGACGGTCGGCGACCCGATCGAGTTCAGGGCCCTGTCGCGGGCCTACGGCGCGGGAACCCAGCGTTGCGCCCTGGGATCGGTGAAGACGAACCTCGGCCATCTCGAGCCCGCCTCGGGCGTCGCCAGCCTGATCAAGGTCGTGCTCTGCCTGCAGCATGCACAGATCCCGGCGAACCTGCACTTCCACGAGTGGAACCCGGCGATCGCGAGCGTCGAGTCCCGGTTCTTCATGCCCACCGACCTGGTCGAGTGGCCCGTGCGGGACACGGGTCGGGTCGCGGCCGTGTCCTCCTTCGGATTCTCCGGCACCAACGCGCACGTCGTCGTCGCGCAGGCGCCGCCGTCCGCCATCGACCCGCTGTCCGCCACCGACTCGCTGTCCGCCACCGACCCGCTGTCCGCCACCAACCCGCTGTCCGCCACCGACTCGCTGTCCGCCACCGACCCGGGGGCGGCCCGCGTCGCGTCGGGGCCGGGCGGCCCGGACGTCGTCGTCGTCCCGGCCGGCTCGGCCGAGGTGTTGCCGGCCGCCGCCACCCGCCTCGCCGACTGGTTGGCTGCCGGCGCCGACCCGGTTGCCGGCGCGGTGCGCGACGTCGCCTACACGCTGGCCCGTCGGCGCGCGACGGGACGCGGCCGGCTCGGGGTGGTCGCCACCTCTCGGGAGGAGCTGGTCGCGGGCCTGCGCGCGTTCGCCGCCGGTCGCCCCGCGCCGAACGTGGTGACGGGCACCGCCAGCGCCGGCGTGCCGCGGGACACGGTCTGGGTGTTCTCCGGGCAGGGGTCGCAGTGGGCCGGCATGGGCCGCGACCTGCTGGTCGTGGAGCCGGCATTCGCCGCGGCCATCGCCGAGGTCGACCCGCTGATCCTGGCGGAGACGGGGTTGTCGGTCCTCGACGCGTTGCGGGCCGGCGAGGAGCTGGCGGGCTGCGACCGCATCCAGCCGGTGCTGTTCGCCGTGCAGCTCGGGCTGGCGGCGCTGTGGCGGGCGCACGGCGTGCGGCCCGCCGCCGTGATCGGGCACTCCATGGGGGAGGTCGCGGCGGCCGTCGTCGCAGGCGCGCTGAGCGTCGCCGACGGCGCCCGGGTGATCTGCCGCCGGTCGCGGCTGCTCACCCGCATCGCCGGGGCCGGCGCGATGGCCACCGTCGGGCTCGACCGGCGGGCGGTGGAGGCCGATCTCGCCGCGACCGGCGCCGACCGGGAGGTCTCGGTGGCCGTGCTGGCCGCGCCGGGCTCGACGGTCGTCGCCGGAGCCGCCGTCCGGATCGACGAGCTCGTCGCGCACTGGACCGCCCGCGGCATCCCGGCCCGCCCGGTCGCGGTCGACGTCGCCTCCCACTCGCCGCAGGTCGACCCGCTGCTCGGCGAGCTCGCCAGGCAGCTCGTCGAGCTCGACCCGGGCCGACCCGAGATCGGCTTCTACGGCACGGTCGAGGACTCCCCGCGTACGGTGCCCGCCTTCGACGCCGCGTACTGGTGCGCGAACCTGCGTCGCACCGTCCGGTTCACCGACGCCGTTGCCGCGGCCGCCGCCGACGGACACCGCGTCTTCCTCGAGATCTCCCCGAACCCGGTGGTGGCCCGCCCGATCGCCGACAGCCTGACCGGTGGCAGCCGCACCCCGGTGGTGCTGCCGACGCTGCACCGGGACGGCGACGGTCAGCAGGAGTTCCGGATCGCGCTCGCGGCGGCTCACTGCGCTGGCGTGCCCGTCGACTGGTCGGTGCTCTACCCCGACGGAGTGATCGTCGACGTCCCGCCGTTGGTGTTCGACCGCCGCCGCCACTGGATCGACGCCCCCCTTCCCGGCCCGCGGACCCTCGCGGCGACCCCCGGCGGCGCGGGCACACCACCACTGCCGGGCTCGCACTCCGAGGTGCCGAGCGGCCCGGTGCGGCACCTGTGGCGTTCCGACGTCGGCACCGCGGCCGTCGGGTGGCTCGCCGACCACCGGGTGCACGGCCGGGCGGTGCTGCCCGGTGCCGCGTACTGCGCCTTCGCGCTCAGCGCCGCGGCGGAGGTGTTCCCCGGCGCCGGGTCGGGGGAGGTCGTCCTGACCGAGACCGCGTTCGAGGAACTGCTCGACCTCGACGATCACACCGACGCGCTGATGACCGCGACACCCCAGGACCCGGACCGGACCCTGATCGAGATCTTCGCCCGCAGCGACGGCACGGAGAACGGCTGGAGCCGGCGCATGTCCGGCGTGCTGCGGCGGACCACCCGGCCCGCGTCGGACGGGGGCGCGACGTTGCTCGACCTCGCCGTCGCGCACCCCCGCCGCGTCGGACCGGACGAGGTCTACCGCAACCTGCGCCGCCGCGGAATCGATCATGGACCCGCCTTCGCCGCCATCACCGACCTGCACGCGGGGGTGGACAACCGCGGAGTCTGGGCGACCGTGACCGTCCCGCCGATCGCCGCCGCCGGCGTGCAGGAGCTGCCCATCCATCCCGTGCTCATCGACGCCTGCGCCCAGGCGCTCGTCGTCAGCCTGCCGGCCGCGACCGAGCAGGGTCTGGTCCTGCCCGCCGGCATCGACGAGATCCGGGTGTTCGGGGACACCGCGACCGTGCGGTACGTCCACGGCTGGATGGAGTACCCGGACGGGGGCGACGTCGGCAACCCCATCGGGCACGTCCGCCTGCTCGACGCCGCCGGCACACCCGTCGCCGCCCTCGACGGGATGCGCTACCTCCACCACAGCACGGCCGACTCCGCCGCCGCGGGCTCCGCGCCGACGGAACTCGCCGCGCGGATCGACGGCTGGCTGTACGGGTTGGCCTGGCAGCCGGCCCCGCGCCCGCCGGCCGATGGGCCCGGCCGGCCGGGCCGCTGGCTCGTGCTCGGCGACCCCACCGGCTCCGGGCGCGACCTCGCCGCCGCGTTGGTCGTCGCCGGGGCGGCCGCCGAGTTCGGGCTGCTGCCCGACGCCGCCGACGACACCCAGCGGTGGGCCCGCGGCACCGGGCAGGCGTGGACCACCGCGGGCCGGCCGGAGCGGGTCGTCGTCGTCCTCGACGGACCGGCCGCGGACTCCGACGTACCCGACGTACCCGACGTACCCGACGCGCTGGCGCTGTCCCCGGTGGTCGCCGAACGGGCCGTCCGGGCGTTGCTGACGGTGGTGCAGACCCTCGCCGGGCTGTCGGGCGCCGCGCCACGGCTGTTCACCGTCACCCGCGGCGCGCGGGCCCTGACGCCCGCCACCGTGCCCGACCCCCACCGGGGCGGGGTGCGCGGCCTGCTGCGGGTGCTCGCCCATGAGCACCCCGAGTTCCGCATGGTCCACCTCGACGCCGACCCGGCCGGAGTCCTGCCCGCGGGGGCCGGTGCCATCGCCGCTCCCGGCGGTACTGGTTCCGGCGGTACTGGTTCCGGTGGTGCAGGCGCCGGGCGCGGCCCGTCGTTCGCCGCCGACGCCGACGATCTCGCCGACGAGCTGTTCGCCGCCGACGCGCTCGCCCCGCCCGGCACCCCCGGCCCCGTCGCCGCCGACGACGAGATCGCCCTGCGCAGCGGGATCCGGTTCGTCGCCCGCGTGGTGCCGACGCCGGTGACGGCCGCCGAACGGCACGACGCCGCCCACCAGTCGGTGCGCTACGGCCGCGACGGCTTCGCGCTGCGCACCCCCGAATCCGGTGACCTCGACGACCTGCACATCGCCGTCGCCGAGCGGCGCCGGCCGGGCCCCGGGCAGGTGGAGGTGCGGGTGCGCGCCGCCGGGGTGAACTTCCGCGACGTGCTGCTGGCCCTCGGGGTGCTGCCGCCGACGCCGATCGGGTTCGAGTGCGCCGGCGTTGTCACCGCAGTCGGCCCGGGCGTCACCGTCCCGCGCCCCGGGGACGAGGTCATCGCGGTGGACCTGCTCGGCGGCGGGGCGTTCGGCTCCTTCCTGACCACCGACGCCGACCTGACCATGCCGATCCCCGCCGGGGTGGACGCGGTGGCGGCAGCCGGCATCCCGGTCGCCTTCGCGACCGCCTGGTACGCCCTGCGGGAGGTCGCCGACCTGCGCGCGGGCGAGTCGGTCCTCATCCACTCGGGCACCGGCGGGACCGGGCTCGCCGCGATCGCCGTCGCCTGGCTGCTCGGCGCCGAGGTCCTCGCCACCGCCGGCACCCCGGAGAAGCGGGCCTACCTGCGCGGCATCGGCGTGCGCCACGTCATGGACTCCCGCTCGCTGGACTTCGCCGCGCAGGCGCGCGCGGCGACGGGGGGCCGGGGCGTCGACGTCGTGCTGAACTCCCTGCCGGGCCCGGCGATCCGCGCGGGGCTGGACACCCTGGCGCCGTTTGGCCGGTTCGTCGAGCTCGGGCTGCGCGACATCCTCGCCGACAACCCTCTCGGCCTGCTGCCGTTCCGCAACAGCATCACGCTGGCCAGCGTCAACGCGATCGAACTGTGCCGCGAGCAGCGGCACCGGGTGGTGGCCCTGCTCCGCGAGCTCTCCGCCGCCTTCGCCGCCGGCGACCTCGTTCCGCTGCCCGTGCAGAGCTTCCCGCTCGCCTCGGCCGCCGAGGCGTTCCGGTTCATGGCCGGCGCCCGCCACATCGGCAAGATCGTGTTGACCGTCCCGGACGACGGGCAGGCCGTGGCGATCCGGCCCGGCGGCGCCCCGTCCCCGGTACGGCCCGGCGCGGCGTACATCATCACGGGGGGTCTCGGCGGGGTGGGCCTGGCGACCGCCGCCTGGCTGACCGCTCGCCGGGCCGGCCGCGTGGTGCTCAACGGCCGGTCGGCGCCGAGCCCGGAGATCGACAAGCGGCTCACCGAGCTCGCCGCCCAGGGCACCGACGTCCGGGTGGTCCTCGGCGACGCCGCCGAGGCGGGGGTCGCCGAGCGGCTCGTCGCCGCCGCCACCGCCGACGACGTCACCCTGCGCGGCGTCGTGCACTCGGCGATGGTGCTCCAGGACGCGGCGCTGACCACCATCACCGCCGAGCAGTTGCACGGCGTCTGGCATCCCAAGGTGCTCGGTGCCGCCCGCCTGCACGCGGCGACCGAGGGCCGTCCGCTGGACTGGTTCGTGCTCTACTCGTCGATCTCGTCGCTGCTGGGCATCCCCGGCCAGGGCGCCTACGCCTCGGCGAACTCCTGGCTCGACGGTTTCGCCGACTGGCGCAGCGCGCAGGGGCTGCCGACCATCTCGATCAACTGGGGGGTCTGGGGCGAGATCGGCGGCGGGGAGATCTTCGGGGCGCGGGGTTACGAGACCATCCCGACCCGCGACGGCCTGTACGCCCTGGAGACGGTCCTCGCGCTCGGCCGCCGGCACGCCGGCCTGCTGCCCGGCGACCCGACCGCCTGGATACCGCCGGCCGGTCGTCCGCTGTCGGTGTTCCGGGCCATCCTCCGGGCCGATGGTGCGCAGGAGGCCGAACACGACGGTCCGACCGACATCCGGGCGAGACTGCGGGCCGTGGCGGCGGGGGTGCCCCGGCGGACGCTGTTCGAGGAGTACCTGGGCGAGCATCTGCGGGTGGTGCTGCGGCTGAGCCAGAGCACGCTCGATCCGGACACGCCGCTGCGCTCGTTCGGCTTCGACTCGCTGCTCGCCCTCGAGCTGCGCTCCCGGCTGGAACCCGCGCTCGGCATCACTCTGCCCGGCAACTTCATCTGGAAGTACCCGACGATCACGGCCCTCGCCACCGGCCTCGCGGACTTCGCCGACCTGGCCCTCGACGGCGGCGACGGGTCCTGACGGGACGGCGGTGCCCCGGCCGGTCCCCGGCCGGTGCCACGGGTGGTGCCACGGGTGGTGGCGGCGGGAAGTCCCGGCGTCACCACCCGTCTGCGAGGATGGGACCGCCATGGATCTCGATGCGTTCGTCGCCGTGCACCGCCCGGAGTGGATCCGGCTCGGCCGGCTCGTCGACCGGGCCGGCCGGCCGCGCCGGATGAGCGCCGACGAGCTCGACGAGCTGGTCGAGCTCTACCAGCGGGCCGCGACCCACCTGTCGGTGATTCGTACCCGTTCCTACGACACCAGCCTCGTCGACGACCTCACCACCCTGGTGACCCGTGCCCGCGCGGCGGTGGGCGGGGCGCCCGACCCCGGGTGGCACGTCGTCGGCCGGTTCTTCGCCGTGACCTTCCCGCTGGCCGTCTACGAACGCCGCCGCTGGGTGCTCGCCACCGCGCTCGGCTCGGTGCTCGTCGCGCTGGCCGTCGGGCTCTGGATCGCCAACGACGCCGAGGCGCAGGCCAACCTGGCCCCGCCGAGCGCGGTCGCCAAGCTGTGTCGCTCCGACTTCGCGTCGTACTACACGGAGAACCCGGCTCCCTCGTTCGCCAGCCAGGTCTGGACGAACAACGCCTGGGTCTCGGCGACGGCGGTCGCCGCCGGCGCGCTGCTCGGCCTGCCGACCCTGCTGGTGCTGCTGATGAACGCGGTGAACACCGGGGTGGTCGGCGGGTACATGACGAGCTGCGGGCAGAGCGGCCAGTTCTGGAGCCTGATCCTCCCGCACGGCATGCTGGAGCTCACGGTCGTGTTCCTGGCGGGGGCGGTGGGCCTGCGCCTGGGCTGGTCGATCATCGCGCCGGGCCCACGGCGCCGCGTCGAGGCACTGGCCGCCGAGGGACGGGCCGCGGTGACGATCACGCTCGGCGCCGCGGTCGCCCTGGCGGTCTCCGGCGTCATCGAGGCGTTCGTGACGCCCTCCGGGCTGCCGACGGCGGTGCGGATCGGGATCGGCGCGCTGGCCTGGGCCGGCTTCGTCGCCTACGCCTGGAGCTACGGTTCGCGCGCGGCGGCGGCCGGTCAGACGGCCGACCTCGACGCCGCCCACGGCGCCGCCGACCTGGCCCCCGTGGCCTGAACCCGCCCCCGCCGACTCCACCACGCTTTCCCCGGCGCACTGCGTCGCCCGGACGGCAATAGGCTGCCGGGATGAGTCCGACCGCAGCCAGGGATGTCAGCGTCGACCGCGTGGGCCTGCTCGACTTCGTCCGCCCCCGCCACCGCGGCATCCTCGTCACCACCCGCCGCGACGGCGCCCCGCAGCTCTCCCCGGTGACGATGGGCGTCGACACCGCCGGCGACATCGTCGTGTCGACCTACCCGGAGCGGGCAAAGACCCGCAACGCGCGCCGCGACCCGCGGGCGTCGATGTGCGTGCTGTCCGACGAGTTCAACGGCGAGTGGGTCCAGGTCGACGGCACGATCACCGTGGTCGACCAACCCGCCGCGGTCGAGGAGCTGGTGGAGTACTTCCGCTGCATCAGCGGCGAGCACCCCGACTGGGACGAGTACCGCGAGGCCATGCGCCGTCAGGAGAAGGTGCTGCTCCGGCTGCGGATCGACCGGTGGGGGCCGATCAGCCGCGGCGGCTTCCCCGCCCGCCTGCTCGCCCCGGCCGACGAGGGCTAGCTAGCCCGGGCCGCGGGCTCGCGCTCGGCCGTTCGCCGCCTGGAGATGGCCGGCGACCAGGTTCGTCACCGCCGCCGTGGCCTCGCGGTGGGGAAAGTGGCCCACGCCGCCGAGGACGACCCGGCGGTCTCCTAGAACCCGTGATGGACGGCCTCGACGTTGTGGCCGTCGGGATCGCGCAGGAAGACGCCGTAGTAGGTGGGGTGGTACTCGGGCCAGACGCGCGGCGCGTGCAGCACCTCGACGCCGTCGCGCACCGCGGCCTCGTGCACCGCGTCGACGGCGGCCCGGTCCGGGGCGCGGAAGGCCACGTGCAGCTCCCGGGTCTCGGCGTCGGCCGCGGGACTGAGCCAGAACGACGCCATCCCGTCCGGCCCGGACAGACCGACCACCACGGAATCGCCGGCTGGGAAGCGTTTCGCCTCGCGGATGCCGATGGCCGCGAAGGTACGCAGGTAGAAGGCGAGCGATGCCTCGACGTCGGCCGCCTGGACACCTATGTGATCAAGCATGGCTGCATGCTAGCGCCGCCCTCCGACAGTTCGGTCACGATCCGACGCCGTGACCACCGTCCTGTCCGGGTGGCGCGGCTCACACTCGATGCCACCGGGAAGAGTCGTCGGCGGGCGTGAGGTTCGGACTGGGTAGTCCGCGACCGCGCTCGGCGGGGGCGTGACGGTGACGAGAGGGAGTCCGATGACCACCGCCTTCGACCCGATCGACCTGGCCGGCCTGCACCTGGCGAACCGCGTCGCGATGGCGCCGATGACCCGCAACCGGGCCTTCGGTCCCGGCGCCACCCCGACGCCGTCGATGGCGACCTACTACGCCCAGCGGGCCGGCGCCGGCCTGATCATCACCGAGGGCGTCCAGCCCTCCGCCGTCGGCCAGGGCTACCCGAACACCCCCGGCCTGCACAGCGCCGAGCAGGTCCAGGCATGGCGGGCGGTCACCGCCGCAGTGCACGACGCCGGCGGAGTGATCTTCGTCCAGCTCATGCACGCCGGGCGGATCAGCCACCCGAGCCTGCTGCCCGCGGGCGCGATCCCACTCGCCCCGTCCGCGGTCCGTCCCGCCGGCCAGACGTTCAGCGCCACGGGCATGGCGGACTTCGAGACCCCGGCCGAACTGACCGAGGAGCAGATTTCCGAGATCATCGCGGAGTTCGCCGAGGCGGCCAGCAACGCCATCGCCGCCGGCTTCGACGGCGTCGAGGTGCACGGCGCGAACGGTTACCTCATCAACCAGTTCCTGGCCACGAACGCCAACCGCCGCACCGATGGCTGGGGCGGCTCGGTCGCCGGCCGGATCCGGTTCGCCGTCGAGGTCACCCGGGCCGTGGTCGAGGCGATCGGCGCGAACCGGGTGGGGCTGCGGATCTCGCCCGGCGGCAGCTTCAACGACATCGTCGTCGACGACGTGCCCGCCACGTACACCGCGCTGGTGGACGCGGTGCGCCCGCTCGGACTGGCCTACCTGCACATCGCCGAGAACGCCGAGCGGTCGCTGACCGTGGAGCTGCGCCGCCGCTTCGGCGGCACGCTGATCCTCAACCCGGCCACGGGTGACCAGCCGACCGGGCTCGCGGACCTTCCCCTTGTCGAGGACGGCACCACCGATCTGCTCAGCTTCGGGGCTGCCTTCCTCGCCAACCCGGACCTGCCGGCCCGGCTCGCGGCCGGCGGACCGTTCAACCCGGGCGACCGAGCGACCTTCTACGGCGGCGACGACCGTGGCTACCTGGACTACCCGACGCTTCTCCCGGTGGGGATCGGCGCTCCCGGCGCTCCCGCCGTGCCCGCCCAGCAGTCAACCGCCGCGGACCTGCCTGCCTGAGCCACAACGGATGTCGGAAATTCGTATACCGTCCGGACCCGACCAGGCGGTTTGACGAGGGGAGCGCCCACCCATGGCAGACACCGACGATTTCAACGCCCGGATCATCGCCGACTTCCGGGCCACCGGGGGGCACCCCGGTGGTCAGTTCGCGGGAACTCCGATCCTGCTGCTGCACACCACCGGGGCCCGCAGCGGCACTCCGCGGATCAACCCGTTGGTGTACGCCGAGGACGGCGATCGGTACCTGGTGTTCGCCTCGTACGCCGGGGCACCCAAAGATCCGGCCTGGTACCACAACCTGAAGGCGCACCCCGAGGCGAAGATCGAGATTGACGCCCGGACCCTGGCCGTGCGTGTCGACGAGGTCACCGGCGCCGAACGTGACGCCATCTACGCCCGGCATGCCGCGACCTACCCGGCTTTCGCCGAGTACGAGGCGAAGGCCGGCCGGAAGATCCCCGTCGTCGCGCTGNCCCCCGNCCCCGCGNCCTGACGGCGCCCGCCGCGACGAACGCGGCGGCACGAGACCGCTCGCGGAGAGGCGCCGTGCCGCCGAGCCCCGGCAGGCGGCCGGGCGGGGGACGGCCTGCTTGACCTGACCGGCCTGCTTGACCTGACCGACGCCCGCGGCCAGCCGCTGTGCGCGGAGGTCCGGCCGCCGGCGATCACCTGGTCGGCGGTCAGAGCCGACCGAGGGACTTCAGGGTTCAGAGCCGACCGAGGGACTTCAGGGTTCAGAGCCGACCGAGGGACTTCAGGGTGAGGTAGGTGTCGGTGACGGCCGCGGCGTAGCCGGCGGGCGGCGCGTCGACGACCTCGACGCCGCGGCGGCGCAGCGTCTCGGTGAGCTCGCGGCGGCGCATCAGCGTCTGTTCGGCCGCTGCGGCGGCGTATACGGCGCGGACGTCGCCACGGCCGGCGGCGAGCTCGTCGACGCGAGGGTCGCGCAGCGCCGCAACCAGAACGGAGTGCCGCGCGGTCAACGTCCCCAGTGCCGGTAGCAGCCCCTCCTCGATCACGGCCGGCGCCAGCTCGGTGAACAGCACGACCAGGGATCGGCGCGAGGTCTCCCGCAGCACCGTCGAGATCATCCCGGCGTGGTCCGCCTCGACGATGGCCGGTTCCAGCCGGGCCATGGCGTCGGTCATCCGGGCCAGGTACGCGTGGTCGTGCGAACCGGGCAGCGTCACCCGGGGCACGCTGTCGTGCGCGACGAGACCGACCCGGTCGCCGGCCCGCAGCGCGACCGCGGTGAGCAGCAGCGCGGCGTCGAGCGCATGGTCCAGCCTGGGGACGTCGCCGACCCGCCCGGCGGAGGTCCGCCCGGTGTCGAGCACGCAGACCACCCGCCGGTCCCGCTCCGGCCGGAAGGTCCGGACCACCACCGCTCCGCGTCGGGCGGTGCCCCGCCAGTCGATTAGGCGGACGTCGTCGCCGATCACATAGTCGCGCAGGCTGTCGAACTCCGAGCCGGCGCCGGCCCCGCGGATCGCGACCTCGCCCTCGACCTCCCGCAGCCGGGCCAGCGCCGCGGGCAGGTGCCGGCGCGACGTGAACGGCGGCAGCACCCGGACCCGCCACGGAGACTGGTGGCGGCCCTGCCGGCCGGCGAGGCCGAGCGGACCGACGGAACGCACCGTGATCCGGAACGGCTCCCGGTCGCCGCGCCGCGTCGGATACAGCGTCGTCTCCAGGAAGCGCCGTTCCCCGGCGGGGACGACCACCCGGTGCTCCCGCGGCCGGGCGCCCGCGGACGGTGGCCAGGCGTCGCGGACCCGGGCCCGCACCGGCCGGCCACCGCCGTTGGCGATCCCGAGTACGAGGGGGACGGGCTGGCCCAGCCGGGCGGCCGTCGGCCCCGACCGGGTGAACTCCAGCGTGCGGACCCCGCCGGCCAGCGTCAGGTCGACCCCGACGAGCGCCACGATCACCACGTCGACGACCAGCATCGTCAGGCCGGGCGCGGGGGAGAGCAGGACGACCAGCGCCCCGAACAGGGCCAGCGCGACGGCGCGCCCGGTGATCGCCACCGGCCCTACCGGGGCACCGGGACGGTGGCCAGCACCTGTTCCAGCACGACGTCCGCGGTCACTCCGTCGAGTTCGGCCTCGGGCCGCAGGCTGATCCGGTGGCGCAGCGTGGCCCGGGCCAGGGCCTTGACGTCGTCGGGGGTCGCGTAGCCGCGTCCCGACAGCCACGCCCAGGCCCGCGTGGTCGCCAGCAGCGCGGTGGCCCCGCGCGGCGACACCCCGAGCTGCACACTCGGCGCCACCCGGGTCGCCCGCGCCAGGTCGACGATGTACGCCAGCACCTCCGGGTGCACCGCGACGGCGAGCACCGCCGCGCGCGCCGCGGCCAGCTCCGCCGGGCCCGCGACCGGCCGCACTCCGGCTGCGGCCAGGTCCGTCGGGTCGAAGCCGCCGGCGTGGTGGGCCAGCACCCGGATCTCGTCGTCGCGTGGCGGCAGCGGCAGCGTCACCTTGACCAGGAACCGGTCGAGCTGCGCCTCGGGCAGCGGGTAGGTGCCCTCGTGCTCGATGGGGTTCTGGGTCGCCAGGACGGCGAACGGAGTGGGCAGCGGCCGGGGCGTTCCCTCCACGCTGACCTGCCGCTCCTCCATCACCTCCAGCAGGGCCGCCTGGGTCTTCGGTGGCGTCCGGTTGATCTCGTCGGCAAGCAGCAGGTTCGTGAAGACCGGACCCTCGCGGAAGGTGAACGCGGAGCTGCGGTTGTCGTAGACGAGCGAGCCGGTGACGTCACCCGGCATCAGATCCGGGGTGAACTGCAGCCGCTTGGTGTCCAGCGACAGCGCGGTCGCCAGGGTGCGCACGAGCAGGGTCTTCGCCACGCCCGGCACGCCTTCGAGCAGCGCGTGCCCGCGGCAGAGCAGGGCGACCACCAGCCCGCTGACGGCGGCGTCCTGGCCGATCACGGCCTTGGCGACCTCGCCGCGCAACGCGATCAGCGCCCGGCGCGCGGCGTCGGCGTCGGGCGGTGCGGGCCACCCGCCCGGCCGGGCGGCCACCGGCGCCGGCGGGGCCACCGGCGCCGGCGGGGCCACCGGCGCCGGCGGGGCGGACGGCGCTGGCGGGGCGGACGGTGCTGGCGGGGCCGGCGGAATCTGATGCGTCGATGCGGCGCCTGGCCGGCGGAGAGTCTCCTCGGCCTGCGCGTCATCCCGGGCCGGTGGTACGTCGGCTGCGGGGCCGACGTGCTTGCCGGGAGTTCCCGAAACGGCCTGCGTGGCCGGAGCGGGCTGCCCGGACCTGGCGGGTGGGTCCGGGGTCGGCGCCGCGGGCCGGGCCGGTCCCGCGGCGGTCGGCTCCGCGTCGATGTTCGGAGAGGTCACCGTCCACCTATCTGTCGGTCGAGTTCGTCGAGCGCTCGGGCCAGCGCGAGCAGCGCGGCGTCCCGATCACCCGGCCGTCCGGTGCCGCGCCGGGCACCGGGCCCATCGCCCGCCGCCGTCGGCGCCCCCGGCGAGGCGGCGTCCGGCGGGAGATGACGCGACTGGTAGCGGTCCCGGGCCCGCCCGAGTGGGCTGGGCGCGCCGGTGGTCTGCGGCGGCATGCCCGAACCGTACAGGAGCGATCCGATTTCCGAGGGTGACCGCCCGGTGCGTTCGCTGACGGAGGCCACGAGGGCTACGGGATCGGGTCCGGGTGTCCCGCCCGGTCCGGCCAGCACGGGCAGCCCCGTGCGTTCCGCCAGTCGAACCCGGGTGCCGGCCCGCAGCGCGTCGGCCGCCCGGTCGCGGGCGTGCGCGGCGGCGTAGAGCCGGCCGCGACCCTCCACGGTCTCCGCGGCCCGCACGATCACGGGCAGCGGCTCGGGTACCGGCGGTCCCAGCCNCCNCCCCCGCCACAACGCGAGCAGCACCAGTACGACGAGGGCCTGCAGGCACGCCCACCGGAACCCGGCGGGCAGCAGCTCGGCGACGCTGCGGGTACCGACCCCGCCGGTGGCGTCCGCGGCCGGGGTGATCCAGGACAGCGTGGGATGCCGGGCGAGCAGGCCGAGCGCGAGCGCCGCGTTGCCCGAACGGTCCAGCTCACCGTTGGTGAGGAAGTCCGCGGAGCCGAGCAGCACCAGCCGCCCGGCCGCCGGCGCGGCTTTGGTCCGGCCGGGGTTGAGGACCGCGAGCTCGGCCGCGTCGGGCGGGTCGCCGTAGCAGAGCGTCGGACGCATGTCGCCGAGATCGGCGCCGTCGGCGGGGGTGAAGGCCCGGCCCGCGCCGATCGTGACGCTGCCCGCCACCGCCGCCTCGGGCAGCGCGCACCGCGGGTCGGACTCGTCGCCGGCCGGCTGCCGGTCGGCCGTGACGATGCCAACGTCGAGCGCGTCGAGTACGGCGTCACCCGGCGCCACCAGCACGACGTCGGAGCCTCGCCAGACGCGGCCGAGCAGGTCGGTGAGCGCGTCGTGGGTCAGCCGTCCGGGGCGGACGACGACGAGCGTGTCCTGCCGGCCGGCCGAACCCGCGGGCACGGCGTCGGCGGCGGACACCACCACGCCGCGGGCGCGCAGGATCTGGGCCAGGGCGCGGGTTCCGTCGGACTTGGGCGAGGCCACATCCAGCGCCGGCCGTCCGGCCGGGCGGGTGGCCAGGGCGGTGATCACGAGGAAGCCGAGCACGATGGTGCCGACGACGGCCGTCACGAGGATCCCGCGGCGCACCGCCGGCGGGCGGGGCCCGCTGCGTACAGCGCTGGGCGAGGCGCCCCCCGGGCTGGTGCCCCCCGGCGCCAGGGTGCCGCTGGCCGTCATGCCGGCACCGCGAGGCTGGCCGCCGCGCCGTCCCGCCCGCCGGCGCCGCTTCGCAGCCGCGACAGCGCGGCGTCCGCGTCGACGAGCATCTGGTAGCCGGCGGCGGTGGCCGGGCGGCCGCCGTACCAGATCTCGCTGAAGACCTCCACGGCGGCGGCCAGGGCAGCTCGCCCGCCCCCGGCCGGGCCGGCGCCGGCCGGGTCATGGTCGGTGCTGGGCGTGCCGGGGACGGTGGCGGGCGGGCCGGCCGGCCCGCGGTCGGCGGCCGGGGCGATCCGGGCGACCTCGGCGACGAGCTCCCCGGCGGTGCGTCCGGGGCGCGGGTCGAGCACACCCTTTTCCTCGAGCATCCGCACGATCGCCCGTAGCCGGGAGCGCACCGCCCGCGCGTAGTCCTCGCTGGCTGCGTGCCGGTCGGCCTCGGCCCGCAACTGCGCGGCGGTCAGCGGGCTGGACAGGTCGTCCGCGGCCGCCTGCCGGGCCCGCGCGGTCCGCCGGACCGGCCCCAGCCACCACCGCAGCGCGACCGCCCCGACGACGAGCACCACCACCAGCGCGAGGACCCCGAGACCGCGTGAACCGCCGCCCGACCCGCTGTGCGGGAGGATCCAGTCGAACAGGTCCGCGATCCGGTCGCCGATCCAGCTCAGCAGCCGGTTCCACCAGTGCGGCCGGCTGTTGCCGTAGATGCCGTCCGACAGCTCGCGGTGCGCCTCCTGCCGGGCGCCGTCGCGGGTGACCGGACCGCCCAGGGTCATCCGGGCGTCCCCATCCCGGCCGCGCGGGCCCGGGCGGCCTCGGCGAGGGTGACGTCCAACCCCTCCCGCCGGATCCGTAGGTCGATGTACAGCAGCACGACGGTGCCGGAGACGATCGGCGTGGAGATCGTCGTGGCCAGCAGCTCGCCGATCCCCTGGACGATGTGGCCGGTGACCGTGAGATCGCCGTTCAGGAAGTCGCCGAACACGTCCGACGACTCCAGGATCACCACGGTGACGGCGGTGAGGATCGCGCTGAGCATGAACGCGACGAGCGTCGAGAGAAGCAGGATGCCGAGGCTGCGCCACCAGGAGCCGCGCACGATCGCCACCGAGCGTCGCAGGGCCTGGCGGACGCCGCCGCCCTCGAGGACGTACGCGGGCGTCGCCAGCCCCAGATAGACGCCCACGACGACCGCGCCGACCAGCAGGGCGACCAGCCCGAGTGCCACCGCCACCGTGACGATGACCGTGAGGGCGAACAGGCCGCCGAGGCGTGGGGCGACCCGTCGGACGGCCTCGGTCGGCCCGATGCGACTACCCAGCGTCGCCTCGCTCACGACCACGCTGAGCACGCCGGACAGGAACAGCCCGAGGATGAGGTCGAGCGCGAAGGACGCGATGATGCCCAGCGCCGACACGGCGGTCGAGGCGTTCTCCGTGGTGATCGCCACCACCGTGGAGATCGTCTCGACGACGGTCGCGGACGCGACGGTGACTCCGATCGTCGCGCCCGGATTCGCCCGGATCGTGGCGAAGGTGCCGTCCAGGATTTCGCCGAGGGCCAGCGGACGCAGTGGGATGATCCCCGGCTTCGGTGCCGCCGCGCCCCAGCGCCACGGCCCTGGCGGACCGGGTGGGGGCCCATAGCGCCCGGGCGGTCCGCCCTGGGGAGGCCCGTGCCAGCCGGGCGGTCCGCCCGGCGGGGGCGCGTCGACGGGCACCGGCGGTTGACCGGCGGGTTGGTCGGGGCGCCCCCACCCGTCGTGGGGTAGCGGCGCGCCCCACGACGGCCCGGCGGAACCGTCGCCCGGAGGCGACGATGTGCCGGGCGCGGCCCAGCCGGGTCCGTCGGTCATGGGTGTGTCTCCACTCGTCTGCTCAGGTCCCACGTCTGCTCAGGTCCCACGGTTGCTCACGTCTCGCGGTTGCTCATGAGGCGACGTGGCTCCAGGCTTTCGCGGTCAGGGGTCTGTCCGGCGGCGGGGCGCCGCGCGGGGCCGTCCCCGTTGTCAGGATTCTGTGCCCTGGGACGGGGGTGTGCCGAGGCCGGCGCGCGGATATCGCCGGTCATGGCCGGGATCGCCCGCCCGGACGTGCTCCCGGTCGGCTGCACTGCGCACCGTCCGCACTGCGCACCGTCCGCTGCACGGAGATGATCCGCCCGGCAACGATCGTCTCAGACGGCGCCCGGGTGCCGTGCGACGACCTCCCCCGGCCCGCTTCTCTCCCGCCCGCTCCCTGCGGGCACCGGCCCCGGAGGGGTCCGTGGATATTCACAGCCGGTCGGACTGCGCGGGGTGCGTTGTCCACAGATCGCCCGCGGGGGCTGGCGGACGCATCGGCGGATGGTGATCCTTCCTCCTATGGCCCGCGCCTTGCTGCCCCTGCTCATCCGGAACCTGGCGATCCTCGCCGACCTGATCGTGCCGCTGTCGTGCGCCGGCTGCGGCGGTCGGGGGGCGGCGGTGTGCCCGGCGTGCGCTGCGGAGCTGCGCGGTCCAGCCTTCCTCGCCGCCGCGGGTCCCATGGCCACCCCGCGGCGGCGAGGGCTGCCGCCGTGCCTGGCGGCGGCTCGCTACGGCGGCCGGGTCCGGTCGCTTCTGCTGGCCTACAAGGAGCGCGGCCGAGTGGACGCCGCCCGGCCGCTGGGTGCCGCACTGGCCGGCGCGATCGCGCGGGCGTTGCCCGCAGCCCTGGGCGCGCCCACCGGGACGTCCCGCACGTCGGCCCCCGCGCCTGCGTGCGTGCTCGTGCCGGTGCCCTCGACCGCGGCGGCACGTCGTCGGCGCGGCTTCGATCATCTGGCACTGCTGTGCTCCGCAGCGGCCACCGTGCTGCGCCGGCACGGTCACCGGGTGCGCATCGCGCCCGTGCTGCGGCCGATGCGCCGGCTCGCCGATCAGGCCGGGCTGGGTGCCGCGGCGCGGGCGGCGAACCTCGCCGGCGCCTTCGAGCTGGCGAATCCGGCGCGCGCGGCCCGGCGTGCGGCGTTGCCGGCGGGCGCGCGGGTCATCGTCGTCGACGACGTGCTGACGACGGGGGCGACGGTGGGGGAGGCGGTGCGGGCGCTGCGGGCCGCCTCGGTGCGGACCACCGCCGTCGCCGTGGTCGCCGTCACCGATCCGACGCGCGGAAGAGCCGCCCTACCCGCGATCCACGGCCCGCCGGGGTGAAACTGCCGGTACGCACCGTCCGTGTCTGTCCGCAAGGGGCGAACGAACGGGCGGCGGCGGGCCCTGAGGCCTGTCGGGCGTAGCGCATGCGTCGTGCGGATGCTGGGCCGATGGGCGGAGTAGGCCCGCCGCTGCGGGGAAGGAGGCGAACGCGGGCGACCAACCGCAAACGGCACGACGGGAAGGTGCGACAACCGTGGACAGGGCGTCCGTGGATCGTCTCGGCCCGAGGCCGGACGGATCCCGGGGGGCGCCACAACATACCGGCGCACGGCCGGCCCCCGGCGCAGGTCGCGTCGCCGGGATTGGCGAACGGGAGGTGGATCGCGTGGACATCGTGGTCAAGGGCAGGCACACCGCGGTTCCGGAACGGTTCCGCAATCATGTCGAGGCCAAGCTCGCCAAGTTGGAGCGGCTGGACTCCAACATCATCAGCGTCGACGTCGAGCTGTCGAAGGAACACAACCCCCGGCAGTCCGACGTCTGCGACCGGGTTGAGCTCACCGTGTACTCGCGGGGCCCGGTGATCCGGGCCGAGGCCGCCGCCGCCGACTGCTACGCCGCCCTCGACCTGGCCACCAGCAAGCTCGCCGAGCGCCTGCGCCGGGCCGCCGACCGGCGGGTCCGTCACCACGCCAACCACGCCGGTGCCAAGCAGTCCGGCATCACCTCCGTGCCACTGGAGAGCCTGATGCCGCTGGAGGGCACCCGACCGGCCGACCTGCATCCCGCCGCCGAGGCGGCACCGTCCGGGGGAAACTCGGCGCGCCCGGTCGTCGCCGCCCCCGCCGACTCGCTCGCCGCGGCCCACAGCCCGACTGGCCGGGGCGCGGCGGAGGAGCAGGAACCGCTGGTCGTGCGGGAGAAGACGCACGAGGCCGACCCGATGACACTCGAGGACGCCCTGTCCAACATGGAGCTGGTCGGCCACGACTTCTACCTGTTCCTGGACGTCGACCTCGGCCTGCCCAGCGTGGTCTACCGCCGCGTCGGGTACGACTACGGCGTGATCAGGCTCTCGGGTCCGGCCGGGGCGGCGGCCGCCGCATCGCTGGACGCGCACCGTGACGTGGACCGATCCGCGCCGGATCGCGGCGCGTTCGCGAACTCGGCCGCTCTTTAGACGATCTGCAGGTCACGCCCACCGGCTGACGTGGGACCATTTGCCTCGGGTGTCGGAGTGCACGGCACTCCACCCCGCGCGCAGTCGCGCGGGGTGGAGTGGCCCGGGTGAAAATGGTCCTAAGGAGGTCAGATGACGGTGGAGGAGCAGCGCTCTGAGGATGTGCTGCCGACGCCATCGGAGGCGAACCCCATCCGGGTGCTCATCGTCGACGACCACGCACTGTTCCGGCGCGGGTTGGAGATGGTGCTGGGCCAGGAGGTCGACATCGAGGTCGTCGGGGAGGCCGCGGACGGGTCCGAAGCCGTGACGATGGCGAAGGAGATGGCTCCCGACATCGTGCTCATGGACGTGCGGATGCCGCGCCGCGGCGGGATCGACGCCACGAGCGCCATCAAGGAGGCGGTGCCGAGCGCGAAGATCGTCATGTTGACGATCAGTGACGAGGAGGCCGACCTCTACGACGCGATCAAGGCGGGGGCCATGGGCTACCTGCTCAAGGAGATCTCCATCGACGAGGTCGCGGCCGACATTCGCGCCGTCTACGGCGGCCAGAGTCTGATCAGCCCTTCGATGGCGTCGAAGCTGCTCAGCGAGTTCGCGGCGATGATCAAGAACAAGGACGACCGGCCGCAGCTCCCCACCCCCCGGCTCACCGACCGGGAGATGGAGGTGCTTCGCCTCGTTGCCAAGGGCATGAACAACCGCGATATCGCCAAGCAGCTCTATATCAGCGAAAACACCGTGAAAAACCACATCCGAAATATTCTGGAGAAGCTGCAGTTGCATTCCAGGATGGAGGCGGTGGTCTACGCGGTCCGGGAGAAGCTGCTCGAAATCACCTGAGTCATCACCGCGGGTCCCCGGGCGGGGGCGGGTCGTCCGGGAGCCGCGAGCCCACCCAGCAGTCGACCCGCCGTCCGTCGCCCACCACCAGGGCCCGTCGCAGGGTTCCCTCCAAGGTGTATCCGGTTTTCTCGGCCACCCGGAGGGAGGCGACGTTGCCCACCGCGGCCCGCCATTCGATCCGGGCCAGTCCCAGTGCCCCGAAGGCCCACCTGGTCAGCGTCGCCACCGCCTGTGACATCACGCCCTGGCCGCGTGCCGACGCCGCACACCAGTAGCCGATCTCGGCGCCGCTTGGGGCGGTTAGCTGGAGCAGCGCGATCGAGGCCAGCAACTGCTCGGTCGTCGCGTCGACCACCGCGAACGCGGCTCCGGTCCCATCGGCCCAGGTCTGGGGTGCCTCCCGGGTGACGAAGTCCTCGGCGTGGTGGCGCCCGTACGGAGCGGGCAGCCTCGTCCACCGGGAGATCTCCGGATCCTGGCAGGCCTGGTGGACGGCGTCGACGTCGTAGGGGCGCCAGGGGCGCAGATGGAGGCGGCCGGCGGTGATCTCCACCGGTTCGAGAGACGGCATGGCTCTTCTTCTACCGGCTCACCGCCGGGCCGCGCCCCTCATTTCCGACCGGACCGCGACCCAGCGCCGGTGCCGTCGTCCACTCGCCCGGGCACCTCGCGGCGCCCCCGGTCGTTGGACGGGTGACGGATCGCGGGTACCCGCGTCGTCGCCCAAGTTGTCCTGGTCGTTTGTGCCCGCGCAATCCCTGCCCAGGGGCGTTGGCGCCTCGTCCCCGCATCCACAGCCCATCGTCGACCGCGGCCGGAGGAACCGCGTCCCGATGGATGTTGTGGGGGACGGTCCAGGGGCTAGCATCGTGTGGTCGGTGCCTCGCCGACATGCCTGCCGGAGGAGTTTCGCCCGTGGTTCTAGACAAGATCTTGCGTGCCGGCGAGGGCCGGATTCTGCGCAAGCTCAAGGCGATCGCCGAGCAGGTGAACCTGATCGAGGACGACTTCACCGGGCTGTCCGACGGCGAGCTGCGCGGCATGACCGACGAGTTCCGTCAGCGTGTCGCGGAGGGCAAGGAGTCCCTCGACGACCTGCTGCCCGAGGCATTCGCCGCCGTCCGGGAGGCGGCCCGGCGCACGCTCGGCCAGCGGCACTTCGACGTGCAGATCATGGGCGGCGCGGCGCTTCATCTCGGCAACATCGCCGAGATGAAGACCGGTGAGGGCAAGACGCTGGTCTCCACCCTGCCCGCCTACCTGAACGCCCTGGCCGGCAAGGGCGTGCACATCGTGACGGTCAACGACTACCTCGCCCAGCGCGACGCCGAGAACATGGGACGCGTCCACCGTTTCCTCGGCCTCACCGTCGGGGTGATCCACCCGCAGATGCCGCCTCCGGTCCGTCGCGCCCAGTACGCCTGCGACATCACCTACGGCACGAACAACGAGTTCGGATTCGACTATCTGCGCGACAACATGGCCTGGAGCGCGGACGAGCTGGTCCAGCGCGGCCACAACTTCGCGGTGGTCGACGAGGTCGACTCGATCCTCATCGACGAGGCCCGCACGCCGCTGATCATCAGTGGCCCGGCGGACCATCCGACCCGCTGGTACACGGAGTTCGCCCGAATCGCCCCCCTGCTGGAGCGCGACGTCGACTACGAGGTCGAAGAGGGCAAGCGGACGGTGGCCATCACCGAGTCCGGCGTCGAGAAGGTCGAGGATCAGCTCGGCATCGAGAATCTCTACGAGTCGGTGAACACGCCGCTCGTGGGCTACCTGAACAACTCGCTGAAGGCCAAGGAGCTCTACAAGCGGGACAAGGACTACATCGTCACCGACGGCGAGGTCCTTATCGTCGACGAGTTCACCGGCCGGGTGCTGCACGGCCGGCGCTACAGCGAGGGAATGCACCAGGCGATCGAGGCCAAGGAAAAGGTCGAGATCAAGCAGGAGAACCAGACCCTCGCGACGATCACCCTGCAGAACTACTTCCGGCTCTACGACAAGCTTTCCGGAATGACCGGTACCGCCATGACCGAGGCGGCCGAGTTCCACCAGATCTACTCCCTCGGCGTGGTGCCGATCCCGACGAACAAGCCGATGATCCGCAACGACCAGCCGGACGTCGTCTACAAGACCGAGATCGCGAAGTTCGACGCCGTGGTCGAGGACATCGCCGAGCGGCACGAGAAGGGCCAGCCGGTCCTGGTCGGCACCACGAGCGTGGAGAAGTCCGAGTACCTGTCCAAGCAGCTCACCAAGCGGGGCGTGCCGCACGAGGTCCTCAACGCCAAGCACCACGAGCGGGAGGCGACCATCATCGCCGAGGCGGGTCGCAAGGGCGCCGTCACGGTGGCGACGAACATGGCCGGCCGCGGTACCGACATCATGCTCGGCGGGAACCCGGAGTTCATCGCCCAGGCCGAGCTGCGCCAGCGCGGGCTGTCGCCCATCGAGACCCCCGAGGACTACGAGGCGGCCTGGCAGGAGGCGCTGGAGAAGGCCCGTCAGTCGGTGAAGACCGAGCACGAGGAGGTCGTCGAGGCGGGCGGCCTGTACGTGCTCGGCACCGAGCGGCACGAGTCCCGGCGCATCGACAACCAGCTACGCGGCCGCGCCGGCCGGCAGGGCGACCACGGCGAGTCGCGCTTCTACCTCTCCCTCGGCGACGACCTCATGCGGCTGTTCAACGCGGCTGCCGTCGAGGGGATCATGGATCGCCTCAACATCCCCGAGGACGTCCCGATCGAGTCGAAGATCGTGACGCGGGCGATCCGGTCGGCCCAGACCCAGGTCGAGGGCCAGAACTTCGAGATCCGCAAGAACGTGCTCAAGTACGACGAGGTCATGAACAAGCAGCGCACCGTCATCTACGAGGAGCGCCGCAAGGTCCTCGACGGCGCCGACCTGCACGAGCAGGTGCGGCATTTCGTCGACGACACCGTCGAGGGGTACGTGCGCGGTGCCACCGCCGACGGCTACCCCGAGGAGTGGGATCTCGACACCCTGTGGACCGCGCTCGGCCAGCTCTACCCGGTCGGGGTGGAGGCGCCCGACACCGACGATCGCGACGGGCTCACCCCCGATCACCTGCTGGAGGATGTCCAGGCCGACGCGCAGGAGGCGTACGACCGCCGCGAACTCGACCTCGGTGAAGGCGCCGATGACGAGCCGATCATGCGCGAGCTGGAGCGGCGGGTCGTCCTCGCCGTGCTGGACCGCAAGTGGCGCGAGCACCTGTACGAGATGGACTACCTGCAGGAGGGCATCGGCCTGCGGGCGATGGGACAGCGCGACCCGCTGGTCGAATACCAGCGCGAGGGTTTCGACATGTTCCAGACGATGATGGAGGGCATCAAGGAGGAGTCCGTCCGCCTCCTGTTCAACGTCGAGGTCCAGATCGCCGGTCAGGAGACCGAGGCGGCGCCTGCGGAGAGCGTCGCTGTCGCCCCGGCGGCCCCCGCGGGAGCCGCCGCCCTGCCCGCCGCGGTTGCGCCCGTGGCCCTGCCGGACGCCGAGGACGACCGGGCGGCCGCGCGCCGGACTCCGCCGGAGGTTCCGGCCGCACTGGCGCCGCCTGCCGCGCCGCCTGTCTTCGTCAAGGGTCTCGAGCCGCGTCGCCCGACCGGCGGGCTTCGCTACACCGCGCCGTCGGTCGATGGCGGTGCCGGACCGGTGACCATCCTGGACTCGGGCGCCGAGTCGTCGGTCGGTGGCGGTGCGGCCCAAGCCGCCCATGGTCCCGCCGGCGGATCAGCGGCAGGTGCGGGTGCTCGCCCCGCTCGCAACGCCCCCTGCCCGTGCGGCTCGGGTCGCAAATACAAGCGGTGCCACGGCGATCCCGCGCGGCGCAACGCCGAGGTCGAGTAAGGGACGCGCTACCCGCACCTTCGCTCCCGGCCGTCGGACGGCGGGTGACCCCGCTGCCCGACGGCCGAGAAGCTGGCGCCGGGGCACCGATCGGTCAGCCGACCTGCAGAGTCGTGACTCGCCATCGGCCGCCGGTGGCCTCCATCCGCAACGCCAGCGCTGCGGCCCGCGCGCCGCGGCTGATCACCGCAGACACCTCGGCGACGCCCGGCCGCGGCTCGCTCACTCGCACGCTGCGCACCTGGCCGCGGCGGCGGTCGCTGAGCTGCGCGGCGATGCGCTCGAGATCGTTCTGAAGCCGGGGAGTCGTCCAACCGGCGAGGTGGGACACGGGACGGACGCCGCCGAGCGCCTCGACGATGGCCCGGACGACGATCACCGCGGCCTCCCGCGCGGGCGCGGTCGGTCGGCCGGCCGCCGGGCCGCGGGCCGCTCGGCGTCCCGTCGCGGGCAGATCGCTCGAGGCCGGTCCCAGCGTCGAGCCGGCCTCGGTGAACACCTGCTCCGGCACGGTTAGCTGCCGGGGCGAGCGGTCCACGACGGCGTCCGGGCGGCCCACGACGGTGTCCGGGCGGTCGGCGTCCGGGCGGTCGGGGGCCTGGCCTCCGGGGGGAGGGGCGGAACGTCCGCCGCCGCGGCCTCCGCTGGAGCCGCGGCGATGGCCGCCCCCGCCGGGAGCGGCCGCGGGCCGGCCTGACCGGTCGGCGGCGCCGCCGGCTCGCCGAGCGGGTCGGATCCGAGTGTGGGCCGGTCGACCGCTTGCGGCTACGGGCTCGATCTCGTCGTCGTAGGGCGGTTCGTTTGGGGCTACGGGGAGCAGCCGCATGCCGGGGACCGAGTGTGGTCGCCGGGGCAGGGTCAGGGCACAGGTGGCGGTCACGGCAGGCTCCGATGGTGGCGGGCGGGGTCAGGGCCCGGATGGCGGTTTGAGGCGTTGGCCGGGAAGGATCAGGTTCGGGTCGTGGCCGATCACGTCGGAGTTCGCGGCCCACCAGCGGGGCCATTCGGCCGCGATCTGCTCGTGTGTGGCGGTGGGGCCGAGATGACGGGCGGCGATCGTCCACAGGTTGTCCCCGCGCAGGACGACGACCTCCTCGGCCTCGCCGGCGCGAGCCGACTGGCCGGTGCCCGACGGGCTGGCCGGAACGCCGGTGCCGCGGTGCGAGGACGGGACAAGCGGGTCGCGTGCCGGCGCCGAGGACGCGGGTTGTCGCGCGGGCGCCGCCGAGGCACCGCCGGCGGGGGCCGGGCCGGTCGGTGCCGTCGACGGCGCCGCGGTGCGCGGCGGATCGGTAGCCGGACGCTCAAGATCCGGCCAGCTCACCGACGTGCGTGCCGCGATGAGCCGGACGGGGGGGCCGGGGTCAGGGGCCGCCGGAGCGCCGCTCTGGGCGGCGTCCGGAGAGTGGGGCGGTGTCGACGAGGTCGACGCCGGTGCGGTTGCGTGCAGGTCGACGACGGGGATGGCCTCGCCCAGGCCCGGCACGGAGATCGTCGGGCTGGCGCCCTCGTCTGCGGTGGTGGCCGGGGTGGCGGAGGCCGGGCGGCCGAGGTCGGGTAGCCGGGGCGTGGCCGGGGCGGGGCGATCGAGGTCGGGGCGATCGAGGTCGGGCAGCCCGACCGCGCCGGGTGAGGCCGGCGCCGGACGGGCCGCCTCGCCGTGGTAGGTCACGCCCTGCAGCCGGGGTCCGGGCGCGGCGGAGCGGGCGCCGGCCGCGCCGGTCGGGGCCGTGTCGGTAGCGGCCGCGTCGGGCGCCGTCGCGGCCGGGCGGTCGAGGGACGGCAGGCCGGTCGCGTGACCTGAGGCCGGCACCCCCGCGTCCCCGAGACCGACCGTCGCCGGGCGGCCGAGATCGGGGAACGTCGCCGGCGCCGTGACGCCGATCCCGGTCGCCGGGTGGCTGCCGGCGGCCGCGGCGGGCATCGCCGCCATCACCGGCGCGACGCCGGCGACCAGGGTGACGCCGAGACCGATTTCGATCATCCGACGCATCGCGCGGGGCAGGATCAGGCGGGCCAGCGCCGCGCTGAGCCGGCCGACGCCGCCGGGGATGGCGGCGGCCACGCCGAGCAGGACGCCCAGGCACAGCCAGAGCAGGCACAGCCACGCCACCGCACCGACGACCGTAACGAGGGCCTGCTCGGGTGCCGCGGTGAACCAGTCGGGCACATCGCCGACGCCGGCCGGCAGGTCCGCCAGCCGAGGGCCGAAGACGATCAATATGATCGCCGTGCCCGCGGCTCCGGCCGCACCGGCGAACAGCGCCAGTGTCCGCCGAGCCGCTCCCGCGATCATCGTCGCTGCTCCTGTCTGCCGGATGTCGTCGAACGACTTCGTTTGCCTATGTTTGGTTGTGTAAACCTCTGGCGTCCCACTGTCAATCCCGCTTGCGTCGTGCGTGAGGGATCGAGTCGCCCGGTGTGCAGCGGAACGTACCCGTACGGGAGGAGACCCGATGCGTTGGGAGGACCTGTTCGCGGACCTCGAGCTGCAGTGGGAGGCGAACGAGGCTGCCGAGCTCGCCGCCGAGCTCGCCGACCGCAGCCGCCGGGAGGCCGCCTACCTGCGGCTGATCGATCGCCTGCGGCCCGTCGTGGGACACCCGGCGCGCTGCCGGGTGCTGGGCGGGCAGCGGGCGCCGGAGACGCTGCACGGCACGCTGTCCGCGCTGGGGGTGGACTGGTTCCTGCTCGCGGAGCCCGGCGCGACGGAGGTGCTGGTGCCGATGCGCTCGCTGCTCGCGGTCGAGAACCTGCCGGTCGTCTCCGCCCAGCCGGGGCACGAGGGGCCGCTGGCCGCGAAGCTGGACCTGCGGTACGTGCTGCGCGGGCTCGTTCGGGACCGCTCCGTGTGCACGCTGTTGTTCGTGGACGGGACGAGCCTGCACGGGACGCCGGTCCGGGTGGGGGCGGACTTCCTGGAGGTCGCCGAGCACGCGGTGGGCGAGTTCGCCCGCCGAGGGCGGGTCCGGTCGGGGTGGACGATGCCGCTCGACGCGATCGCCTACGTGCGCCGCGTCCCCTGACCGGTCCGGGGAGTGGCTCGATGGCGGTGTCAGTCCTCCGGCACGGCCTCGTTGCGGCTCATGGGATTGGCCGCGACGAAGGCCCTGGTCTGCTCGTAGGCACGCTGGATGTACGCCTCCAGCTCCGAGCGTTCCACCCGCCACTGCCCCCGACCGCCGATCTTGATGGCGGGGAGCTCGCCCGAGCGGACGAGGGCATAGGTCTGGCTGGACGAGATGTTGAGGATGTCCGCCACATCGCTCAGCTGAAGGAAGCGGTCGTTCATCAAAGTCCTCCTACTGAGGGCGGATGTCTCTCCTCACGTGTGTATCAGAGATTCCACTGTTCATCGCGTCCAGATGCTTCAGCTTGTGGATAACTACGCGCGGACGCCCCCGAAAGCTCTCGCTCGTGGCTGTTCTGGTCCGCTACCATCCGCGCCTGCCGTCGCCGGCCGGCCGCCGGGCCCGGCGGCTCCCTGAGCTGCGTCGCCACCCGTGGGAAGCGGCGCGGAACGCCCGGGCGGTCGGACCCGGCGACGCGAAAATCGCGCGGCTTCGTCCCGGCGCGCATCGCACCGGGCCCGCTGCGCGTCCAACTGGTGAGCTCAGGACACCCGGGATGTCGCTGCGCGCGGGCGGTCGGTGGACACCGATTGTCGACGGTGGCGTTCCGCAGCGGAATCCTCGCTGGTTTCGGTGGGTTCGGGGCCTTCGACCGCGTACGCTCTGCGACCGGAAG
This sequence comes from Frankia torreyi, assembly GCF_000948395.1. Classification (GTDB taxonomy): domain Bacteria; phylum Actinomycetota; class Actinomycetes; order Frankiales; family Frankiaceae; genus Frankia; species Frankia torreyi. The sequence goes on along the minus strand of NZ_JYFN01000011.1, from coordinate 55,579 downwards.
GTGTGAACATGCACCAATGGTCCGGCCAGGAGAAAAGGGAGGTCTCCCGGTGACCGAGCTCGCCGCGGCGCCGGTCCGTCCCGAGGCGCCCCCGCCGCCGGGCTCGCCTCCCGCCCGCCGGCTGACCCGGCGGCGCTGGCGGGACTCCCGGCTGCTCGTCGGGGTGCTGCTCGTGCTCGTCTCGGTCGTCGTGGGGGCGCGGCTGTTCGCGTCGGCGGACTCGACCCGGCAGTGGGCGGTGGCGAGGACCGGCCTGCCCGCCGGGCACGTCATCGTGGCGGGGGNTCTGACCACGGTGTCCGCCCGGCTCGATGCCAGGACGTCCGACCGCTACTATCCGGGCGGCCGGCTGCGTGACCTGACCGGTGCCACCCTCGCCCGGCCCGTCGACGCCGGGGAGCTGGTCAGCGGGGCCGACTTCGCCGGGCGGAACACGCAGTCCACCAGGCTGGTTCCGGTCATGGTCAAGGCGGGCCGGCTGCCCGTCCTCGAGCCCGGCGACCACGTCGACGTCTACGTGTTCTCCGCCGGGGCCGCGGCGGCCACCGGCTCCGGGGACCAGGCCGGCAACCAGCCGAACCAGCCGGCGCCGGCCGCGGGGGCCGGCGCCGAGTCGCTGGTCCTGCACGACGTCGAGTTCGTCGGGCTGGAGAAGCTGGCCAGCGGTGACCGCTCGCTGACGTTGCGCGTGCCGGTCGACAACGCGATCCAGGCCGTGGCGGCGTCCCAGAGCGAGCGGGTCGACGTCGTGAAGCTCGAACGGGACTCCCGCGGCGGCGTCGGCTCGACCGGACCGACCACCGTGGCGGGGTACGGCCGGTGAGCCTGCCGATCCTGACCGCGGTGACCGACTCCGAGGTCGAGGCCGGCCTGGTCTCGGCCTTCGATCGCCGCGATCTCGGCGTCACCGTGGTGCGCCGTTGTGTCGACCTGCCGGATCTGCTTGCTGCGGCGACGACCGGTGCGGCGCGCGCGGCGCTGCTGTCGGCCGATCTGCGCCGGCTGGACCGCGATGCGCTGACCCGCCTGGCGATGGCCGGCATCGCGGTGGTCGGCCTGATCGCGCCCGGGGACGAGGACGCGGACCGCCGCCTGCGCCAGCTCGGCGTCGCGGCGGTCATCCCCGCCGACGCCACCGCCGAGGTGGTTGCCGGCGCCGTCGTCGAGGCCTCCCGTGCGCTGGCGTCCCACGCCGCCGGCCCGGCGGCCTGGCCCGCCGCCGCCTCCTCCTACAGCGAGCCGCTGCTGGGCTTCGGGCAGCTCGCCCCGGCCGGCACCGGCACCGACGGCCTCGGCCTCGGGGAGGCCGGTGACGGCCGGGTGATCGCGGTCTGGGGGCCGGCCGGAGCGCCGGGGCGCACGACGATCGCGCTGTGCCTCGCCGCCGAGATCGCGGCCTTGGGGTTCTCGACGCTGCTGGTGGATGCCGACTCCTACGGCGGGGCGATCGGCCAGCTCGTCGGCCTGCTGGAGGAGGCGCCGGGCCTGGCCGCCGCGGCCCGGTCCGCCAACCAGGGCCTGCTCGACGTGCCGCGGCTGGCCGTGCTGTGCCGGGACCTGGGCGAGGGCCTGCGGGTGCTGCCCGGCATCTCCCGGCCGTCGCGGTGGCCCGAGCTGCGCCCGGCGTCCATCGAAACGGTGCTGTCGATGTCCCGGCGGCTGGCGTCGTACGTGGTGGTGGACTGCGGCTTCTGTCTGGAGACGGACGAGGAGCTGTCCTTCGACACCGCGGCGCCGCGGCGCAACGGCGCGACGCTCGCGGTGCTCGAGGCGGCCGACATCGTCCTCGCGGTCGCCTCGGCGGAGCCGGTCGGTCTGGTCCGGTTCGTCCGTGGACTGGCCGATCTGCGGGAGGCTGTCCCGGCGGCAGATCCGCTCGTGGTGGTCAACCGGCTGCGGGCCTCGGTTGTCGGCGGCGACCCGTCCCGGGAGGTCGGCCGGGCGATCCTGCGCCACACCGGGACCGAGCCGGTCGCGCTCGTGCCCTATGACCTCGCCGGGCTCGATGCGGCACAGGTCGCGGGTCAGCTCCTGCGGGACATCGCCCCCACCTCCCCCGCCCGGCTCGCGATCAGGGATCTGGCCGCTCGGCTGGCCGGGCGGCCCGCGGTCGGCCGCCGGCGCCGCAGCGGGTTCCGGCGCCAGTCGCGCTAGGTGATCGTCGGCCGGTGAGCGCGGCCGACTGGACCGGGCGATGACAACTCACCGTTACGCTCACGGCATAACCGTGACATAAAGCATTCGTCTCATCATGAATGTGTAGCGGTCATGGTTACAGCGAGCGATTCGTGGGCATCGCTGTGTGGAACGGTTCCGGTCAAGAAGTGAAGGGGATCTTACTCAAAGCTTCCAGTGGCAGGAGATCGGCCACGAAAGGACGTCGGTCTGATGCACTATGAAGTATGAACGTTAATGGCGGCGCAGTCACGCTGCATAGCGTGATGCAATGTATGTCTGCGTGAGAGTCCCCTTTCGGCAACGTTACGTTAGTGTTGAGCAGGCCTCGAAGGTGCCATCCGGAGCGCGGCCGCAACCGTGTCCGGGGAGCCGGAGGCACGGGGATGCTCGGGCGAGACGGCTAGGGGGTGTGTCGGGTGAGCCGGGAGTACGCGAAGGCGGTGGGCGCCCGCCTGCGGGCGATTCGGATACAGCAGGGGCTGTCGCTCCAGGGGGTCGAGCAGAAGTCGCGCGGCCGCTGGAAGACCGCCGCCGTCGGCTCCTACGAGCGCGGGGACCGGATGATCAGCGTCCACCAGCTCTCCGAACTCGCCGGGTTCTACGGAGTGCCGGTGTCGGCGCTGCTGCCCAGCGAGGACCAGTTGCCCCCGCGCGAGCGCCGCCCGCGCACGGTCCTGAACCTGGAGAAGCTCAGCGAGGCGCCACCCGACACCTCCGCGCTCGTCCGGCGGTGGGTGGCGCAGATCCAGCGCCAGCGCGACGACTACGCCGGGCACGTGCTGTCCATCCGCGACGGCGATGTGCGCGCGCTCGCCCTGCTGCACGACACCACGCCGCAGGAGTTCGCCGAGCGCCTGCGCAACTGGGGCGTCCTGGAGACGACCTTCCCCGAGGAGAGCGAGGAACCGCCGGAGTAGCGGCGAGAAACCGCCGGCGTAGTCCGGTGGCCCGTCCGGGCGCGTCACGCGCCGCAGGCAACGAACGGTCGACGCGGACCGTGGACTGCGACTGGCCCATCCCCGGGAGGTCCCATGCGGCGCACACCGCCGCCGGCGGCCGCCCGGTCCAGGTGCGACCGGGCGGCCCACATGGCAGCGGGCGGACCGGGGCGGCAGGTGCCCCGCGCAGGGCACATCCCCTCCCGACCGCCGCGCCGGGAGGTGGACAATGACCAGAAGGCGGGCCCCGCGCAGGGGCCTGGTCCTCGGGGCGGGCGGAGTCCTCGGCTCCGCCTGGATGATCGGCGCCATGCGGGCCGTCGAGACCGAGACCGGCCGTGACCTGGGCAGTAGCGACCTGGTGGTCGGTACCTCGGCCGGCTCCGTCGTCGCGGCTCTGCTCGGCCTCGGCGTCGGCATCGACGTGATGGCCAACTCCGAGCGCGGGCTGTACGAGGCGGGCGACCCCGTCCTCGACTACCGCGACCTCGGCGCCTCCCTGCCCCCACGGCCCCGGATGCGAATGGGCTCGCCACGGCTGCTCACGGCCAGCGCGCTGCACCCCCGGCACGCCTCGCCGATGGTCACCCTGGCGGCGATTCTGCCGCAGGGCCGCGGCAAGATCTCCGCGGTGGGCGACCTGGTCTCCGCCGCTATGGACCGCAGGGGACTGGACCTCGCCGACTGGCCCGCCCCGCCAAACCTGCGGGTCGTCGCGATGAACTTCGACACCGGTCACCGGGTGCTGTTCGGCTCGCCCGACGCACCCCGAGTGACACTGCCCGAGGCGGTCATGGCGTCCTGCGCGATCCCCGGCTGGTACGCCCCGATCGAGTCAGGCGGTCAGCGCTTCGTCGACGGCGGGACCCGCTCGCCCACGTCGGTCGACCTGCTCGCCGACGCCGAGCTCGAGGAGGTGCTCGTGCTCGCGCCGGCCTGCTCGCTGGCCAGCGACCGCCCCCGTGGCGCGGTGGCCCTGGTCGAACGGCAGGTCCGGCGCGCGGCGACCCGTCGGTTGCTGCGGGAGATCGAGCTGGTCGAGGCCGCGGGCACCCGGGTGACGGTGCTGTCTCCCGGACCAGAGGACCTCGCGGTGATGGGCGGCAACCTGATGGACCTGACCCGCCGCGCGGAGGTGTTCGAGACCAGCCTGCGGACCACGTGCGCGGCCCTGCGCGCGAGCGCCCGCGCGCGCCCACGGCCCCGGTCGGCCCGCACCGGCGCCACCACTGCCACCGGCGCCACCACTGCCACCGGCGCCGGCGCGACCTCCGCCGCCCGCGCGGTCGCCGCCGCAACCACTGCCGCTTCCAGGACCGGGACCGGCACCCGCGGCGGTGCCGGCGTCGAGGGGGGCGCCGGCACCGGCGAGGGCGCCGGTCAACCGAAGGGCCGGCTCGGCTTGGACCTGGCCGGCTGAGCGGGCGGTCCCGAGCCATGGCACCGGCCCGCTCCCAACCACCGCGCCCCGACGGTGCGGCTAAGACCGCGCCCGTGGTGCCCGCCGGATGGGACCCTCGTTGGTCGTCCGGCGCGGCTGGTTGCGAGACTGGTCGGGTGCGCATCTACCTGCCGTCCACGCTCAACGCCGCGCGATCGGTGTGGGAGTCCGGGCAGGTGCCGGCTGGGACGGGCTTTGCGGTCACGCCGGCGCTGCGTGAGTGGTACGCCCAGTCGGAGTCCGAGGAGGAGCTGGAGTACGCGGTGCTGCACGACGCGGCGCGCGCCAGCCTGCGCCTGCTCGACGCCGACCCGGCGGCCCCACGCCGACGCCTGGTCTTCGTCGCGGACCTCGCCGACGGCGACGTCCGCGTCCGGGACGACCTCGAACGAGGCGCCGTCGAGGTCGACTTCCCGGTGCCCTGGTCGGCAGTGGGAGCGATCCACGTCGACGACGGCGACGATGGCGAGGTTCTCGACGCGGTGGCCGAGGCGGCGGATCACATTGTCGAGGCCGACCTCGGCGGCGAGGACGCGGCCTTCACCGTTGACAGCGTCGAAGGCTTCGAGTTGCTCTGGTTCGCCCCGCAGGAGCTGCCCGACCTGCTGTGAGCAGGCCCGCCCCGTCGTTGGCGGGTCGGCTGGATGCCTGGACGGTGTTCGGCACGCCGACTGGCCTGCAGTGTGAGGTAGACCACACCCATTGATGGTTCGTTGGGGTGTGATGTCCGGGCCGGTGCTCACCCGGCGTGAAATGTTGGCGTCGGACGGCGTTTGCGGTGGCCATCCGGCTCCATCACACCGGTCTGCCTCGCCGATCGGCGTCCGCGGCCGGCTTTTCTCCACGCAAACCGGTCCAGATGGACAACGGTTGTGCCTCCCCGGGGTACGGCCGCTGTCGTGTGTTGCGAATAATGCGTAGGCAGGCCGTGAGGTGTCGGTCGGGTTCCTGCCCGGTTGGCGTCGATCGTCCGTTTTTCTCCCAACACCCTTCGTGCCGGGATGCCGGCCCGGGCGGGTATGGATCTTGGTAACCCACCGCGTAAGGAGGCTGGCAGCCGATGCTGTACCTCGCCGGGCAGATCCTGGCGTATGTGCTGGTGGCGATGGTCATCGGCGCCGCGCTTGCGTGGGTGTTCCTCATCGCCCCGCTGCGCCGGCAGGTGCGCCAGACCCGCGACGCCCAGCCGGAACCCAGGGTCGGCGGCGCCGAGCCGACGCCCGACGCCGTGGCCGACGCCCGGAGAAGCGACGCCCGGGGGACCGGCCCTCAGACGGCCGATGTTGCTGGGACAGCACTCGCGCTCCCGCCGCACCCCGGGGAGCTCAGCGGCGACATCGCGCTTGAGGGCGACTCCGAGCGTTTCCCGGAGCCTGTCGAGTCCGCCGAGCGCCTGGATCCCGCGGTGGCCGCCGGCGACCGGCTCGGGCCTGACGCGGATTCCCGTGCCTTCGGGCCCGACACGGTGGGGGCGGAACTCGCCACCACCGGGCCGATCCCGTTGCCGATCAACGCCGTGCGCGTCGGGGAACCCGTCGCCGAGCTCGTCGCCCTGCTGCGCCGCCAGCGGGACGACGCCGCCCTGGAGAAGGCCGACCTGACCGCCCGCCTCGCCGTGGCCGAACAGCGAGCGGCCGAATCCGAGCAGCGGATCGGGGCCGCGGAGCGGCACGCCATGACGGCGAGCGCCCGGGTCGAGGAGATCGAGGCCACGCTGCGCGCCAGGGTCGAGGCCGTGACGAGCGCCGCCGGCGGCGCGCGGGCGGCGGGTGACGCGTCACCGGCCGACCCGGACACCACCGCGGCGGACACCGGGCTCACCGTCGCGGAGCTCGCGCGCGAGGCCGAGCTGCTGCGCCAGCAGCTTGTCGAGGCGGAGGGCCGGGCGGCGAAGTTCTCCTCCCGGCTGGCGATGGCGCGCACCGAGGCCGAGGACGCCCAGCGTCTCGTCGCGACCATGACCACCCGGCTCGACCGGCATCAGGCCGAATGGGCGGCCGAGCGCGTCAGCCTGCTCGGCCGGATCGAGCGGACCGAGTCCGCTCTCGGTCGCGGCACCGAGACCGCTCCCGCCGCCGACCCGGCAGCGGAGCCCGCCCCCTCCGCCGCTGCGACCTCCACCCCCGGCACCTCCGCGGCTGCGGCCTCCACCCCCGAGACCTCCGCGGCCGGGCGCAGGGTGGAGTACTCCGCCGCCGTCGAATACGCCGAGATCGTCGGTACGGCGAAGGCCGTGGCCTCGGCACGCGCCGTCAGCTCGGCCCGGGCCGCCGCTCCTCTCCTCGCCGCCGAGCCGACCCAGGTCGCCGAGCCGACCCAGGTCGCCGAGCCGGTGGATGTCGACGAGCCGGTCGACGTTGTCGAGCCGGTCGACGTTGCAGGGCCGGCTGATGTTGCCGAGTCGGCTGATGTCGCCGAGCCCGCCAACGCTGGTGAGCCGGCCGCCGACGTCGCGTCGGCGAGGGCCGCGGGGCCGGCACTCCAGGACGAGCTGGCGGTGGGCGCGGAGTCCGCGCGGCTCGACGAGCCGGCGCGGCCGGATTCGGATGGCGCCGCCCTCGCGGCGGCCTCGGCCGAGTCCGGGAGTGCCGGTGAGCCCGGGAGTGCCGGTGAGCCCCCGAGTGCCGATGAGCCCGCGAGCGGGATCGAACCGGTTCGCTCGGGCACGCTGGGCGTGGCCGGAATGAGGGCCCGGACCTCCGGCGTCACCAAGGAGCGACCGGCGGCAGTGGCGGGGATCCCGGCTCCGACCGGCAGCAGCCCTGTCACCACGTCGGGCGTGCGGTCGGGCGCCACGGGGGAGCAGGGCGCGGGCGGCCGGGTCGTCCAGGAGGCCGCGCCGCGCTGGAACGGACTGCTCGATCCGGGCGGCGTCGGCGGCGACAACCTCAAGGAGATCGTCGGTATCGGCCCGGTGATCGAATCACGGCTGCGGGCGCTGGGCATCACGACCTTCAGCCAGCTCGCCGAGATGGGCGACACCGACGTCGACCGGCTGGCCCACAAGCTCGATGGTTTCGGCGATCGGATCATCTCCGACGACTGGGTGGGCCAGGCCCAGGACCTCCAGGTGCGCCACTACGGCGGCGTCTACTAGGGCGCGTGTCACGCCCGTAGCTGGCCCGGGGCGTCGCCATGGCGCGGCGACGCCCGGGTCCGTGGCTCAGAGTCCGGAGATGAGTCCCTCGATCTCGGCCTCGAGGATCCGGCGGTCGGTGACGTCGCTGTAGAGCCACAGGTGGCCGCAGTAGCCGTCGGCCGCGGCCAGCGCGATGTGGCTGCGTTCGAAGACGCGGCCGTCGGCGAACATGACCGGCTCGCGGCGCAGCGTCCGGCGCCGACGCAGCAGGGTGTCCAGACGGGCAGCGAAGCCGGACGGGTCGTCGACCAGCCCGGCCCGCGGCCGCAGATGGCGGCGGCAGTCCGTGCCAACCAGGTCGACGGGCGAGTCCGCCAGGTCGAACAGGTCGCAGTACATCTGGTTGACGGCGACGACGCTGCCGTCGCGATCGGCGATGAGGACCGCGGTCGCGAGCTCGGCGAGCAGGGTCGTCAGCCAACGCTCCCGGTCGCGGCAGGCCTCCTCGATCCGGCGCACCTCGGCGAACAGGCAGCCGCAGCCCTCGGCCGGGTGCCCGCCGTCGGCGTGCGCTGGGCGTGGATGCAGGTCGTCTTCCTCGTTGCGGTGCAGGACGACCGCGGCGCGCCACTCGGCGCCGGGGGGGAGCGCGCCGCGAGGGTAGCTCGTGGATCGGTCCTCCGGGATCTCACGGGGGGCCGACCGGCCGGGCGTCGGCTCGCCGGGGATCGGCCGGCGGGGGAGCGGGACCGTCCAGCGCCGATTCGCCACGGCGTCGTCCGCGTCGGGCCACCGCGCCGGTGGCCCGGACAGGGGGTGCCCGGTTCCAGCGGGATGACCGAGCACCGGGCCGTCGAGATCCGGCGAGGGATCGGCCGGGCCGTCCGCGGACCGGTTTGCTCCAGCGGTGTGGTCCGGACTTTCCGGTTCGCCCGGGCCTGCCGGCGCATCGGTCCAGTGGAACGGGTCGTCGGCGGACTCGCGGAAGGCACGGGCGGCGTCGTCGAACGGGTCGTACCCGCCCAGCCCGTCGAACAGGCCAGATCGATCGGGGCCGCCGGGCAGGACCCCCTCCGGTCCGACATCCTCCTGGCCGAACAGCTCGTGACCCAGTAGCTGCTCGTCGAAGAAGTCCGCGTCGAAGGGGGTGAGATCCAGCGCCGTCTCCTCGGACTCGACGGGCACAGCGGCGTGTTCGGCGTCGTCGGCGGTGAGCCACCCAGTGTGGCTGTCGGGGTGCGCCGGGACGTCCAGGCCGTGGGTGTCGCGGCTGGCGGCGTCGCCGACGGTGGGCGCACCCACCGGGGCCGGCGTGAGGGTGCCGACGAAGCGGCGCCGCCCGTCGCCGGCGGACGTCGCCACCGTCTGGATGATCGCCCGCCGGGCCTCCCCGCCAGGTAGCACCAGCCGGATCTGCACGGAGAACCCGTCGCCATGCGTGACCAGGCGCCGCCAGTGGTCGCCCACGGTGGCAACGTCGTCGGGATGGACGACCCGGTCCCATCCCCAGCCGACCGCCTCGTCGCGGGGAAGTCCGGTCAGTTCGGACCACGGGCGGTTCACAAAGAGATGGCGACCGATCGCGTCGGTGGCGAATACCGCCACCGGGCAATTTTCGACAATTCGCCAGAACATCTTCCAAGCGGTCTTGTCGAACATGTCCGAAGGCTGGAAATCTCGGTTTCCACTCATCGGGTCGCCCCTTTCGAACCGCGCGTAGCGGGCCGCAGGCAGGTCCTGGGCAGCGTCGCCGCGGTGGGCGGACGGGCTTCTCGCAAGCGGTTGCTGAGCCCGTGGATCGATGGCTGACCGGACACGGAAGGGACCCCCGAGGCAGGCGTTGGTGGCTTACCGGGTGAGATCGGCAGGGTGGGGGAGGCTCCACCGGTCGACCCAGCAGGCGATTGTGGCTTCACGGATGAGCGGGTTAGGGACCGCCGCGAGGCTACCGCCTCCGGGGCGATTCGGCGGCGAAATCCTGCGGGCGTTTCCGGGGCGGTCGGCGCACTGCCGACCCGCGGGATGTACGCGCGCCGCGATGGTCGCCCCCCGATCCGTGACCGCACTCTTGATGCGGAGAGTAACTAAATGGGTGGTCAAGGTGGGACGCTGTGCACACCGTGACCTGCCTGTGTCCTACCCGGCCCACACCCCCAGAGGGGGTTGTGCGAACGTTGTTGCGTCCGCCCTGATGGTCGGGGCTTGATAAGCGGTGACCTTCTTCCTACGCTTCGTAGCAATTGTCCGGCCGAGGAAGAGGCGGAGCTGGAGGAGCGGCGGTTTTCGTGGCGGTGGCACGTGGCGGTTGGTTGGACGCCACCTCGTTCGTGGAGGACGAGGTCCGGGAGCTCGTCCGGCGGCGTTCCCTGGATCCCGTGCGCGATCCGGCCCAGGTCCGCCAGCTCGTTCAGGAGGTGCTCGCCGACTACGAGGAACGCGTTCTCGTCAGCGACCTTCCGCCCGTCGTCGACCGGGATGTCACCGCTCGGCTGGTCTACGACGCGGTCGCCGGCTTCGGGCCGTTGCAACGCCATCTCGACGATCCCACCGTCGAAGAGATCTGGATCAACGAGCCGGGTCGGGTATTCGTCGCGCGGGCCGGTCGCAGCGAGCTGACGACGACAATTCTCACCGCTGACCAGGTGCAGGATCTGGTCGAACGGATGCTCAAATCGTCCGGCCGGCGGGTGGACCTGTCGACCCCCTTCGTCGACGCCATGCTCCCCGACGGTTCCCGGCTGCACGTGGTGATTCCCGACGTGACCCGGGTGCACTGGTCGATCAACATCCGCAAGTTCGTGCTGAGCGCAGGCAGCCTCGACGAGCTGGTCGGGCTCGGCACGATCACCTCCGCGGCGGCCGCGTTCCTGGAGGCCGCCGTCGTCTCCGGCCTCAACATCATCGTCGCCGGTGGCACCCAGGCCGGGAAGACGACGCTGCTCAACTGCCTCGGTTCGGCGATCCCCGCCCGCGAGCGGGTGATCTCGTGCGAGGAGGTCTTCGAGCTGAAGCTGCGCGCGCCGGACTGGGTCGCGATGCAGACCCGGCAGGCCAACCTGGAGGGCAGCGGGGAGATCCGGCTGCGCCGGCTGGTCAAGGAGGCGCTGCGGATGCGCCCGGACCGCCTGGTGGTCGGCGAGGTTCGCCAGGAGGAGGCGCTGGACCTGCTCATCGCGCTGAACTCGGGCCTGCCGGGGATGTGCAGCCTGCACGCCAACTCGGCCCGCGAGGCGGTCACCAAGCTGTGCACGCTGCCGCTGCTCGCCGGGGAGAACGTCAGCCACGCCTTCGTCGTGCCGACCGTGGCCGCCAGCGTCGATCTCGTCGTCCACCTGGAGAAGGACGTCTCGGGTCGCCGGCGCGTCACCGAGATCGTCGCGCTGCCCGGCCGGGCCGAGGGCGACATCGTGGAGATCGCCCAGATCTACCGCTCCCGCGCCGAGGGCCTGGTCCGCGCCGACGGCTTTCCCCCGCACGTCGACCGCTTCACCCGCGCCGGCTACGACCTGCCCACCCTGCTCGCGCAGGGGGACCGCGACCATCCCCACCGCCGGCCTGGCGGTGGCTGGCCCGAGATCGCCGTGGAGCGTTGATGGGCATCTTCCTCGGCCTGCTGTGCGGGCTCGGCCTGTTCCTGATCATTACCAGCGGCCGGCCCCGCGAGTCCCGCGGCCCGACGACGATGCGCTGGGAGCNCNCCNCCGCCGAGCTGCTCGCCCAGGCCGGCATCCGCGGCCTGAGCCCCCGCCAGTTCGTCGCGATCAGCGCTGCGCTCGGCCTGCTCGTCGGTCTCGTCGTGCTGGCGTTCACCGGGACCCTGTCGCTCGCCGGCGCGTTCGCGGTCTTCGCGAGCCTGCTGCCGCGGGCGCTGGTCGTCCGCCGCCGCCACGGCCGGATCCACGACCTGCGGGAGCTGTGGCCGGACGTCGTCGACAACCTCGCCAGCGCCGTGCGCGCCGGGATGTCGCTGCCCGAGGGCCTGGCCGCCGTCGGGGTGCGCGGGCCGGTGCAGCTACGCCCGGCGTTCACCCGTTTCGGCGAGGACTACAGTGCCACCGGATCGTTCTCGACCTGCCTGGACCGGCTCGCCGACGAGCTCGCCGACCCGGTCGCCGACCGGATCATCGAGTCGCTGCGGATGGCGCGAGAGGTCGGCGGCACCGACCTCGGCCGCCTGCTGCGCACCCTGTCGACCTTCCTGCGCGAGGACGCGCGGACCCGGGCCGAGCTGGAGACCCGCCAGGGCTGGACGGTCAACGCCGCCCGCCTCGCGCTCGCCGCCCCCTGGATCGTGCTGCTCCTGCTGGCCACCCGCGGCCAGAACGTGCAGGCGTACGACAGCCCGACCGGCGTGCTGGTGCTGGTCGTCGGCGGCGGCGTGTCGGCCCTCGCCTACCTGCTGATGAAACGGATCGGCCGGCTGCCCGAGGAGGGCCGGGTGCTGCGCGGCGGGGTCGCCGCCGCCCAGGCTGCGGCCACCGCCACCGCCACCGCCGGGCGTGGCTCCGGATCACGCCCGGACGATCCTGCGGGCGCCCGCCCGATGATCGCCGCTCCCGACCTGGACGCGCTAGGGGGCTTCGACGGGCCTGGGGGCTTCGGGGCGGGGCCCGATCGGGGGATGCAGCCATGACGATGGTCGCCGCCGGGGCGCTGCTTGGCCTGCTCGTCGGGCTCGGCCTGGTCATCGTCGTCTACCGGTCGCCGCGGGCCCGGCGCATCCAGCTCGCCGACCGGATCGACCCCTACCTGCGCGACACGCCCACCCCGTCCCGGCTGCTCGCCGACCGGCCACGGGCGTCGACTCGTCCGGGTTTCGCCGCCGTCGAGGCGCTCGTGCGGCCGTTGCTCTCCGACGTCGCCGGCCGGCTCGATCGCTTTCTCGGCGGCCGGGTGGCGTTGCAGCGCCGGCTGACCCAGGCGGGCGGGCGGACCAGCATCGAGGAGTTCCGGGTCCAGCAGGTGATCTGCGCGGTCAGCGGCGCGCTGGTCGGCGCGTTCCTGCTGGCGCTGCGGGCCCTGCTCGGCATCGGCCCGCCGGCACTGGTGAGCGTCGCCCTCGTCGTCGCCGGCGCCGCCGGCGGGGTGGTCGGCCGCGAGTACTGGCTGACCCGCTCGATCACCGAGCGCGAGGACCGGATGCTGCTGGAGTTCCCCACGGTCGCCGAGTTGCTGGCGCTGGCGGTGACCGCGGGGGAGTCCGCGATCGGCGCGCTCGAACGGGTCAGCCGCCTCACGCACGGTGAGTTGGGCCGCGAGCTGCGCCTGGCCCTCGCCGACGCCCGTTCCGGCGCCACGCTCGTGCAGGCCCTGGAGGGCATCGCCGCCCGCACGGCGCTCGCGCCGCTGACGCGGTTCGTCGACGGCATGGCCGTCGCGATCGAGCGCGGCACGCCGCTGGCCGACATCCTGCGCGCCCAGGCGATGGACGTCCGCGAGGCAGGCAAGCGCCAGTTGCTGGAGGCCGGCGGCCGCAAGGAGATCGCGATGATGATCCCGGTCGTCTTCCTCGTCCTGCCGACGACCGTGATCTTCGCGTTCTACCCCGCCCTGGTGAGCTTCACGGTGATCGCGCAATGACCAGACGCAGGGCTCAAGGCACGGGGCTCGGACCGGACGGTGATGGAGGAGACATGGGACGGCGTATCGGGCAGACCCTGAAGGCGAGGTGGCTGGCCTGGCGGTCGGCCATCCACACGACCAGCGTCGGCGGCGACGGCCGCGACCGGGGGGACGTCCCCGGCTGGGTGATGATCACGGTGATGACGGCGGCGCTCGTCGTCGCCATCGCCACGCTGGCGACGCCGGCGTTGCAGAACCTGTTCACCTCGGCCATCAACTCGGTGTCGGGCGTCGGCGGCGGTGGCGGCGGCTGACCTCCCGGCCACGCCGGCCACAGCCGTGCGAGAGGGCACACGCCTGGTCGGGCCCGACGGCGAGGACACGACGGGCGAGGACAGCGCGGCGGGCGGCAGGCCCACGTCTGGCGACGGGTTCCCGCTCGGCGATGGGGTCCCGCTCGGCGACGGGGTCCCGCTCGGCGACGGGGACTCGCCTGGCGACGAGGGGTCCGCCGTCGTCGAGTTCATCCTGGTGGGGACGTTGCTGCTGTTCCTGTTCCTCGGGATCCTGCAGGTCGGCCTGATCCTGCACATCCGCAACACGCTCGCGGCGGACGCGGCGGAGGGCGCCCGGCACGCCGCCAACCTCGGCGTCCCGGCCGCGGACGGCGGCCCCTACGCGCAGGCGCTCATCGCCCGGACGATCCCCGGCCGCGCCGACACCGTCTGCACCGGCACCGATGTCGAGGGCCCCGGCGGCACCCCGCTGGTCCAGGTCACCTGCAAGGTCGCCGTCCCGCTCGTCCTCGTCCCCCTCGGCGACGGCGTGACGATCACTGTCACCGGCCATGCCGTCAAGGAGCAGCCGTGACGCCCCGGCCGTCGCGCACCGCCTCGACGGCCCGGGGCCGGACGACGCGGCCCCGGACGGCCTCGGCAAAGGCGGTACGGCCGGAGAAGCTCCGTGCCCGGTCGGTCCGAGCGCGGACGGCCTGGGCCCGGGCGGTGTGGGGGAAGGATCGGCTACCCCGCGCGGGCGCGGGCCGGGTGCGCCGTGAGGGACGGGGGGTGGACGACGGCTCGGCGATGATCGAGTTCGTCGGGCTGTCCATCGTGTTGCTCGTCCCGTTCGTGTACCTGTTCCTGTGCGTGTTCGCGGTGCAGAAGTCGGCGTTCGGCGTCACCCAGGCGGCCCGCGAGGCCGGCCGCGCCTTCGCCACCGCCGACAGCGAGACCCAGGGCGCCGACCGGGCCCGCCTCGCCGCCGCCCTCTCCCTGCAGGATCAGGGCGTGTCCGGCCAGCCGCAGATCCATTTCGCCCCGGCCGGCGCGAACTGTGGCGCCGGCAATCCCGGCGATGGCGCGCAGACCCTGGAACCGGGCGCGTCGTTCGTCATCTGTGTCCGGACGGTCGTCGCCCTACCCGGCACCGGCGCCCTGTTCGCCGGCATCACCGACGTGACCGTCAACGGCCAGTTCACCGTGGTGATTGATCAGTTCCGTGCCGATAGGCAGAATCCCCAGCCCTAGCAGGGGTTTCGTGCGTTCACGGGGTTACGCGGGATCACGCGGTTTTACAACATCATGCGGACTTTTTGCGGACCGTGATCATGGCCTGGTCCGTGGCTGCCGGCACCCGGCAGCCAGCGTCCGCCGCCGGTGGTGCGGGCGCCCGCTCGGACATCGCAGTTACGTCTGAGCGGCCGTCACGTTCGGTTGCGACGGCGGACCCGCCATCAGTGGCGGCGGGTCGGGCCTCGGTGCTGCCCTCCGGCCGGAGCTGAACGTCCAGCACCATCCGGACCGTGGACCACCGGGGGTCAACTTCGTCCGCCCCCGGACGGACAGGGGACCGGTTGAGGTTCGTACGCACAAAGTGCGTACGAACGCGCCCGCTCCTGGGTCAGGTGCTCCAGTGGAGCGCCGAGGGTGTCCACACTGTGGATACCCTTCGCCGGCCCGGCTGTGGCGATCCACGGCATACGCCGTCCACCTGATCACTTTGCCGGCACCGGCAAGCCGATCTTCGCGGCGCCGCGAAGATCGGGATACTGTCCCGATCTTGCCGGCTCCGGCAAGATCGGAAGCGTACCCGGCCCTTCGCGTTCCGGGCATTCGGTCAGGCCGGCGCCCGGACCGCACTGGTCAGTCTTGGGCCCGGCCGCTGTTGGTCCGTGTCGGGATCACGGGTCGGTGTACTTCTTCGACCGCAGCATCACCTGCGCGTCGGTGCTGATAACTGTTCCGGCTGCGGGTTGCTGGGAAACGACATGCCAGTTCCGGTCCAATACCAGGAGCCGCCCCTGGCCGGTCGCGTCCTCTTCCGCCAGGTTGTAGAAGCCGGCCGCCTGGAGGGTGTCCTGGGCGGTCTGATGGTTCAGGCCGACCACGTTCGGCACGGCCTTCTGCACGGCCGGAGCTGCAGTGACCGCTGCTGCCGGCGCGGAGCCTACGGGTGCTGTGGCTGCGGGTGCTGTGGCTGCGGGAGAATTGGCGTCCACCGCGGCGGCCGCGGCCGGAGCGGTAGAGGTTCCGTTTCCCCCGCCGGCGGCGACGCCGATCACGATGAGGAGGATCGCGACGCCCGCGCCGATTCCGATCTTCGCGTTGCGGGAAAGGCCCCTCTTCTCTGGCGGCGGGGGCGATGTGGACGGGCGGTGGCCGGCATACTGATCGCGGGCCGGTGGCGGATAGTCGTAGCGCGGATCACGCCAGCCGGCACGATCGTTGGGCGGATAGCCCCGGTCGTCATAGCCATAACTCATAGTGCGATTCCCCCGTTTCGTACGTCCGAGGGCGCATGCTAGCGATCAGCCCTGGAGCGGACGCTCAAGGCGTTCGATGGTTGACGGTGCGTTGATGGGGTCGCGGGAGTCTGGCGCGTAGCTCGGCGATGCCGTCCAGGGTGGACAGCGGCCGAGCGTGGGCCGCGAGCACGCCGTCGGCGCGGGTCTGCAGTGCGACGCGGGCCGGCGTGGCCGGTGCGCCGCCGTCGTCGGCTTCGAGGTCGGCGCAGACCGGGCATGGCGCCGGCTGGGTGTGCCTGCGGCACATCTGGTGCAGGTTCGGGGGGACGAACACCGACGGCGCCGAAGTGGCCAGGGTGGCGGGTTCGGGGTGGAGGTCGCGGATACGCCGTCGGCGGACCGCGATGGAACTGCGGACCGTGCCGGTGACCGGTGCTTGGTAGGCGGCGGTGATCTGCTCGGGGGTGCAGCCGCGGGCGAGGGCAGCGGCGATGTCCGGCTGCCAGGAGGCGGGGAGCTGCTCGTCGTGGGCCAGGCGGCCGGCGAGGTCGGCGTACGGGTTCACCTCGACGGCGCCGCTCAGCTCCTCGGTGGCCTGGTGCTCACCGTGAACGCTCGAAGCGATCTTCGAGCCTCCTTGAAGATCGCTCCCCGGTTCGTCGTCGGTGGGCTCCGCTGCTGCTGCTTGTACTTCCAGGGAGCTTGCCAGGGAGGGGTCCGGTCCACCGGACGCAATTCGGGGGCCGGCCGGACGCAACTCATCGGTAACTTCCGTGTCTGCGTCCGGTGTGCCGAACCCAATCCCCGCGGGTTCTTGGTGAGTTGCGTCCGGCGAGGCGGACGCAACGGCGACGGCGGTTGGTTGCTCCGCAGGTGGTTGCGTCCGGTCCACCGGACCCATCTCGGTGTCCACGTCGAACCGGACCTCGTCGAACAGGAGTTCGTAGACGGCGACGTGGCCGCGCCGGGCGCGCTCGACCTGTCGGATCAGTCCACGCCCGGCGAGCCGGCCGAGTACGGCGGCGAGTTGGCTACGGCTCTTCAGTCCGGAGCGGGCAAGGAGCTTCGGTAGTCCGGGGGATGCGCGGCGCGAGCCGCGGCGGGCGTTCTCGGCGAGAGCGAGCACGACGGTTCGCTCGGCCGGGGGGAGATCGCCGGGGAGTATGTCGAAGGCGGCGGCGACCCATCCCCAGCTCATGAGGAGCCCCAGCGGGCAAGTGGGGTGGTGACGTCGGTGGTCTGGCCGCCTTCAGGCAGGCTGCCGCGGGCATGATGGGACACAGGTCGGTGCCCTTCTGAGGAAAGGGTTACTGATCAAGGGCCGGTCAGGAGGTGCGAACTCCTGGTCGGCCCGCTTCATGTGCGCTGAGACCGTGGGTCTTCAGCCGGCACGCCCCGTGCTGTCGATCAGCCGGAATCGGCTGTGGGCCTGGTGGGTGTGCGGCCGGTGCGTCGCATCCACTCCTCGATGTCGGTGGCGAGCCAGATCTTGCCGACCCGCAAGGTCGCGATCGGCTCGGGGAACGTCGGATCGGACTTCATGATCTGGTAGATCCGCGCGGAGCCCAGACCGAGAGCCTGCGCGATCTCCGCTGCTGCCATGAGCCGAAGATCCTTTGTCATGGGCGCCAAGTCTAGTAGGCGAGTCGCCAGTATGCGGGTTGCATGCTAGACTACTTCTCTAGTAACGTGCCACTTGAGCGGCCCCGGCCAGGAGGTAGGAGCTCCGAGCCAGGGCCTGACGGACCACCTGCCAGAACAGGAGACCCGCTGTGCCCCACCTTGTCATGCCTCCGCGCGCCCGTGAGCGGTTCGCTCGCACGGCCCGCCGCCTGGTCGTCGCGGTGGCGGTCCGCGTGCTGGACCGCCTCGGCCCGGCCGCGCTCCCCCCGGCCGTCGAGTTGGCCCCGGCCGCCGTCCCCGCCCCGGTGGTGGCCGAGCCGACGCTGGCGGCCGCACCGAAGCTGTTCGCCGTCGACGAGCTGCCCCCGCTGGAGGTGATCGACGCGGCGGCGGTCGCGTTCGACCTGGCCGGTGAGGCTGCCCGCGCCGGTGACCGCGGCAAGCGCAAGGCCCGCAAGCTCCTCGACCGGCTTCCCGACGGCCTGTACGGCCGGTGGATGGTCGAGCGGGTGCCGTCGGCGAAGACCACCCCGGACCTGGAGCAGATCCGCGCCGACTACACCCGCGCCGGTCTCGGCGAGGTCCCGATGCGGGACGTCGCGCCAACCCTGCGGGTCACCATCGCCGTGGCCGAGCCGATGCTGGCGGTGGCCGCGTGAGCCCCACCGACCTGTTCGCCCACCATCCCGACCTGATCGACGTGGGGAGCCGGTATCCGCTGGCCCGCGCCGCCATGACCTTGCAAGAGCGCATCAACGCCGAGGGCGCGGGCCGCTTCGACCCGACTCGGTCGCCGGCCGAGCAGCGCGAAGCCTGGCAGCGCGCGCTCGGCATGTGCCAGGCCCGCGACGTCATCCCCGACGTCTTCGAGGGGCGCCCGCAGGCGCTGGCCGATGGCCTCCTGGCCCTGCGGGCGAAGGCGGACGACCCGACGCTGCTCGACGACGAGCGGCAGGACTTCGACTGGCAGTCCGACGGCTACGCGGACGCCCTGCTGACCTTCGACGCCGCCGTGCGCCCTCTGCTCGGGAGCACGGCGACCAGCACGGAGGAGGCCCGATGACCGCGAAGACGATCCCGCTTACCGACCTGCTCCCCGACGACGTTGTTCAGGGGTTCGCCGATCGGACGTTCGCGCGGGCGATGACGGCCGAGCAGCTCCAGGTGCAGACGGCGTACGGCTCGATCTACGCGGAGGTCCTGGTCGACGCGATTGACACGAACGACGTCGAGCTGGCCGCGGCGGCGGTCCGCTGGCTGGTCGCGCACGTCCGTGCCGGCCGGGCCCGCTGGCACGAGCTCGACCAGCGCGCCGGGGGTGCCCAGTGAGCGGCTGGGCGACGCAGCGGTTGGCCGACCGGATGGCGGCCCGCGAGCAGAACCGGCTCGACCTGGATGCGGCTGCCGCACGGCAGGCCGTGGCGCTGGCCCAAGCCGACGAGCGAGCCGAGAAGCAGCGGGCCGCGCGGGATGCGGCCATGTCTCGCCGGCGGGCGCGGCGGAGTGCGGCCCGGCAGGCGGCAGCCGGCTGGCTCGCCGTGCACACCGTCGAGGTGCTCATCTACGCCTTGGCGGTGCTCTGCGCGGCGATGGCGGTCCCTGCGATGGCCGTCTACGGGCTGCGGATCTACGGGGCCGTGACCGGCGTCCTGCTGCCCGCGTTGACCGAGCTGGGCGCGTGGGCGTTCGCCGGCGCGGTGCAGGCGTCCCGGCGGCGGCACCCGGACCGGCCGGTGCGCTGGCTCGCGGTCGGCGTCATCGTCTTCGCGGCGACCGGCGCGGCGCTGAACCTGGCGCACGGCTGGTCGACTCACGGCCCGCTCGCCGGCGTGGTGATGGCCGCGGTGTCGGTGGCGGGCATCGTCGCCCATCAGCTCGCCGTCGCCTCGCCGCCGCGCTCGCGCGCCGAGCGGACGGCGGCTCGGCATGGCCGGCTAGTCGAGCGGCGGTTGGCGCGGGCGCGGCGGGCGGCGGTGCGCCGCGCGGTGGTCGAGCTGTCCCCCGACGGCACGGTCCGTCTCGTCTACCAGACCGGCGTCTACGGGACGCGCCGCCGCGGCCTGGCCCCGGCGGTCGCTCCCGGACTGCCCGTCGACCCGGTGGACGGCTGGGATGCCGGCCTGTCCGTGCTGCTCGCCAGCGCCCTCCCTGAGGGTGTCGTCGAGCCGGCCGGAACGGACCTGACCGACCCGACTCCCGCGCACCCGACTACCGAGCTCGACCAGCAGGTTTCCGACGGGGAGTCGGCCGACTCGGTGGGCCGGTCGGGTGGGGTGGCGCTCGCGGACCCGCCGCCGTCCGATCCGCCGGCGACGAAGACGGGTGGACGCCGGGTGAACCCGCAGGCGCGGCGGAAGCTGACCGCTGACGAGGCGCTCGCCGCCGCCCGGCGCTACGCCCGCCGTAAGGGCCGCCCGGTGACCGCGGAGGAGCTGCGGGAGCGGCTCGGCGTCGGCGCGGTGACCGCCCGCCGGCTCCGCGACAAGGTCAACGCCGAGCAGGCCGACGGCGGTGCCCAGTGACCGGCGGGGGAATCCGCGCGGACCTGCGCGCGCTGCCCTGGTGGGTGGCGACCGGGCTCGTCGTCCTGGCCGTGGTCGTACTGGCGGTCCGTGCGGCCGGTCTGGTCGTGCTCGCGGTCGTCGACGCGGCGGAACGGTTCGAGGCCGCGGTGTCCGGCGCGGCCGGGGTCCGGCCGCTGGCAGCGTCGGTCGTCGTGCTCCCGCCCGGTGGTGAGGGCCGGTGACCGAGCTCGACGAGGCGCCTGCGGCGCACGGGGGCACGGTCGTCACCGGGCCCTGGGCGGCCGAGCCGATGGTGGAAGCCGGGCCTGTCGTGGGCGAGGTGCTGCCCGCGGCCGGTCCGGTGGCGGCCCGCCCGGCGGTGCCGCTACGGCTCGACGATCCGCTGCGGCTACCGGTGTGGATGACCGACCGTGCGGTCGCCCGGGCCCGTGCTCGGCGTGCCGGGCTGGTCGCCGGCCGGCTGGCGGTGCGCTCGACGTGGCGGACCCCGGCGGCGGTGGCGCGGGGCTCGTGGCAGCTCGGGCGCTGGTGGTGGATGTGGGTGCGCGCGGAGGATCTGGCCGTCGAGCTCCGCGACCCCGCCGGCCGGCTCGGCAAGGAGATCTTCGTCGTCCGTGAGCACCGCAAAGCCCGGTGGATCATCAGCGGTGGGGTGTTCGGCGGCAGCAGTCTCGCTGAGGCGCTGGGCGCGGTGATGGTCGGCGACTGGCTGCCCGTGCTGAGCGTCGCCGTCGGGGCGGGCGCGGCCGGCCTCGCCGGGCGGCGCCGGGCCCCGGGTGGTGTACTGGCCGTGGGCGGGATGGAGCCGGACCCGCGGGCGGATCTGGCCCCGGAGCATCTCAACGCGGCGTTCCGCGCCGCCGGGCTACTCAAGCCGGGCACGACGCTGGTGCTGTGCGCGCCGATCGTGCGGGACCGGCACGGCCGCGGCTGGGAGACCGTCCTGGACCTGCCCCGCGGGGCGGGGAAGACCGCCGCCCACGCGATCGCCAAGCTCGACGTGCTCGCCGCCGAACTCGGCGTCGACGAGATCCAGCTCATCCTGAGCCGGGTCCGCGCCCACGAAGGCGGCCACGGCCGGCGGCTGTCCCTGTGGGTCGCCGACGACGACCCCTACCTTGGCACCCCGATCCGCTCCCAGCTCATCGACCTCGACCGGTTCGACTTCTGGAAGCCGGTGCCGTTCGGTCGGGACGCCCGCGGGAACCGCATCGACGTCCTGCTGCTGTGGCAGTCCGCGTTCTTCGGTGGGCTGCCCAGACGCGGCAAGACGTTCTCCATGCGGCTCCTCGTCGCCGCCGCCGTCCTGGACCCGTGGTGTCAGCTCTGGCTCGCCGACGGCAAGGGCGGCGCCGACTTCCGCGCCGTCGCCGGCGTCGCCCACCGCTACGTCTCCGGCGCCGACCCGGACGACCTGACCGCCTTCGAGGCGATGCTCGACGAGCTGATCTCGGAGATGTCGCGGCGGTTCGCGTTGCTCGCGAGCCTGCCCGCGTCGGTCTGCCCGCAGGGGAAACTCACCCCGGAGATCATGCGCCGCTACCGGCTGCCGCTGATCCCGCTGGTGATCGACGAGTTGCAGGAGTACTTCGAGGCCGTCGAAGACGAGAAGGACCGTCAGCGGATCATCGGGAAGCTCGCCCGGATCGCGCGGCGCGGCCCGGCCGCGGGAATCATGCCGGTGTACGCGTCGCAGCGGCCGGACGCGAAGAGCGTCCCGACGAAGCTGCGGGAGATCGTCACCTACCGGTACTGCACGCAGGTCACCGACAAGACGTCGTCGGACATGGTGCTCGGGGACGGGAAGGCCCGCGCCGGCGCGGACGCGTCGATCCTTTCCGAGTCGGAGCATCACAAGGGCGTCGGCGTGCTGGTCACCGGCCCGGCGTCGTTCGTCGTGGTGAAGGCCGACCTGCTCGAGAACCCGGACTTCGAGGCCGTGTGCCAGCGCGGCCGGGAGCTACGTCTCGCCGAGGGCACGCTGACCGGGGAAGCCTGCGGCGATCTTGCCTCAGCTGCCGCGAGCGTCCGGTTCGTGATTCCTACCGTCATCGCCGACGTGCTGGAGGCGTTCGGCCGCCGCTCCCGTATGTGGACCGAGGATCTCCTGTCCGCCCTGGTCAACATCGACGAAGACACCTACGGCGAATGGGACGGCACCCGCCTCGCCTCCGAGCTGGAGGACGCCGGCGTCGTGCGGAGCATGAAGCAAGTCAAGATCGATGGGGAGAACCGGGCCGGCTGGCTGCTGCGCGACCTCGAAGGCGCGATCCCACCCGAGGCGCTCGCCGCACGGCCGGTAGACGGGGCCCCGTCTACCCGCGCCGCCAGCGAACCCCCCGCTACCCCGCTCGGCTCCACACCCGCCCCGTAGACGGGGCCCTCTACCCCAGTAGCGGCCCCGGTAGACCCCTCTGACCTGCACGGTAGCGGCAGTAGAGGGGTCCCGGGCCTGCCCTCAACCACCCCGTCAGGACCGACCTGGCGGGCAGGCGAAGGGAAGACGCGATGCCACTGCGACGTACCCGGACCGATCGTCAGATGCCGGCGGCCGGCACGACCCCGCCCGAGCACTGCGCGGCCTGCGGCCACCCCGGCGGCCCGACCCGACCCCTACGCCACGACACCGGCGCCTGGGTGCACCACCCCGGACAGCACGGCCCCCACGGCACCATGCTGATGCCCTCCGAGACCGACGGCGAGTACTGATGGGCCTAATCGACTGGATCGCCGCCGGCCCGGCGAGGTCCGCGAGACGGACCTGGGCGCGCGCCGACCGCGACCAGGCCCGCGACCGGCTGCGGGACGTGACCGACGGCAAGGGCCTGACGCCCTGCGGAACACCGACCCGCGCGCCTATGCCCACCTGCGAGAGATGCGGCCAGTACGGGCGCCCTCTCACCGTCCGCCACGGCCGAGCCGTCTGCCGGGCCCGCTGCTGACCTGTTCTGCGGGGTGTGCCGTCCGGGTCAATGCACTCCCGGCAACGGCAACCCCCAATCAGCGTCCCTGCCGGGTGGCCGCGTACCGGCGGGCCGACCGGGCGCGCCAGGCGGCTGCCGAGCCCCCTGTCTGGGTGGCGCGCAGTGTCCACAACCCGGCGACGTAGCAGGCGAAGGCGGTCAGGGTGTCTGGGGCGACCGTCCAGCAGTCGAGCCTGGCGGCCCATCGTTCGGCGTCCGCCGGTTCGTGGCCGGCCCCGACGAGTCGAATCACCAGGAACGCCGCGTCGACCCAGCACGCGGCGGCGGCGGGCCGCGCCCAGTCGACGACCCGTACCAGCGGGCCGTCGAGGAGAAACTGCCCGCCGTGCAGGTCGGTGTGGGTGAGCCGGTCTCCGGCGACCAGCCGCGGTGCCGCGGCGGCGAGGGGTGCCGCCGCGGCCGCGTTCCAGCCGTCGAGTGTGCCCGCGGGCAGCGCCCGGATCTCGTCCCACCAGTCCGCCCCGGACCATCGGAGCTCAAGCGGACGCAGCTCACCCGCGGGAAGCGCCGCGATGGCGTCCACGGCCGCGGCGACCGCCGGCAGGTCGGCCGACCCAGGGCGCAGGTCAGCCGACCGTCCGGCGGCGTGGTCGAATCCGACGAACAGCCAGTCGTCGATGTCAACGACGAACCGCGGTGTCGGCGCGATCCCCGGGGCAAGCCGACCGTTGGTGTACTCGGCGCGCAGACGCCTGGCCCGCACCCCACCGCCGTGGACGCCCTTGACGAACATCCTGACTGCCGGGGTGGTCACGACCGCGGCGACGTCGCAGCCGTCCCCTCCGCCCACATCCGCGGTGGAGGTCACCGGACCGGTCTGTTCGATGATCGCGGCCCGCGCCTCGCCCGGCAGATCGTCCCATTCGATCATTGATATGGCTCCATGGTCCGTTACTTGGGGATACGGCTGCCCTGGTTCTCGTCGCCGTCCTTACCGCTCGCCGAGCAGTTTCCATCGTCGGCGCAGT
This sequence comes from Frankia torreyi, assembly GCF_000948395.1. Taxonomy (GTDB): domain Bacteria; phylum Actinomycetota; class Actinomycetes; order Frankiales; family Frankiaceae; genus Frankia; species Frankia torreyi. The sequence goes on along the minus strand of NZ_JYFN01000011.1, from coordinate 31,535 downwards.
CGGCCGCGGTCGCCCACAGGTCGGGTTCAAGCTGGTAGCCGAGACGTTCGATCGCCCGCACCGTCCGCGCGATCCGCATCGATCCGGGATGCCCGCTGAGGTCCCCGCCGGCCTGGCATCCCTCCGGTTCGGGGGCGCAAGCACCGGCGCTGACGGGCCTGTCGTCGGGGGCATGGTGGATGAACGTGCCGGCGACCTTTCGGCAGAACAGCGCGTAGTCCTTGGTGAACAGCAGGAAGGTATGCCAGCCCAGGTCAACGGCGCGGGATGGACGCAGACCGCGGTCGAGCGTCGGGCCGCACGCGGCGAGGAACGCCAGGGCCTGGTCGATGATCCGACCGGCGTCGTCGCCGACCTCCGGATGGTCGGCTTCGAGGCGGGCGACGAGTCGCGTGTAGAGCTTCTGCGGGATCAGGTCCCGGCCGAGTCGGGGCAGGGCAAGGGTGGTGGACATGGTTCTCCTTCCGTCCCTGGTTTCAGGCAGGGGCTCCCGTGTGGTGGGGAGGCTCATGGGCGGGCAGGTCAAATGGCCGCAGGTTCGCCCGCGGCGCCTGTGACCCCGGCGAACGCGTCGGCCGCCTGGCCGCGGCGGATCCGCACCGCCTCGCGCCGCTGCTCGCCGTCGAGCAGCGTGTAGCCCTCCTGGAACAGAGAGGTCCACAGGCCGAGAACGCTACGGGTCACCCGGATGTACTCGGTGATCGCCAAATCGAGAGCGGACAGGCTGTCGGGGTCGGCGGCGCGGGCGGCACGTTCGACGTCGGCGGCCTAGCGCTGGTCGGCGTAGGAGCGGCAGAGCACCCGCAGCCCCTCGGCCTGCGCGCTGGTGAGGTTGAGGGCATCGGCGTGGTGAAGCTCGACGACGAACAGGTTGTCGACCGGGGCGGGCAGTTCGGCGGCGGTGGCAAGCAGCGCGGCAATGGGCACAGAGCGCGGCCTTTCGCTGGTAGATGGGGGCTGCCCTACCCACGGTGGTCCCGCGGCGCGGGAGTCCAGTCCGGCACGTCGCGGGCCGCGGGTAGGGCAGCGTCAGATGCCCGGCGCGCTCGGGGGGAACACGCCGGGCTGATCTAGGGGCCGGCGGCCCGGTTGATCAGATGGATCGGGATCACCGCGGAGTGCGCGAGGCCGCGCAGCCGCGCGGAGTGCACCTCCGCCTCCGCCACGGTGGACCAGCCGGCATGCACCTCGGTGTCCCCGCTGGTCCAGACGACGAGCACCCCATAGACGATCGGGACGACGGTGGTGCCGTCTCCCGGCCGTTCCGGGGCTGGGGCCCGGGCGGGGAGCAGCTCACGGCGCGACGGCGCTGTCCCGCCGTGTCCCTGCCCGGGTGGGACGACATGAGGAGGAGCGGCCCCGCCGTCCCGTCCCGCGGTCCCGGCCGGCCGGGGAAGGGGCAGGGAGTCCATATCCTGTCTCCTCCCGTCGTGGCCGGCTGCCGGTGTGGATATGACACAACGCGCGACAGATCTGGTACAGACTGCGAGAATCTCTCGCGCGAGAGGAAGCCCTCTCGCGCCGAGATGCAGGACGGGGAAATGGCCATGGCACCTGCTCGTGCCGCTTTTGTCGCCGAGCTGGGGAAGCTGATCGGCGAGCGCGGGACGAACCGCACCCAGCTCGCGAAGAAGATCGGCGTCAACCGGATGGTCGTCTCCGCCGCTGTCCGCGGTGAGCAGCACGGGAGCCCGAAACTGCTGCCGTCACCGCACGTCGTCGACGGGCTCGACCGGGAGTTGGGCGCGGCCGGCCGTCTGCTCGCGCTGTGGCGCGAGGCGATGATGGAGCACACCGCCAACGAGATCAACTTGGATCGTGGACGCGGACCGTCTCTCGCCCCCACAGTGGCAGAGGGGATCCTGAGAGAGGAGACGGCCACGGACCGGCGGGAATTCGTGGAGCTGGCCGCCCTGTCCGCGCTGGCGGCATCGACACAGACGGCAATGGACAAGGCGGTCACCGCGGCGACGCTCGACGAGTTGGAGGCCGACGCGGACGAGATCGCCCGGGTCTACGGCTCCGCACCGCATGCGTCTCTGCTGCCCGAGGTCGGCGCCCGCTGGAGGCAGATCACGACGATCCTCGGCGGCCCGGTCGCCCCCGAATCTCGGCCGCGGATCACGCTGCTGGGTGGCCAGTTCACCTACTTCCTCGGCCGGTTGGCGTTCAACACCGACGACATGCGCTCGGCGCGCCGGTTCGCCGGCCTCGCCGGCCGGTATGCCGCCGAGGTCGGTGACCCGGTGCTGATCCTGTCGGTGGCGGCGCTGCGCTCGAGCATCGCCTACTGGCGGCAGCGTTACGGCCCGGCGCTGGCCGACCTTCAGGCGGTCAGCCACATCACCGACCCGTACATGGCGGCCCGGATCGCCGCCTATGAGGCACGCACCCACGCCGCTCTCGGCAACGCGGCCGCGGCCCGCGAGGCGCTCGGCCGGATGGAGGCGACCGCGGACACCTTCGCGCCCAGGCCTGGGTCAACGCCGGTGGGCCCGGCCGGCGTCGCGATGTTCCGCGCGGGCGCCGCGCTGGCGCTCGGCGACATGGACGATGCCGGCCGGTGGGCAGCGATCGCCGTCGACGGGTACCAGCGGCGCGGCGGCGACTACTCGGCCGAGGAATCCCACCACGCGACGCTGACTCTCGCGCTCGCGCACCTGCGTGGCAGCAGACCCGAGCCCGAGGAGGCGGCGCGTATCGCGAGCGCCGTCCTGGCCGAGAGCCCGGTTCCTGCCCACACCGTCAGCGGGAAGCTCCGCAGTCTCGGCCGTGCATTCAGCGCGGATCACCGCCAGCTCCCCGAAGTCGCCGCCTACGTCGAGGCATACCGGGCTCTGCCGGCGGGGACGGGCGCCCCGTGACCACGATTCCCACCCTGACCACCGACCGGCTGATCCTGCGTCCCATCGCCCGAGCCGACCTCGACGCCTACGCCGAGATATGGAGCGACGAGGAGTTCACCAGGCACATCGGCGGTCCATCTGACCGGCACGGCACCTGGCACAACCTCGCCGGCAACATCGGGTGCTGGACCCTCGAAGGCGTCGGCCCCTGGTCCGTCGTCGAACGCGCCACCGGCACGCTCATCGGCCGCGCCGGCCTGTGGAACGAACCAGGCTGGCCGGGCATCGAAGCCGTCTGGTTCATCGGTCGCCCCTGGTGGGGCCACGGGTTCGGTACTGAAGCCGCGACCGCCGCGATCGGCTGGGCCTTCGACGAATACCCCGATCTACCCGAGGTCGTCTCGGTCATCCGGGCCACGAATGCCGCCTCGATCCGGCTCGCCGAACGACTCGGCATGCACCTCACGCGCACCGAACGCCTTCACGGCGCAGAGAAAGGCATCTACGCGATCGCCCGCTCCGAGTGGGTCTCACGAGCGCCAACCATCGAAGCCTGACCGAGTACACCGTCCCCTCGCTCTGGTGCAGCGTCTGGTCGAGGCCGACCAGGATGACGGCGGTGGACCGTTGGCGAAGCCGTCGGTCACGCTGATCCCGGTCGCATAGCGGATCACGTGGGGACTACGGCGCGGACCGACGGAACGGGCCATCCTCAGCAACATGGATGATCCGGCGGCGAAGCCGCAGAACCCGGCGGCGATCGTCTTGCGCTGCCGGAAGCATCGCCGCCCGCAGACCGGGCCCGGGGTGAAGCTGACGTTCCGCCGTCCGCCGTCGTCCAAGGAATGCCCGAACTGCCGGACCGTGCACGCCCCGAAGCGGCCGGAGTAGCCGACGCTTCCCGGGCCCGGGGATCGCGACGGCGTCGGTGCCGTGATGGCCTTCGCGCCGGGCGGACCGGTAACGAGGAGCAACGAGCGCCGTGCGTTCTTCGCCTCGCTGCCCTCGCGATGTCCGGCGCACGGCGCCCCTTGTAGGTGGATCCACGTCAAGGGGATATCTTGCCTAAATTCAGGAGGAGGTGCCGTTGATCAAGTATGCGATCCTTGCCGATCATGCCCGGGTGGACGGCGACGCGGCCCACCTACTCGGTGCGAGCCCGATCGTGCCAGTTCCAGCGGTGCCCTGGGCGCGGCCGTTCGCTCTGCTCGTCGAGCTCCTGTTCACCCAAGAGAAATGCGGAGCTGAGCAGCTCTTGACGATCATTTCGACCGCACCCTCGGGCCAGACTCACCTGACCATGGAGGTGCGAACCACCCCCATCTGGCCGCCTGTTCCACCGCCCGGCGCTGTGGTGCGCGTCGTGATGGCCATCAATGGGCTTCTACCGATTGCCGAGCTGGGTGACCATCTCATCCAGCTGGCACTTGATCAGAGCGAGCCATATAAGATCAACTATCGGGTAGTCACGCCACCGCCGGTAGCTACGGAAACTTCCTAACGAAGCCGACTATGCCCGTCACAATCAGCTACCACGGTAGAGAACGCATGATCCTGCGCCGAGCCACGCATGCGCAGGTCGAGCAAGCCCTGAGCAGGGAGCTTCGACGCGAACCGGGCCAGCCTGGGTCGGTCTGGATCTACGGGCAGACCGATCAGGGCATCCTGAAGGTGTGTGTGAGCGCACCCGTCGCAGGCAATAATCGTTTTGTGATCACGGTAGCCTGGCCGGACGGATGAGTTAGGGTGCAGCCATGTTGGTGACGTGGGACCAGACGGCCAACGCGATCTATCTCGCGATGGGTGAGACTGCTCAGTCCGCCTCCCGAACAGTGCAACTCGACTCAGGCACCCTAGTTGATGTTGATGGGTTCGATGTCGTCGTAGGCATCGAGATCATCAATCCATATCGCGCGCTCCCAACGAGCGACATCATGGCGATGCACATCCCCGCGACTGATCGATCGGCGCTGGAGCGCTACCTCAGGGGCCTGTCTGGTCAGTCAGCCGAGATCAGCTCAACCCCTGGCGGCTCGCCTCCATCGCTGATCCAGCGCGAGGGTCGCATCGCCGTCAGCTGACGCACGCAGGTCCGTCTACTCAGACAGCGGCCGATGATCGCCACCTGCAGGGGCCCAGGCTTCTTGGCTCTACTCGCCGAGGAAGGCGCTCAGCGCGTAGGTGCCGTGGCGGTCGAGGTTGCCGCGGGCGCGGTCGTAGCCGCGGGTGGTGCGGGGGTCGGCGTGGCGGGCGAAGTCCTGGGCGTCGCGCAGGCTCGCGCCGGCGTCGAGTAGGAGCGTGATGGCGGTGGCCCGCATCGAGTGCGGAGACAGCCGGGTCTGGGGCAGGCCGGCCCGGCGGCCAAGTTGGCGGACCTTGCGCCACACCGCCGGCCGGTCGAGGCGGCGGCCGGTCGACGTCGCGAACAGCGGACCGTCGGCGCGGCCGTCGAGGTAGACGTCGAGGGCGTGGCCGGTGGTTGGGGCGAGCACGATGACCGCGGCCTTCGCGCCCTTGCCGACCATGCGGATGATCCGGTGGCCGCGTTCGGTGTCGAGGTCGGTCACGTCCAGGCCGATCGCCTCGGACACCCGTAGCCCGTTGCGCAGCAGCAGTCCCATAAGCGCCTCGGTGCGCGGCCCGTCGGCGGCCGCCGCGGCGAGGAACCGGCGGGCCTCGTCGAGGGACATGCCGGGGGCCTGGTGCCGGTCGCCGGTCTTCGGCCGGCGGACCCGCGCGGCCGGCGAGGCGGTGATGACGCCCTCGTCCACCGCGTAGCTGTAGACCGACGCGACCGAGGACAGCTTCCGGGCGATCGTGGTGGAGGCCTGCCCGGCGGCTTCCAGCTCGCGGGCCCACCGGTCGAGGTGCTGGCGGCGGGCGGCGAGCGGATGGACGTCCCACCCGGCGCAGGCCCTCGTCCACTCGGCGACCCCGCGGCCGTACGCCTCCCGCGTCTTCGCCGCGAACCCGGAATCGAGCCAGAGCGCGACCAGCGGCGGCCACGGGTCCCCGCCGTCGGCCGGCATGAGCGCGCCCGGCTCGATGATCTCAGCAAGGGCGACGTCGGTGGACGGTGCGGCGGACTCGGGAATCATGATCCGAAGATACAACAGAATCACCGTTCTGTTGTATCCGTGAAGGACCCTGGCGGACCGGTCGTGACCGGGGTGTCCCTAGGCTCCGTGCATGGAGGGCACCGCGTTCATCGTCTCGATCATCTCTCTGCTGGTCGCGGTCGGCAGCGCGGTCTATGCCCGGCAGGTCGCCCGGATCGAGCGGGAACGCCGTCGCGACGAACGCCAGCCCACCTTCAGCGGCACGATCGAGATGGAGCCGGAGTCGGTAGGCGGGTGGTACTCCCACCTTCATCTGCGCCTCGAATCCCCGTGGCCGCTCACCCGCCTGACCGCCTCGGTCATCGAGGGCCACGGCGTCGAGTTCACCCCTGACCAGGACAGCATCGACCCGTCTTCGTCCGTCCCTCGCCTGCGGGTCCAGCACGGTGCGCTCCGTACCGGTGATCAGACGGACTGGCTGGTGCGCGTGCTCGAGGACCGGTCCGAGCGGATATGCCTGCGCGTGATCTGCGGGGACGACGCCCGGCGGCAGTGGGAGACCACGGTGTACGTCACCACCCCGCCGCAGCTGTCGCACCCGATGTTCGGGGCCTGGCGGTAGACCGCGCTCACCCAGCCGGCCGGTAGCAGGACGCCAGATACGCCTCGACATCCGCAGCCGAGACGTACACCCGTCGGCCGACCACCCAGCAGGGGATCGTGCGCTCGTCGGTGAGCCTGCGGGCCATCCGCTCGCTGATCGCCGGCCAGCGGTTCGGCACCTCGGTCCGCGGGACGAGATCCGCCGGGGCGGTCATCGTCGGTCCAGGCGGGCGACGGCGAGCTGACATCCGTCCTGGGCGAGCGTGGTGGCCAGCGGGCCGGTGGCGGTCAGCTCGAGGTAGTCGCCGGCGGCCAGGCGGACGATCGTGACGGCCAGCTCCAGTTCCGCGCCGTCGGCGGCCGGGCCGGTGGACGCGGACATGACGTCGGTGCCGTTGCGCCGATAGGTCGCCCGCCGGTCGGCCTCGCCGGCGGCGAACGTGACGATCCCGTAGACCGCGTACGCCCCGGCGGTGCGCACGGTGATCCGGGTCGGCTGGGCCGGATCCCACATCCCCTCGTCGTCCACCGCGGCGGCGCCGAACACGACCGGGCTGTCCCTGCCCGGGGTGAGGGTCTGCGTGGCGGTCGCACGGACGTGGCACACCCCGGCGGCGGGCAGGAGGGCGGCGAGGCCGCTGTCGATGCTGGTCATATCAGGCTCCGATCCACACGACGGTCAGGCTCGACCCGCCGTCCGCCACCGACGTCTGAATGGTGTTCCCGCTGTTCTGCCGGACGCGCAGCTCGACGTAGTCGCTCACGGCGAGCCGGGCGATGCGCGGTCCGACGGGCATGAACGGCTCGATGCCGGTCATCGCGGCCCGCTGGGTGATGGCCAGCGTGATCGGGTTCGCTTCGCCGCCGTTGACCATGAGTTTCGACGCGCGGAAGCCGGTGCCGTTGACGGCGAGAGCCGCCGTCCCGGCGATGAGATAGTTCCCCGGGGTCTTCACGACGTAGCGGGAGGTGTTTTCCTGGTCGGAGTGGCCGCCGTCCCGGTCGACCTCCTCGTTTTCCATGGCGATCGGATAGTCGGAGTCCGGGGGGATGTCGTGGGGCACGGTGTTGGTGAGCTGGCAGAACCCTCCTGCTCGGAACGACAGGAACGACAGCATCGTCGAGATCTTGTTCATTTCGACCGAGGTGAGGTACGGGTCAGGCCAGTCGGGTGGGCTGGGGATCGTGTGGGCCTTGGTTGGGCCCGACGGTGTCGTCATTTGTGCTCCAGAGGGTCAGCGGCGACCAAGCCGCCAAGCTTTCGAGATCTTCGTCTTCTTGTGGATCTTCACGTTGCCGACGCGCAACTTCGCCAGCTCGGGCGGGAGCTTCACCGGCTCCGGCTCGGGCGTGCGAGGAATGACCGCGAGGGCGTTCCACTGCCCGCCCGGCTTCGCTCGCGTAGCGCGGGCAGCCTGGCTCATCGGGAGCTTCAGCGCGACCGTGTCCGCCTCACGGGCCGGCGGCCGGCGGAGCGCCACCGTAGGCGCGTCCTGGACGGCCGGACGGGGCGGCGAGAGCGGGCGGAGCGTCTTCGGTGCCGACCGGGACGTCTCGCGGGGGAGGACTAGCGTCGGCGCGGCCCCGTGCAACGCCCGGCCGATGTCCGTGCGGGACAGGCGCATCGTCGGCGCATCCCCACCACCACGGTGCGCCCGGGGAGCGGCGTGGACGCTCGACGGGTCGTGACCGGCCAGCCGGCGAGTGCCGACTCCCGGGTGGCGGGAGCGGCCCTTGTGGCTGTTCAGCCCGCCCTTGCGCCGGCCCAACCAGATCAGGAACCCCTCCGGGTTGCGGATCTTCGGGTCGGCCATGACCTGAGCGCGCAACGGATCGGCGTGCTCGGCACGGGCACGGCCAGCCAGCTGGGCGATGGACAGCCCGGAGCCGCGGCGGGGGCCGAAGTCACCGGAGCCGTTGACGACGGCGGGGACGGCTTTCGGGCTGTGGCCGGGCAGTGTCGCCACGTCAGGCCGCCTCGTCAGGGTCGCCGCCGGCGAGGAGCTCGGAGAGGTCACCGCGGCCGAGCGCGGCGGCGATCTGGTCGGCGCTGGCCCCTTCCAGGTCGGCCGTCACCCACTGCACGCCGTCTTGGACGTCGATGGCCGGCGTGGCGCCGAACAGGTCGGCCAGCTCGCCGCGGCGCCGCGCGGCGTCGATCTCCGCGGCGTTCGCCGAGCCCAGCCACTCTGCGTCCCGCTGGACCACCGGGCGGGTGGCGCGCCGGGTGTCGGTCACGGCCGGTCCGGGGCGCCGAACTGGGAGCGCAGATAGCCGGCCGGGTCATCGACCAAAGCCCGCTGGAAGGGCTCGCAATGCTCGGCGAGGGGGTGGCCGGACCGCAGCTCCGGGTTGACCCCGGCGGTGGCGACGGCCTGGTGGATCACGAGGCCGGCGAGCTGTCCGGCGTCCGGACGGCCGATCCGCTGTCCGTCGAAGATCACCTCACCACCCGACTCGAGCCAGCTGAGGCCGGCGTCCTCGGCGCGGCCGGTCGCACCGGCGGGGACCTGCTCGGCGCGTAGCCGGGCACGCCACGCGTCGTGCAGCCGTCCGCGCTCGTCCACCGCCTTCAGCAGCGCGGCGAGAGCGTCGGTGGCGGTCTGGAGCAGATCGTGGAGACGTTCGGCATCGACGTGCGCGGCCCCGATCTCACCGGCGAGAGCCTCCAGCCGGGCGAGTCGCTCGGCGTTCGCTTCGGAGGCGAGCCGTGCGCGGGTCCGTTCGGCGCGGGCGGCGACCAGCCGGCCGAGGAGCCCCTCAGCTCGCGCCACGGACGCACCGTCGGGGGCCTGGTCGAGGTCGGCGAGCAGCGTCTCCGCCTCGGCGGGCGTGGCCATCAGGCGTCCTCACCGAGTTCGCGCCGGAGGACCGCGGTCAGCTCGTCGCTGTCGGCGGCGTCGGTCGAGGCGGCGGAGGGCAGCGGCAGCGTCCAGCCGGACGGCGCGCCTCCGAAGGCTCGGCGCAGTGCGAGCGCGACGAGCAGCTCGGGGTTGATCTGGTCCACGCGGCGTCCGCCCGCCCCGACGGCCCATCCGGAGACGGGGTCGGCGTGCCACACGCCAGCCGCGCCCCGTGGCCCAGCGGGGATCCCGCAGGCCCGCAGACCGGTGGCGGTCCGGCTGATGAAGGTCCGCCGGTCCTCGGCGATGCGACGTAGCCCGGCGACGGCCTGGCCGATGGCTTCGAGGTGTTCGACGACCCGGGCGGCGTCGCCGGGACGGTCGACGATCGACGCGACGAGCTCGTCTCGCCGGTCCCGGCGGACTGCTTCCCGCCGGGCTGCCTCGGCCTCGCTGCCGCGCAGCCGGGCGCGAGCCCGAGCGAACAGACCGAGCGCCTCAACGTCGTCGGGGTCGGCGTCGCCGGCGGCGGCCCGCTCGACGAGCGCCTGGGCGGCGGCGTGGGATGTCTCGGCGTCCCGCTGGTACTCGGCGAGCTCGGCCGCCGACATCGAGCTCAGATCAGGGGTAGGGGTGGGTGGTGCGGGGGTCATCGGCGTCTGGCTCCTCGAGGATCCACACCCCGCCCGACCGTCGAGCGGGGATCACGCCCCGCCGGGCCAGCCTGCGGACGTAGGACTCGGTGCAGCCCATCCGGCCGGCCATCTCGGTGACGCTGACCCCACGCTGCACGGTGGGCTGGCCGCTGGTACCGATGTCGGTACCGGGATGCTCCCGGGACGCGGCGCGGCCGAGCTGGTCGAGCAGGGCGACCACACCGTCGGATCGCGGGAGCCCTCCGTCCCGGTGAGCGCGGGCGGTCAGGCCCTCGGCGAGCAGCGCCCGCACCGCACCGGCCAGGGATGCCGGCACGATCACGGCGCCGCCGAACGCCTGTTCCCTTCGGACGAGCGCCTCGGTGAGGAGCGCGGCCGGGCCCCACGCTGCCGGCGGGTCAGCGCCGAGCAGGTCGCGGACCCGCCGCAGCCTGTCGAGGTCGGCCTCGGCGATCGCGGCGGCGAAGGCGACGACCGGCCGGGCGGGAAGCTCGCACAGATGCCGGTCGAGCGCGTCGATCACCCGCGGATCCAAGGCCCCCCACAGCCGCGCCCGCACCGCCGCGATGGCCCGCTCGTACCGTGCGACGCGGCGGGCGACGGCGTCGAGGTCCACCAGGCCGAGTGCGGCCACGTCCAGGCCGCCACCGGCGTCAGCCATCAGCGTCCCGTCGCCGCTCGGCCTCCATCACGATTCCGGCCACCACGTCAGAGAGCCACGTCTCCGCGGCGTCCGGGTCTTCCGTGGACCACTCGTCCAGGATCTCCGCTGTGAACCTGGCGAGGGTCATGACCATCGCGGCGACCTGTACGCCGGACTCCTCGGACGCAAGTCCGCACTGCTCGCCGAGGTCCCGAACGATCCTGAAGAACGTACGTTCGAGGTCGGCCGGGGGCATGTGCCGGGCCGTCCCCACCAGCTCGGCCGCCCGCAGCGTTGCGGCGACCACGTCCCCCGCATGCTCGCCGCGGCCAGTCACGAGGCGTCCGGCAGGTTCGCGGCAGCGACGTCCAGCGCGCGGGCAAGATCCCCCAGCATCGACCGGGCCTCGGCCGCGCCGTCGCTGGCGGGGACGGAGGACAGCCGCAGGATGCTCGCCGACAGGCTCGACACCGCCGAGCACAAGTCGCGCGCTGCGCCCGGGGTGATCCGCGCGAGAGGCGTCTCGACCGCGTTGCCCTCCTTGTCCGAGAACACCGCGGTGTAGGGGCCGCTGATCTGGGAGACGAGCTCAGCCGCCTTGTCGATCATCTCGGATACCAGTGCGGTGCGCCGTGAGGCAGCATCCGCGACTACCGCCGCGGTGGCCTCCTTCGTGGCGGCACGGTCGAACTCCAGCCCCAGACCCTTAGCGATCTTGCTGACGGTGGCGGGCGAGCGGCCGATCTCCCGGGCGATCGCGTTCCGGCTGAACCCCCGGGCGTGCAGCTCCCGCACGGCGTCCTCGTCCTCCGGGCCCACGACGCGCAACCGGGTCACGCTGACCTCCCCGACATCGCACGCAGCCACTCATCGACGGCGCTCATGGACGCGGCGCCGTCGTCGACGGCCTCCAACCTGGAGATCACCGACGACAGCCGATCCGAGGCGGTCGCGAGGGCCTGGACGTCGCGGGCAGGAAGCACCGTCACCGAGCTCTCCACGATCTCGCCGTCCTTGGTCTCACCGTGGGCCAGCGGCTGGCGGGCACCCAGCCGGGACAGCACCTCGCCGAGCCGCTGGTACGTCGCAGTGAGGATCTCCGCGCGGCGTGCGGCAGCATCCACCACGGCCGCACGGGTAGCCGCGCGGGTGGCGGCTCGATCGAACTCCAGACCGAGCGTCTGAGCGAGCTTCGAGACTGTCGACGGAGACCGGCCCAGCCGCTCGGCGATCTTGTTGCGGCTCAAGCCCTCGGCGTGCAACGCGCGCACCTGCTCGGCCTCGCCGTCCGCGACCGGTCGCAGATGGGCGCGGCCTAGTCGGCCACTACTTTCCGTACTCATTTTCGGGACATGCTCCTATCGAACAGGTGTTTCATACGTTAGCCCTCCGCCTGCCGGTGACAGACCGTGGCACTGTCAGCCTCGCGCGCGTGCGCGAGCGACCGGACGCCCGCCACCGTCTCCCGTGTCGGGGTGTGGCACGGTGGCCGGATGACGGGGGATGTGTGGGATGGCGACGGGGAAGACTGGGCCGCAGAGGAAGAGGAGGAGGCGCCAGGCCCGCGGGTGCGGCGGTACGACGTGGCGCGCGAGCCGGGTGGGGTGGTTCCGCGGCGGCTCAGTGATCTCGGGATCCGGGTATTCACGTCGGAGGGTAACGACGAGTTCGTCGCCTGCTTCATTCCGACGATCTTGTATCCGGGGGATGCGGATTACGAGGCGTACGACCGGGATCTGCCGCCCGAGGTCGTGGCCGAAGCGTTGCCGGAGCGTCGGGCGCGACGCTGGCGGGGTCGTGGCAGGCCACGGTGAGCTGCTGCTGGTCCTCTCGGGCTGGTGGGGATGGGGTCGGGCGGGGTGATGGCCGCGCCCGGCGCGACGGATGGCGTGCTACTAAGCGGGGCGGGGCAGCTCAGTGACGGTCAGCAGGCGGTAGGCGAGATCGTCCGCAGTGGTGCTCCAGCCGACGATGACGCCTTCCATCTGCATCAACAGGTCGAAGATCAGCGGGGACGGGAAGCCGTTCAGCGCGGCGGAGGGGAAGAGATCCCTGGCGAGGGTGTCTTTCTCGCTTTGCAGGAGGCGGCGGAGCCAGTTGGCTGCCGCGTCCTGCTCGGCCTGGGTGGGTGGTGCCATGTCGGCGCGGTCGTCCACAGCGCGGGCAGCGAGCCCTTTCAGGGTCCGGTAGATCTTCCGGCCGTGGTCGTTTTGCATGCTCGCGGGGATCATGTGGGGGTCGTCCTCTCGGGTCGGGTGGGGTGTCGTCAGGTCGGGTCACCGGCTGGTCCTACTGGTCGTGTTCAGGGGGTCACCGGAGGATCGGGGCCGGGTCTTGCCCGGGTTCCGCTGGCGTTTGAGTACGTGGGTGAAGCCGCCTGTGGCGACGGCATGCCGGGCGAGTACCGCGCTGATCTCGCATGCGGTGTTGACGTCGAGGTCGTCGAGGTCGTGCGGGCCGAGCTGTTCCCACAGGGCGGCGGCGTGGGTCGTGGTCTCGATGATCTGCGCGATCAGATCGGTGTCCCCACTGGCGGGGACGTAACTACCGGCGTAGTGGTCGACGGGGCGGACGCAGTGCGGCCACTGCGCGCAGCTCGGGAGGTCGGCGTCGGGGCCGCGGCGCTTCGCCGTGCGCACCGGGGGGAGACCGAGGGCGGCACCGATCTCGTTGGCCCGGTCGCGGAAGGCGGGCCCGTGCCCGTGGTATCCGCGGTCGGTGCGGCCAGCGACCTCGTGTTGCCACTGGTGGATGCTCTCGTGTAGTAGGACGTCGGCAACGAACCGGCGGCGCGTCGTCTCGTCTGCGTCGCGCAGGTGCGGGTGTGTCCCTGCCAGCAGGGACGGCCGGATCATGATCTGACCGCGCCCGCCGAGTCCCCCGCGGGCGGCGAACTGGCCGTAGCGCCGGGGCACTGACGGCTCGTCCAGGAGGATGTACGGCGGCGCCATCGCCCCGCCGTAGTAGCGGACGTTGTACGTCGCCCAGAGCTCGTGCAACTGCTTGAGATCATCCCGGCCGGCGGCGAGGGCGGCGGTTGCCCGCCGGTGCGCCACCTCTGTCTCCGTCAGCGGGGACGGTCCAGGGGCGGCCGTCACGGTGCCGGCCGGGCGTTCGGGCAGCCACCGGCGTGGCGGGCGAGCAGGGCACCGTGCGGGCCGGGCTCGGCAGGGGTCCGGCAGGACGGGCAGGTCCAGGCGGTGGGCGAGCGCAAGCCCGCCCACGGGGCACGTGCCTCGGCACTGGGCGTGCCGTCGGGTCGGGCGTGGCCGGTCCACTCCCGGGCGGGCCGAGGGGCGCTCATGCTGCGGCCTGGGTGGGGTCGAGGGTGGGCACGGCGGCGGTGCCGAGGGCACCGTGGTGCCGGCCGCCGCACGGGCATGTGCAGGTCCGGGGCGGGCTGACGGCGAGCAGGCATCCGGGTGCGCATCCGCCGGTGTCGATCAGGGTGCGGGCGGTGGGCGCTCCGTGGGCCGGCGACGCGCCGGGGGTGAGGGTGGGCATGGTGGGGGCGCCTCCAAGTCGGTTGATCTTGCGGTCGTGCCGGGCTGCGAGTCCGGCGGTGCGGGCGGCCTGCTTTGCGAGGTCTTCAGCCCGGCGGGCGTTGGCGCGTTTCCGGGCGTCGGTGATGCGGGCGGCGACCCGGTCCTCGGTCTCCTTGTCGATCTCGGCCAAGTCGTTATCGGTGATCACTTTCGGCCCTTCAGGGGTGGCCACGAGGGGGGGACATTCAGGGGTGGCGGCCACCCCTGGGCCTGACGCGCGGTGTCCCGCGGGTGAGCTGTAGTCCTGTGACCTGGGGTTTTCTGTGAGCAAGGAACCGGAAATCTGCTGACAGGGGGGACAGCGTCCCCACCTGCCCCCCCTGGAATTTCAGGTCGGGACACGGCGGTACTTTCTTCCCTGTTGACCTTGGTAGACGACCGTTTCGATCTCGATCTGTCCTGCCTCGGCGAGCCGCCCCACGGCGTCGTCCAGGTAGTCGCGGTACCGCCGCGCGGCCGATCGCAGATCGGACTGCGACACCCACCCGTCCGCCCGGTGAAGGCATCGCATGATCGCCGCGCATGCCTTCTTCGTCTGGGCGCCGTCGGTCCGGTCGGCGACGATGACGGCCCGCTCGGCGTCCGCCTCGGCGCGGGCCCGGTTCCGTTCGGCGGCGGCCCGGCGCAGCGTGTCCACTACGGATTGCCGGGTCCGGTCCGAGATGTCCATCAGCGTCCCGGCCAACCGCCAGTCCTCGGCGGTGACGCGGGCGTGCCCGTCGAGCAGACCGAGCGCGGCGGCGACCTTCAGCCGGCACAGCAGGGCGTGCCCGTCGAGTGCCTCGGCGTCCCCCCGCTGGCGCCGGCGGTGTGCCTCCCGGATCGTGACGATGGCCTCGGCGCACACGTCGAGAACACGCAGCCGGCCCGGGTGGAACTCGACGTCGTCCGGCCAGCCGGGCAGGTCCCACTCCCACGGTTTCGGTTCGGCCGGCATCTCGTCGGGCATCGCGGGGTCGGTGCCGGGCAGCCACACGAACCGTTGCGGGGTGCCCCCGGCGGCCTCGGCCTCGTTGAGCAGGACGTCCGCCCGACCGGGCTGCACCCCGACGACCAGGCCGAGGCGGTAGGCGTGCGGGGCGACCTTCAGCCGGCGGGTGGCATCGGCGTTGTTAAAACCGACTTCTTCGCCGACCCATCCGCTTCGCAGGACAGAGAGGATCGTTGCGCCGGTACGGCCCTTGACCGCGCCGAGCTGGTCGACCTCGTGAATCTCGATGACGGCGGACGTCTCGTCCTGAACGATGTCCTCGGCGTCCTTGTCGTAGTGCACGAAGGTCTTGACCAGACCCTCGCCAGTCCCGACCGGCCAGACGTTGACGTCGCCGACGTCGCAGGCGTCGCGGGCCGCGCCCATCGCCGCGCCCTTACCGCCACCCGAGGGAGCCACGACCGCGAGGAACAGGTTCAGGCTCGCGTGGCTGCCGATGGTGGCCGGCAGGACGTACTCCGGCGGTACCTGCGACAGCACCCGCACCAGGGCCACACCGAGGACAGCCCATGGCGACGCCATCCGCGCACGGGCGAACTCGCGCACATGGGCCAGGCACGGCCGGGCAAACCAGAACGACTCATCGTCGACCGCGGCGGGCCCGGCCAGGCCGCGGGCGACGGTTCGAGACAGCTCGGTGGTGGTCCACCCGATCACCTCGGCCACGTCGGCATCCGGGCTGTCGAGGTAGCCCAGCGCCGACAGGAACGTCTCCCGGGTGCGACGCCGGTCGGCGGCGTCGGCGACCTGGCGGGCGTACCAGCCGACGTTGCCCACGGTCGCGGCGACCTCGACGCACTCGACGAGGTAGACCACCTGCATCCCGTAGGCCGCGCTCGAGGTCTCCACCTCCGACCGGCGCAGCATCTCGGTCCACACGGGCAGCGGGTCCGTGAGCAGACCGTCCGACCGCAGGTCGCACGACACCCGGAACGCCAGGCCATGCGCGGACCGGTGGAAGTCCTCGGCGGTCAGCGTCGCGGCGAGGTCTACCGCGGTCTCCAGGTCGCCGGACATCATCGCCCCGACGACCACCCGCTCAGCGAGGATCAGATCATCACCGACGTCCGCCCGGATCGGGCTTACGGTCACTCGCCCACCCGCCGCATCCGCGCGGCCTCGCCCCGCCGGCGAGCGTCGAGGTGCTCCCGCTCGGCATCCAGGGTGCGCAGCCGGCCGCCGCAGACGCGGCGGAGCTGAGCGCGGAGTTCTTCGATGGGGTCGGTGGCCGGGTGGTCGGGGGTGTCGGCGGTATCGTCACGCCGACCGATGACGGGTATCTTCACAGGTAGTCCTGATCGTGTGATGGCGGGCGGGATCTCAGACCTGGCGGGTCTGTGGGGNGGGCGGAGCCGGCGCTGGGGAGCGTCGGCTTTGTCATTTCCGGGGCTAGTCAGGCCGCCTCTGCGGCAGGAGCCTCGGGGGCGGTGGTGCGGCGACGGCCCTTGCCGGCCTGGCCGCCGAGCCGGCCAACGGTGGCCATCCACTTCGTCCGGCATCTGCTCGCCAGCAGGGTGCGGGTGTCCTCGTCGAGATCGCCCGCAGGGTCGAGCGCATCCGCCCAGTACCGCAGCGTTGCCGGGCCACGTACCGGGTTGTCGATCTCTGCCATGACCCCACCGTGCGCCGGGTAGCTGTCGCGCGAACGCTGCCAGCGTTCGCGCGACAGCCAATTTCAAGATCGGCGGAGTTCGCGGCGGAGGGTGCGGAGGTCGTCACCGATCCGCTGGCGGGTCGCCACACCGGTCGCGCTGTCGCCGTAGGCGGCCAGCGGCAGACGGTCCAGGCCGAGCGCGGCCCGCTCCTGCTGGAGCGCGGCGGCCTGCGGGGACAGCCGACTACCCGACTCGATCTTGAATTCGGCGGCGGTGACCTCGGGCCAGCGGCGCAGTACCGGGCGGAGAGCGTCCCGGCGGAGTTCGGCGCCGCGCTGCTGCGCGCCCGGACGACGCTGTCCCCCACCGGCGTACGGCAGGACGTGCGGGGCCGGACGGCCTATGCGCGCGCGAGCCCGTGCCTCGACTCGGCGCCGCAGCACCGCGGCCTCCCGCTCGGCCTCCCCGCGGACCCCGGGGCGGTACCGGACAACCAGTCCGGACGGGTTCACCGCGTAGGGCGTCATCGGCTGGAGGGCCTCAGCAAGGAGCCGCGCAGGCTGCCATGGGTCGACGTCCGCAGCGAGCAGAGCCGCGAGGGTGATCCGGTCCCCGGGCCAGGACGGCTCGATGGGCGCGCCGAGGCGGGCGAGCGTCGCGGCCACATCGTCCGCCAGGCAGATCAGCCCCGCAAGCTCGTCGACCGCGGACCGGCGAGCGTCCATGCTCATCCAGCGCCACGGCCACAGGTTGCCGACAAGAGATCCATCCGGGGCGATCAGACCGACGCGATACAGCGGGGCCAGCAGGGGCACCGTCAGGGCCGGATGGCCGAGCAAACTCCCTACCGTCGCGAGGTCCAGGAGCGGGCGGGCCTCGCTGATCACGTAGGGCGTCAGCCGGTAGCCCACCCACGAGACTGCGGTGGCGAGGGCGGACTCGACCGGGTGGCGCGGCCGGGCGGCCACGACCACCCGGGGCACGGCCGGGCGGTCGACCCACCCGGCCGTGGCCACGACGCCAGGGTCAGCGGGGGTCGGGGTCATGCCGACGCCCGGCCGGCGCAGTAGGGCGCGCGTTCCCGCTCGGCCCGCTCTTGCTCCGCCAACCATCGGTCGACTTCGCTACGCCGGTACACCACGGTCCCGCCGACCCGGAAGCCGAGCGGACCGAACCCCCGGTGACGCCATTGCCTAAGCGTGCCGACAGGCACCTTGATCAATCGGCTGAGTTCGCTGGTCCGCAGCATCTCGTCGTCGCTCACCGACTTGGCCCTCCAGCCCTTCGTACGGGTGACTTCTCACCCGATCCAGGCCAGTCATACACGCGTTCGATTGGTTCTGTCCAGCGGGTGGAGCTTCACCCGCTCGACCCTGGTACGTTCGGCCTGTGACTCCCGAAGATCCGGCCGATCCGCCTCGGGCTACGGTCGATTCGCTACGCACTGTGATCGGTGGTGCGGCTGCAAGGATTCGACGAGAGGCTGGTCGCAGGCAGCAGGACGTGTCCGACGCGGCTCGGCTTTGCGGACTCGCTTGGGATCGGTCGAGGATTGCCGCGCTGGAGCGCGGAGCGAAATCAATCAGCATTGAAGAGCTTGTTGTTCTGCCGTTTGTACTTGGTGTGGCCTGCGAGCGCCAAGTCACCGTGTCAGAGCTACTCGACTCGCCGGATCTTGTGGCGTTGACCCCTCAGATCCACGGATCGGCGCGAGATATAGCGGACATCCTTGCCGGGGAGACGCCGGAGGACATCATCGTGCCCTCTCGCGTCGCGGACGCTATTGGGCGCGGTACCTGGGATTTCGGCCGAATAGCCGGCCCGCCACCTGTACCGAGTGACCCGGGAGCACATTCCTTCACAGATCTCCCGCTGAGCCCCGAATTGGCGGGCGGGGCCGATGAAGAAATCGATGCCCAAGTAAGGGAGCCGATCCGGAACCTCGCGGCGCGGACGATCTTAGAGGCGATGCCAGTTGCTCGCCGTGCCTTCGAACTGGGGCTGTGGCCGCGCGGTGGCAC
Organism: Frankia torreyi; assembly: GCF_000948395.1. Taxonomy (GTDB): domain Bacteria; phylum Actinomycetota; class Actinomycetes; order Frankiales; family Frankiaceae; genus Frankia; species Frankia torreyi. The sequence goes on along the minus strand of NZ_JYFN01000011.1, from coordinate 12,733 downwards.
TGTCGGCGACGTCACTCGCTGGGCGTGGCTAGGTGGCGAGACCGAGGAACTAGCGGGACGCCGACTCGGTGAACCGCCGGCAATCATCGTGGCGCTATCGCTCGCGTTGTGGGGTCGGACCCTGTCCGCTGAACGGGACCATATCCTGAGTGAAAAGAGTGTCCCGAGCGCGGCGACACGCGATACGGTCCGCTCCGTACGTGGGAGAATAACCCGAAACTTGCTGAATCAGCTTTCTGGCGATATTCGGTTGCGTGAGCTTGCTGGAGAAAACAGGGAAATTGAAAAAGCTACTGGCAGGGGCGCGGCCTTCGTCGCGCTTGTTGCCCGGGATCTCTGGGGTAATTCGTTGGCCAATGAGCGGGACCGGCTTGTGGCTGAAAGCGAACCCGACGCGAGCCCGGACCGGCGGCGCGAGCTACGCGAGCGGGTCACCCGTCAGCTTGTCGACCAGGTGACCGAGGAGATCCGACGACGGGAGACCGGGGGCGATGGCCAGCGTCAAGAAGAGGCCGGACGGTAAGTGGCGTGCGCGCTACTACGACGCGGCCGGCAAGGAGCACTCGCGGCACTTCGCCCGGAAAACCGATGCCTCGCGCTGGGCCGCCGACCAGGAGTCCGCGGTGCAGCGTGGCGTGCACGTCGACCCGCGCGCAGGCCGCGAAACCGTGAAGGCGTTCGCTGAACGCTGGCGAACGGCCCAGGTGCAGCATCGGCCGCGTACTGCCCGCCAGGTCGAGATCGTGATGCGGGTGCACACGTATCCGACGCTCGGCGATCACAGAATGTCGGCGGTCAGCCGCACCGCGGTGCAGGCGCTCGTGACGTCCTGGGCCTCGACGGCGGCGCCCCGGACGGTCGTGATGCGGTTCGCCTTCCTGCGGGCGATGTTCGCCAGCGCGGTAGACGACGGGGTGATCGGCAGGAGCCCGTGTGTCCGGATCAAGCTGCCGGAGATCGTGAAAGAAGCGGTCGTGCCGCTAACCGTCGAGCAGGTGCGGGCGCTGCACGATGCGATCGCTAAGGCGTACCGGCCGGCCATCCTCGTCGGGGCCGGATGCGGCCTGCGGATCAGTGAGGTCCTGGGGCTGACCGAGCCGGCGGTCCGGCATCTCGCGCGTGACCTCGACGTCCGGTGGCAGCTCTCCGAGGCGCCCCCCTGGAAGCTGCTGCCCGTCAAGACTACGAACGGTGTCCGTGAGGTACCCGCGCCGGCGTTCGTGCTCGACGCGCTGTCAACGCTGACCGCGGGGGAGATGCTGGGGACCCTGCTGCACCGCGGCGACGAGCAGTGGGAGCCGATCTCCGCGCGCATGGTGCACCTCGCGTTCGCGGACGCCGTCGAAGTCGTGAACCGGGCGGCCGAGCGGCGCAAACGCGATCGGAAGGCCCGGCGGACGACCGCACCGGAGCTTCCGTCCGTGCCGACCGGCACGACCTTTCATGATCTCCGCCATCACTATGCGTCGACCCTGATCGATGGCGGGGAGTCCGTGACGGTGGTCGCGGCCCGGCTCGGCAACGACCCGGCCGAGACACTGAGGACATACAGCCACTTGTTCCCGGACTCGGCGGAGCGGACGCGTCGGATCGTGGATGCAGCGTGGGCGCCGGCGGACCCGCAAGATCAAGCGGACGGATTGCGGACCGTGGGGGAGTAGGTAAGCCGCTGACCAGGCAGAATGTGGCCGTAGCGGTCAACGGCCAGTTCACCGTCGTCATCGACCAGTTCCGCGCGGACCGAACCCAGCCCTGACCAGCCCTTGCACTGCTTCCTGGAGCAAGAAATCCGAAGATCTGCATCATCGAGATCGGTGATCTCGCCCAGGATGGCGAAGACGGCCGGTACGAGCTGACCACGCGGAGGCGCCCACCAGGGCCGTTCGTGCCTGCGCGATGTCAGGCTGATCCGAGGATGACCGTGGCCGAGACGGTGCGGAAGACGCCTGACTTTCGTCGGCATGCCTGGGTACACCCTGGTCAGCCCGGCTGCCGGACGGCGGCTGGGGTCAGGGGCACAGCGTTGGAGGTAGGTGGAGGTAACGGACATGCCGTTCGTCAACGTGAAAGTGATCGAAGGCGTATTCACCCCCCAGCAGAAGCAGGAGATGATCGCCAAGTTGACCGAGGTCATGGTCGGCATCGAGGGCGAGGCGACGCGATCAGTGACCCATGTCGTCGTCGAGGAGGTTCGTAGCGGGGACTGGGGCATCGGAGGACGGTGCCTGACCACCGAGGACGTGCAGAAACTCCAGGCCAGCGAGAGCACCTGAGGAGTCGAAGCCGAAGCCGCCGACTACTCGCCGAGGAAATCGGCAGCGCATCCTCCTGCTGACACAACGGGTGGACCTGAAGGTCGATCGAGGCGGTGCGGCCCTGGCTTGCGGCCCGGTCGGTCAACTCGCGCAACAGCCGCGACTTGCCGATGCCGCCGACACCCGTGGCATTGAAGACGCGCGGTCCCGCGCCGATGCGCGTCATGTCCTCGGCGAAAGCCGCCAGTATCGGTTCGCGGTCGACGAAAGGACGCTGCAGAGCCGCCACCCGGCGAAAACGTGGCGCTGGCGCCATGTAAATTTCCGGCCATCACAGACCGCAATGCCACCGAGGACGATGAAAAATCATAGTCGTGGTCGGCATGCCGGTTGATTCCCCTGCTCGACCGGTCCCGATCGCCGCGGGCTCCCCCGTCGTCCGCGCAGCAACGGCCCATCGCCCGGCGGTCGTATGTCCAGGAGTGTGAGCAACACGCAGCGCAACGAATATATCACTCAGATAACGGCGTAGTGGCTCCGTGTGATTACTCTTCGTGGCCAACGGGTGTCGATGACGGCACCCATGGTTCTGAGGAGCGGACATGTTTCGTCGAGGACGGCTGGGGATGGGGGCGGTGGCGCTGGCCGCCGCCGGCATCGTGGCCCTGCCGGCAGCGGCCACCGCGGCCCCCGCATGGGGGACGCCCTCCAGGCAGCACCTAGCCGTCGCGGGGCCTGGCACCGAATGGTCCTGGGGTTACAACGGACTCGGGCAGCTGGGCAACGGCACCACCACGAACAGCGCGGTACCCGTCCGGGTCAGCGGCCTGACCGACGTGGTCGGCGTCGCCGCGGGCAGGTACGCCGGGTACGCGGTGCGCCGGGACGGCACCGCCTGGTCCTGGGGCTATAACGCCTACGGGCAGCTTGGCAACGGCACCATCACGAACAGCAGGGTGCCCGTCCGGATCAGCGGCCTGTCCCGGGTCGTCGCCCTCGCCGGCGGCGCCGCCAACGGGTATGCGCTGCGCCAGGATGGCACCGTCTGGTCCTGGGGCTACAACAACTACGGGCAGCTTGGCAACGGCACGACCACCAACAGCCGGGTGCCCGTCCGGGTTCGCGGCCTGTCCCGGGTCATCGCCATCGCCAGCGGGGGCCTGACCGGGTATGCGCTGCGCCAGGACGGCACCGTCTGGTCCTGGGGCTACAACGACGAGGGGCAGCTCGGCAACGGCACCACCGCCAACAGCCCGATACCCGTCCGGGTCAGTGGCCTCAGCGGGGTGACCGCAATCGCCGGCGGCCGGGAGACCGGGTACGCGCTGCGCCAGGACGGCACCGTCGGGGCCTGGGGCGCGAACGACGAAGGGCAGCTGGGCAACGGCACCACCGTGTCCAGCACGGTACCCGTCGCGATCCGCAACCTCTCGGAGGTGACCGCCATCGCCGCCAGCAGCGAGGGCAACAGCGGGTACGCGCTGCGCGGGGACGGCACCGCCTGGGCCTGGGGCCTCAACAACACCGGGCAGCTTGGCAACGGCACCGACGACACCTCCCTGGTACCCGTCCAGGTCAGCGGCAGCACCGGCCTCGTCGGGGTCACCGCGATCTCCGCGGGCAGCTTCAGCGGGTACGCGCTGCGCGCGGACGGCACCGTGTGGGCGTGGGGCAGCAACTTCTTCGGGCAGCTGGGCCACAGCACCACTCCCCCCTACAGCCTGCTTCCCGTCCAGGTCAGCGGCGTCGCCGGGGCGGAAGCCATCGCTGGTGGTGGCTTCAGCGGGTACACGCTCGTCAACACCTTGATCAGGTGACCGGGCCCGACCGCCAGGTCGATGACGGGCGGGGAACCTGACCCCGCCCGATCCCCGCGGCCCCGGCCCGACATCCTCGTCGACCGGGGCCGCGGCACGTCCCCCAACCGCGGCGTCACCAGCGCCGCGGCATCACCCCGGCGAGCCGGCCCGGCACGGTGCGCATGGTGTGCGCGCCCGCGGGAAGGTGTCCCCACACGTCGGGCGTTGCGCTGGACGTGCGCCGCGGGGTCGGCCGAGCCGTGACCCCTCGCCGCTCCACACCCCTGGCCCCGCCGAGACCAAGACCCACTGGGAGACTCACGATGATCCCCGCCCACGGCTACACCGCCTTCTTCAGGCCCAGCTCCGAAGGCGGTGACAAGAACATCGTGGGCGGGCTGCCCGCCAGCACGCGTGACGGGGAGAAGCTCGTCTGCCAGGTGCCGGTCGTCGCCTGGGGCAACAACGGCGAGGCCCTGGTTGCGGACATGGCAGACGGTTGTCTACGCAGTGTCCGGGGCGCCGAAGGGTTCATCCGCCTCACCCGGGCCGCGAGCGAGACGGTCGGCCACGGTGAATCCCGGTCGCCTGCCTGATCGCGCTTGCGGCGAGTGGTGATGTGACGAAATCCACGCCGGATCTGGAGCTGGAGTCGAAGTCGGAGCCGGAGCCGGATTTCGGTCGGCATTGGCAGCCAGCGATGCTCGATAAGTTCGGCTGAATGCCTCCGCCGGGCAATCCTGTCGCGCCATAATGACCGGCAGACGGTTCCCTGTCGGCCTGCCCTGTTTCCGTAGGGGCTGGTTCCCGGTCCGACTCGGCTCGCCCCACCTCACCAGCGTCTTCGCTATGTAGGCATGTCAGCCGGGCGGACTCCGCCCCCTCCCTGCACCGAGGCCACCGCATGAGTCAGCTCTGTCCCACCGGCGTGCCCAGACCCGATTTCGGGATCAGCATTCCCCAACGGGTGCATCCCGCGGCCGACCGCATCGGCGAACATCTCCTGGCCTGGGCCGCCGGGTTCGGGCTGGCCGTCGACGATGCCGCACGTGCCCGGTTGGACGCCGCCGGATTCCACCTGGCGGCCGCCCGGATCCTGCCCGATGCCGAGCAGGCCGACGTCGAGCTCTTCGCCCAGTGGGCGGTGTGGCTGTTCCACCTCGATGACGAGCAGGACGAAGGGCCCATGGGCCGCGACGCCGCGATCGTGCGCGAGACCTACGCCTCGATCACCTCGATCACCTCGACGGCCGAAGGGCAGCCCGCGCCCGCCGGCGCCCCCGCGTCGGTGACGGCCCTGGCCGACCTGTGGCCCCGCACCGCCCGGGGAATGTCCGCGCCGTGGCGTCGCCGCATCCGTCAGCACATCCACGACCACCGCGACGCCTTCCTCACCCAGATCGCCCACCGGCAGAACGGCACGGTGGCGACCCCCGAGGAATACCCGACGCTGCGCCGGAACGACAACGCCATGTTCATGTACGACCTGGTGGAAGTCGCCTACCGGACGGAAATCCCCCCGGACCTCGCGGCGACGAAGAGCTGGACCGAGCTGTGTGCCGCGTCGAGTGACATCATCGCGTGGACCAACGACGTGGTATCCCTGCCGCGGGAAGCCGCCCTCGGGGAGACCACCAACTACGTCATCGTTCTCCAGCGCGCCACGGGCTGCGACGAACGCACCGCCCTCGAACAGGTCCACCTGTACATCACCCGACGGCTGCGCGCTCTCGACGACGCCCAACGCGCCTTCCTCGTCGACGCGCAGAGCCTGGCGCCGACGGCGCACTGTGACCGGCTGCATCCAGACCGGCTGGACCGGGTCGTCCGCACCGTCTGCGACATGCCGGGAGCACACCTGGCCTGGATGTTCACCTCCGGCCGCCACCGGTAGCGGTCTGCGCCCCGCTACCGCCGACACCTCCCCGCGGGCGCAACCGATCGCCCTCGGCCGCCGTGATCCAGAAGGGCGGTCGGGATGGCGTCGCTCGATGCCGGGCGGCCGAGGCCGGGCGGGTCCGGCGCCGGCGGCGAGGAATCGCCGAACGACGTGTCGCCGGGGCCGCATCGCGGCCGAACGCGTCGCACTGGCCCGAACGTGCCGCCCCGAAGCCGTTTTCGGGCTACTACGCGGGGGCCTGCCTGCTGGTGTCGTTGCTGATCCACGTATTGATGGAGGAGACCTCACCAGTCGGGGCTTGAAGATCGGGGCTGACAATGCGTGTGTTGCTGGTCGAGGACGACCACGGCGTCGGCGGCGCGATCAAGGATGTCCTGGATGCGCGCGGCCACCCGGTCGAGTGGGTGACCCGGGGGGCGGACGCCCTGCTCCGTCATCGCAACGCCGACCTGCTGCTCCTTGACCTCGGGCTGCCGGACATCAGCGGGCTGGAGGTGCTGCGTCGCCTGCGCCGGCTCGCCGCGACCCCGGTCCTCGTCCTGACCGCGATGGGCACCCACGAGCGCGACATCGTGCGGGGCCTGCGCCTCGGCGCCGACGATTATCTGATCAAGCCGGTGCGGATGGACGAGCTGCTAGCCCGGATGGAGGCCATCCTGCGCCGCACCGAGCGCGGCGGTGCCACCCCGGTCGGGCGGGTGCAGGTGAACGACATCGCCATCGACCTCGACACCCATCTGGTGACGGTCGCCGGCGAGGAGGTCGTGCTGACGCGGATCGAGTTCGAGATCCTGGCCGTGCTCGCCCGCAAGGCGGGCGCGGCCGTCAGCCGCGAGCAGTTGCTCGACGAGGTGTGGGGCGACGCCTACGTGGCGGTGTCGCGGACGTTCGACGTGCACCTGTCGAAGCTGCGCAAGAAGCTTGGCCGGCCGAGCCCGCTGCACAACATCCGCGGCTTCGGCTACCGGCTGGGCGACTGAGATGCGCCGACGGCTGCTGATCGTCCTCATCGTGGCCGGTCTCGGCGCGCTCGCCGCGTTCGCCGTCCCGCTGCTCTACACCACCTCGGCGGAACGCTCCGACCGGTTCGTCAGCCGGCGCACCGCCGACATCAACCGGTTCGCCGAGCTCGCGCTCACCGGCTCCGACCAGCTCGAACCGGAGATCGATGCGCATGCCGACCTCTATGGCGACGCCGTGGCCGTCGTCGACGCGGCGGGCCGGCCGATCGTCTCGCGCGGCGACCTCGGTGATCTCGGCGGCGGCGGGCAGGTCGCGCAGGCGATCGACGCGGCGCTGCGCAACCAGCGCCAGGCCAGCCTGCCCGATATCCGGCCCTGGTCGTCCGGGCGGGTGCTGTTCGCCCGCCCGGTGGGCAACGGCGTCGAGGTGAGCGGCGCGGTGGTGCTGGTGTCGAGCCGGGGCCGTGCCGCGGCGGACGTCGGGCGGGTATGGGGGCACGTCCTGCTCGGCGTGCTCGCCGTCGCCGCGGTGTTCGCGACGGTGATCCTGCTGATCGTCCGCTGGGTGCTGCGGCCCATCACCCAGCTCGAGCACGGCCTGCGGGCGGTCGGCAAGGGGGTGGTGGCGGCGCACGTGTCGCCGCAGCAGGGGCCGTCGGAGGTACGCACACTGCTCGCCTCGTTCAACCGGATGTCGGACGCGGTCGCCGACTCGGCGCGCCGTCAGCGGGCGCTCATCGACGACACCTCCCACCAGTTGCGCAACCCCCTGATGGCGATGCGGCTGCGGATGGACATGCTGGCCGGCTCGTTGCCGGACGAGGCGCGCGACACCTACGCCTCGATGGTCGCCCAGGCCGGGCGGCTGCAGGTCCTGCTCGATGGCATGCGCGCGCTCGCCGTCGCCGACGCGGCCGCCACCGAGCTCGCCGCCCATCCCGCGACCCCGGCGGCCTGCGACGCGAGCGCGACGGTGCTCGAGCGGATCGACTTCTGGCTGCCCGCCGCCGTCGCCCGGGACGTGACGCTGGTCGATCACGTCCCGGCGGAACCCATCCCGCTGCTGTGCGCCGATACGGACCTGGAGCAGATCGTCGACGTGCTGATCGACAACGCCATCAAGTACGCCCCGGGCAGCACGGTGACCGTGACGGTGACCGCTCGCTGGCCGACGGGGCGGGGCCGGGTGACCGTGGCCGACGACGGCGTCGGCGTGCCACCCGGCGAGCTGCCGCGCNTGACCGAACGGTTCCACCGCGGCAACCACGACCTGTCCGGCTCCGGGCTCGGCCTGGCGATCGCCGAGCGGCTGGTGACCAACAACGGCGGGCGGCTGATCCTGGAGACGGTGACGCCGCACGGGCTGTCCGTCGCCGCCGAACTGCCCGTCGGAGAACGGCCCACGTCCCCGCCGGTCGACTCCGCGCCCACGGGCACGCCGGCGAACGGCGGGCGTGGCTCGGGGTTGCCCGGCCTGTCGCGGTCGGGCGGGACCGACACGATGCCGACGATCTGGCTGCCCAGGTCCCAGCGCCGCCGGGCCCGACGGCGCGACGACCCGGCGAGTGCCACGACGCCCGGAGCCGCCTCGTGACCGTCTCTCGCCGCGCGGTGCTGCTCGGCACCCTGGCGGTCGGGGCCACGGCCGTCACCGTCGCCAGTGCCGGCGGTTGCTCGTCGGACGACCCCACGGTCTCGATCGCGGCCGGGGAGCCCGACGGCTTCTACATCGAGTTCGCGAACCTGCTCCGACCGTTGCTGCACGCCCAGGTGGTTCCGACGCTCGGCAGCGTGCAGAACATCCGTAGCGTCTCGGCCGGCACGGCGGACCTCGGGCTCGCCCTCGCCGATGCCCTCGACGCCGCGCAGAAGGGTCTGCCCGCCTTCGGCCGCCCGGTGCAGCTCTACGCGCTCGGCCGGGTCTACGAGAACTACATGCAGCTCGTCGTGCGCGCCGACAGTCCGGTGCGCGCCGTGGCGGACCTGGCCGGCCGGGCCGTGTCGCTGGGCGCCAACGGCTCCGGCGCCGCGCTGTTCGGCGAGCGCCTGTTCGCCACGGCGGGGGTGATGCTCGGCCAGGCACGCCACCTGTCGCTCAAGGACGCCGTGGGCGCGCTGCGCGAGGACATGATCGACGCCATGCTGTGGTCGGGCGGGGTCCCGACGGAGGTCCTGGCGCAGGCGGACCGGGAGTGGGGCATCCGGCTGCTGGAGCTCGGCGCCTACGTCCCCGAACTGCGCCGCCGCTACGGCCGCTACTACAACGAGGTCGCCCTGCCGGCCGGCACCTACCGGGCGGCGGGCGCCGTGCATACGGTCGGCGTTCCGAACCTGCTGGTCGCCGGGTCGCACTGCCCCGATCAGGTGGTCCGCAACACCGTCCGGGTGCTGGTCGAGCACGCCGGGCAGCTCGTGCCGAAGCAGGCCCGGGGCACCCAGTACCTCGACGTCGGCAACCTCATCAACACCGAGCCGCTGCCGCTGCACCCGGCCGCCGCCGAGACCTACCGGGCGCTGCGGGGATAGCCCGGCCACCCGTCCCAGGAGGCCGCCGCCTCGCTCGTCAGCGGGTCCGGCGGTTGAACAGGACGCTCGAGGCCACGACCGAGACCGCGATGATGCCCAGGCTCCACAGCACCGCGTGCCAGGCGACGGAGCCGACCGGCCTGCCGGTGAGCGCGGCGCGGGTCGTCTCCACCACGGTGTTCACGGGTTGGTCACGGGCGAAGCCCCGCAGCCAGGACGGCATCGTGTCGACCGGGACGAACGCGCTGCTCGGGTAGGCCAGGAAGCTGACGAGGAAGGTGAACCCGTTCGCCGCCTCCGGTGAACCGGCGAGGATCCCGACCGTCGCCGACAGCCAGGACAGCGCCAGCACGAACAGCGCCAGCACGCCCACGGCCACCAGCCAGTCGCCGACACCGGCGGACGGGCGGAAGCCGATGGCGAGGGCCACGGCGACCACCAGCGCGGTGGAGACGAGGTTGCGCACCACGCTCGCCACCACGTGCCCGGAGATCAGTGCGGCGCCGGAGACGTCCATCGACCGGAACCGGTCGATGACGCCGGTGGTCAGGTCGCTGGACACGGTGACGGCGGTGGTCGCCGCCCCGAAGCCGGCGCAGACCAGCAGCACGCCGGGCACGACGTAGTCCACGTAGTCGATGCCGGTCTGCAGCGCCCCGCCGAACAGGTAGACGAACATCAGCATCAGCATGATCGGGAGTGCGAGCGCGGTGATCATGCCGTCGACGCTGCGCACGGTCAACCGCAGGCTGCGGCCGATCATCGTCGCCGCGTCGCCGGCGGCGTCGACGAACGCCGGCCGGGGCGCGGGGCGGACGGCCGCTTTGGGCAGGGCCAGCTCAGACATGAGCGCTCCCCCTCTGGAGGGCGGTCGGGCGGATCTCGGTGGGCGACGGGCGGGTCTCGGCGCGTGCCGGCCGGGCGGTGAGGGTGAGGAAGGCGTCGTCCAGGGTGGTGCCGTGCACGTCGAAACGGGCGACGCGATCGCGGCCGGCGTCGATCTCGTCGAGCAGGGCGCGTACGTGGGCCGCCGTGCCGTCGGTGGTGATGCCGAAGGTGCGCCGAGCCGGATCGGCGGTGACGGCGCGCGGGCCGAGTTGGCGCACGACGGCCGCGAACGCCTCGGGCCCGGCGGCCGCCGTCAGCTCCACGTCGAGGCGGTGCCCGCCGACCTGCTCCTTGAGCTGCGCCGCGGATCCCTCGGCGACCACCCGCCCGCCGTCGACGATCGCGATGCGGTCGGCCAGCCGGTCGGCCTCGTCCAGGTACTGCGTGGTGAGGAAGACGGTGACGCCGGCGACGGCGAGCTCGCTGACGATCTCCCACATCGCGGCCCGACTGCGCGGGTCCAGGCCGGTCGTCGGCTCGTCCAGAAAAATGATCTCCGGCTCGCCGACGAGGCTCGCCGCGAGGTCCAGCCGGCGGCGCATCCCGCCGGAGTAGGTCTCGACCCGGCGCCGGCCGGCGGCGGTCAGGTCGAACCGTTCCAGCAGCTCCGCGGCGCGCCGGCGGACCAGGCGGGGCGGCAGGTGCAGCAGCCGGCCCATCATCCGCAGGTTCTGCTCGCCGGTCTGCGCCTCGTCGAGGGCCGCGTACTGGCCGGTCAGGCTGATCCGCCGGCGGACCTCGCGGCGCTGGGTGTCGACGTCGTGGCCGGCGACCCGGACGCGCCCGGCGTCGGCGCGCGTCAGGGTGGCCAGGATCCGCACGGCGGTGGTCTTGCCCGCGCCGTTCGGGCCGAGCAGCGCGAACACGCCGCCGCAGGACACCCGCAGGTCGACGTGGTCGAGCACGGAGGTCGAGCCGTAGGACTTGGCCAGCCCGACAGCCTCGATCGCCAGGTCAGTGGACATCGTGAGGGCTGCTCCTCGTCGCGAAGGTGAACTGCGTATGGCGTACGTTCAATAGCGTAGATGGTACGCAGATCTAGGATGGCGTCAACGGCGGTGCGGCGAAGGGCGGCTGTCGGATCCCTGACGCGGCGCGGAGGTGACGATGGCCAGGAGCCCCGGACCGGGCGGCGGCCCGGCCAGCGTGCCTGCGGACTCGGGTGTCGTGCCCGCGGCCTCGGGTGTCGTGCCCGCGGCCTCCGCCGTGGGCGGCAGGCCGGAAGCGCCCGGCGTCTTCGCTCTTCCGCCGGCCGTCGAGATGCTCTGGGGGATCCGGGAGCGGCCGAGCCGGGGTCCCCGCCGCGGGCTCAGCCTGGAGCGCATCGTGTCCGCCGCGGTCGACGTCGCGCAGGCCGACGGCATCGGCGCGCTGTCGATGAGCCGGGTCGCCGCCGAGCTCGGCGCCGCGACCATGTCGCTCTACCGGTACGTCGCCGCCAAGGACGAGCTGCTGCTGCTGATGGTGGACGCCGCGATGGGCAGCCCGCCCGGCCCGCGCGAGCCCGACGACGGCTGGCGGGCGGGCCTCAGTCGCTGGGCCCAGGGCGCGCGGGCGGCGTACCACCGTCATCCCTGGGCCCTGCGCGTCCCGATCAGCACCCCGCCGCTCGGCCCGAACATGGTCGCCTGGATGGACGACGGCCTGCGCTGCCTGGCGCACACCCCCCTGACCGAGCAGCAGAAACTGTCCTCGGTGCTACTGCTGAGCGGTTTCGTCCGCAACGAGGCGACGCTGTCCGCCGACCTCACGGTGGCGTCCGGCGGGGAGAAGATGATGCCGGGCTACGGCGCGCTGCTCTCGCGGCTCATCGATCCGGCGCTGTTCCCCTCGTTGCAGCGCGCGATCGATTCCGGCTCGCTCGACGATGACGACGACATGGACGGCGAGTTCGACTTCGGGCTCGCCCGCCTGCTCGACGGCATCGCCGTGCTCGTCGACCGCCTCGCCGCCACCTGAAAGCCGCGGCAGATGCGTTCTCGGCGATGTGGACGACCGCACCACCCGCGCCCTCGGACTACTGCTGATCTCGCCTCCGCCAGGCGAGCTACCTTCCCGGGGCGCAATACCAGGAACTTTAGGTTCGGATCAGGACTGTGACCACGGTGGGCGGCGGTCCTGCGAGGTGCTTGTCGATCGGCTTCTTGGCGGGGAACGGGGTGCGTTTGGTGCGTCGGACGACGCGGGGGTGGGAGCGGAGCCGTTTCGGTAGGACGTGTTCGGCGATCTCAGCGGTCACCGCGGCCAGGATCCGGGCCGTCCGGCGGAGGGGGGAAAAGCGCCCGGCGCACGACTTGGCGGCGGACGACTTTGACGGTGTGGGTGAAGGAGAGCCGGTCGGGGTCGATCCCTTCGACCAGCGCGGTGTCGTGGATCAGTTTCCGTAACGCCCGGTGCAGCAGC